>JBGSNE010000096.1:0-12351 GCA_041739785.1 Pirellulaceae bacterium
TGATGTCAGTGCTTCGCACCCTGCGTGTGCGAGGCCACCAGCCATTGGATACAATCCTTTCATCGCTTGCCGAATACTCAACAACCGGTCTTCTCCCGCCGCTCCCACCCAAAAGCAAGACAGCAGGCTGAATAGTTACAAGATGTTAATGGATCAGCATCCGACTCTATCGGCCGGGTTAATCGACGCCGCGGACAACACGCCAACGTCGTCAAACTACCGAAGTCGTTTTGGCAGTCTGATGCGGGCTTATCGCCTTGCGGGATACCAGCCAGATCGAGACTTTGGCTATATCGAGATTAATCAGAAATTGCGGGAGATGTATCCTGACCTAATCATCGATGTCATGGCTCGCCTTGGTGCCGCGGGTGCGTCGGTTACGTGCGACAGCGTTTCGGACCTGCTACTGATCAACGGTGAATACAGTGCGTCGATGGTCCTTTCTCGCTGCCGCCAAACAAAAAGTGGCTCACTACGGTGGCTGATCAACGTGCAACGCAAGGTGGCACCCGACATCACCATCCTGGTCCGCATGGATGCCGCAAACGAACATGTGACGGACTACTACCTTTTGCCGATCATGGACATTCAGACGCCAAGACTGCTGCTCTGCGAATCGAACGGGGCCTACCTCGATACTTACCAGTTCGACAGTCTTGACTACTTTGCCTCGCTCGCAAAGCGTCACAAGCTTGAGGTGGCAGCATGAGTGAATTCCCAGCCGGAGAAATCCAGATGATCCCGATCGATCGCATCACCATTGTAAACCCAAGGGATCGCGGTCAACAAAAGTTTCGTCAGATTACTGACAATATCGGCAGCATTGGACTCAAGAAGCCAATCACGGTGACTCCAGACCATGCTTCCACTGATCGATCCGAACCACGCTATTTTCTCGTGTGTGGCCAGGGACGTTTAGAAGCCTTCCGAGTGCTTGGTCAGATCTTGATCCCGTGCCTCGTGATCGATGTTGATAGGCAGAGGTTATTGCTCATGAGTCTGGTGGAAAATCTCGCCCGGCGGCAACCGTCGTGTGCAGAGTTGGTTCGAGAAATTGGGACATTGAAGGACCGAGGATACTCATACACCGAAATTGCAAAAAAGACGGACCTTAATGTGACTTACGTTCGTGGCATCATCAAATTGACCAAACAAGGCGAGGAACGTTTGTTGATGGCAGTTGAACGCGGCCAAATCCCGATCAGCGTTGCCGTTACGATCGCGGTATCGGACGACCATGAAATACAGCGGGCTCTGACGGACGCGTACGAATCAAATGATCTTCGTGGCAAGAAACTGCTGGCTGCCCGCCGCCTGATCGAATCAAGAAAAACTGACGGCAAGTCGAGCCGCCATGCGCCACGGCGCGGCAACCAAACGGTGTCGAGCAAGAACTTGCTCGATACTTATCATAAGGAGACAGCCCGGCAACGCGTCGTTATCCAAAAATCAAAGCTGTGTGAGACGCGTCTTCTGTTCGTGGTCTCGGCAGTTCGACAGCTCATGGAGGATGAGAACCTGATTAACTTGCTTCGTGCAGAGTCGCTCGACTCCATGCCAGCCTACCTGGCCACCGAGCTCAATTCAGGCAAAGAAAAGGCGGGGGATCGAAAGCTACCATGAACAAGATCGTGCAATTAGCCTGCGAAAGAAAAGTCAAGATCATCAAGCTGGCGGACATTTTGCCAATGCGTCAAGTGTCGAATGGCGCAAAGACTACACTGAAGTACCGGCAGATCACTTCTTCGGTGCGAGAGGTTGGGCTGATTGAGCCTCTCGTTGTGTATCCGCAGAAGGATGCGCCGGGAAAGTTCATGCTGCTCGACGGGCATGTCAGACTTGAAGTACTTCGAGAAGCTGGCACCAAGTCAGTCAAATGCCTAGTCGCTACCGACGACGAAGGATTCACTTACAACCACAAAGTGAGTCGGCTGACTGTAATCCAGGAACATTTCATGATCATAAAGGCAGTAAAGAACGGTGTCTCGGAACAAGCGATCGCGGATGCCTTGAGTATCGATGTGTCATTGATTCGAAAGAAGCGTGACTTACTGGTCGGCATATGCAGTGAGGCGGTAGAACTACTGCGGGGAAAGGTCGCGAACAATGGGACATTCGGCCAGCTTCGCAAAGTAATGCCGATGCGACAGATTGAAATGGCAGAGTTGATGGTTGCCTCGCACAATTTCTCCATTGGATATGCCAGTTGCTTAGTGGCAGCGACGGCGGCTGACCAGCTATTGGAAAAAGAGGGACCTCGCGACACCAATGGCTTGTCACCCATCGAAATAGCACGCATGGAGCGGGAAATGGAATCGCTTTCCAAAGACTTCAGGCAGATGGAAGAGGTGCACGGGAAAAACGTCCTTAACTTGGTGATTGTTGCCGGTTACTTGAAAAAGCTGCTCGATAATGCTCGTGTCGTGCGGTATCTGGCTGGAGCCTACCCAGAAATCCTGACTGAGTTCCAGAAAGTGGTGGAGACTCGACAGCTGGACAAAGCAGAGGTCGAGGAATGAATATCTTGCCCCACCGCCACTGGATCTCATCCGCTCAGCGTCCTAAAGTGATCTGGGCTATAATCGCGAACGTTTCCCAATTCATGATGACTTCAAGAAATCGGTGGTTACCTCAGTTGGCTTGAAGGTCAATCCAGACGCCGAAGTGGTCAGACAGGCTTGATGTCCGCTCGTTTTCGCCGGGCCAGACATTTGACGATCCGCGAAATCGTGGTGCCCAGGTATCGCAAAGGCAAATGTGGTCAATCGCTGAACATCGTCCGTCGGTCAACTCGTTGACGCGATAGCGGTCGTTCGATGTCAGGCATTCCAGCTCGGTCGCCTCCAAAGTCAATTGTAGCGCCGCTCGGCCAATCTTTGACCCGTAGTAATGCTTGTCGCTCAAGTCTTGGTTGAAATCTCCAGCCATACAAAAGCCGAATTCTGGATTCTCCGATCGAATACGCACCCAATCTTCTGCTTGCATTGCCAACTCTCTGGTGAAAGCAGCCGCACCGCGAAGTGGATCAAACCGCTTGTCACTGAGCCAAGGCAAAACGGTTCCGTAAACGATCAGTCCGCCCATCGGCGTATCCAGCTCAACGCACACTGACCGAATCGGATCCGCGACATCGAAGCATTGAGCGATAGGAAATCGAGACCAGACCGCCGTCCATGCTTGACCGTCCGCCTGCGTTCGATCACTTCCTGTTGTCGAATGGAGTTGAAACTCAGCACCAGGGCAAACATCAACGTGCGTCTCAGTCAGTATCCAGATGTCAGCATTGACCCGACGAATGTGCTCCAACAGCCTTTCTGCCCTGATCGATGTTCGATTCGTTGGCCGAGCGAGGTTCCATGTCGCGATTCGCATTGATCAGCCGCTTGAACACGTTGTCGCCCTCGCCGATGTAAACCACTTCGCCCATCGGATTCTCTGGGTCTGGTCCCGCGAGAATGTAGACGCCTGTTCGCGTGATTTCCTCCCGCTTCGCAAGCTCAGCCAACTTGGTTCGCGGTGAAACCAGCATCTTGCCGCTCCAATTCATCACCTCAGCGGTGAGAAGTCCAGATGCGTCGCCGTCGACGAGATAGATTCGTATTGATCGTCCGTTCATTTTGTCTCCATTGATCCGTGACTCCGCCAATTGTCGTATTGGCGGCCCGCAAGTTTATTCAATTGTCGTTGCCGCAGCTTCCAATCTGAATGCAAGCTCCTGCGCGGCGCCCAGGGGAAACGGGATCCGTTCAGCTATCTTGTCTGTGGTTCGCACGTCAACTCGGTAGTCCTCGCCCATCACTACGTTGAACCAACGCTCGCGATCCATGACGACTCGGTACATCTTTTCATCCTGCGTTTCACCGATGTAGGGAATGAATACCTGAATCGGTTGGCCGACACGTTCGGCCTTTGCGCCGATTCGGTCGACGCGTCCAGTTCGTTGCTCAAGATTACTGGGATTCCAGCAAATATCGTGGTGGATCATGTGACGGCAGTTCAGATGCAGGTCAACGCCTTCGGACATCACGCTGCTGGCGACCAAAATCTCAGGATAGAACGGGGTATTGAATGTCAGCATTAATCGCTGCCTGGTTTCGCTGCGGGTTCGACCGTTCACTAACCGAACGTTGGGCAGAAGTTGCCCCGCCTCATCACCCTGCAACTCATCGTCATCGTACTCCGATGCTGAATCAATCCCGAAGTGTGCCCCAGTTTGAATGCGGCGCACCGCGTTAATGTAAGCAGCACGTTGGTCCGTCCCGCATCTCTCCACCAAGAACGAGAAAAATTGGTCCACGACATTGCGAAAAGTTAAACCTGATTGGTCGGTTGCATCGAACGTTTTCAACATCAGGTCTTCGGGTTCGCCTTCTTGGCCAAGTGGAAAGAATCGCACCAAGAATGACGGTGTCCGCAAATTTCGACGCACGATTTCAATCAGGTCAGGTTCGTCCCCGGATAGCTCAGGAAACTTAGAAAGCGATTCGCGAGTTTCGCGATCACACGCGCGCCGCAGTGGGCCGTCATCATCGAAGAATCGTTTGCCTAGTCGCGAAAGCTCGGCCGCCGCCTCATCGGGTGAGCAGGACAACTTGCTTGCTCCAAGTCGCAAAATCTCCTGATTGATTGCCGCCGAGATGCGTCGTCTCAACGTTCGGCCCGTTTGAACGTAGTGACAAAAGACGACCGCTTTCTCACCTCGCCTCCAAATGTCGACAGCCCTGGCAACAGTCGCGTCGACTTTGGGGTGCTGCAGGTCGTTCGCTTGGTCTGGTGGTATCAGAGCATCGAGCTTTTTTAGATACCAGTCAGTTTCGGTCGTCGCAATTGAATCACCGTCGACATCATCATCTTCGTCCGTCGACTTTACTCCATTCATCTTGCGAGTGTGAAGAAACGCCTCGTAGCTGGATGAAAGCCCCTCTGCGAACACGGGTCGCGAATCAGGCCGCGCCGATGATGCCCGGCAGGCCAAAAGGAACGGCAACAACGCGTCACCGCAAACATCCAAGCCTCGTTCGGATACCGGATCCGAGCCCAACGCAATTGCGGCACCTACGCGACGTTCTCGGCGAGGCAAATCCGTTTTCCCAGGTAGATCCCGTGACTTCAAATGGCGGATCACCCATGGTTGAAGAAAGTGCTGGGCCTCAAGCAGCGATTGTTTGGCACGATCAAAACAAGCGATGACTTCCGTTGCGGCAACACTTAGCCCGCTGCCATCACGCGCGGCGTTCCACCAGGCATCGACGCTCTCGTAGGCTTGATCTTCGACATGCAAATCGCCATTTGTAAGTCGGCCCCAAGCATGGTCGAGACACACGGCTGCCTCTTGGGCTCGATCAAGACTCTGTCGCAATGCTTGGCGCGCACTCGCAAACGAAGCGATACCATCCGATGGAGCCGATTTGCCGGTCCAATGGATTCCTTCAAAGCGATCGAGAACGCTGCACAGTTCGCCGTGTCCGAGTTGAAACGGTGTGGCCGTCAGAAACAACATTCTTTCAAAGACTCCCGCCAGCGCTCCTTGCGAAATCGACTCGGCATCGGCGAGAGAATCTTCCGAGCGAAAGAGCCTCGCGAGCCGAGTGTCTGAATTCTTTAGGTGATGAGCCTCATCCAAGATCAGCAAAGGCAGCCGTTGTCGAAACTTCGCGAGACACTCGATCCAGACTTCGCGAAGTTGTTCCTTGATTGCGTGCCGTGCCGCGACCAGTTTTGCGTCGAAGTGCTTTGTCCGGCGTTGGGGGATTTCTTGTAATGCCTCGAAAACGGCGGACGTATCCACTTCGGGCAGAAGCTTGAAAATCGCCTCCGGCACGGGATCATCATCTTCGCTAGTGATGTCCTTGAGTAATGCCAGCCATTCGTTCGACGGTGAAGACAGCAACTTGTTCCAGATGTCGTCGTCCTTCTTGGTGATGTCCTTTTTCTGCAGGAGATCACCGAGAATGCGTCCGAGGACCTTCTTCAGATCACCGACGTTCCGTTTTCGGTGCATGCTCCGCTGGATCAATGCCAACATCACCCACGGATCACTCAGCCCACGACTCATCGCTCCATGCGTCATGAAAATGATCGTGCTGCGTCGGTCTTTGGGATCATCCAGTAGCTTGAGAAAATCGACGGCCTTTTCAGCGTTGGAAAACTTCACACGCTTCGCTAGATCGCTGGGCAAGCAACGTTCGCAGAACAAACCGAGATCTTCGGGCCACTTGTTCTTCAAACTGGAAGGCACCATGACCACGACCGGCCGTCCGCCCCGATTCGACAGGGCAACCGAAACGGCGACCGAGATCGCAACAAACGTTTTTCCCATGCCAACTTCGTCGGCCAAGATAACGCCCGGTTGGTCGGCCAATCGACGCAGAACCGCATCGGCCGTGATAGCTTGGCGATTTGCGTCCGCTTCCGAGATTCGACCAGTGACGTGCAGGTCAATTTGAGGATTCAGCGAGTATGAAAGACTCATCGTGAAACCTCGTCAAACACCGAATTAACGTAAGCCTGCAAATTAGCCGGCCCGTCCATTTTTCCGCCAGCGTCAATCAATGCTCGTAACTTGTCATTCAGCTCTCGCAATTTGTTGCGGTGAACAGCAATGTCAATGCAACCCACCGCGGGCAATACATTTGCTCGCGACAACTCCAGTGTCAATTCAGCCAAAAGGAACGCGGATTCGGCCGGCGAAGTCGCCTCGCGAGCAATCGCCTCCGCAAGAGCCATCACGCCGACTGGACCATGTAAACGCCAATTCAACATTTCGATCGTCGCTGCCGGACGCTCCACTCGCTCACGCATTTTCGCGAGTGCACACGAAAGTCGCCGCGTACGTTGCAACAGAAAACCGCTGGCGTCGACGCGTTTGTGGGGATCAATTTCCGTAACCACACCATCGCTTTTTGCTTTCGATTTCTTCTTCAGGTACTCCGCCATCACCCGATGCAAAGGTCGCGATGAACTGAGTAAGTCCATCAGCACGGAGAGAGGCAAATCCTTCAGCTCATCCGGCGGTGGAAGCGAGTCAGCAGAAGCCACATTAACGGGCCACCAAGCTGCACCCACTCCACCCTCCAATTGAACCTCGAATCCACTTGGTGGACGCGATGTCGGCCAAGGCAATTTCAGTTTCGCTGGTGAACCTTCGGCTTGCCATTGTTGCGAATCGAACCATGTTTTGTTCGTGCCTTCGATCAACAGCGAGAATTCGCCGGCACGCTCGCCTCGGAACTCCAGCGAGATGAATCCTTCTGCGTTTGCATCGAGAGAATAGACCGCATCTCCAAAAAACTCTGGTAACACGATCTGCAACAGCGAGTCTGCATCCTCGTCGTTGGGCGTAGGCTGCCAAGTCACGTCGGCCGGATCGACTGGTTCGCTTTTTGGAAAAGTCGTTTCGGCGATTTTGAGCTGTTTGGGTTCTCGCTTACTATCAAACACGTAGACCAAATTGGCCTCAAGGTTCGATCGTTGCCCGATGCCCGTTCCGGCACTCGTGAAATTGCTCGAACCAATTTGATAGACGGCATAACGATCGTCCTGCAACCAAATACCCTTCGCATGCAACGACCGGGAATCCGGCGGCGTGACTCTTGCAATCTCGACCGTCGCACTCGGCCTCGGCGTTCGCTGCAAAGAGTTCGGCGCATGCAGTAACCATCTGTGATGTCCCAGTTCCTCCCACCCGCCACATTCTTCGCCGCTAACGTGGTAGCCGACCGTGACCTCGCCTCGTTGTCGAAGCAACTGCCAGATCTCATCCACGGGTGCATTCTTGGATTCAAGCGGATCAAAGAACGGGCTGACGATGTCCGCTGACGTTGGCCCGACACCCGCCGGCCAAATCCGCTTCAACTGATCGAAACATGAGTTCCCTTTTTCGCCCGCGTCTTTGGAAGGCTCGACGAACAGAGTCTTCACTTCAACCACTGCCCGTTTTCGATCGGGTTGGGCCGTTCCCCAATCGCCGCAATCGTTCTCGATCCGATCAAGGAGCGTGTTCCAACGAGCAACCACCGGCGTTGCCACTTCGTTCTGTGCGTCTTCTGTTTTTGCCATCGAACTGTAGCGGACCGCGCGACGCAAAAAGCCAACCGTCTCGGTCAGGCATTCAATCGGTGACTCGCTTCCCGTGTAGAAATCAAGAACACCGAATACCTCGAGGTTTCGACGATAACCATCCTCGGTCAAGTTAGCCGAACCAATCATCAAACGAAGGTGGTTTGACCAAACTAACAAGCTAACTTTGGCGTGTTGAATCCCCGGCAGGTGCGCCGGCAGCAAATCCCATCGTAGGCTGCGCGATCCGCGGCAGTGATGCGCGTCAACCAAAACCGATGCACACTGCACACGCGCCAGCTTTTCCTCACGCTCGATCAAGTACGCTGGGCCATCATCAGTCGGATTCGTTTCCAGACCGAGGAAACTCGCCAAGCATTCTTCTTCAAAGAATGCCGCGCCAAACGTGAACGAAGTGGCAAGCACTCCGATAGGTTCGCCTGCATCCTCCGGCGGCACCCAGGCATCGAGCAGTTTGCCGAATCCTTCCAGCGATGTCTTCCGTTTAGCCAACGCTCACCTCGCTAGAAACCAAATCCAAATCTTTCGCAAATGACCATAGCGAGTAGGTTCGGTAAGAATGCACATAGTCACTCGCCGGACGAGGCTCATAGTCGCGTGCGTACCCCGGCCGGATCAGATAAGAACCATCATCGAAGCGGTCGAACCACGGAGCTTTCCCGTTTGGCGGCTTGTCGCGTTGAACCTTGGCATGAAACGCCAATAACTGCTCCGCCCACACCAAAGGACTCGCTGAATCGGCAAACTCATCAAACGACCGAGTGAACCGGTCAACCAAACCAAATGGCGCGAGCGTTTCGACGACGTCAGGATAAACCATTGCCGTTTTATCGGAAGCAAGTTTCACTGCCTCCAGTTCGGCAAGTTCGACTGCCTTCACACGCACCTGATGGTCGACCATGTACTTCAAACATCCATCGAACGCACTTTGAAGATACCGAGCGAATTGTTCGTAGTGAGAGATTGCTGCGAGTAGTTCGCGAAGCGGCTCGGATGCGTGATTCTTCAACCAGTTGTGGAAGCGGCGTTCCGAGGGTAAGTCGGTTTCAAGTTCAGTCATCCAGAACGATTGTCCCAACATGGATGTCAACGCATCGAAAATCTCACCTCGATGGCCTTGCAGCATCTTGCTGGAATCCGACGAGGCGATGGCCGCTCGGATCGCCGCCGACTCCTGCGGCCCTGCCATGTAAATCCCGAAGTGATCGACGAAGAACTGACCCCACGACTTTCGAGCCGTCGCCCCCGCATCCAGCCCGTCAGCGATGGCACTGCGCAATCGCTCACGATGACTCCGGCCTGGCCCACCACCACTACCCAGGAAGCCCTCAAGCTTCTGATCCGATTCCCAAGCCGACAGAATCGAAAACCCAGCATCACCGAGCCGGCCGGCTTGCTCGACTCCGATCTCACGAGCGAGCGCACGATAGATCCCATGGAATCCAAAGGTCCGCGGCCCCTTCAGATAACCCCGCGCTGACATCGGAACGCCCTCGGCACGCAACTTGTCCGCCTTATCACGTCCCGGCAGACCACGCAGCAACGACTTGTCCTTGGTCTCCCGAGCCAATCCCTCGACCACGTACCACTCGAACACCTGCCACGGCTCACTCACGTCGTCCGCCGCGACTCGTTCTTCATCAAACGTGCTGCACAACCAAAGCGATGCCGCGAGCAACGTCAGGAACCTCGGATGCTGCTGCCGCTCTCGCACGCCCGGTACCATCCGCGACGCCAACGCGTCCGCAATTGGGTAAATCCCCAGCGGATCAATCGACCCTTCCGCCGACTCCGCTGGATCGGCCTCGCTAAGCACTGGCATCAGCATCACGCAACTCATATAAATTTATGATGTTCTTTAAACCGTTGAGTAGTTGGACGGGCCATTCAATTCGCTTCGCAGATCACGCGGGCTTCAAAGCTTCGATCACCGCGTCCACAAACTCATCCGATGCCAATGGAACCTGGGCGTAAACCAATCCGGTCTCGCCTTCCAGTTTCGCAAGCAAGTGCCCCTTTCCGAGTAGCTTTTCGGCACCTTTGTCTCCCAATGCGATCTCTGAGGTGCCTTCGCCATCGACTCGGAGAATAAGGCGGTTGCCAAGGTTGGCGCGGAGCTGCATCGGCATCACGTTGGCGTCGGGACGTTGGGCGGCAAAGATTAGGTGGATACCTGCGGCACGGGCTTTGACGCCTAGACGCTGGACTGTTGTGGATACGGCTTCTTTATATTCGTCCACCAGCATCCATTCGGCAAACTCGTCGTGAATCAGCCAAATCGTTGGCATTCGCTCGGCCGCCTCAACTTTCGCGTTGTACGAAGTGATGTTATTTGCACGAGCGTTCTTGAACTGGATGTACCGAGCATCCATTTCCACGACTAAGTTTTGCAATCGCGTAATGGCCTGCTGGTTGTCCACGATCACGCCGCCGCCAAGGTGGGGCAGATCCTCAAACTGAAAGTAATCGACGCCTTGCTTGGGATCTATCAAAATGATCTCCGCCTGTGCGGGCGTATTCGTCGCAGCGATTCCCAGCAAGATATTTTGCATCAGGACTGATTTTCCGCTGCCGGTTGAACCGGCAATCAACGTATGCGGCGAGTGCTTTTGGCTTGGGTCAAGATAGAGAATTGAACCATCGTTCTCACGGACCGCAATCGCGATATTTTGGTTTCCAGCGGTTCGTTCGGGGCTCCAGTCCTTCCAGATCGCTGCCAAGTTGACGACGTCTCGTTCTGCCCGCTCGACAGCGATGGACACGACTCCAGGTTCGGGTTGGATTGAAATGATGTTCAATCCGTGGGTCGTTAGAAACTCGGATCGTCGCTTTGCTACCTGTTCAACGGTCAGATGTGAGCTACCCGCAAATTTAAGAAGCGCGGAATTCGGAGTCATCGTTTCCGACAACAACTTCGCCTGAAGATTGTATTGCTGGAGGCCAGTTTTCATCTGTTTAACGACCTGCTTGAGCCATTGAGCGTCTACTTCAGACACTTGACGCTCCTCAGCAAATTGATTCACTACCTTAGCGATCTTACTGTAGGCCCAGGTCCCTAAATCCAAGGTCGCTTCTGGTGTCGTGACGACTTCATCTTGACCGTCGCCTGACAGGCCAGTCGCTTGCGATGGACAATTATCTTCGCCAGCCTTGGATTCCGGTTTCTTTGTTTCGGTCTGCGATTCGGCCGCGTCCCCTGCGGATGCGGGACGGCGAACTGTGTTGGCTTTGCTTTTGATTGACGTTGGCGGTTGGAACTCGTGCTGGATGTTGGAAGGCGGGAAATCAAAACAGCGGTTGCGAACCGTCTTCGGATCGTCGCCGTTCCAGTAAGCCAAAACCAAGTCTCGCAGTTCTTTTCGAGCAAAGACTTCTTGGTGACAGTTAGCAGCCTCGGCAATCTCAAAGGCATCCGAGTTGTCAAAGTCTGGAGAATGGACGAATACATGCGAGTAACCACGAAGCATAATCTTGCATTGGCCATCGCGAATCGCATGACGCCAGTTGCCAACATTGGGCGACTGCCCAGCAGCAAATTCAACACCATCCAAGACCAAATCCGCAAGTCGTGCTAGCCACAATTCACGGTCGAGCCGATCTGGATTCCCAAACAGAGCTTCATGGATTCGTCGCACCGTGTCCCGAAGTTGCTTTTGACTTTCCTTTTTCTTCTTCGACAGATTGGCTTCATCGATGTACTTCGCTTCAGAGCAAACGATGGACAGTAACAGCTCGCCATCCGCTGTCTCCTCGGGGCTGACAATCATCAAGTCGGCAATTTGCTCTTCACGTTGCCCCAGCCATTCGGCGTAGTCGTCCAAGAAATACCAACCGAAGTAACGATCACCGGAAAACTCGTGTCGGATCAAGAATCGGCTCAGAACCACCCCCATCAATTCGTATGCACTCTTGCCACGTTTGGCGGCACGTAATGCCAAGTCGCCTGAGATGGTATTCGCATCGTCAATCATCTTGCGAGCGAGAGAATCGAAGTCCTCATCGCTCAAACCCAAATTGAGTTGACGCAGTCTGCTTTGGAGCATCGTTTTTAGCAATCCCGAACTCGCAGTGGACGAAATAACAAGATTTCGCCCCTGAGTCGCTGACTGCTTGTATCGAATGATGCTAACGCTGTAACTATTCAGCCTGTTGAAATCGATCTTGGCTGAAACGGTGAAATTGGTTCTGTTGACGCGATCATGGATGAATCGCAGTCCACAGCCGTCGCCGACCCGTCAGTCGATACCAGTCTACTGGATAAGCTGCTCCATA
>JBGSNE010000104.1:0-22224 GCA_041739785.1 Pirellulaceae bacterium
GTTCGGATTGCAGGCTGCAACTCGCCTGCATGAAGTTGGAATCGCTAGTAATCGCGGGTCAGCATACCGCGGTGAATGTGTTCCTGAGCCTTGTACACACCGCCCGTCAAGCCACGAAAGTTGGGGGGGCCCGAAGTCGCTAAGCTAACCGTAAGGAGGCAGGCGCCGAAGGTCAACTCGACAATTGGGACTAAGTCGTAACAAGGTAGCCGTAGGGGAACCTGCGGCTGGATCACCTCCTTTCTAAGGAAAATTAGTTTGTCCGTCTTAGACGGCTTACATGTGGTAACACAGCAAACTTATCCGTGAGCATAACCTTGTAAGAACTTGTAGAGAGCTTATCACCAGATTTCAAATAACGCCCGCCCGTGGCTTCGTCCACGGTGCGGGTTTTTTCGTTTTCGCACGGAACCTCGTCAAGAACCTCCTCTCCATAAAACAAGAATATCATCTTCAATTCTAGTCGCGCCAATTCGCGCACTTCGCGGGCAGAAAATTCCCGTCCCGACTCGCTTCCGCCATCTAGCGTTGATCGCTGATTACATCTTCCTACCAAATAGTCTTCCTGCCTAATTAGCGTTGTGGCAGTGACGCCCTAGCAAAGCCAAAGTCGTTGATGGTTCCATTGCGAGCGGCTGATATCGAAGTCAACTGACAACTGGAACCGCGGCCCACCACACCGCTAACTGTTGTATTAACCGCTGACATACCCCACAATAGATCGGCCATTCATCGAAGTGAGGACCGAAATGTGGAACAATAGCCGACCTGTATTTCTCAGCGGATTGTTTTTCTTGTGCGACCTTGCAGTCACCAGCAGTCAACCCGCGCCCGAACCGGAGGAATTGGTTGTCGTCGCTGTAAATCCAGTTCCTCGCGGCGGCATAAACATTTTCGTTCAGATTAATCCGCAGACCTGCCTTCCTAGTCTGGTTGGATTGCCAGCCGCCGAGGCGGCTCAGCCCACAAATATTCCCGAGAGACTTCACAATCACCTCAATCAGCTCGCCGTTTCTGCGATTGACGACATCGATGACGTGTGCGAATTGACGGCCGAGCAGAAGCAAAAGCTCTTACTGGCAGCGAAACTCGAACAACAGTACTTATTGCGACAGCTCACTCGATTTGTCGACGCGGTAGGTGGCAAGCCATTCGACCAACTGGACGACACCGCAGAAGTTGTTCGGCAAATGAGAGAATTTCGGACGGCCATCCAGTCTGGACCTAATCGCGGCGGGACCTTGTTGGCGAAATTGCTTGAGTCTCAACTTTCGGCAGAACAGCGTGCCAAACTTGTCGACCAACACATTCAATGGTTTCTTGATGCAACCACGCGCAGCGCGGTGCTCAGCGACGAGCAGCGTCAATCGTTGCAGGAAGTCCTAATTGACAAGGCGCAGGAAGTAGGCCCCATCCTCGATCGCCAGCTTTTTTTGAACGCCCTTTTGCACCGCATCAATCCGCAGGACCTTAACACACTCAACGAACCAAGAGCGATCCTTGCCGTGATGCGTTTCCTAGAACACCACTGTTCCCAGCCCTAAAACACGGATTGTTCTCCTGGGCCATAAACAAGTGCGGGTTCAGGCGTGCCGGAACTGAGCAAGTCTGCTAGTTGTCAAAATTCTTGGCCGCGCAGGCAGCGAAATGGACCTTGCGGCGTCAGTAGCGGCGTAAAAACGACTTGCTTGTTGCTGCCTACCTATATCGTGCATACGCCTAGTTGAATCGCACGCCTTCATCTTCTTGCCTTCATCTTCTTGCCTTCATCTACTTGCCTCCATCGTGACCTTTGCGGGGAGTGCCGTTTAATACAGACGGTTAACTCCGTGACCATTTGCCGCGTGGTAAACTTGGACGCATATCTGCAACTTCAATTCAAAAATCGCTACCGGAAACGAATAAAAATGGATCGCGCACTGCTTAACTCTCGAATCGAAACCTATGCTGCGGGTGGTAAGAAGCTGGTCGAAGCTTACGCCGGACTCACACGACCGCAGCTACTGGCTGTCCCGATTCCTGGCACTTGGTCTTTGCAGCAGATTGCTTTGCATTTGTTCGATAGCGATTTGATCGCTTCCGACCGCATGAAGAGGATTGCCGCCATGGACTGTCCGCTGCTGATCGGCTACGACGAATCGGCATTTAGTCGACTGCCTGGGTTAAACGAATTGGACGCTCAGCAAGCCTGCCAAATTTTCGATACCTGCCGCCAAATGACCGCCACAATTCTCAGAAGTCTTCCGGACGAAAGTTTTGAGCGCTACGGCATTCATAACGAAGCGGGCAAAGTCACTTTGGCGGAAATGGTCGATAACTACATCAAGCACCTCGACGACCACCTGGTGCACGTCGCGAAAAAACGCGAGATACTTGGCGGCCAAAATTCGAGGAGAAGTTAACCTAAAACTTCCATGACCTTTAGTTCGACATCACTGAAGGCAGCCGGGCATAACGCTTCATTTCGCGTATAAATTCTGTGTGATTGGTAATTACCATCAGCCTGAGGTTGGCGGAATGTCTCAATCTGCGAGTTTCCGAGGTTGACGATCCACACCTCGTCGATGCCAGCCTGAGCGTAAAGCGGCAACTTGATTTCTCGGTCGTACTCAAGCGAAGATTCGGAGACCTCAATCACCAACAGCGCATCGCCTCCGGTCGGCTTAGCGCCTGCATAAAAATCATCCCGCGGGATCAAGAGGGCAATGTCGGGTTCGGGTTCGCTTTGGGCCAGTACCACCGGGTCCTGAACACTGACAATGGCCCTCCCCGCCAGTCGCGTCACGAGCAACTGGTTCAGTCGTTTTACAGTCGCTCCGTGCAGTCGGCCAATCGGCATTTTCCTGACAATCTCCCCGCGAATCAACTCTACCGCATCATTTTCATCGATGATTCCCGTCTCGATCATTTTATCGTATTCATGCACGGTGAATTGGTGGTGTATCACAGTTGCCATGCCTGAGGTTCTCGCTAAACCAGTGAAGCCAAGTGTGCATTATAGCCACTATGCCGCAGGCCAAGTAGTTGCTTTTGCTGGTTTCACCTCGCACATTAGAGAGATACAGCACCCTCTAGAGTATGATCGATGTCCATCGCTGCATCCACACGACCCACGCCTCCGCATCCTACCGCTTCGTTGCTGCCGGGCCTGCGCATTTCATTGACACAATTATTTGCGCGGGCTGACCGGCAGCTCCAGCTGAATAGTTCTACGTTGAGTGGTTCCAGGAGCGATATCAAGCGTTCTTTTTGGTTCGCGCACAAGGGCGCTATTCGCGGGCATACTATCATCGCAGCAGCCTGTGTACTGTAAACGGCCAGCAACTCACAGGTGAGCTATGGAGTTTGGGCGCGATAGAATTTGGCGGTGCCAGTCACGGTGATGGTCCGCGTAACCGTCGTGGTTTCGCCATTAACAGTCGTTGAGTTTGGGCCAATCGTCACCGAGGAGAATAGCAGTCGGTTGTGCAGAACGAGCATTTGCCCACCTATGTTTTGTTCGTAGACCATCAATTCGCCGTTGGCACCCACCGAAGCCACAATGGCAGTGTGATGCGGTCGCGACTCGGATTGTACTTCGCTTCCGCTTCCACCACTGCCGTCAGGACGTGAGACTTCTGTAGTAATGGTCTCTTCGTAGCGATAGTTCCTGAATTGAATGACGTCGCCAACTTGGACCTGCCCCAGCGAGACCTCACGTCCCCATACGTAATCTGCATCGGGTGTAATTGTTCCAAAGTCGCTGGCCGATTTCAAACTCCTGCTCCGCAAGGCTTGATCTGCCAAGGCAAAACATTGCCCATCTCCCACTTGCTGACCGAGTCGCGTCGATGCAAATTGGGCTATCAATTGCGAGGTAGAAGCAGCAACATCAGCCATGGTTGTTTCCTTCGAATATGAGCGGAGACTTAAATGAAGCAGTGGTTCTATTGTCGTCGGCTTCCCCCACAAGTTGCGTTAATTCGCTGGACCAAGCCTTAAACCACCGAGTATTCATGACCTTGTGAGCCTGTAGGGGCGATCCCAATGGCACGCACTTGGCAAGCCGGCCAAATTTGTGAACCTCCGGCACTCGCCGTGGGCTCCAGCTTAACTAGGGCCCATGGCTGGCGCCTGAGGTTAGCAGTGTCATGAATAATCCCGGTTATAATACGCACTTCCTGCGATGGCATTCGAGCAATCGAATTTGAAACCGTATGTTATTTTCTCTCGCCTCCAATGCTCACTGTGGACACGAATTAGTGAACTCCCCGCCGTCAGATCGACTGGCTGACGCCTTGGCTCCAATCATGTTCTGGTTGTCGCTGTTCTGTTTAGCCTTGACCGCCAGCGTCATGGTTTTATGGTTCGACGTACCGCGCGTGGTAGAGACTTACGACGTCGACAAGCAACTTGAGCAGCAGCTCGCGAACGAAGGAATTGAAAGCGCCGATGGAAGCTTGAACGACGGATTCACGGTAGCGGCCGTTGCTTGGGGAGACCGTGCATTTCGATTGCTCGTGTGGTTGTGGCCACTTTTCGCATTCGAGCAGGTTTACCATTTTTTCATGACCGAGCGCGGCGCATCGTTCCATCGCCAACATCGCTTTTGGTGGGCTTTCTGCCTATTTCCTCCACTCCGCATGTGCGCTCGACACCGTGGAAGTCGTGACAGAATTTGGCTCCCCTGGCTCGGTTGGCAAATCGCCGATCACGCTCTGCAGCACCGCTTGGAACGAGCGTTCAGTCTGCCGATGGTCGGAATCGCATTGCTAATTTTGCCAGTGCTGGGATTGCAAACCGTCTATCAAGAGCATCTAGCCGATTACCCGGTTCTTCGCATTGCATTACACATTGGGACCGGCGTAATTTGGTTTGCGTTTGCCTTCGAGTTTATCGTAATGGTCTCCGTCACGCCGCGGAAACTCGCCTACTGTCGCCAACACTGGCTCGATCTGGTGATCATCTTGCTACCGTTAGTTTCGTTTTTACGCTCGTTGCGATTCTTGCGTGCGACGAAGCTGTTAAATATCGGCAAATTTCAACAGTTGTCGCGATTGACGCGCGTCTATCGACTGCGCGGAGTTGCGTTGCGCGGTTGGCGAGCCCTGTTGCTGCTCGACGTGGCCCAGCGTCTCCTATTTTCAACTCCAGCAAAACGTATTCGGAAACTCGAAGAAAAGTGTCTGGAGAAAGAGCGCGAACTAGAACATCTGCGAGCACAAATCGAGGTATTACGAGCAGAACATGCCCGTCAAAAGAGCAAAGCAGATCCGGATTCAGCTCGACAACCGTAGTGCGTCTGCAGGCTTTCGGTTTAGTCGATTGACCGGATTATACATGAGCCGAGGAGCGTGAGCCCCCGGTTCCCGTGTATCACCTCAATAACCGAGGGCTCACGCCTTTCGGCTCACTACGTCGTGAATATTCCGGGTTGAACACAATGCCGGCAAGTCAAGCAATGCTTCTTCGAGCGGGCCGCGCTCGCACTTTGAGATCATCGCCTAAATCATCACCTAGATCGGAGAAGTAGGCATCAAAGGAGTTGTCCTTCGATTGGCTAAAGCGACTTGAAAGGAACATCGCCGAACTGCCGGAGAATGGAGCTCCGGGATCACTTAAGGTTGAGAGTTGTTTGTTGAAATTGCTGAAAAAGAGGCTCAAATCTCCAGCGTTAATGCGTCCATCGCTGTTCCAATCGTAGCGCTCATTGTAAAGAGCCGCTCCTACCTGTTGATTGAAAGCCAGTCTGAAGCCTGTTAGGTCCGCAGCGGTGATTCGACCATCGCGATCGCCGTCTCCCGCGAGAATGTCGAAGCGAAACGCAAAAATTCCACCAGCGGAGCCCGAAGCATCTCCATCGAGCTGATTGCCAGACGTATCGTTAACTGAGTCGGCGACAGCCAGGCCGAGTTTGGCGAAACTGAGGGCTGAGTTTAATGAGATCGTGGCTATAAATTGGTTCGCATCATAACTGACCACTCGCGGCACTTGACCGGTACTATCTTTTAGATCGATTGAAGCCGAAGTCAAATTGCTAACGTTCTCAGAGAACTGCACGTAGACTCGATTAATGTTCGACCACGGTAAAACACCCGTCGCTGCACCAAGTTCTATGCCTAGCCCATTGCCCGAGCCCATGCCGCCTCCGTCAATTGCATCAATGAAGGAAGCGCTCCATTGACTTGAGCCAACAATGATTCGCTGCACTTGAGGCGGAGTGGTATCAGCTCCGTCGTTGTCAGTGATCTTGACGATCTCTTGCAAGATGAACGCCTGTTGAAATTCGATATCGTTGGTGGTGAACGAATGGCTGATATAAGCTTTGTGAATTCCTTCGACCAGCGCGTCGTCAACGGCAGTCACCAACACGCTCTGGGGAACATTCCAATTATTGGGCGTAAAAGTAAGTGAATTCCCGCCACCCACCAAGGCCGTCGCCGTGACTTGGTTCTGCACGTTCTGCATGGTGATGGTGACCGGCTGAGTGGGTGGGAACGTCAAGACGATTTGGTAGCTGTCGGTCTTTCCACCTTCGATCACTTCCGTAGCCCCGTCGGTTGGAATCAACATCACGCCTGGAAAATCGTTGTCGGTAATGTTAACGACCACCCGCGGCATTCCGACCGCTTGATAGGCAGGATCGGCGCTAGTACTCGTGTGACGGACGAAGGTGCGGTGAAAACTCTCCTGGGCGGAGTCGTTGATGGCGTTGACCAAGACCGTCTGGGGGACATCCCAATTCTGAGGCGTAAAATCCAAGAAGGTATTGGTGGGATTGTTTGCGTCAACCGCGGTCGCCTGCAGGTCGCCAGGGCTAGCCAGTGTGACGCGGACGTTGGCGGTGGGGGCGGTTGCCAAACGCAGTGTGTACGTGTCGGTAATTCCCGTTTCGCTCACGCTCGTCAAATCGCCACTCTCGACAATCACCGCACCAGGGCCATTGGGGTCGACGACCGAATGAATCTCAGGGTTGATATCGAAATAGATTTTTCCTTGGCCAGTTGTTTCGTAGCCACGGAAATCGAGATGCGATTGCATGATGTAACCCGACTTGCCATTGGTTGCGACCGCTTCAATCCAACCACTGGTCATATTGTCAAAGCCGAAAACTGCGTCGATACCGGGATCGATGTCGAGCACCAGCCATTGCAAATCGGTCCAAACCATGTCAGGCCCTTGCTCCGTGGGCACATGCACTTCGTCGATTAAGAAAACTGGGACCGTTGTTTGTCCGCCAATTCCGCCCACGGTTTCTTCACGCGCGTAGCTGGCATCTTTATTGTCAAGGACACCGTCGTTGTTGGTATCCAGTCCCAGTTCAAAAGCCATACTGCGATTGAGTATGCTGACCTGTGCACCGGTGTCAAACAAAAAATTCCCGCTAGACGTCTGACCATTGTGCTGCAAGGTGGCTGAGAGGTAAGGTATGTCCGACCAGGCTGGAGGTGGAAAACCTTGTGGAATCACATGTGGCTCAGGAAAATACTCAAAACGATTATCGAGTTTTACCGTATACCGCGGACCACTATAGGCTGGCACATCGCTACGGAATTCGGTCTTCATGAACAGATCAAGCCCCACGATGGTCGTCCAGGGGGTGAAGTCAAGCGTGGTAACGCGCTCCGTCATGGCGGGCATACCAACAATTCCATACGGCCCGAAAATACTTACGTCGCGGGACGCATCAGAAATAATGCGCGTATCCAGGCGCGTATTGCGAATTCCACTCTCACCAGCAAAATCAAAGCGATACGATTTGGAAAGATCGAACAACTGAGTGCCACCAACTCCAAGCTCTTCGAATTGAGCCTCTGTCTGATAGACAGCAGGAGGACCTGTCATATCTCCAACGGCCGTTTGGAAAGCCAATATAGTATTGGCCCCTGTATCGAGCAGCCACGTGTTAAAAGTGGTTGGACCGACGCTCCGTTCTAGTTCGTCGATGAACTCGACGGTGATACGAGGTTGGTCCCAAGCGACTCCGTCCGATGGCCCTAGATCAAAATAGGGGCGACCATCAATGGGGCTGGCCGAGAGCATGGCCCTGGCTTCTAGTCGCTCGATTCCCCATAGCCGTCTGAGGTTGCGGGGTGGCTTACCAGCGCGATGCCTATTTTCTCGCTCGAAAGTGTATTCTCGCTCGCCTTCTCGCTCGCGAAAACTTTTAAAGCGTGTAGTGAATGCACTCAAGCCTGAACGGACGGTCGCCATAAAAATTCTCAGGATAAGATTAATCAATAAGAGAAGATCAAACCAACTCAGCCAGCCTATCAGATTAGCGATAGCAATCAACACTTACCGCAATTGCCAAGCGGAAATAAAAAACCAACAACCACACTTTCAGGGTACTACCCACCAGTGCTGGCAACGTGCTTATTGGCCAGCGGATACAGAAAATTGTGAACCTCAGACGCTTGCCGTGGGCTGGCACAGGCGCTGCCCACCTGGTGCCCACGGCTCGCGGGCTGCTGCTTTAGTGAGCCTCAGGCGCGTGAGCGGCCGGGCAACTCGCATTGCCTTACGGCCCACGGCTCACTCGGATTGTGAAAGCATCAACGAAAGCAACAGCCCGCTAGCCTGAGGTTCACGAGGTGAGTGTCGTCGCGGCAGCCTTGACCGCCCCAGTCAGAAGTCAAGCGATGGCTTGAGTCCTTATAAGCCCAATTTCGCAAAAGACGTCAAAAACTGACATTTATGCTATCAAAACGTCTCTCAGAAGATTCTGCGGGATGTCTTTTATCAATACGATGCGTACGCCCGGCAAAATCGTTCAACTTTTACATCGCCGCTTCCCGATATCCCACCAGTAACGCGCTCTAAGTGTACAAAATGCGAAATGGGAAGCGCCATTTTCGCTAGCAACTTGGAAGTGATTGTCACCAAAGCTAGGGGTTTCGCGATGATATTGCGCACATGCACAGGCCACACACGAACAACACGTCGCGCACTGCGGATGGCGCTGGCCATAGCTTTAGGCAGTGGTGCGTGGACGAACATCCAGGCAGACACCTTGCCGACAGGCGGACACGCACCGCCAACGCAAGTTTCACCTCAAAAATCGGAACTGCTCCCTTACCCGTTTGGCAAAGTGTCCGCCAGCGTTCAGCCGAGAGGGGAACGCGAAGTCGCCGATCGTGCCGCCACCAGTCGCCAGCTCGTGAAGCTTCTTGGCTTGGGACAGCGCGGTCAAGCAGCACTCGCAAAATCACCGGCGATGATTGAACCTCAATTGCCGATGCTGGCCCGTACGACCAGCAGTGTCCCGACTCTCAGGGCTTCTAATGCGGCCGTCGTTACTGCCTCGGCCACTGACGAACAACAGGTAGGAGCAAGCGTGCCAG
This sequence comes from Pirellulaceae bacterium, assembly GCA_041739785.1. GTDB lineage: Bacteria > Planctomycetota > Planctomycetia > Pirellulales > Pirellulaceae > Aureliella. The sequence continues at coordinate 9,324 of JBGSNE010000104.1, forward strand.
CGTTGCCGACGCTACCAACGCTTGGCACTCGACCTTCACAGCTACAATCAAAACCAGAGACGGCGCAGGACACTTCGCTGAGCGAATCGCTGCTTGACATCGAGATCCCCACCCGCGTAGCGATCGTTAAACCTGTCACATTGGGACCAAGCGTTCACACACAAACTAGCCAAGCGTCGACGGCCCCAATTAAGTCAACCGAGTGTGCCGCGGGTCAATGCCCGAGTCAAGCCAACGATGTGGTTGGGAGCATTGTGCAAACATGCGAACCACCGCTGCTGGTTGGTGCTCAATCGATTTCGCCAGCTCAACCTCAGCGGGAAGTAGGCCCCAAGCAGCCAACCCTTGTACGCTCGACTAAGCCGGTAAGTCTGGCCGTAGGTGGGGGTGACGCACAAGCCATAAGTGGTCCAGTCTCCTTAAACCTCAACGATTCGTTTGATAAGCCAACGGCCAACAAAGCAAAGTCTTCGGGACGTGGTGCGGAATTGCACCTAAGTAGCGGTTCCAACGATGCGGAAATGAAAGCCCATTCCCAAGCGGACAAGCCCAAAGCACCCATGCAAGTTCGCATCGAGGGAGAGCCTGCTCCTTTGATCAGTGGTACTGGAAACCATTCCGGACCTTTTTTGCGATCCGCAGCCCCCATGCCAATGATGCAATCGACCGCACCTCATGCAGATCAGCAAAACTTCGCGTCGAGCTTGGCCGCGCCTAACAACAACTCGAAGAGCACCTTGCAGCCTGTGAAGGCAGTACTTGCCTCTCGAAAGACTCCCGTCGCTGCTCAGGGTAGTTTGGAAGACAGTACAGGGATTCAGTCAGCCGGTCCGCTGACCGTAGGCTTGCAAGAATCAGCTACGCTCTCGACCGACTATTCCATCGCGGAACTTTCAGTCGAACATCCCCATATTTGTCAACTGCTTAAGACCAGCGATCGCAGCATTTCGGTCATCGGCATGCGTCCCGGCACCACAAGGATAGCTCTCATTAGTTACGACAGTCAAGGGGAACGGGCAGTTGACGTGCGAGAAGTCGCCGTTGGCGAAAGCGCGCCGACCGAAGTGAATCTGCCTGAATTAATTGGGGAGATCTCACAAACGGTCAAGCGAATGTATCCCAAGAGCGACGTGCAAATCACTGCTTACCAAGACTATGTGTTGGTGCGAGGTTATACGAATTACGAAAGTGATGCCAAGAAGATTTTGAGCTTGGTCCGTAAGACATCGTTGGCCCCAGTAGTTGATCAATTGACAACCAGTGGATACTGACATCGAACGAACGCTCACTGTCGTAGCCCAAACTCGCCAGAAGTTTGGAGTCCACTAAGGCTTGACAAAGTCCTGGAAAAATGGGCTGCACGTGTACTGAAAGTAAATTTTTTAGCGTCTGAGGAAGTTTGAGCCCACGTGATGGGACAAGCAACTTTGAACGTGACCAACTAGCAAGGATGCCATTTCGAGGATTGCCATGCGTAAAATCCTAGTGTTACCACGCAACGGAATCGCCGCGTTACGAGCAGCGCTCCGCCAAGTCAGTCTAGCCGCATTCGGAGCCAGTCTAACGGTCACGTTGTGCTGTTCCAGCGACGCAACCGCGCAGACGCACGCTAACTACGTGACGCCGGCAGCGGCCATGAGTTATCACGACGCTCCGGTGTCTGGTAGTTCAGCACAGAATCTGTCCCCTCTAGCTGCTACCGATGCGGCCTACTCGTCGGCGTCCGATGCGTCTCGAGTCGAGTCGGCATCGTATGGTGGTGGTTTGTATAGCGGATTTAACAATCTGATATCGGGTGGTGGAGGTTACGGCGCAGCCAATGCCTGTGCTACCCCGGGCTGCGATGTATCCTGGTATGCAAATTATGATGCATTGTGGCTGCGACGTGGCAACGATAAATATTTCTCGTTGTCGCGCAACAGCTATTTGCCAGATTTCGATTACGAATTCGGCGGTCGTTACACGGTTGGTAGTCTCTTGGATTGCGTCAATGGCTGGGAGGGTGTGTACACTGGCCCTTTCGATTGGCAACGTCAAAGTGCCGTGCTAGGTGCGGGCAACTTGCAAAGCCGCTTCATTCCTGGGGGTGGCTACACGGCAGCTGAGATCGACACCTTCAACAATGCCGATCAGCATGTACAGGCCTGGCGATCTGAGCTCAACAGCTTCGAACTCAATCGGCGTTGGTGGACGTGGGACGTACTTTCAACCATGATGGGCGTGCGTTACGTCGACTACGAGGAAAACTATCTGTTTCTATCCGATAGTGCTCGTGGACTGGGACGTTACCAGAACAACGTCAAAAACCGCATGGTGGGAGCTCAGATCGGAGCCGATATGCTCTATCCGGTCAGCCTCCGCGCTAACTTCGGCATACGCGGCAAAGCTGGCGTCTACGCCAACTTTGACGAAGAGACCGTACTACTTCAGAACGCAGGCACCACGCTGCTCAACGCCGGTGACAATAGTGTCGACGTGTCCGGCTTGATCGAAATGGGCTTCTTTACCAACTATCAAATCGTCCCTAGCGTGCGTCTGACGGCCGGTTATGAATTTTGGTACATGCCCGGTGTGGCCAACGTGCCCGGACAAGGCCCTCAATTTGTGAATCCCTCTTCGGGAACACGCGTTGAAAACGATCACGAGCTGTTCCTACACGGCGGTAGCGTCGGTGTACAGGTACTGTTCTAATTCGTTTTAGCTACCTGTAGCCGCGGTACTCTGAGACGCGATAATAATACTATTCGCGAGTCTCCGAGAGACTCGCCTGCGTGGTACGAAACCTCAACAAACTTCAACGCGGCCCTTAACCAGGCCGCGTTTTTTCGTGGATCCAACACAGGCCTACCCGGGCTTACGACCGATGGCACTTAGTTTGTGCACATTGTCAACCTCAGCCGCTAGCGGGCCTTGATTTAGTCCTTGCTGGCAGAATCGGGGTGAGCCGCGGGCCGTATCGGCTTGTTGATTTAATCGAATGATTTAACACAAGGGTGAGCCGTGGGCCGTGAGGCACCGGGCAATGTTGGTCGCCCGGCCGTTCACGTGTGGCGACTCGCTAGATCAACAGCCCGTAAGCGAGGACTCCAGCTTTGTAAGGCCCACGGCAAGCGCCTGAGGTTCACGACGGGAATGGTCGGCCGCCGAAAGTCTTGGCGACTTCCGCTACAACCAACGACAAAAGAAATGTTAGAATGCGGGAGTGCAACGCACCCTTGTCACCATCACTTTTGTTGAGCCCATCATGCTACAGCACTTCTTAAAAGCTTGGAAAAACAATCGCGGCAATTTACTCCTCGGGCTGGGAGTTGTCGCTGGCATACTCATGTGTTTGGTGTGGTATTTTAAGTTGGTACCGGAGGTACGGTTTGCCTCCAGGAGCGTCAATGGCACACTGATCTCGTCTTCACAGCGGCTGTTGCCCAGCCCACTTGTCGCCACGCTCCGTATCACAGCGCAGCCCCCCTCAGACGAAGAAACCCCGCTGGTCGATTTAAAAGCCCATGTGGAATTGTATAAGCCTGCCGATTCCCTATTGCCTGAACAGGCTCCGTTGTTCAGTCGCTTCACTACGCTTCGCAACGACGGCGTAGCGCAAGCCGTCGTGTTCAACGACGTGCAACCAGGAATCTACGCGGTGTTAGCTTACCTGGATCTAAATGACAACCAAAAATTTGATATCGATGCCGAGTCGCATAAGGCGTTAGAACCCTATCGCTTGTCCCAGGCAACCGCACCCACCGACCAGGCTGCCGACTACAAACCCAAACCCTTCGATTTAGAGCGAGCTGCTATCGAAGTCGTACTCGACCAAACAACACTAGTCGAATTCGATTTTCGACAGGCAAAAAAATAGCCGTACTGTATAGCTCGAGCTTAAGGCGTAGCGGAATTCGCCAAGAATTACAGCCTAAGCAGCATTCCTTGAAAACCGAAATTCTTGGCGAATTCCGCTACCGGGAAATTTAAACCTCATGTCATTCGCAGCCGCCGTCTATTCTCGGCGCAACGTGAAGGTCATGTAGTGCAGGCCGGTTTCTTCCTCGACCAAGAAGCCACCACTGGGTGCTAAGTACTTTGAGATCACGGAGAAGGGGGGAAGATCGTGTTTTTCCAGGGCGGATAAGAGCGCTCCAAAAAAGCCGTTGTTCTCAGCCAGCCCCTTGAGTCGCTCGCGATTCTGCGGGTCGCGCGCCAATTCGTAAAACAATTGCAGCGACTCCTCAGGTCGTGCAAAAGAAATTGCCGAGCACTCTTGCTCCTGCAACTGAGCGGCGATGCGATCTGAGATCAATTGATACTCCAGCGACTCCTTTAGCGTGAGGCTCACGCCTGCCGCACAATCTGCTACTTGTCGCATCATGTACTTGCTATCGCTAACAATGACATAATCGTCGATGAAGGCCACACAGATTTCCGGCTGGCGAATCGGCGCATCGGGTGACTGCTGCTGTGGCCCTACTTTGAAAACTTGCGCGGTTATTTTGCCAAAGCCCTCGGTGGTTACCTCAAATCGCTTTTCCACCTCAGCCATGAGTTTGGGAATGACATTGTTCTTTACGTACTCGGGATTGCGCAGGCGGACGGCGTAGACGTTGGAACCACTATTGATCCGCACCGGACGCACAAAACCCTGCAAGATCGTGATGCGTCCTTCGAGATTATCCAAAATGTCGCGGCGAAAATCGATGTCTAATCGCTGATTAATCTTGTCAAAAACGTTCTTGTCCAAACCATCTTCGCCGTAAAACTGGTTATACAAACGCTCGATGCCTTGCAGCGTCGAAGCCAGATCCCAATTGATGGTCGAATAACCCGCGGCCGTGTCAGGCACCCACGTTTCGGGCGTCGTCGATCCCGATTTGGGTCGCAATAGGCTAAGCAAACCACGCCGAGGGCTACTGAGCGAAATATGAAAATGACTGATCGAATCGAAATCAGGGGGCGCGATGATGGTGCTACCTCCCACCGCCTCGATACCGTCGATCCCTAGAGCCGGGATCATGGCTAAGGCCATCGAAGTCCCCGCATTCTTAGGGACCAACTGCCGCACGATTTCCAACGGATCGGCAAAAAAGGAAATCTGCGGTCGCTCGCCGGCCGTGCCAACGCAGCGCGACAGAATCGATGTGAATTTGCGATTGTCGGCCAGAGACTTACTTTCTGCGGCGATTCCCAGCCAACGCTCAGCGAGTTCCTCTAAATAGTCAGCGTCGGAACAGCCGATGATTACGCCGCCATCGATCATGTACGCGAATTGCTGCCGGCGGCGATCAGGGTTTTGATAGCGATGCAAGGTTAGTCGGTCGACGCTCTTTTCCTCGTGTACCATGTTTTTTGCCGCGTCGTGCATCCGCGACAGAATGACCTGCACACTGCTGATTTCGTCTCCCGCGTCGAGCACGATAGCCACCGCCGGTCCGCTGACCTGCACACGTACTCGTTCTCCATCCTCATTCCTATCGCGGCTGGCCGTCGCGCTCCCGCGATCATTGGGGAGAAGAGCAATGGCTAGTTCGCCGGTAGGAATCGACAGCAGCTCATCTAGATTGAGACCAATAGCGTCCTGCAACTGGGAAGTGTTGTTAACCAGCGAGCCGTAGAACTCCGACAAAATTGGTTTAAGTTGATCGTCGTTGCCAAGTTTTCCGAGGGAACTGCGATCGAGATCCGCCTTCAGTTGCCGCACATCGTTGACACGTAAATAGACCAGAGTCTTTTCGGGAAATAGCTGGGGAGCTGTTAAATGCGCGGCTGCCTCTTGCGCTCCGGCAGTATCGCAATTCAACATGAACGGTAGTGCCAGCGCCAGAAAAGCCGTAGCGCCGCCAGACTGATAATTGGTCATGGTCTATTCCTGTAGGGTCGGCCTGCATTCCCAATGCGATGCACACCTGGTTAATTTGAGCTGTGACAATCTTAGTCCACATCAATCGCGGGCAGTAGGTTGGATCGGTATCGGATTGTAGTACCCACCATCGTCGCACGACTCGCCATCGTCGCACGACTCGCCGAGTCGAGTTGTTCGAGCCGCGATTTTTCGCAGCATGAACTTTGTGCGCGACCAACTGTTACTGTCCACTTTGTGAACCTCAGGCGCTAGCCGTGGGCCGTGCTGGTACCCACGGCTAGCGTCTGAGTTTCACAAGGTGCACATTTGGAAAACCCCTGCAGCGAATGGTGTCCTTCATGATGCGAATTGAAAGCCCATTCTTCGACTACCTCTCGGCACGGTTATTACAACCGGTCTTTTTGACGAATTGCTAGAATTGGTGCTAAGATCCGTCGATGAAGGACCGAAGCGGCCAGCTGATAAGACTCTTCGCGATTTATGAACAAATATTGAAAGAATAGGGCTTTTTTTTCAAAACGCCCATTTACCCAGAGGGTTTAATAGAGAATACCCCTTTCACGCCCGATCCAGCACATGTAGTCCGACGCTTGGCTGTCGGCATACCAGGACAATGACCATGAAACGAATACTTAGCGTATCCCTTGCCCTATGCGTCGCCATTTCGGCTGGTTCGCAGTTGGCCCACGCGCAGCAAGCCTCTGCGGGAGGCTTTGGGAATTTTGGCTTAGGCACCAGTTCTGGATTTGGTTCCCTAGGTGCTACAACCGGCGGAGGAACTGGGGGAGCCAGCACCGCCGGCCTCTCCTCGCTGGGCAGTTTAGGAACCACGGGTACAACTGGTGCCACGGGTGGACAGACGGGAACCGGCGCCTCGACTGGGCTGGGAACGACCATGGCAGGAGGCGGCACATTTGGCAGTTTTGATGCCAATTTTGGTGCCACACAAATGGCCAGCAGCCTGGCTACCGCGGCCGCTATGAGCCGCGTTACTTCGTCCCTTGGAGGCGGACGAAGCAGTTTTGGTGGTGGGTTTGGCAGCGGAGGGCGCGGCGGATTTGGTGGCGGCTTTGGCGGACAGACCAATCAACCCGAAACCAAAATCCGAGCTGTCGTTCGACTTGGTTTTCCCGTCGAAGGAAGAAGCAGTTCTGCCACCGCTCAGATGGTCAGCGATCGCTTCTCCAAAATGCCACTGCCCAACAACCTAGGTGGTATACAGATCACCATGGAAAATAGAACTGCTGTTCTGCGCGGACAAATAGACTCGGCCGAAGACGGCAAACTGGTTGAGCGCCTGCTGTCTCTAGAGCCGGGCATTGACGCTGTGCGCAATGAACTCCAAGTCGCGGGCCAAGCGAACAGTTCAGAAGAAGTCCCATCCCCAGTCCCCACGCGCTAAGCTACTTACCAGTTTGCGTGTGCCAAGGTTGATGGGCGAATGGATTGCTGGCTTGCACTCCATTCGTTAGACCGGGAGGCGATTGGCCGACCGCCAACTGCTCTGGCATGCCGGGAAGGCCAGAAATCCCAGTCGTAGATAAGTTTGGATTGCCATTAAATCCAGGCTGGGTCATGTTGGCTGTGGGTATCCCGTTGCCTATCGGGAGTCCCGACGGCGGAGCTTCGGGCCACGTAGTTATCGACGCGGGCGGCACAGCTCCATTTCCGATCGCTGCTCCATTGCTGCTCGCTGGACTCAGATTAGCATTGGGTTGGGTATTCTGCGCGGGGGGCTGATATTGAAAGCCGCCGGCCGCACCTCCCAACGTAAAGCCTTGCACGTCCGTAGTGGACTTGGCGCGTGGTCGTCCCAAAGTTCCCAGCGGAGGTAGGTCAATCGTGGTGGGCTGAGTTTCCCGAGTCAGCTGAGGCAATTTGCCATCGATATTCGTGGAAATAGTCTTCTGTTGATAAGAAACGGTTTGCGTTGTCGGCGCTTGGGGACTGGCTCCGTCCATGGCCCGCCCCGGCAAAAAGAGCTTGGCCGGTGCTCCTTGGACCAGCGTGCCGTCCAGTCCTTTAAAGGTAGGTATCAGCGTAATTTCCATTCGCAAGCCATCGGCAGCATCCCAAGGAATCCAGACGCTATAGGAAGCCCCTAGTTCCGATGGGCTGAAGTGGCCGGTCAATTGCTCCGCAGTGAAGGCGAACGTCTTATCAGCGTGGACTTGTTCCGACTCTCCCAGCATGGGATCACCGCGATAGCCATGCACGATTAACTCGCCATCAACTGGAATCGCCTGAGTACGATCATTGTAGAAGAAGACCCGCCCACCAAACCCACGCGTGGGTGGCTTGCCGGTCAGCGTCAGTACGTCGGGTGACCAAATTACCGAAATGCTATTCGGCTTCTGATACTCTTTCTTCCACAGCTTGCTGATCGACCAAGGTTTGTCATCGCTCTTTTTTGCGTTCGCATTAAAGACGCTGCAACCGGATGTAGCGCCGATTATGCCGCACAGAACGCAGACAAGCCAAGCAGTTCTAAATCGCATCAGTGCTAATCCTCTGTCAATTTTTCTAATACTCTATGTGGTCCTATCAGCTCGACGCGCCAGCGAGTGGGTCCGTAGTTTGTTTGCTTTTGGACACCTTACCAAGGAATGTCCACGGTCCCACTCGCTGGCGCGTCGAGCTGATAGGATCCCTGTTGATCAACCTATTATCAATACGGTGTGCGTTGCACGGGTGCACTGCCGGTGTTGGACTGCGCGGGTGGCAGACTGAAGCTGGCTGGCCGAAAAACCTGATTGGCTGGGGCTTTGCTCGCATTGGTCTCGAAGCTTGGCGCTTTGGCCGATTCGATGACTGAATTGGCATCCTGCCCTAAGGGAACACCTTCAATCATGGTAGGCATGCTCGGTGAGTACGGCCCGTAGATGGTTTGCCCAGAATGAGGTACTGCGCGATCTTCGATGACGGTCGGCTGCATGTCGGGATAGATCGTGGCACTCTTGGCTGGTCCCCACAGTCCATTGCCACCGGTCAAGCCCACGTCTCCATGCAAATTGAGCACATCAGCCAAGCACCAACTCATTCGCGAAGAAGCGACCGTCTTGACCGTTTCGTAGTCCTCATCGGTTTGAATAATCCGCGGAGTAAGCACCACTAGCAGTTCGCGTCGAACTTCCGTTTCCGTATCGAATCGGAAGGCAGCTCCCACTAAAGGCAGACTGCCGAGTATCGGAATCTGACTGCGTGAATTGCTGCGACTTTTACTGATCAAACCGGCAAAGACCACCGTTTGGCCCGAATAGGCACTGACCGTGGTGGAGGCTTCCGTCGAATTGATAATCGGCGAACGAATCACTTCACCGTTGGGCCCAAAGCCAACCGGGATACCCGAGTTGGTATCGCCAAGACTGGAATTCTGAACTTGGACTTGCATCAGAATCAGGCCATCCTGATTGACGCGAGGCAGGACCGCCAAGCCCAATCCAACCGGTACGTCGGTGGCGTTGATGGTTTGACCAAACGTTCCAGCGGTAACTCCCTGAACGCGAGGCACTTGCTGTCCCACCAGAGTCGACGACGTGCGGCCATCCATGGTGGTTATCTGTGGATTACTTAGAATTTGAAGACGACCTGAGGTTTGCAGAGCTCGGACGAGCACACCCACCGCTTCGCTTGAAGCTGAGAGTACCAGCCCGCCGATGCCAGACGCGTTAGCCCTGCCCACACCAAAGCTACTGAGGCCTTGGCCGGCTACATTCTGTGTCCTACCCAGTCCAGCCGCCGATGGACCCGTGAGTGTATTACCGAGATTAAATGTTGGCGAACTCAGCGTACCACCGGTAGCGCTTTGTCGATCGAACAATAGTCCGTCTTGAATTCCCCACTCGGCCCCCAGCTCAAATCCATCATCCAATTGAACCTCGGCGATGAGCACTTGAATTTCCACCAATGGCGGTCGGCGATCGAGTCGCTCGATAACCTTCATCATGGTTTCGTAGTAACGTGGGGTGGCACTCAAGATTACGCTGTTGGTATCGGGATCAGCCACCACGAACACTTCGCGATCGACCTGATCAAACACACTGATGAACTGATTGGTCTGAGTCAGCAGTTGGTTGACTTGTCGCTGCGAATTCAGGTAGGTCGTCAAGGCGGTGGCCACTGAGGTGGCCGTGGCATTCCGCAACCAGACCACGTCCGTGCGGCGATTTTCGACGCCTTCAATGTCCAAGCGATAAAGCAGTGCTTCGATAACTTCCAAATCCGAAGCCGACCCACTGACGATGACGCTGTTGGTGCGAATCTCAGGTGTGATGCTCAACTGCACCAGCGAGCTATCGCCGCCGGCCGTCAGCGACGCTTGATTCAAATTCCCCAAGCCGAACAAGCCACCCGAGGTGCTTTGGCCAGCCGTGACCTGCAATCCATATAGCTGTTGCAACGTTTGCGACAGTTGCGTGGCATCCCCATTTTCGATGGGATAGACCTTGATCTTGGCTTCGGCACTGGGCAGGCGATCTAGTTCGTCAATCAGTTTTGCGATCAGTTCCATACTCTGAGCTGGGGCGCGGACTAGCAAGGCATTGGCGGACGGATCGGACGTCACCACGACACCGGCCAAGATGCCGCTTTCGACCGACGAACTTCCATCCGCGCCCACGATCGTCAGTTTGCCGCTGGGAGGAGTCGCTTGTCCCCCGCCGGCAGCCTGAGTGTCCGTTGGTCCGCTGATTACTTCTTGAATGACCGTCTGCAAGTCGGCGGCCAAGGTGTTCTTAAGTCGAAACACTCGCAAACCGCTTTGAGCCGTAGTGCTTTCGACATCCAACTCGCCAATCAACTTTTCGACTTCGACCATTTCACGCGGCGAGGCCTGAACGATCAGTGAATTGGTGCGGTAATCAGACAGCACTTTTACTCGGGTACCCAAGCCGGGCCGAACTGCGGTGTCGCCACCTGGATTGGCGACGAAGAATTCGCGAATTCGCGATTGGATATCCTCGCTCGAAGCGTATTTGAGCGGAATCACTTTTAGTTGATTTTGCGGATCAAGCGGTTGATCGATCTTGGCGACCAATTCCTTGACCGAGTTGACCACTTCCTTGCGTCCGATCAACAGCAGCGCATTGGGCTGCCCCAAAGCGGTGATACTGACCGTCCCCTGCCGCGGCTCGTAGACCGCGGCGTACAACTCCGTGACCAAAGTGGCCACGGCTTCGGCGTTGGCGTGCTGCAATTGGAAGACTTCAACTTCGGGTTGCGTTTCTTTGGCTTGCTTTTTGATCTCGTCGATCACTTTCAAGGTGCGTTCTACGTCGCGTTTGTTACCGCGAATGATCACCAGATCAATCTCTTCGACGAATTCGATCTGCACGTCACCGAACAAACCGCTTTCCGAGCCTAGCGAGTCAATCGACCCCATGGCCATCGCTCGTTCGTCGTCGCCCAATTGGATTTGCGCTTCGGCTTGCCCACCACCGGCCTGTCCTCCGCCCGCTTGTCCACCTTCTTGAATGGTCGTGCTCACCAATTGCATCGCGCGCCGCACGCGCCGTGGCTCGGCTGGTGTCAGCGGAACGACTTGCGTTAGTCGATTGGGATCGGCCTGGCCTTGATCGAGACTGTAGACCACCTGTGTCCAGCCCGCGACGCTGGCGCCGCTCCCTAATAGCGTCACTTTGTTTTGACGGCGATCGATTTGAATCACATCGGCTTTACCAGCCGTGTTGGTAACTTGCATGTTCGCCAGCTCGCCATTGCGATCGGTGGTCATGGTCAGCCGGTTACCAGCCAAGCGGACGATCGAATCCTCCAACTCCCGCCAACTCAGATGCCGCAGGTTATAGCCCTGCTGTTGGGTCGATGCGAGGCTTACGCCACGATCACCGGCCGGAATGTTGTTGTTCCGCATGAATCCATTGATCTGCTTGGCTATCTCGCCATGCACCGCATCCGGTGCCAGGATCATGAGCTGCCCGGTCTTGGGATCGGTCGTGATCCGGACGTCTGGGCTGGTGTGATAGTGGATCTGCAACTGCGCACCGACCGTCCCAATGAACTCCGACGGTAGTTCGTAGGTTTGCAAGCGCGATGTCGCGCCTTGAGAGGTTAAGGCGGGATTCATCGCCTGGGCCATCACCACCGGCGAACCGTTCACCGGGCTTGCAGGCGAAGATTGGCCATACGTTGGTAGCGGCGGTACCAGCTGACGAACTTGCGCGTGGGCAAGCGTGCCGCCGGAGCAAACGCTAGTCAAGATGCTGCCGAAAAGGATCACCCGCGCCCAACGACGCCGGCTTTGTTTCGATTCGAGCTGCTTGAGCAACATCCTGTGCCTCCTAAGTCCACTACTGAAATGCAGTCAATCGGAAGCGCGGAAAATACGCCCGATAAACCATCCCATCGGCACAATCGGCACAATCCTATTATTAAAAAGAGGGGAATAACGAAGGTGTAATCTACACAATCATTCGCCGTCCCCCAAACCACCCTATTTAGCATTGGTGAACAGAGCGGTTTCATGAGTGCCTGCCACGGTCCATTACAAGTGTCCAAACAGCCCAAACTATTTTGAGCGCATACCGGGCCTCCCCACCCCCACTTTTGGAACAGTCCGCCAAATAAATAGTTACAAATCCCCCTCTTGGAGAACGAAAAACTAGACATTATTGCGACTCACTAATACACTTAGTAGTTACATGAGGTTTTGTTAGGCATTAACATTACTACTTACTCACACTGTTTTCGTCTTAGACCATCTCGCTTCCTCCCGAAAAGGTATCATCGATCATGAAGAAACGTCCGGCATTTACGTTAGTTGAGCTGCTGGTGGTCATTGCCATCATTGGCATCTTAGTGGGGCTGTTGCTCCCCGCCGTTCAAGCAGCCCGCGAGGCGGCTCGGCGTATGCAGTGCAGTAACAATCTCAAGCAGATTACGCTCGCCTGCCATAATTACGAGTCGACCTTCAAGCGGTTTCCGGCCATGCAATGTGGCACCGGAGCGCTCAACCCTGGAAGCATCCAGGGGTCTGCCCAACGCTTCGCAATGTCTGGGCATTATGCGTTGTTGCCCTACATCGAGCAGGCGGCA
>JBGSNE010000144.1:0-5344 GCA_041739785.1 Pirellulaceae bacterium
CGGTCGATCGCTGGTGAGCCGGAAAAACGCGGGGACGTTTCGATGACCTGGGATTTGCATCCCAGGCTATCGAATTCCGTGCCTTCGGCACTAAAAAGCGCGGGCTTCAAAAGCCGCAGGCGAGGTTGGCCTCGTCGTTCCTCGCCTACGACTGCGGGTTAAACAAAAAGTCGTCTCTGCATCCAACTATTTTCGCCGTCACGAACGGCAATGGGGCGGGTTTTGCAGTATTATATGGTCTCGCCCCCTCTTTCCCCACCGTTAACCTCAACGAGATGATTTTGCGATGAGAAAACTCTTGCTCGCGCTGGTCGCCGGCCTGCTGTGGCTCCCAACTGTGCAAACGCTTTGTGCAGCAGATCGATTGGTCTTCGAAGCCAAAGATTCCCCCAACGGCAAACACATTGTGTTAGTTGCTGGTGACGAGGAATATCGCACGGAAGAGTCGATGCCCATGTTGGGCAAAATCCTTAGCCAAAAGCATGGTTTCAAATGCACTGTGCTTTTTTCGCTCAGCCCCGATGGCAGCTATATCGATGCCAATAATTCCCAGGGGGTCCGTGGATGGGAAGCACTCGACAATGCAGACCTGATGATTATCGGCACGCGTTTTCGCAAGCCCGATGCCCAATCAGCCAAACACATTGTCAGTTTTCTGAACGCGGGCAAGCCAATCATAGGCATTCGCACTTCGACACACGCATTCCAGGGCAAAGAGGATTTCGGCGGACTGACGTACGACGACTTCGGCCTAAAAATCCTTGGGGAGCAATGGGTCAGTCACCATGGCAAACATAAGGTGCAGGGAGCTCGGGGAATTCCCGTGGCAGGCAAAACCAGTCACCCGATCCTCAATAGCGTGAAGAATATCTTCTGCCCATCGGATGTCTACGGTGTGATTCATCTAACCGACGCCGATCAGATCTTGATGCGCGCGGCGGTTACCGAGTCGCTTGATCCCAGCTCACCTAAAATTGACGGAGAAAAGAACAACCCGCTACAACCCTTCGCCTGGATTCACACTTATCAGCGCCCCAATGGTAGCGGACAAGGCACATCGTTCTGTACGACGGGCGGCGCGTCGGTGGACTTTGTCAACGAGGATTTGCGCCGGATGATCGTCAACGCGGCTTATCATTTGACCGGTCGCGCAGTACCAGCCAAGGCAGACGTCAGCTTTGTCGATCCTTTTTACCCTAGCTTCTATGGTTTTATCAATAAACCCGCCGATTACTGGCAGACGACCAATCTCAAGCCCGAAGACTTTGGTCTAGGCAAGTCACCTCATGTCCCCGACTCTGCCGGCTCGCCCGCATGGAATTTCCGCGACACACCTGCTGCAGCCGCAGTTGATGCAAACAAGGCAGCGGCCAAGTTGGAATTACGCCAGGGCGAGCGCATTGCATTGGTTGGCGGATCGCTGGCGGAACGTATGAATCTGTTTGGCTACTTCGAAACGCTGCTGCATACGCGCTTCCCCGACAAGCAGTTGGTCTTTCGCAACTTCGGTTGGCCCGCCGATGAAGTAGGCAATCAGCAACGCCCTGACAACTACACCACCATCGACAATCCGCTGGAGGTTTTCGGGCCTGAACTGTTCGTTTGCTTTTTCGGTTTTAACGAGCATTTTTCTGGGGACACTCCCGAGCAACTAGCGAAGTTCCAAGAACAATATCGTGCCTGGATCGCCGATCATAAAAAGAAATTCTCCAAAGAAGGTCGCGAAGCGCGATTTGTGTTGGTCAGCCCCATTGCTTTTGAAAAAACCAGCAACCATCTCCTGCCTGACGGCGAAACCGACAATGCCAGGCTGGCCAAGTACGCTCAAGCGGTCCAAGCTTTGGCAACGGAGATGAACTTGCCCTATGTCGACCTGTACACCCCCTCCTTGGCCGCTTTTGCCGCCGAGCCAGGTGCACAATACACCATCAATGGAATTCACTCTAACGAACAGGGAGACCGCTTCATTGCGGGTTCGCTCGACAAGCGACTATTCCAGTCGCCGCACCCCACCGGCATGGACGTCTCCACGTTCCACCAAGTCCGCGCGGCAGTGAATGACAAAGCGTGGTTCCATTTGCAAGACTATCGCATGCTCAACGGCTGGTACGTGTATGGCGGTCGCCGTACTTGGGATACCGAAACGTTCCCTGGCGAGTACCAAAAAATCCGCAAGATGGTTGAAGTGCGCGACCGCTACATTTGGGATATGGCTGCCGGCAAGTCGGTTCCATCGCAACCCGATGATTCCAAGACGGGTGAAGTATTCATTCCAGAAACGATGTTTGGTACGCGCGACGAAGCTTTCCGTGAACAACGCGAACCCAAAACTCTGGTCTATCCAACTCCCGAAGAGTCGATCGCGCAGATGACGGTTCCCGAGGGATTCGAAGTGCAGTTATTCGTCTCCGAGCGCGAATTCCCACAGTTCGCCAACCCTACGCAAATGACCTTTGACAAGAAAGGGCGTTTGTGGGTCTCATGCATGATCAACTATCCCCAGTGGTTGCCAGGTGCTGCCAAGCCAGGCGATAAACTGTTTATCTTTGAGGATACGGATAAAGACGGTAAGGCTGACAAGTGCATTACCTTCTACGACAAATTGATTTGCCCGACCGGTTTTGAATTCCACCAGGACGGCGTGCTCGTAGTCGACGAACCAAGAATTATTTTCTTGCGTGATACCGACGGCGATGATCAAGCAGATGAGATGACCCAAGTCATCGACGGTATCGCCACCGACGACACGCACCATGCCATGGGGGCTTGGGAATGGTCGCATGGTGGATTGCTGTATATGCTCGAAGGGGTCTCGATGTCGACCACACTCGAGTCACCTTGGGGTCCGTTTCGCAACAAGGGTCCTTCGGGAGCTTATGTACTCGATCCGCTATCGTGGAAATTTCGCCACTTTCGCACACCGGGTTACGGCAATCCTTGGTGCATGGTCTTTGATCGTTGGGGACAAGGTACCATCGGCGATGGGACCAACGCGCAACAACACTGGACCAGTCCTCTCTCAGGATATGCCGTCGATACGCGTCGGACGCTGCGTCCCAACTTCGATAATGAAGGGATGCGACCGGCAATTGGTAACGATTTCCTCTACAGCCGTCACTTCCCCGATGATGTGCAAGGGCAATTCATCTATGCCTGCGTGATCAACATGCACGGCATGCCGCGGTTTGATGTTGGAGACGAAGAGGGGACCGCCGGTTTCGCTGGCAAACGCATCGAGAACCTGCTCGACTCAAGCGACAAATTCTTTCGGCCCGTCGATCCTCAAATCGGCCCCGATGGCGCACTGTGGTTTGGCGATTGGTGCAACGCTCTGATTGGTCACATGCAGTATTCACAGCGCGATCCCAATCGTGACCACGAACACGGCCGTGTATATCGTTTGGTTTACAAAGATAAACCACTGATCGCACCCGAATTGCAACAGGGCAAATCGATCGATGAATTGCTAGGCCAACTGAAAAGCTACGAAACACGGACTCGTTATCGTGCGCGGCGTGAGCTCCGCGCTCGTGACAACGCACAAGTCTTAACCGCCGTTGAGAAATGGATTGCCGACAAGTCGGCTGATGCCAACCAATTGTGTGAAGCGCTGTGGTTGCAGGAAAGCTTCCGTCAAATTGATCCCAAACTAGTTGCCCGGATCATGGCCAGCGATGATTTTCACGCGCGCGCGGCGGCCGTGCAGACGGTCAGCAACGAACTGGTGCGGTTTGAGGGTGGGCTGGAGATTTTCAAGACGGCCATTCGCGATCCGCATCCCCGTGTACGACTCGAAGCAGTCCGCGGTTTGAGCTATATACAAACGGTCGAAGCGCTGGAGATCGCCTTGCAAGCCGTTCACATGCCCATGGACTATTGGATCGACTACACGCTTGAGCACACCTTGCACGCACTGAAGCCACTCGGTGACAGAGCCGAATCGCAGGGGACGTTGCTGGTTAGCGGTACTCCAGAAATGAAAGACTATTACGCGACATTCAAATTGGCCAACGGCCCTGGAGGCCAAGCGGTCAAGCCACTCAAAGATGCAGAAAACCCCGAGCTATCCGACTGGCGGCGTGAAGAAGCTATTCGCACTTTGGCTGGTATCCGTGGTGGCAGAGCCGACAATGGCCAATTGGTCTTCACCCGCGTTTGCTCGGCGTGTCACATGATCGGTGACAATGGCAAGGACTTCGGACCGAAGCTCGATGACATCGGTACTCGCTATCCGAAGCCCGAGATCATCCGCCACATCTTGTTCCCCAACGAAAAAATATCCAAGGGCTATGAGACGGTACAAGTGCTAACCACTGACGGCGCAATCTTCACCGGCTTCATCTTGAAGGAGACTGACCAAGCACTGCATTTGGGGGTCGCCACGCAAGATGGTAAGGGACGCGAAGAGGTCATCCCAAAGGCGGATATCGACATTCGCAAGGAGATGAAAGCCAGTTCCATGCCCGAAGGGCTCGTAAAAACCATTGCTCCTAGCGAGTTCCTAGATTTGATCTCTTATCTATCACGCCAAAACAAGTTTGTAATGCGTGAGGATGGTTGGATCGAAACCGGCCTGGCTGACAAGGGTCCGCTCCGCAAGCACGGCAACTTAGTCGAAATCTCGCGCGACGCTCAATTGCAACTCGGGCCAAATTTCCCCGAGCAGTGGATTGCCCAAGCCAATTTGTTGCTCAGCGCAGCAGATGCCAATGAGCGCGATTTCGCTTTCCATTCTCCCGACGAGGATTCGGAATCACCCGCCATCGCCATTCGCCTGAAGAAAATCTCGGAGATTGGGCATATTGAGATCCAAAACCGTCGTACAGCTGAGTTTCACGAACGGGCCAAGGATTTGGCAGTTTGGGTTTCGGAGGATGGCCAACAATGGAAACAGGTCTGGAAGTCCGACAAACCGGCAGCTAGCTACGCGATTGACTTGCCCGCCGGCACTCGCAGCCGATTCATTAAAATCGGGCTCGACGGCCGCGGAATACTACACCTCAATCAGATCGTAGTCTACGGCCAGTAGAAGTAGCTTACCTGATTCAGGACCGTTTCACCGCGCCAGCGTTTGGTTAGGTCTGTTTGACCGCGCCAGCGCTGCGCGGTTAAACGCAACACTGTTCAATTTTATTGTGGCGTAAGCATCCTGCTTGCGAACTTTGTTTAACCCGGATTATTCAGGACATAGTGAACCTCAGGCGCTAGCCAAATGGCACTCACTTTACTGATTTTAGCGATTTTCTGGCCAAACACCGCGTGAATGGTACAACATTTGCGCCAGCAATTCTGGTTTTCTTTAAACTGCCAAAGAGAACCAAACATGGCGACAGACTCACCGAAT
>JBGSNE010000258.1:0-7739 GCA_041739785.1 Pirellulaceae bacterium
ACAAGTGTCTACGATTTCAACGCCACGCTACTGCACTTGATGGGCCTGAACCACGAAAGACTGACCTACTACCACAACGGTCTTGA
Source organism: Pirellulaceae bacterium (assembly GCA_041739785.1). Classification (GTDB taxonomy): domain Bacteria; phylum Planctomycetota; class Planctomycetia; order Pirellulales; family Pirellulaceae; genus Aureliella. Next base: position 87 of record JBGSNE010000258.1, read on the forward strand.
ACGTCGCCTGACCAATGTCCACGGACACGTCATCAAAGATATCTTGGCTTAACAATACCGCAACGTGATCGAAGCCGCCAAAACTGCTGGTGTGAGCAAGATCGTTTACACTAGCATCCAAGGTGCGGAAGAGTCCACCGCATTCTCGCCCATTGTCCAAAGCAATCGGCGAACGGAACAAGACGTTCGCAACAGCGGGCTCCAATGGGTGATCGGTCGCAACGGAATCTACGTCGAACCCGACGTCGAGTATATCGAGACGTACAAAAAACGTGGCGAAATCGCGAATTGCGCTGGCGACGGATTATGCGGCTACACAACGCGATGCGAGTTGGCTTACGCCTACGCTAAGATGCTGACGGAATCTAAACACAACGGTCACGCCTACAACCTGCACGGAGAAACGATCACACAGCAGCAACTGGCCGCCTACCTGAACGGTGCGTTCGGCACCGATCTAAAATACCGCACGATGACAGTTGCGGAATACCGGGAAGACCGCACCGCCGAACTGGGCGAATTCATGGGCAACATCATCGCTGGAATCTACGAAGGCATCCGCAACGGTGCATCCAACAATGAGAGTCATTTCGAGAAAGCTGCTGGACGTCCTCACCTAAGCTGGGATGACTACTTCCGTCGACTTGCGTAGCGTAGTCAGCTTGCCTGCAAGATCGACAAACAGTGTAGCAAGTGTTCCGATTCTTAAAAGCTCTACGCGAACTCGCCATCAGCGATTGCGTTCAACACGTTCATCGCCTCGTCGGCACGGTCCGTCGGGACAAACAGGTGGTCGTGAAAATAGGCGGAGATTGCGTTCACGCTGATTCCGCGGTGAGCTAGTTTGGCCGTAACCGCAGCAAGAAAACCAACAGCTTCCAGGCTGGAGTGAATTTTGAGGGTTATCATCCTGCATGGGTAAGTGAGGTCGAGTCCGTTTGCCTCAGCTTCGGCCTTGGCAAGAATCAGGGTTAAGCCTTCGTCTTCAAGAAATTGACCAATCGGAGAAAGGCGAAGTTTCAACGCGGCTGCAGAGTTCATTGTACAAAACACGAACTCGCCTTCTAGAAGCTCGGGAGCCAGGTTTCGCAGCAAAGTCTCAAGATTGGTTTCGCCAATCATTCGGCATCGATTCCTACTTCTTCAGGTATCCCCGTCAGGGCGTTTGAGTTCGGCAATCGCACCCTTGAACTTAGAAACGCCAGGCTTGCGGCCTGCGAATTCTCACCGCTTCTGCCATATTATCGTTCCGATTGATCGAATCGATGGGCTGGGCTTCGCCTAAAAAAACATCGCAGCCATTATATCGTTCCTGATTCATCTTGGCACGGTCTATCATCAATTGGCCCATCAGCTCTGGAAGCTTAGGAACATCGAGAATTTGCTTTAGTCACCAATTTAGCGGATGTTTTTTAAGGACGACATTGCGGATGGACAAATCGTCGAAGCGAGCATGCCGGTTATAATCGGTGGCCCTTCCGAACCCGCGAGCTCGAAATGCTGTCCCAAAGAGAAGGCCCGGTGCCCAAGTGCGTGTCGGCAGGAAATGATTGCCAGTCGGCAAACGGAGACGAGATGTGACCAAGACTGACTGGAATGCAAGTCACTACCTGCGCTACGGTGACGAACGAACGCGACCGTCCGTCGATCTCGTTGCGAAAATCAAGGTGGAATCGCCGAGTACCGTTGTCGATCTCGGATGTGGTCCTGGGAACAGCACGCAAATCCTGCGTGAGCGATGGCCGTCCGCAGACATTTGCGGGGTCGACAACTCTCCGGCAATGATTGACACTGCCAGTGCTGCTTTTCCAGGCGGAACCTGGAAGCTTGCTGACCTTTCGCATGTCGGAGACGACCAGTCATTCGACGTAGTCTTTTCCAACGCTGCGATTCAGTGGAGTCGTGATCATCGTCGCCTGCTCCCCAAGCTGTTTTCGCTGGTGAATGCGCGAGGAGCGTTGTCCTTCCAGATTCCAAGCAGTACCTACGCAACTGTTCGCACTCTGATCCATGAAGTTGCACACGATTCGGTATGGCGTGACCGAATGGGCGGCCCGCTTGCCGAATTAACCATGGAATCGCCCGCTGCCTACTACGACATCCTTGCTCCGTTGGCGACTAAACTGGACATTTGGGAGACGGAATACTTTCACGTCTTGAAAAATCCTGACGCGATCGTCGACTGGATCGCCAGTACCGGCCTGCGTCCATTCCTGAGCGTCCTAGAGGAAGAGGCCGAACGCAATGCGTTTGTCGCTCACTTGCGCGAACGAGTCCACGAATCCTACCAGCCTCAGGTCGATGGAAAGGTGCTGTTTCCGTTCCGCAGAACATTCGTTGTGGCGTATCGGTAAGCAGTGATTGATATAAAGTCGCTATTCTAGTTATAGACAATTGTCGGACCAGCAATACTGGCCAGGAGCAGCAAGAATGAACACCGAAGCGAATGATCGATGGCTCGCAGCGGCACTTGAAACAGCAAATTCCTATCGTCGTATGATTGACGGAATCATCGAACAACTGACGCCGGACGAGTTGATTGCTCGACCAGCGCAGGGCGTGAACTCGGTTGCCGTTATACTTCGTCATCTGGGCGGCAACCTGGAAAGTCGCTGGACTGATTTCCTGACCACTGACGGAGAAAAGCCTGACAGGAATAGAGAACTTGAATTTGTTGACTGGCAGGCCGATATTCCGTCACTGATCTCGTATTTTGAGCGCGAGTGGAATTCCCTCATCAGCTCTCTCCATGCCCTCGATTCAGATTCTTTGAATCAAACCGTGCTGATCCGGGGCGAACCACACTCTGTACCTCAAGCGCTCAATCGTACGTTGACGCACATTTCCTACCATGTCGGACAAATGGCCATCATCGCTCGACAGGTTCATGCGGGCGAATGGAAATGGCTGACCATCGCGCCTGGTGAAAGCGCGAGTCACAACAAACAGACCTGGGGAACGAAATCTAGCCGCAGCGTCTTTTCCAGAAACTCAGACGGCGAGTAGTGCCCGCTAGCCAATTCCAGGGAACCGAGGCCTTTGTGTTATAAGAATGTTGACGATTGAAATAGCCGTTACGAACGGCTAATACCGATTTTGGGAAATACAAGCATCATAGGATTTTACATGTCAACGATTCGTATTGCCCTAGCAAATGTTCGAGTCGGTGAGGACGCTGATGACTCGCTCGCACTAGCTTTGGATGCGATCGCGGAGGCCGCGGGGCAAAGAGCGTCAATCGTTTGTTTTCCAGAAAGTTTTGTTCCCGGCTATCGGATTGGAAAGAGTCGTGTGAGTTGCAACACCGATTTTCTCGCACATGCCTGGTCTGCCATTGACCGAGCGGCAAGTGACGTCGCAATCGCGGTGATTCTTGGAACGGAGCGGGTCGACGGTGACCGTCTGTTGATCACGACTCGGGTTACTAACTCAGATGGAACGCTCGCGGGTTTCCAAGACAAAGTGCAACTCGACCCGTCCGAGGAGGGCATCTATTCACCTGGCTCCCAGCGACGAGTGTTTCAGTGCGGAAATCTGACATTCGGAATCGTCATTTGCCACGAAGGCTGGAGATATCCCGAGACCGCTCGTTGGGCAGTTCGCAAAGGCGCTCAAATTGTCTTTCATCCGCACACTGAGTTGGTTGAAAACGAACACTTCCAGCCAACGGGATTCGCAGATCCACGCAACAGCTTTCACGAGAAGGCTGCTTTGTGCCGTGCGGCAGAAAATGGTTGTTACTTTGCCTCCGTAAATAATGCGATTCCCGGCGCGTCGACCACGTCGGCAATCATTCGTCCCGATGGTACGCTGCTGACTCATCAGCCGTATGGCCAGCACGGTCTGTTATTCGGGGATATCAATCCTTCGGAAGCTACCGGCTATCTTGCCAACCGATTGCGCCCCATTGCAGAAGCGACATAGTTGATCGTTTATAATTGCCTTTCACTCGACTAGCCAGTGATGTATGGTTGCGCTCGGGTTGGGCGTGTCGACTAGCCATATCTCGAAAGAATCGGTCGCCTCGTTCTTTCGGAGGCCCGTTCGCTAGCAAATTATCTTCCATCTGTCTATATGGACCGCGTCACTCTCGGCCATCACCTTCCCCGGCGCCACTTGCCCATGTGCCATCTTCCTCAGCGCGGCGACTGCATCAAGCCGGCCTGCCGCCCCAGAGCCTTAGTTAAACGCCCGCAGGCGAATGGGCACGAGGTGTGACCAGTGCTAAAGCAGGGAACTGGCAGGCTAGCTGCAGTTCGCTAACTCGAAAAACTTCTGAAATTTTAGTTTTTCTTAGTAGACCGTGACCAAAGTTGTCACAGCCCTGGCTGATATAGTCTTCCCTTTGGTGGCTGGTGGTTGAACCAAGAAGGTAGTCGTGTAGTTCAGTCTTGTGGTATGCGTAAACAGCATAGTTCTCGCCGCGGTTACACGATGCGCGAGTCGCCTAGCTAGAGCGGGAATTGGCAAGGAAGCATTGGAATTGCTCCGCACCAAGTTCCGCACGTTTGACTCTGTTGGTCCAATATGGGCTGGTCGGGCTGCAACCACTGCAGGGGAAGACCGCGACATGTTTCAGCGTGCAGCCTATGAAGATGCGGCAGATCTTTTCCGCTCACTTGACGCATTGTGACCACTGAGTTGGATCAACCGCTCGCACCAACGACCAGCCCGCATGCTACGATCACAATATTGAGCTTCACAATCGGGAAGAGGTGCGACGTGTCGATCATCAGCAATTCTGAGAAATATACTCGGCCGCGCGTTGTTCGGCTTCGTCGTGGTTAAGGACGGTTCCATCTGGTGCGACTAGCAGGTTTTCCATAAATATGGACACTGCTCTTGGAATGACGTGCGTATTCTTCAGGAACGCATAGGACCGACCGTCGCGACTGTCGTCTGGTCCGAATTCACCACTTATCGCACTATGGAGGAAGTAGTTCACTGCATCGCATACGCCGCGGCTTATGCGGACGGAGTTTGGGTGAAGCTGGGCGTCTCGTGCCGCGTCGAGTTCCTTTGCGACCGAAACCGCGTCTTGACTGCCTCTGCCAAGCGATAGCATGTAATCCAATTCGTGGCAGCTTCCGTCTCCGCCGAGACTTTTTAGCCAATCACTTTGGTCTGATCGACTTGCGGTGTGCGAGAGGTGAAGCAGCTGGCCAAGTTCTTCGACAGTTAGCTCACGAATAGAAGGTTTGAACCACCACTTCCGTCTCATGACTCATCCATAGTTCAATGTTATAGGTCTTCGGGATCGAGAGCAATACAATTGATGCGCGCCGACAAAAAGCGCGATGTCATGCGTTCCACCAAGTCAAGCCGTTCATCGCAATTAAAGCCAAGCTAGTTTTCACCGGAAACAGCCAAAAATGGCAATCGATATTTTACTGAGCCGCTCAGCCAGAGGTAGATTGATTGGGAGAACTGCGGTTTCCGATGATTGCTGCAATCTGTGGATTCAGTCCCGTGGCGATTCAAAATTCGCATACAGTGACCTGGAAGCCGTTCATGCCACTGGGCTTGGCTGAGACGATTTACCATCCAGTAAAACGGAAGTTTCAAGAGCCCACGCCATGGATGCAGCCAGCCGAAATCACCGCGTTTGAGTCGTTGCTTAAGACTGACTATCACGTTCTCGAATATGGAAGCGGACGCTCTATCGCCATCTAGGACGACCTGCGTGGCAAAAAGTGTGGGTATAGCCTCTTGAACCACGGCGATTCATTGGGGCTCGGCTAGTTTCGGAAGTTGATATAATCCAATTTTAGCGGAACTAAAGTGGCAGGTGCTGGTACGGCCATTTTAGACTACAGGTGCCGACTGTACGACGCGCGGAACCGTCCGAAATGTAATCGTCCTTACCGGCAGGTAAGACAAAAGTACTCGCTGGCAGCGAGGAAGTCTAGGATGTTTGCATACGTACTGAAATGATTCCCTACCAGGTGCCTGCTGCACCTACGCTGAAAAAATGTTGATTGGCTTACCGCTGATACTTTACGCTACACCATTGACTCAAACTGCCGCGCGGCGGCTTATATGGAACCTAGATGTAAAAGACGAGGGTTTCGGACCATGGAAAATGAAAGATTAACTTTGGAGATTGTCGAACGATGCTTTCTGAGCAGCAATCCGTACGAGTTCGATGAGTTTGCCACTATAGATGACCCCGCTGCGAAAAGCCTAATTCCTTACGCAGGCGATCTATTCCTTTCAGGGCTAACCAGCTTATCCGATGCTGCCGCTGAGAGCCTGAGTAATCACGAGGGCGGATTAATTCTTTCAGGTCTGACTCAAATTTCCGATGCCGCAGCAGAGAGCCTGCGGCGACACAACGGCGAATTGGACCTCTCAGGGTTGACATTTTTATCGAATGTAGCGGCAACCAGTTTTAGTAAGCACAAGGGACAACTAGGTCTATCAGGCCTGACTCAAATTTCCGATGTCGTAGCAGAGATCCTAGGTCGACACGACGGCGACCTGGACCTCTCAGGGTTGAAATATTTATCAGATGCCGCAGCAATCAGTTTTGGTAAGCACAAGGGTAAACTAGGTCTTTCAGGCCTGACTCAAATCTCCGATGTCGTAGCAGAGATCCTAGGTCGACACGACGGCGACCTGGACCTCCCAGGATTGAAATATTTATCAGATGCCGCAGCAATCAGTTTTGGTAAGCACAAGGGTAAACTAGGTCTTTCGGGCCTGACTCAAATTTCCGATGTCGTAGTAGAGATCCTAGGTCGACACGACGGCGACCTGGACCTCTCAGGGTTGACGAATCTATCAGATGGGGCGGCAAAGAGCCTTAGCGAGCACAAGGGATACCTGAATCTTTCGGGGCTGACCATTTTATCCGATGCTGCCGCAGAGAGCCTTAGTGAGCACAGGGAATTGGTGTATCTTTCGGGACTGACTAGTTTATCCGATGCTGCCAAGGAAAGCTTCAGTAAGCCAGCGTGTTTCATATATCTCCCAGATTACGATCAGATCTAAGGGTAGAGACTCGCTACCATCGACTTATCGACCGAGCCCGCTATTGGCCAGATGTGGTCCGTGACGGCTCATTTGACCGTCCAAACTGGCACGACCGACTCGGTGCAACGGATGTTATCGGCGTGGTGGACGCCGTTCCTGGATTTCCGATGGAACTACCCGCTGGTGCCACATTATCAATCGTTTAATTCGGAGTATAGACATGAAAGACCATGAGGCCGAATTCTTTGTCGCAGCCATGAACGGTTGGCTTGGTGTGCTAGCCTATATTGCTAGATTCTTCTGCGGGCAATACAAGATTGGAGTTGAAGAACGTCAAATGAACCAACTTAGGAAGGCTTGTACTTCCTGCCATCGCGAGCTTGGCAAAAGTTCGCGGATTTGCCCTCGATGCGAGACGCGATTCTAATGTTTGACACAGCCGCTCGTGAATTCCAACCAGATGGATCAGCTCATTGTCCTACGTAGACAAGCTTTGGTTGGACGGTACCAACACGTATGCAAGGTTGGCCTCGATGCTACCCAAGAGTAAGTTGGGCAAGGCGATCAAATATCTGCGCAACCACTGGCAGCCGCTGCAAGAGTTCACACTCGATGGTTGCCTGCCCATAGATAATAACCCTATTGAAGCTCTCATGAAGCAGATCGCGACAGGCCGTA
>JBGSNE010000262.1:0-49033 GCA_041739785.1 Pirellulaceae bacterium
CTGCTCACCGCCCCCTAACTCTTCGCGGCCCCTCCCAAAAGTCGATGCGGCCGAGAAGGTGCCGATAAAGGCGCCAGTGGAGAAGCCTGCAGTGCAACCGCCCGATGCAGATCCTACGGCGGTCGCCAATTCGATCGATCCCACAGCTCAGTTGCCACCTGCGACAGCCTTGGAAGTGCGCCACGCAGCGAGTGAGCTGGCCCAACACTGGGTCGATCGCTGGCAAGCCGGAAAAACCACGGGGATGCGTTGATGACCTGGGATTTGCATCCCAGGCTATCGACTTCCGTGCCTTCGGCACTCATTTAGCGCAAGCTTCAAGACCTTCGGCTCACAAGGTCATGAATAATTCCGTGTTAAACGCTCCAAGTACACAACTCATTTTGAAGATTTCGCCTTGTTCGTTGTAACTACTTCCAATCTTTGATGCGCCCGCTTACTAATCTTAGCCTACTGAATGACTTGGCTTTTGGCTGAAAAACACGCAACCCCGGCCCTAATCCATTTTCTCAATGCGCTACTATTCATGTTTGGCACGCCGCGTGCGAATGACAGGTTTATCTCGGAATTACCCCAGTCACTTGGCAGGAGGCGCTTCGCATGCTCGTACTATCTCGCAAACTCAACCAAAGCATCCATATCGGCCACAACATTTCCGTCAGCATCGTGCGGATCAAGGGAAACGTCGTCCAATTGGGAATTGAGGCTCCCCGCGAAATACATGTCCTACGTTCTGAATTGATTGAGCGCGATGCCCAGTCTGCCGCCGGAGCGGGCGGGGAAGTATCCGTAGAGTCCGAAGTAGAATCCGAGCGGTCTACGACTTCCGGCCAAACGCCCGGAGTGGACGCGGACAGTGGGTCAAAGTTATTAGCCGCATTGCGCGTCATTAGCCAAGTCGAAACATCGCGCACGAACTCACCAACCTTATCGCCAACTATGTCACTATTCACCGGGAGTTGAAGGGTCCGCGTTGAACCCAGATGATTCATGAGCCGAGGGGTGTGAGCCCCTGGGCCCCCTGAAACGCTTAGGAAACCGAGGGCTCACGCCCTTTGGCACTCACTTTGTGCACATAGTGAACCTCAGTCGCTAGCCGCGGGCCTTACAAAGCTGGAGCCCACGGCTGGAGCCCACGGCTAGCGCCTGAGGTTCACGAACCGAGCTAACAGAGGGAAAGAAAATATCTATGTCTGAACGGCACGAGGTTAAGGCGTAGCGGCATTCTGCCTCTGTTCTCTCTGTTGCCTTCTGTTCGAACCGATTTTCAGAGTCATCTGGCCAAATCGTCCAGCTCCTCGAGCTTGAAACGCACACTAAGGATGTAGGGTTGCTGACCGGAATTCCAATGTCCGTAAGTCGTCGTGACAATTGTGTCGTCGGGTAAAACTTCGACTCCAGGGTAGGCGGTATCGTAATCTTTGGTGTTATCTTTCAGTCGCACAAAGTACTGACCATCGCCTCCACCTACAAGATCTTCCCAGGTTCCCACCCACCCCACCCAATCCCCTTCGAAGGGTCGATTGTTGGCGCTCTGTTCAGGAGAGCGACAACGAAAGCTAATAAACAACCGGCCATCTGCCGCGTACTTCCCCGTGTGCCGATCGCCAGTCAGTGACAGCGGTAGCTCGCGTGGTTCACTCCAGGTTTGCCCTTCATCGTCGGAAAAGATAATCTGCGAATTCTTCCGCCGTGCGTTCTCACGCAGTAGGACCGCCAATCGCTTGCCATCGGGCGAACGAATACAACCTGGTTCGCACAGATGAACGTCTGACGATTCGTAGACCACTGTTGGAAAGGACCAATTCAGCCCACCATCCTCAGAAAATGTTTTCAGAAGTTTAAACGTCCCATTCGGCTTACCACCTTCGGCCAGGAAGCGACCGTCGTCATGAAACATAGCCAAATAGTTTCCGGCCCCAGATCGCAGAGCTTCCACAAAGCCCATCACCACGATCCCGCCCCACTCGCCCGCTGGTTTCAGTTCACTCCAACTCAGACCATCGTCCTCACTGACGGACAGTCTCGCCGGATACAAACCCGACCACATGATGACGCGTTTCGTTCCATCGGAATCTACCACGCGATGCAGCGTCGGCACTTCCCGCGATGTCGCCCAACTAGCCGGAGTAGGCAATCGCTTGCTCCATGTCAGGCCGCCGTCGCTGCTCCGTTTGTAGACAATGCCGCCGCGACCATGCCCCTTGGGATAGACGCAAAGCATCGTTTGGCCATCCTCCAACAGGCACGTGGTGGGATGTCCCAAGTATTGACCGGCTTCACGATCGACGATGATTTGCCGATGCGTTTGATCGTCGAGATCCAGAATCTTGAACTGGACATTGGTCTCGTCAACTTGCGTCCCTGCCGACTGCGCGAACAAACAGGAAGCATTTATCAAGTTAAGTACGCAAACAGAGCAGAGAAACGTACTGAGACGACAACGCAAGGCATGACAGGCAATCATGTCCGTTCTACTTTCTTAAGCTTGATCTACGAGTGAGAAGCTACTTTTTTCGTCCCGGAGGAATCGTCAACAACACGGGCTCTGCCGTCTCTTCTGGAATGGGTACCGAGATCATCGAACCGGCAACCGCACTCTCCCAATCGTGACTCAACAGCAGATCGAAGCCAGGATTCTGATTCTTGACTTGGCACGAACAGGGACCGACCATAAAAGTGCAGGCTGTATTGATCGTCTCGGGCATGATTCCTTTTCCCAACAACGCGTACAGCACGCGCCCGCGACCGAAGACGGGAAAGGCCATGGGCTCGCTGATCGGCAGATCGGCTTCACTGTGATCCAACGTCCGCACCAAAAATGCTTCGCGCGGATCGCGGCGGTCAAGTTCTACCACCGAAAAAGCGATTCGTAACGGCAGCTTGTTGCCGGCCAGCACTTGCGGATCGATCTCAAGTTCCTCGGCGGTCGGCAGTGTCAAGCGATCCTGATTGATCGCGATTTGCTCATTCAACATTTTCAGCGCCGGAGTGTCTTTGTCACTATCACCGCTTGGGACAAAAATCCATACCGCCGAATCACCAGCGCTCAACCGCCGCGCAATTTCCTGACGCGTTGGCGAAGAGGCTAACGCCTCCAACACTGGTTCACTCAAGGGAGTTGCTTGTAACAACCGATCGGGAACCTCCATAGCGGTGCGCGGATAGAGCACAACCATCAAAGGCCGGTCGCTGACGGACCGCTCTCGCCACAGTTCCAGCAATCGCTCGTCACGTAGTTTCGAAATGTCGGCAACATGTACTTCGTAGTTCGCCAAACGCCGTCGTTCGGGAGTTTGGAATTGGTCCAATTGCGATTGAATTTCCGGCGTCAACGGGCCGTCGTGGATGATCACTACTTCGTATTTATCCGACGTCCAGCGCTCCAGCGCGTAGCGGAACACCGGTACTTGGCAAGCCAGCGCAGAAGCTCCGCCCACCATGAGTGTCCCCAGCATCAGCAATCTTATCCGAAGTTTATTCATAGCTAAACCTTATGCTAGTAGGCTCGTAACGAGCGCTGCGCTGTGACGGCAACCCATACTATTTCTCGCTGACAACATCTTTCCTAATCAACTCGATCCCCGACAGCATTGCTTGACCCTGTTTGGGAACGAAACGAAGGCGCAGCTTGCCAGTCAGCGATAGATTTTCAATCAGGCGCACCGCGTACCTTTGTTCAGTATTGCTGGGATCAAGTGTTACGTCACTGGCGACCAATTCGTCTTGAGCATAAATATCAAACACGCGTCTATTGGCGGAATTGGTTGCCGCCGCCGCAAAGTGCAATCGCACATCGTAGCGACACGGTGCCTCGCGACCAAGCATGTCATCCATATCGACCAAGTCGGCATCGAGAACCAAACGTGGACCATCGGAGGTGGGGCCCTTCGAGGCGCTGGCCACCCGCTTGCCTTGTCCGTTAATTATGAATGCTAACGAGTTGCCGGGCTGCCAATCGGCGCGATCGATTACGGACTGCACCAGCTTGGCGATGTCGGGTGTTTGCTGCTCAGTGTTAGCATCGCCAGCCTTGGTCCACGCTTCGGGTTTCCAAGCAACTTCTACCAGCGACCGCTCGCGCGAGCTGATATCGTGGGTTGTTTCCTTGAACCGTTTGGCATTCGCGGCTTGCTCGATAGCGATCAGCAACGACGTCGACTCAGCGGATGGTTCGTCACAAGTAAATTGCAGATGGGCGCTGCGAATCTTCGTGCCCTGAGCCAAATTGATATGGTTGAACCTGACGCCGATCGCCTGCGCACCACCGTCTTCCACCAGCTCGAGATCGCTACTGCTCAATGCGACGTCACCGTTCTCACCTTCCTCGGCATCATCGTCGGCATGCTCGACAGGCAAGCCGTTTTTTAAATTAAATCGTGCTGCCAAACGCAAACCAATTTCCAACTCAGTCACACCTTCGACTCCTGAAGCGGACACCCAAGGACGCGAAGTACCTGTGAATAGAGAGGAATGGTTTTGGAAAAATCGCGCTTCGTCATTCAACTTAATTTGCACGGCCGCCGAGTCGCCAGCCACCGCCGGATACTCCAGCCATAGTTGGCCGTCACGTTCGCGGCGATCACCGGGTGCGCCGAAGTTAATCGCCAATTGCCGTAACGGCTCGTCCGCGTCAAGAGTTGCCACTGTGGGCTCAACTGTCCACACATCGACATCGGGCATGTGCACCAGTGCCAGCGAGGTTTGATTCTGATAGGCACAACTACACGTCCGTGTATAGTCAGGCGCATTGAGTACACCGTTGGCGACCACCAGATTCGAAGTACATCCTGATTTGAAGCCTCCCAAGTTACCGGTTCCACCTTCGTTCAATAAGTCATAGAAACCAGCTGCGCCTGAGCGATAGGTCAACAGATTTTCGCTGGCGATGATGTTATTACATCCGTAGGCCCGCGTGATTTTCCAAGGTTGGATTTTTCCGGTAAGCGGATTCTTGACCAACTTCTGTTTGCCGGTTTGCAGATAGTACGCACCAGCCGATTCAGAATAGGAGTTGGCATTGGTAATGATCAAATCGTTGTGGAGTATGCATGGGCCAGCGTAAGCCAGCGAATCGTTCTGCCATTGAACAAGACCATCATTGCCCCGGTAGACCGTCATGCCGCGCCCTGTCTCGGTAGCCAGTCGATCACTGGCTTGCGCGCCGGCTTGGAGCAACAGATCAAATTGCTCTGAATAGCCGAGCCATGTGCCGAAGACTCCGTCACTGATCTCCCACTGTGGCTTACCCGTGCGATAGTCCAAGGCCACGATGCGGTAGCTGGTCGGCAAAGCCTTGCCGCGCCGCTGCAGGGCTTCTTCGATATGGCTCGGGTTCTTGTCTAGGCAATAGATTTTTCCATTGCCAGCCACGATACCGTTGTGCCAGAAGCTGTGCTGGGCGCTAACTTGCCACAGTTGCTCACCGGTGTGCCGATCGAACCCAACCAAGCCAGCACTGGCCGCGCGATCGAGGCTCTTGGAACCGAAGCCCGCTTTAGAACTACTTAAAGACTTGTCCGACTCAAACTCGAGTTGATGTCGCGTGCGATACTTGGCGAACCCCAGGCCGCCGATAAGTACATCGTCGTAAACTCCAATGTAACCCCACTCGGGCTGGTCGCCATTTTCATCTGGTGGCAATTCAATTTGAGTGAGAGTTTCTCCCGACTGGGAGTCAAGCACTAAACAGGCCTCAGCCACCAGGAGGTAGACGCGATCTTCCGTAACAACATAATTTGTGCCGCGCCCATTGGCACCTGGGATATGCACTTGGTTGTATTTCGGATCGAGAGGAACATCTTCGTACGTTGTATCGAAGTAGACATCAAAGGTCCCCAGGTCCTCGAACTCGCGCTTCCATAATACGCGGCCCGTGTAAACATCGCGGCAGCTGAGGCTATTCATGCCTTGGATATACAGCCGCCCTGCCACGACCTGTTCGGGTGGACCGTGGCCATGCCGCGGCAATACATCAGCATTGCTGCTGCCACCGAACCACAACACACCCAACGGTAGTTTCACCCGACTGTCATTGGATTTCAGCGTATTGGCAACGTCTCCATACTGATGTGTCCAATCGGCGGAGCCCGGCAGCGGGCCGACGCGGCGTACGCACACGCTATGCTCGAGCAGTTCGACTTGCGCTTGTTCCAGCTGCATAGCCTCAATCCGTGTAGCCAGCTGCGCACGATCAGATTGATTGGTTTGCCGAGCTAGGAGTAAATGCATTGAGCCGTCATAGGGTCGCACCGACTGATACATAGCCGATAGCGTTGCTGCGTCCACTGTTAGTGATAATTCGGGAGCGACAAACATGACCTGAGACACATAGCTTGGGGCACGAAATTTCGCGGGCTCCGACACATGCGCGGTAACACCTTCAATGCTCGCGGCTTCGAGCGCTCGGCGAAAACGTTCGACGGTTTGCTGATTTGTGTCGACCATGGCCAGCTGAACAAAGGGGCTATGGACAGCCAACGCGCGCGCCATCCCCGAGTCGATATCGCCAAACCAAAAAGCGTAACCGTCAGCAACTGAGCTGGCTAACACGCTCTTAACTGCGGTTTGCTCTTCGGAAGTAAACTCCAGCGGTAGTGACTCGATGTTTACTTGTTCTGATCCAGCCGGCGACGATTTGTTAGCGATCGACAGACCCTCACCAAAGGCCATGATCTGTCCTTCGAGCGTAACAACAAACAATTTATTATCGGCCACGAGTAGTCGACCAACATTTCCTTCGACCGGTAGTTTGAAGACGATCTCTGCAGGCCTTTCGCCAGCGCGTACGCGAATCGCGGTGATCGCATCGGTGCCGGCCGCCAGCAATTTATCTCCCACCAGGATTAAATCGCCTCGTCCATCGGCGGCGATCTCCCACAGCAGGCTTTCATCAGTAGAGTACGCGCGAATTACCGGTTGATTGTCGGACGACATTTCAGCGGAATAGATCAAGCCGTCCGCCAGTACGGGTTCGTTGGGCATAAAGGCAGTTTTCAAGCCACTTTCGATTTCAAAAGCTCGCGTTCCCTTGTCACGCGTGTGAACGTAGAAAAACTTCTCATCGGCGACGACGAACGATCCTCCCGTACCTTTGCCACCAGCGTTGATTTCGAAGTAGCGCTGCGCGCCGCTCGCGCGATCGAAGACTGCCGGAACCGAGCGACCGCCAGGCACAATCAGGTCGTTCTCCGTAGCCACTAAAGCACCTTGAGGAGCGACGCCGGCGAACGAAGGTGCACTATGCGGCTGTTTGATATACTCCGCTCCCGTGCGATCGTTGAGCCACTCGACTTTTCCTGTCTCGGCATCGAGTGCGTAGATGAACGTTCCCATAAACGGCCAAATACTCGCCGCAAAATAGAGCTTACCATCGCGAATGACAGGACCGCCGCGAGCTGGCCAGGCCGAAGTCAGACGCCGATTGCCAATGACATGCTGCGGATTGGGCGCGCCGCTGAATTTCCACACGAGCTCGCCACTACGCACATCGACGCAATACACAAAGCCATCATCGCTGCAGAAGTAGACTCGATTATTCCAACCCACCGGCGGCATTCGTACGGGGGCTTCCGCGTAATACGACCACAACTCCTGTCCTGTACGGGCGTCGAATGCCGTCAACTTGTCGCGATCATTGAATCCCACGAACATCCGACCGTCGAGCACGATTGGCTCAAAGGTGCGATCGTATGGCATCAAATCCAGATTGAGCGGATCATCCCAGGCTTGCACGCGAGGGGCGAATTGATGTTGCCACAACAGTGTCAAGCTATCAGGCAGCGAATTCTGCGTCGCCCCCGACCGCTGGGCATCATGCCGCCACATCGGCCAATCGTCGGAGGCCCTGCCAAGGCAGGGGACTAAACAGCACAGTACCAACAAAGCCAATGTGCTTTTGCACCGGCGAAAATAATGATGCGCGGGAGTATTCATATAGTCGGTGGGCAGGAAGGAAGGGAAGCGGGTTCGGTGGGATGTAGCATAGCTACTATTCTAACAGAAAAAGGTGTCCGACACCTTTTTGGTGGACTGGGCTGTTTGGATTTGCTAAGTTTAGGTCTTCACTGGAGGTCAAAATATGGGCAGACCTAAGCGGGCCGATGTAGCGGGTGGCATCTACCATATGCTCAATCGAGCCAACTTGAAAGCAACGATTTTTCACAAGCCTGAAGACTACGCTGCATTTGAGAATATACTGCTCGAAGCCATCGAACGCTTCAAGATTAAGCTATTTAGCTACTGCCTGATGCCCAATCATTGGCACTTCGCGGTCAGCCCTCAGGTTGATGGAGAAATGGGCCGTTTTGGCCAGTGGATCTCCTTGACTCATACACAGCGATACCACGCACACTACGAAATGGTTGGTTTGGGACATCTGTACCAAGGTAGGTTCAAATCTTTCCCGGTCCAGTCCGACGACCATTTTTTGACAATGTGTCGCTACGTAGAACGCAACGCGTTTTCTGCAGATATGTGTGTAAGCCCCGAATTGTGGCCATGGGGAAGCCTTTATCACTGGCATCAACAGTCATCGCTGTCCAAAAGACTGCTCAGTCCTTGGCCAATACAAAGGTGCGCGAATTGGATCGAGTGGGTGCGATTGGATTTCTCGCAGCCGGAGCGAGCTCAAATTCATTGGAGCATCCGTCGCGGAGTTCCTTTTGGTGACCAAACATGGGTTGAGTTAACCGCTCGTCAGCTCGACTTGGAGTCCACCATGCGCCCACGCGGACGCCCCAGAAAACTCAAATAACCTAATCTGCCAAAAAGGTGTCGGACACCTTTTTAATCGGGGTCGGGGATGCTGGGGAGAATGGGGGATTCGAGGGGCGACCCTCCGGGGCGCAAGCCCATCACGCGGAGCCCAATCTGCGTGACCCGTACTTTCAATTCTGGACGAGTGGCATACAGATAAAGCACGGCAATGAAGCGACCTACGGCGGAAAGCGCAAAAAGCGTGTAGTAGACTTCGACAGTGGTCCCCCAGTAAGACAACAGGCATGCTCCCACCGTGGCGCCAATACACCAAGCCGACGTGTTGGCCATATTGTAGTAGGTCAACATCCGCGCCCTTCGTTCAGCCGGCAGGGCTTCGAAGAACATCAAGAACAATCCCAACTCGTAAGCCGCCCAAGCCACGCCGTTAATCGTCTGAATAAAAACCAACCAATAGTAACTCTGCGAGACGATCCACAACGACGACAGGGGAACAATCGCGGTCCCCCCCACGGTCAACAACCACCCCGCCCCTCGGCGACGCGCCAACTGTCCCCAAGCCGCGAGCGAAATCACCTTGGCCACAAAGGCAACCGCCACTAAACCAGTAAAGGCTAGGTACGACAGGTGTAAATGCTTGAGCATGTAAGGCGTGAAGTAGGGGCCTGAAATTTGAACCATCCCCTGCACCAAGACCAAGTAGATTAGCAAGTGCTTCCCCGAGTAGGCCTTGGTGGATGCACTAATATGCGTGGGGGCGACCGCCACGCTGGAGCTAACGGCAGGGGGAACACGATGCATCGCCAACAGAATTGCAGAAATCACCCGCGATGCGAAAGCTGTGGCAAATAGGGCGGCAAAAGCCATTAACAGCCAACCATTTTGTCTCCCAACCTGCAACAACACACCCCCGCCGACGAAGCCGAACAATGTCGCCAGCTGGCTCGCCCGAGTGCGCTTGGCAAAGTAGTTGGCCCGCATCTGCTTGGGAATGATCCGCTCGATCCAACTATTCCAGGCTGGCCCTGAGGCCAAACCGGCCGCCCAGTAGAATGACGCGATGGCGAGTAGCACGGGGCCCGAAACCGATCCACGGTAGGCGGCCCAAATCAAGGGGACAAAAGCCAATGATTGCAGCCCAGCGGACAATACCACCCACCACTTTGGCGAAAACCCACGCGACAGCGCCCATAGGGAAATGAGCTGCAACAGCCCCCCCGCCATCAACGGCACACTTCCCACGATCCCGGCGGTCACTTCGCCTAGGCCGACCGCCAGCGCAAAGGCAGGTAGGAACGTTTCCCCCACGCCCACCATGACTCCGTACGCAGCAGCGTCCGAAGTGCTAGCAACCATATTGCGACGAAGTTGTACCGAAGGAAGTAACATGACCGACATGGGTGGTAAAACGGTAACGGCAAATCGTCGCTCGAAGCGCCGAGTGGAGTCCCACAAGGATCAAGCTCAAGCTCCTCTTCACGACTCGGAGAGTCGTGCGACGATGACTCGGAGGGTCTTGTGACGCTGAACTTGCCAGGAATGTGTCGGATTATGGCTACAAAACCGAGCCGTGGGGAGTGCAACTTGAGGTTAATAATCCGATTGCTTAGACGCCGATGGGGGGCTTGTGGTTCACTTCCATTCTGTCCCTCGTTTGAACAACATGCAGGTTGCGATTTAACCTTCAAAACCACTGGTTACGGACTTGCGTGGCAATGCGCTCGTGGGTCACAATAGAGGCTGAGAGCGTTCCCACCCCCGCCGTTACATCCCACCTCAACAATTCGGTGCCGCAATGCTTACCCTCCATGGTAGCGCTGGTCGCTACTGCGACGGCTTTTCGCGACGAAGTTTCCTAACGATCGGCGGTCTGACTTTTGGTGCCGGCGGTTTTGGACTTGCCGATCTGCTCCGGGCCGAAGCGCAACAAACGGAATCCCATTTGAGCCTGGGACACAAAGCAATCATCAACGTCTTCTTGGCGGGTGGGCCACCCCATCAAGATATGTGGGAAATCAAAACCGAAGCACCGACTGAGATTCGCGGTGAATTCCGACCGATCGTTACCAACGTGCCGGGTATTCAAATCTGCGAAGTCTTTCCTAAGGTCGCGCGGCTTATGGACAAGTCTGCAATCATTCGCTCCGTGGTTGGTTGCAAGGATCGCCACGAATCGTCGCAGTGCCTGAGCGGTTGGGTTTCGACGGAGATGCGCAACTTGGGTGGCCGTCCCGCCATCGGTTCGGCGGTAGCGAAATTGCATGGCGCTGTCGATCCTTCGGTGCCACCCTACATTGGCCTGGCAGCCCACACACAACACGCTCCCTGGTCCGACGCGGGGACGCCAGGATTCCTAGGCACTAGCTTTGCACCCTTCAAACCGGACGGTCCCGGTTTGGAGAATATGAAACTCAACGATATTTCACTGGAGCGTTTGCAAGACCGCCGGCAACTACTAACTAGCCTCGACAATTTGAGACGTGATATAGACGCCACCGGTACTATGGCTGGTATGGATGCCTTCGGGCAACGCGCTCTGGATGTTCTCACCAGTAGCAAACTGCTCGACGCGCTTGACCTTTCGAAGGAAGACCCCAGCGTAGTTGAGCGTTATGGCGACGGCAAACCTTACAAATTCCAGTACGATGGCGCTCCGACCTGCAACGAGCATCTGCTAATCGCGCGACGCTTAGTCGAAGCGGGCGCGCGATGCGTGAGTCTCAGCTACGGTCGCTGGGATAGCCACGGAGACAATTTCAATCTCGTCCGCGACCACGGTGGCAAACTCGATCAATGCCTCAGCGCACTGATTGAAGACCTGGATCAACGTGGTATGTTGGACGACGTCACAGTTATCGTTTGGGGAGAGTTCGGAAGAACGCCCAAAATTAATCCTCAAGCTGGGCGTGATCATTGGGCTCCCGTGAGTTGCGCTTTTCTCGCGGGCGGAGGTATTCGTGCTGGCCAAGCCATCGGTGCCACCAATCGTCTGGGCGAATATGCGACCGAACGACCGGTCGACGTACAAGAGATCATTGCCACGCTGTACCACAACCTCGGCATCGATACGGCTACCACCTCGCTAGTCGATCCTACCGGTCGCCCCCAATATCTAGTAGAACAGGGCCCCGTTGCCGAATTAATTTAGCGCGGCCACGCCACTAGCAACTGACACGTAGTTGTCCGTTTCAGTTAGCGGGCGCGTCTGCCACGTTCCTTTAGATGTATACAACATGAGACTCAGCCGAAACCTATCCACATTCTTCGTCGCTCTGATGACGTCCATCGCTTCGCGCGCGGTTGCCGTTGAACCTACGATCCAATTCAACCTACCGTCCGCGATCTCGCAATCTTCTGATTTAGCGCCTGCGACGATTGCTATGCATGGCCGCGATGCGCGTTGGCAACTCCAAGTTACTCAAATTGCAGTTGGTTCAAACGCCATGTTACGCGATGTCACTCGAGATGTGACTTACCACTTCGATTCTCCCGAAGTAGTCCAAGTTGACGATAGTGGCTTTATCACACCGCTAAGATCAGGTTCCGCTACCATCACGGCCAGGTTGGGCGAACAAACATCGCGGCCACTCAAAATAGAGATCTCGGGGATGGAGAGTTTGCAACCCGTGAATTTCCCCAATCAAATCGTGCCAATCTTCACGAAATTCGGATGCAATAGCGGCGGCTGCCACGGCAAAGCGGCGGGACAAGCCGGCTTTAAATTATCGTTGCTCGGTTTCGAACCGAGCGAGGACTTCGCGCATTTGGTTCACGAATCACGTGGCAGGCGCGTCTTTCCGGCGCTCCCGTCGCAAAGTCTACTGTTGCTCAAGTCCACCAATCAATCGCCGCATGGCGGCGGTCAACGAATTGAAGCCGATTCACACGAATACCGGCTGCTTCAGCGTTGGATTGCCAGCGGCTTAAACTATGGCGACAAAGACAATTTGCGCGTCACGCACATCGAAACGGTTCCGGAACATGCGCGGCTCGAACGAAATTCCACGCAACAACTCTCAGTCATCGCCACCTATTCCGACGGCAGCTACGAAGATATCACGCGCACGGCGCAATATGAATCGAACAATAGCGACATGGCTGAAGTTAATCCACAGGGTCTGGTTGCTCTTGCCGGTCGGCCTGGCGATGTAGCTATTATGGCCCGCTACCAAGGACAAGTCGCGGTGTTTCGCGCCAGCATCCCCCTGGGGGTTCCCATTGAAGCTTGGCCCAAATCGCGCAACATGGTTGATGAATTGGTCTTCTCAAAGCTGAAGAACCTTGGCATTCCTCCGGCTGGTACTTGCGATGACGCCACGTTTATTCGTCGCGTGACACTCGACTTGTGTGGTCGCTTGCCCACGCTCGAAGAGACTCAACCATTTGTCTTGGATCGATCCGAAGACAAATATGAAGCCGCGGTCGATCGCTTGCTCTGTAGCATCGAACACGCTGAATTCTTCGCCAAAAAATGGAGTACCATTCTCCGCAATAGACGCTCGTCGCCCGGGCATCAGTTCGGCACGTTCGCTTTTTCTGATTGGCTCCGCGACAGTTTTTACGATAACAAGCCCTACGATCAGTTTGTTGGTCAATTGTTGACCGCCTCCGGTTCGCTTGACAGCAACCCACCGCTAGCTTGGTTGCGCGAAGTTTCCACTACTGAAGCCCGCGTGGAAGACGCGGCACAGTTGTTTTTGGGGCAACGTCTACAATGCGCGCGATGCCATCATCACCCGTTCGAAAAGTGGAGCCAAGCCGATTACGGTCATATGGCTGCCTTCTTTTCGACAGTTACTCGTCTTGAAGGCGACACACCTGAGCAGCCTCGGTTCGTTTCACGTGTTGGCCCAGCCTCCGCCAAGCATCCTAAATCGGGAGAAAAATTACTTCCAGCTGGACTCGACGACGAACCTCAAGCAATACCGCCCACAGTGGATCCGCGACAGGAATTGGTCCAGTGGATGGTGGCTCCCGATAATCCATTTTTTGCTCGGGCCTTAGTCAATCGATATTGGAAGCACTTCTTTGCCGTGGGACTGGTTGAGCCCGAGGACGATATGCGTGCCACCAATCCAGCCTCGAATCCGGAACTGCTAGATGGTCTAGCGCAGGTCTTCGTAGATAGTGGCTACGATGTGCGTCGTTTGTTACGACTGATCTGTACTTCGACCAGCTATCGTCTGCAATCCGACGCCAACGAAGCCAATTTGCATGACCAGAGCTATGCCCGCTTCTATCCCAAACGCCTTCAAGCCGAAGTGCTGCTCGATGTGGTCGATCAAGTGCTTCAGACTAACACGTCATTTGCCGGAGTGCCTGCCGAAATGCGGGCCGTTAGTTTGCCTGACAACAGTTTCAGCTCATACTTTCTGGATGTGTTTGGCAAGCCCGATTCTGCGACAGCTTGCGAATGTGAACGCTCGCAGGAAGCGACGCTCGCGCAGAGTTTGCAATTGCTAAATTCAAAGGAGATGCAGGCGAAACTCTCGAGCGACAGCGCGCTGCCGGCCAGCCTTGCAGCCAGCTCCGATGCGGCGGAGGTCAAGGTAACCCAGGTGTATCTCGCTGCCTTCAGTCGACCACCAACTGAGGCCGAAATAGAAATTGCCTGTCGCTACCTCGCTGGTCAACCTGAACAACCCCGACAGGCCTACGAAGATTTGGTCTGGGCCGTTATCAACAGCAAAGAATTTCTGTTCAACCATTGAGCCGAGGGGCGTGAGCCCCCGGGCCTACTGAAATGTCTAGGAAACCGAGGGCTCACGCCCTTCGCCTCACAAGGTCATGAATAATCCGAATTAATCGAATTCGCGCTTGCTTTAACTTTCAGCTTTATTTCCTGCAATCAATATCCCTCCCCTGCGCTCGCTCCTTCCCTGTTCCATCGCACATGAGTCTAACAGTCAACGTCGGACACTTCTCGCTGATCGCCGGTGCTGATAGGGTTTTTTACCCTCCCGCGCGCCCGAGCTCGCTATCTAAAGTGCATGTTTTCGCAAGAGGGTCGCTAGGTGAGTTCTGCCAACCTAGCAGGGAGGGCAAACAAGTGTTTCCCCTCCCCGGAAAGCTCGCATTACTCGCTTGCCGACCCTCCCGCGAACTTGTCGATTTCTTCGTTTACTCCAACGCGCGGGAGGGTGAAATCAACCTTTGTACCGGCGGTCAGCGAGAAGTGTCCAATATTGTTCCCAATGATGGTTGCCGGTACACGATCTTTAGACTCGCTTGGACAATCGTTTTCGTTTTTCTGCACTTGTCGAACTGGCTGATATCCTGCGCGATTGCGCAATTCCCCAGCTTCGAACTGAATGCGCTTTCGCAGCCCGTCGCGGAAATCGGGTCGACATTCGAGTTGTCTCTCATCGGCAATCGCACTGACGAGCTGCGATCGCTTCACTTTAGCTCTGAGCAAGTTACGGCGGAGTCTATCTGTGATCCTTCAGCTCTCCAGGGTGAAAAGCCTTGTCCCACTGGCAGATTCAAAACACACATTGCGGCAGCGGCCGCAACCGGGGCATGCGAAGTACGGGGTTTGGGACGATTGGGTCTAAGCAATCCGCGGCGGTTGTTACTGGTTCGCAAGCCCGTGGAAGTAGTCCAGCACGATCATTCCCGCGCCGTCAATGCCGTTGAATTGTCTGCGGAGAACATCCTGCTTGCACGCTGCCAACCTCAACAACGCAACTACTATCGATTGCATTTGGATGTAGGTCAATCGCTGCACTTGGCCGTCTATGCTCGACAGCTTGACTCACGGGCAACGCCCCTGGTCGAACTCCGTAGCTCCGACCGGCAGATACTTGCGCGCGGCCGCGCGATCGGCGGTTGGCCAGCCGCGATCGACTATCAAGCTACGCAGGCAGTCGATGTGTCGATCATCGTCCACGACGCTATCTTTCTAGGTGGCCCCGAATACCCCTATGCAATCGAATGCGCAATAGCCGCCGCCAGTTCGGTCGCCTTACCGCTGGAACTCGATCAATTGCTGCTCCCTAGTCTGCAAAAACTAAATAGTCCACCAGCCAACTTGGAACAGATTACCACTACGTCTTACGGTTCGCCTGAAGGCCGAGATACACATGACGCTCAACTCCCACTACACGAAGTTGGCACATTCGCGACGGACCGCTCAGTTTGTAGTCATGAGTTTGAAGCGCTTAAAGAACAACAGCTGGTCATAGAAGTTACATCACACTCCATCGGGCAATTGACCGACCCACGTTTGGTGCTCTACCGCTTGTTACCTTCGTCAGAGTCAGTTCCAGCTGAAGACAACAAAGTTGCACGTTTCACTCAACAACAGTTACTCGAACTGGACGATCAACCTTTGCTGGGTGATGTCAGCCTGCGAATTCATCGTCGCGATCCTCTTGGAAGATGGACCGTCCCCGAGGATGGACGTTACCGCATTGAACTGCAAGACAACGAGAGTAGCCAGCGACAGTCTAATCAAACGCAATACGTACTCGACATTCGACCGCCACGCCCCCATTTTCAGTTGTTGGCTTATCCCCCATATCCGAATAACAATCCCGCGCTTGCTCGACCTACGGAATTGAATCTGATGCGCGGCGGAAGCCGTAGTTTGCGAGTGATTGCTTTGCGTCAGGAGGGGTTTAATGAGCCTATTGAAGCAAGCATAAGCGGACTGCCGGCTGGCGTGATGGCACAGCCTATTACGATTCATCCCGAACAGAGTGAGGCTTCCATCACGCTAACGTGCCACGGAACGGCTGACGCGTGGAGTGGACCCATTCAGATAATAGGCAGCGGCACTATGGACCGCACGCAAGAGAATATTGCAAGGCTGGCCACCATTATTTGGCCTTCCATACCAACTCACAATGCAGTGCAATCGCGACTGTGCGATGATCTTTGGCTGTGTGTTAATCCACTCGACACGGCACCGCTGACCATTGCTTTGGGTAGCGAATCCTTGATGGAAGTGAAGCAAGGCGAGAAGTTGTCGATTCCCATTCAGATCACACGCCGTGATGGCGGTGCTGCGGCCTGCCTGTTGCGCCCGCGCGATCTGCCTGCCAAAGTCACAGCGCCTGAGTTGACCATTTCCGCCGATCAGCCTGCCGGAATTGCTGAACTATCGGTGGCTGCGGACGCAGCCTTGGGAGAATTTTCGATTTGGATGCAAAGCGAAACAAAAATTAGATGGCAAGACAATCCCCAGGCTCTACAACGCGCCGAAGTGCGGCTGGCTGAGCTCCAGTCAGAGCTAACGGCAACGGCCGCTGCCGAACGCAAGCTCAGTTTGGAAGAAGCCATAAAGCAAGTAATGGGCAGCATTGAAGCTCTCAAAACCGCAACGGCTGAAAAGGATTTGATCGTTTTTCTCCCCACCACGACTCAACGCATTCGCGTGATTTCTCCGTGAAAAGATTGGCGAGCGCCTACCCAGCGATGCCGTGGAGCCACGCAGCAGAGCGGGCGGACCAAGTAGCATTGATCAGCCCAACGCCAATCTCGTCTCGCCGCTCAGGGCGATCGGCGTCAGGAAATCTGTTGAGCCCCAAAAATTAGGTTTCGGACGGCAGGTGGCCGATTCACCAGCTATCGAAACTCTTGGCGATTTCCGTTAGGATTGGTTAAAATGAGCTGTCCTGGTTTCGCAATCGCTTCCGTTTCCCTCTGACCTGCAACCCATGTCGTCCGTTCCTGTACGCCCAACCTCGCATCCAACTCTCGAAAAACGCTCGGTCGCCGTGATTGATATCGGAGCCACCAGCATTCGCATGGCCATTGCTGATATCGACGGCGAAGGGAACGTGCAATTGTTGGAGAGTCTGTCTCAAGCGGTGACACTCGGTAAAGACACTTTTACGCAACGACGAATTCGCAAAAGCTCCATCGAAGATTGCGTAAGGGTGCTCAAGAGCTATCGACGGATGTTGCTGGAGTACGGAATATCGCGGCCAGATCAAATGCGAGTAATAGCGACCAGCGCGGTCCGGGAAGCCATCAATCGCATGGCCTTCCTCGATCGTGTCTACATCGCCACCGGCATGGATATTGAGCCACTGGACGAAGCGGAGGTAAATCGGATTACCTACATGGGGATCCAGCCGCAACTGCAATCGGATCCCAAATTGGCGACTAGCAAGTGTGTGGTGGTCGAAGTGGGGGGGGGGAGTACGGAAATCCTGGTAGTACAGTCCGGGAACGTTTTGTTTTCGCATACCTACCGACTCGGTTCGCTCCGATTGCTGGAGATGCTGGAGAAGTTTGACGCGCCTCCGACCAAGCAACGGGCCATTATGGAAAGTCAAATCCAGCGGGTCGTGGCGCAAATCCGCGAACACGTAGCCCAGGATTCACCGCTTGAAATGGTAGCTATCGGAGGCGACGTACGCTTCGCGGCGGCCAACCTGCTCGAGGATTGGAACCCAGCCAATCTGGCCTATCTGACCGTCGATCAACTCAGCGCATTCACCCGCAAGTTGCTGGTGATGAGCGACGACGAGGCGGTGCAAAAATTTGGGGTTAGCTTTCAAGACGCCGAGACGATCGCTCCCGCGTTGTTAAGCTACGTGCTGATCGCCCGCGGTTTCGACCAACAGGGGATCGCCATATCTGACACCAATCTTCGCGACGGTTTGTTGCAGGATATGGCGATACGCGATGTGTGGACCGCTAACTTTCGAAGCCAGATCATCCGTTCAGCCATCAGTCTCGGTCGGCGATTCGACTTCAACGAAAAGCACGCGCGACATACAGCCACTTTGTGCCGCAAGCTATTCGCCGAACTGCAAGCCGAACACCAGCTCGAACCCAAGATGGAATTGATCTTGTACTTGGCTGCACTATTGCATGAAGTAGGGATGTACATCAACGCCCGCAGCAATCACAAACATGCGATGTATTTAATCCGCAATAGTGAACTGTTTGGCCTTAGTCGCAAAGATGTGCTGTTGGTCGCGCTGGTGGCACGCTATCATCGTCGTAGCAGTCCCCAGCCACAACACGATGGTTATTCAGCCCTTGATCGAGCCGATCGCGTGGCGGTCTCCAAGTTAGCAGCCATTCTGCGATTGGCTATCGCATTAGATGATTCGCGTAGTCAGCGTATCAGCGATATTCACTGTCGCAGCGACGGCAAGCGTTTGGTGATTACGGCTAAAGGAGTCGAAGATGTCTCCGTCGAACAACTCGCGCTGCGACAAAGTGGGAGTCTGTTTGAAGAGACCTATGGTCTGCCCGTGCAAATTCGCGCTGCCCGAGGGTGATCTTTGGAGTGCTCCGAGTTCTCGGAGCTTTTAATTTCAATGCGGTCAACCTCACCCGGACGCTCAAATGGTAGTCGAATTGCCGAACGTGAATTGCCGGAGCCGAAATCGCCGATAGGCCACCACGATTTGCCTTCGAGAGTTCCCGTTGGCTGCGCGCCCTTGTGAAAGAAAAAGCTGGGACAAGTCCCAGCACTCCAAAGTGCGCTGGAGCAAGTTAATTTGCTACCGTCGGTTCGATCGTAACTATCGCATTTCCAAACAGTGAACCACCCCCCAAATCAGTCAGCTGCTGGCTGGTGAGATTGTTCAAACTACATTTGTCAGGAGACAGTTTGGGCCACCATTGCCCCAACGCCACCACCACTCCTTCTCGTGCGTCGCTGGTCACAATGGCTTTGCGGATGATTGAGCCTTGGGGACTACGCAGTCGCATCGGCTGGCCATCGATGACTCTGTATAGTGTCGCATCGCTGGGGTGTACCAACACGGTTGGTTCGCCTCCCGCTGCCCGCATCAACGCCTCGATGTTCCCCATGGATGTATTAAGAATGAATGGACCAGGGGGAGAGATTAATCGCAACGGATATTCGTCGTTGGGTTGCACTTGAAAGTTAATTTGTTGTGGAGCGGGGGAGAAATGGATCTTGCCATCGGGATGATGGCTTCCCCGAGAATAGGGCCTGAATTCTCGCGGAAGGTTGATCCGCAGGCTGCGATCAGCGCGGAGCTGCTCGAAGGTAATCCCTTCCATGGAAGGATGCGTACTATCAAGCAAGTCAGCTGCCAATTGTTCCGTGCTCATCGAAAACACCCGATCGTCACAGCCTAGCCGGCTGGCCAGCTGCTGGAATATCCAGCTATTGGGGCGACAATCGCCGCGCGGCGGAACAATGGGTTCGGCCCATTGCAAATGGTAATGTCCATAAGCAGTGTACAAATCGGGATGCTCGACAAATGTCGTGGCTGGCAGCAGAACGTCAGCGTAGTCAGCCGTATCGGTTTGGAAATGATCGATAACCACCGTAAAGAGATCGTCGCGGCGCAGACCACGCAACACAGCTTGTGAATCGGGAGCCACCGCAGCTGGATTGGAGTTGAAAATGAAAAGTGTTGAGATGGGTTGCTCGGTCAACTGCAGCGCTTGGCCAAGTTGGTTTTGGTTGATATGCCGCCGGTCCGTTTTTCGCAGATGCAGCCCGGAGTAGCGAGCAGTATTTAGTCCAAAGGCGCCGCTGGTCGACAACGCTGCTCCTCCTCCGCGATGCTGCCAGGCTCCAGTCAAGGCAGGGAGTAGAGTGATGGCGCGGATGGCTTGGCCGCCACCTTCATTGCGAGTCATTCCATAACCGACTTTGATGAACGTCGCGGGCTCGGTTCCCATCTCTGCCGCCAAGGCCGCGATACGCTGTGAAGATATTCCGCACAATTCGGCCGCACGCGCGACAGGCCACTGCAAGCAGGCCGCGCGATATTCATCCAACGAGTTTGCATGCTGTTCGAGATAAGTATTGTCTTCCAATCCGAGTCGCAGGATTTCACCCCCGATGCTCAATGCCAGAGCCGCATCGCCCCCCACAGCCACTTGCCAATGCTCGTCGGCAAAGCGACTTGTTTCATTGCGATAGGGGTCGATATGGACGATCTTTGCACCCCTTCGTCTGGCTGCGTTGAGCCAAGGTACCAAGTGACTGTTGGACCGCAAGACATTGATTCCCCAGAGGACGATCAGCTTGGAATGGGCGACATCTTCGGGAGCGACGGAAAGTTTATGTGGGCCGTAGTTGGCTTCCCATCCGGCGCTACCGGTCGCAGCGCAGATCGTCCAATCCAATTCGCTGGCCCCCAGAGCTCGAAAGAATGCCAACGGGTGATCGCGTTCGATCAGTCCCATCGTCCCTGCGTAACTGTAGGGCAACACGCTCTGTTCGCCGTGTCGATCCCTATTGTCGCGGACTCGCTCCGCAATCAAATCGAGGGCTGCATCCCAAGCGATAGTTGCGAATCGCCCCTCGCCCTTCGAGCCAACGCGTACGAGAGGCGTCAACAAGCGATCCGGATGGGCTTGTCGCTGTGGATACTTGGTCATCTTGACGCAGGCAAATCCCTGCGTCATAGGATGCGCTGGATCGCCCGCAAGCTTCGTCATCTTTCCATCTTCGACAGTGATCCGCAGCGCGCAGGTATCAGGGCAATCGAGCGGGCAAACCGACGGGAGAATCTGAAGGGTAGGGGACATGTTGCTTTATTGCCCGAGTTGTGTTGGTTGGTTGTAGCTCACAATCCAACTCTCATTGAAGTCTAGATTCGATCTTGGACTGGATCTCTTGATTTGCACCTTGTACATAGTCCATGAAGGCTTGTTGCAGCCCCCGCGAGCCTGGTGCAGTTGCATGGATGCGGACATAGACACTTAAGGCGTCTAGTAATGCACCGGCGTAAGTTTGGACCTGCTGCACATCAGCTGTGATGCGCAGCAGACTCTGTTCCTCAAATTGTCTGATCTCAGCCACCAACAGCATTAGCCACAGAGCGGGATCTAGGACTCTCGCTCGCAAGTGGGCAATCTCGGCTGCAAGTCCGGTAGCCCGAATCCGCTGCAAGCCACGCGCAATCCAGCGTTGTGCGTTGGGTTGAGCGGAATTGAATTGCGATAACAAATGCGCGGCGGCCAGTGGAGAACCAATCCGCACCAAGGCTTCCACCGTATTCACGTAAATCGACTCGCGTTGATCGACAAGATGGCGGGCTAGACTGGCTTCCACTCCGATTTGTTCGAATTGCATCAAGCTCCCGAGTGACAGCTTGAAACTGATCGACCGCGGGCTATCGTCGTCCGAAGGAGTGTTGGCGATCGCCGTGTTCATGTCAATATAATTGGGGTGCCGAAAGCGAAGTGCTTCCATTGCCTGGAGCCCGTCACGAAAGGCCGATGTGTCATTCGGCTGCCGCGAGAGCGTTTCAATAGCGCTATCGAGTCGTACGGCGAGTGTGTCGGCTTCTAGTTCGTACAAATCCAGTCTGTGCTTCAAGCTGCGTGTGTCGACACGAAAGAAGATCTTCGACGTGGTTGCCACCTGGGCAATCGCTTCAAAATGAGGACGAAGTTCACCAGCCGCCACACAAATGACTTGTTCGAGCAACTTTCCTGCGCACCGCGCGACCGGATCTGTGATTTTCCTATGGGCAGCCATCTGCTGAGCGCGGTCGCAACACTCTGCAATGCTTGTAGGAACAATTGGCAGGTGAGACAGAATAGCAAAGTCCGGAAAGGCTTGTGCCACCCCGTAACTATCCCAAGCTGCAAACACTTGCGGTAGAATCACATGGCTGGGAGCGTAACCTTCGCTCAGGAACTCAAGTGCCAGCATTCGGCATTGCGACTCCTCGTCGGTCAGTATTCGAATTAAATCGTCGTTGTTAAAAGCTCTCATGGGTAAGTGATTTTAGACATGTGTTGAGGTCGCGGAATTCGCAAGTCTTGGCGACTTCCGCTACGGAGGCTATGCTTTAACTCTATTGTAACGCGTTCCCTACCCGCCGATACTCCGAGAGCCTAGCCATGCCCATCTCAATGCTCGCTACTACGCTATCCCGATTCGCGCTCAGCTGTTTGTTGTTGCTCACGACTTCTAGTCGCTGCGCCGCGCAAGCCGATGTTGCTCAATCCGATTCTGAACGGCCGTTACGAATCGGAATGATCGGTTTAGACACTTCGCATGCTCCGGCTTTTGCTAAACTTTTTAATGACGAAGCAACAGACGACAAGCTGTCCAAGATGCGCGTGACTGTCGCGTTTCCTGGCGGCAGCGACGACATTGCCTCTAGCCGTGATCGAGTAGTTGGCTATACAGAACAGCTCGCTGCCTTGGGAGCTGAGATTGTCGATTCCGTCGAAACCATGCTTCCCAAGATAGATGTCGTGTTATTGGAAAGTCTCGATGGCCGCAAACATTTGGAACAAGTCCTGCCGGTCTTCAAAGCGGGCAAGCCTGTGTTTATCGACAAGCCGCTGGCCGGATCATTGGTCGATGCGTTAGCCATTGATCTGCTCGCTAAGAAGTATAACGCGCGCTGGTTCAGCAGTTCCTCATTGCGTTTCAGTCCAGGCATCATTCGATTTCGCGAAGACAAAGAATTGCAGCAACAAATTCGTGGTGCGAGCGCTTGGGGTCCTTGCTCGCTTGAGCCCAGTCACACCGATCTGTATTGGTATGGTGTACATGGTGTGGAAACGCTGTTCACTGCCATGGGAACAGGTTGCCAATCGGTGACACGCGTACATACCGACGGCGTGGATGTAGTGGTCGGCGTGTGGGAAGGAGGCCGAGTGGGAACGTTCCGTGGCATCCGCGATGGCAAGGCCGACTACGGATTGGTCGTCTTCGGAGAAAAGCAAGTCGAGATGGGTGGCAAGTATGAAGGCTATGCTCCCTTGGTACAGCACATCGCTGATTTCTTTGCGGGTGGAACAGCGCCGGTTGCCAACGCAGAGACGCTCGAAATGTTTACCTTCATGCAGGCAGCCGACGTTTCCAATGAGCGCGGCGGAGCTCCCGTGAACTTGGCCAAAGTCCGCGCCGAAGCTCTGGCTCAAGCCAAAGAAAAAATTGCTCAGCTCGATCCCTAGTCGCGTGACAATTGATTCTGACCTGCTTCTGCTGTGGTGTAGGTGGCAACCTGCAACCGTCAGGTCTGACGCAATAATTCAAAAATCGAAAATCATCAATCATCAATCGGAAATCGCCGCTCATTGGCACAAGACTAACGTACCGATTGATGATTGATGATTGATGATTGATGATTGATGATTGATGATTGAGCCTACGACACTTCTTCGAGCAACAATTGATCGGCCAGCGATCTGACTCGCACTCTAGCAGGGGCGAGCCAATCGGCCACGGAATCAGGCAAACGAGGGAGTCCAATGCGCTTCATGACGCCGTTGAGGCTACGCAGCAACAGCACATCATCGCTATAGTCTGCCAGGAAGCGAGCTTCGATGAAACGCGGCAGCAGTTCCACCAAACGTGTCACCGGTTTACGGCAGATCGCATTGGCGGCCGATTGTACCAGCTCGAAATCCAGCGACGAAAGCGCGCTGTAGTACTCATCGAGCAAGGTCGGTGTACGCTCGACTAGAATCGCATCCAAGAGGAGCTCGACAGAGATATGTCCCACGAAACCCGCTTGATGTCCCAAGCCGGCTTCGAGCAGACCGCGGAGCTCGACGGCGAAGTGCGTGCTGAGCGACACGAAACACTGGCTTTGGTGGAACCAGAAATCGTCGGCGTGATGTTGTAGGCAGCCCTGAGCAAAGGCAGCGACGCGTGGATCGTCATGCTCGGTGACCGGTTCAGCGTATTGTCTGCGCGCCCGATTCTTACGATCTATGACACTCATCCAGTCGGGCAATGCCGTTCCAGCTGCGAAGTATGGATCGCTTAGATGTTGGTAGGCGTGAGCAAGATAATTCAAATTTGAGCTTCCAGATCCGACTGTCTTCACGGCAGATTAATACTAGGCTTTGTCTCTAAAGGTGTCTGGCACTTTGGAGGGCAAACCAAACTGCTTAAACTAATCTTGCCCGGAGAGTGTCAGACACCTTTAGAGACAAAGCCTAGGACATGGCCGTTTTGAGTTGTTCGGCGAACTGTTGATGGGCCGCGTCGGCGAGACCTTGTTGGAGTACGGCCAGAGTGCGAGCCATGTCACCGCGAAGGACCGCAGCCGGATCCAGCCATAAACCGGGGAGAACACTGCTGCGAACAATGCCGTCCTGGCCGGCGGGTAACCATTCGAATCGATCATTGATTAATACGAACCAATCAATCGCTTTGTCCTCCGTACGCCACACCAAATACTCGCGCACACCATTTCGACGGTAGGCGTTGAGCTTGTCATGCAGGTCGTAACTCACACTACTAGCGGCTATCTCGACGATCAGTTCAGGTGCGCCCACTAGAAAGCCATCCACCATCCGCGTCTGACCGCCAGCTTGTTCCACAATTCGTAAGTAGCCGTCTGGCTGAGGCGTGTTGTCTAGATCTAGATTCAGCGTCGAATTGCCCCCGCCCACAATTCCCGGAGTCATGGCGCGATAGGTGAACAGCAAGCCTATGAAATCAAAATGTGGTTCACCGTGGTGTTCGGCAGAAACAGGGGATGGCATAAAGACACGACCTTCAATCAGTTCCGCGTGATGCACTCCAGGCATGGCATGATAGCGTCGCAAAAATTCAGCTTGAGTCAAGCGATCGCCATTTCGTAGCGGTGGAATCGACGACGGAAGCGAATCAGAGTTGGGTCGTCGTATGTCGGTAGCCACTAAATCTCTCCTGCATCAACGAACTCAAGCCAATTGAAGGCTACTATCTGACTATTTTAGCAGTTGTTGAGCCAAGCGTCCAACATGTTCGAGTGTGGAAACTTGCCTGATCTAGAATGAATGCCAGCTTAGGGCTGGGTGACTTCAAGGCCTCCACGATAGAGAGGCGTTCTCTGGATTCTTCGCACTGCTATCACCGGCCGATACTCCTGGCGAGTTCCGTTACAATAGAGTGATGGCTCGGGTCGACTCATGACTCGGGTTGACTCACGACTCGGAGAGTCGTGCGACGATGGTTTGCTTTTGTCCTCCCCTTTGTTGCTAACGGATCTCGACCGTGAATCGCTTGTTCCCACTGGCAGGCCTGTGTTTGTTGGCCCTGTATTCGCAAGTAACGTTGGGCGATGAAGCTAGCGAGTTGGCTTTTTTTGAAGAGCGTATTCGCCCAGTATTGGTCGAACAGTGCTATGCGTGTCACAACAGTCACGGCCGTGCCGAAGCGGATCTAGTGCTGGACTACCGTCAAGGGATTCTTGACGGAGGAGCGTCAGGAAAAATAATCGGCGCGAAGCTGTCCGAAAGTTTGTTGTTAAAAGTATTGCGGCACGAGCTGGATGGTCTCGAAATGCCTCAAGGTGGTCCAAAGATCGACGCGCGGGTGATCGCTGATTTTGAAAAGTGGATTAGTGATGGTGCTCACGATCCACGCGATGTCCCTCCGACACCACAAGAGCTAGCAGCAGCCACTTCGTGGGAAGCAGTGCGTAACAAACGGATGGAGTGGTGGAGTTTCCAGCCGATTCGCTCTCCGCGGCCCCCAACGCTGAACAACGTTGACACTTCGGTTGGGCAGGAACTGACGGACATCGATCGCTTCCTGCGTTCAGCACAAGCCAGCGTGGGACTTAGTCCCAATCCGCTGGCAGAGCCTGAAACGCTGGTTCGACGACTCTATTTTGCAATCGTCGGCATTCCACCGACGCCCGATCAGATCGATGCATTTGTCGCCGATCTCCGCAGTGATGCCTTTGAACGACAAGTCGATGAACTGCTCGATTCGCAGCGGTTCGGCGAGCGTTGGGGACGGTATTGGTTGGATTGGATGCGCTACGCCGAATCACACGGCAGCGAGGGGGATCCTCGCTTGGCGGGCGCGCACCACTATCGCGATTACTTGATTCGTGCGCTCAACGCCGATGTCCCCTACGATCAGTTGATCCGCGAGCATATCGCCGGTGATCTGCTCGAGGAGCCTCGAATCAATCGTGAGCTGGGCATCAACGAGTCGGTTATCGGCACTGCGCACTGGCGGATGGTCTTCCATGGTTTTGCGCCCACCGACGCTTTAGATGAAAAGGTGCGCTTTACCGACGACGCAATCGATACCGTATCCAAAGCCTTCTTGGGTTTGACTGTCTCCTGCGCCCGCTGTCACAATCACAAATTCGACGCGATCAGCCAAGCTGACTACTATGCACTGTTTGGGATTTTAGCTTCGACTCGCCCCGGTCGAACGGCTATCGACCTACCAGAGCAACTCAACAGTCAACGAGCTGAGTTAGAGGAGCTCAAGCTGCGGTTGCGCACAGCTCTGGCCGACGACTGGTTGAAGTCATTGGATGGAATGCCTGAGCGGTTAGCGCAGGACGAACGTCTCGCTCAAGCCGCCAACGATAAGGGCCACGTGCTTCATCCGCTGGGGGTGCTCAAGCAAAGTGAAGACGCAGCCCAAGCGGGCGCGCAATGGAACTCGACTCGTTGGCAGGCTTTG
The DNA here is from genome assembly GCA_041739785.1 of Pirellulaceae bacterium. Taxonomy (GTDB): domain Bacteria; phylum Planctomycetota; class Planctomycetia; order Pirellulales; family Pirellulaceae; genus Aureliella. Next base: position 27,059 of record JBGSNE010000262.1, read on the forward strand.
TCGCGCGATTTTGAGAAGGCACAAAGTCAGCAAGCAAACGTGCTCACGGGAGCGGAGGGCCCTAATTGGGATTTGGCCAACAATAACGACTATGCAGCCTGGTTTCGACATGGCCCTGGGTTGGCAGCTACACCAGGCCGAGCGGGACAATTCGCCATCGCAGCCAGTGGCCCGCGCGCGGTGGACGGGATCTATCCGGCCGGAGCAATGACTCACACGTTGAGCAACAAATATGGTGGCCGGTTAACATCGACTGAGTTTACTGCTCGAGACAATCAACGCGTCTGGCTGCAGGTCATCGGCGGTGGCGCGGCCATGAGTCGCTATGTGGTGGAGAATTATCCACGCAATGGTACGGTCTATCCAGTTAAGGAATTTACGGAGAAACAGCAGGGTTGGCATTGGGAGTCGTTTGATTTGACCTATTGGCAGGGAGATGCTGTTCACTTGGAATTCACTACCGCCATGGATGCACCACTGTTGGTGAAAGATCAACCGCGTTCTTGGTTTGGGGTCCGCCGGGTGTTGATGACCACCGCCGATCAGTCCAGTCCGGAAATGACTTATTTCGAAGGCTTGGCACCGTTGCTGCAAACCAGTATTCAAGCAGAGGAACCGCCCGCCTCGGTGGCTGAGCTATCGCGGATGATGGTTCAAGTTTTGCGAACGGCCATTGAGCAGTGGCGCGACGATCAAATTAGCGATGCCCAAGCGCTGCTAGTCGACGCGTGTCTTGCACACGATTTGCTGCCGAACACGCTCGATACCCTCACTGCCGCTACTTGTTCGCTAGTGCACGACTATCGTCAGGCCGAGGCACAGGTTCCCGTTGCGACTCGTGTCCCGACGCTTGATGAGTGGCAGGGGGCCGACGCGCGATTGTTTGAACGCGGCAATCATCTCCAACCACGGGAGATTGTGCCGCGCCGATTCTTGGAAGCCATCGATGAGCGTCCCTATCAATCTCAGCAGAGCGGCCGTGATCAATTGGCCAGTGACCTATTGCGGGAGGACAATCCATTCACGGCGCGGGTGATTGTCAATCGCATCTGGTTGCATCTATTTGGCCAAGGGTTAGTGCCTACGCCTGACAATTTCGGAAGGTTGGGAATGCCTCCCAGTCAACCCGAGTTGCTTGACTACCTAGCTACACAATTCAGGGAGGTGGATCATTGGTCGATCAAGAACATGATTCGTCGCATCGTCAATACGCAGGCCTGGCAGCAGTCGTCGATTCCCTCGTCGGCGGCTCGTCAAAGCGATCCCGAAAACAATTTCTATACTCATTTTCCGATGCAGCGACTGACTGCGGAATCGATTCGCGATACGCTGTTATCTGTGTCTGGAGAAATGGACTGGACGATGTATGGCGAGGCGGTTGCTGGGCAGGCGCCGCGACGTTCGATTTATGTGCGAGTCATCCGCAATGATCTCGATCCGTTTCTTTCTGTCTTTGACGCGCCTGTGCCCTTCTCCTGCCAAGGAAGACGCGAGGTCACGAATGTACCGGCTCAATCGTTGTTGCTGCTCAACGGAGAGCTGGCTCACACTGCCGCGCGACACTTGGCAAATCGCTGCTGTTCGCAGGCGAGCCTTGACAATGACGGACTACGTATCCACTATCTATGGCGCGTGGCGCTCGGGCGAGCACCGAGTCTCGACGAGCTGCGTTCTGCGGAAGACTTTTTACGGACCAGTCGAGAAACTGCGGGCGATGCTTCCCTGGGGCCGCCGGCAGAGAATGGCGAAAGTGCGACCGACGCTGCATCGCCACCCGCAGAGTGGCTGGAACTCGCACACGCAGTGCTGAATTTAAAGGAGTTCATCTATGTCCGCTAAACATCGGTCCAACCACAACCCCCGTAGCGGAAGTCGCCAAGACTTTCGGAGTTGTTGTAGCGGAAGTCGCCAAGACTTTCGACAGACTGACTTGGACCCCAAGCCGTCCCGTCGACAATGGCTGCAAGGTTGCTCCAGCGGTTTCGGTATGTTGGCATTGTCGGGCTTACTAGCCAATCGCGCACGTGGCGGTTGGACACTAGACCGTACCCCGGCCAAAAGTGTCATTCTGTGTTACATGTCGGGTGGCGTATCGCAAGTGGATTCGTTTGACCCCAAGCCGCGATTATTGCGCGAGCATGGCCAGCCGATGCCCGTCAAAGTGGAACGCACTCAGTTCAATAGGAATGGCACCATCTTTGGCAGTCCTTTCCAGTTTGAACGCCACGGTCAAAGCGGTTTGGAGATCAGCGATCTCTTTCCCGAGATTGCTAAGCGGGCCGATGACTTGGCGATCGTGCGTTCGATGACCACTAAGGTGAATGAACATGCGCAGGGGAACTTTGCGATGCACTCTGGTTTTCCGTTTCTCGGACATCCGAGCGCAGGAGCGTGGATTGGCTATGGTCTCGGTTCGGCCAATGACGAGCTACCCACGTATGTAACATTGCAGAGCGGCGGCGCGGTAGCTCCGCATGGTGGCGTGGGGATGTTTAGTAGCGGCTTTCTCCCAGCCCAACATCAGGCCAGCATTGTCTTAGCCGACGCAGCCGAACCGATAGCCAACATTCACCCCACAGCTTCCATCGAACGTCAGCGACGAGGACTCGATTTGGTACGGCACATCGATAACCTATTTCTCGATAACTCGCGCGACGCGCACGTGGAAGCGGCCATTGAAAATTATGAAACCGCTTTTCGTATGCAATCCGCCGTGCCAGAGCTTTGTGATCTGTCGAGTGAAACACAAGCCACTCGCGATCTCTATGGCGTTGACGATCCGGAGCCCAAAAAAGCCGCCTACGCACGACAAGCCCTGCTGGCCAGGCGCTTAGTTGAAAAAGGGGTGCGGTTCATCGAGCTGTCTTGCATTACGCACGGCATCGGAGCGGGCAACGGTCCCAACCCTTGGGATCAACATTCGGATTTGGAGAAAGGGCACCGCGCTATGGCCCATGAAGTCGACCAGCCCATTGCCGGCTTGCTGCAAGATCTGGCCGCGCGAGGGTTGCTGGAGCAGACGTTGGTCATCTTTACAGGCGAGTTTGGGCGAACGCCATTTTCGCAAGGTTCCAATGGTCGCGACCACAATCCGTTCGGCTTCAGTCTATGGTTGGCCGGTGGTGGAGTGCGCGGTGGCACGGTCTATGGTGCCACCGATGACCTGGGCTATCATGCCGTTGAGAACCCTTGCACAATTTACGATCTCTGGGCTACCGTCTTGCATCAATTGGGGATCGATCACCAAGAACTAACCTATCGCTACGGCGGTCGCGATTTCCGGCTGACCGATGTCCACGGAAACGTTTTGCGGGATATTATCAATTCAGCATAATTAGACAGTGGATTGCGTTTGTAACAGGCGGATCGAATGGCGCGAGGTTTAGGGGGTAGCGAAATTCGCCAAGAATTTCGGCCTAAGCAGCCTTTCCCTTGAAAGGTCGAAATTCTTGGCGAATTCCGCTACGTGGAAATTCTTAACCTCGCGGTAGACGTGTCGGGCACCATTTTAGTTTGACTCTTAGTGCGACTAGTAAGTGACGCAGCACGAGAGTTTACGCTATAATTTTGCGGACAAGTTCCAACAAATTCGAGTTATTCGCGCTTCCCAAAATAGTTTTCCAAGAAGACTTCGATCCTATGTTTCATCGATTAATTGCTTGTTCGCTCGCCGGGCTGCTGGCCAACGCAAGTTTTTCTCATTCGCCACTATTGGCTGACAACTGGCCGCATTGGCGAGGTGACGGGGGCAACGGCGTTTCTCTCTCAGCTCATCCTCCGACGCGTTGGAGCGACGAACTCAATGTGAAATGGAAAGTGGCCATTCCCGGTCGCAGTTCTGGTTCACCGGTCATTTGGGAGAACCAAGTCTTCGTCGTGTCGGCTGTCCCGGCAAGTGGCCAAGAGCAAACGTCGACGAAGAGTGAATTGCATTTCAAACTGCTGAGCTTCGATCGGCAAACAGGCAAACTGCTGTGGGAGAAAACAGCCGTCGTAGCCAAGCCGCATGAAGAGACGCATCAAACGAATGGTTACGCTTCGGCCTCTCCCTGCACCGATGGTCAACATGTGTATGCGCACTTTGGCTCGCGCGGTTTGTACTGCTACACGCTCTCAGGCGAACTGAAATGGAAACGCGATGATTTTCAACTGATGACTATTCGCAGCGGCTTTGGCGAAGGGAGTTCACCAACTCTAACAGGCAACAAGGTCCTGCTTCCGTGGGATCATGAAGGACAGTCCTATCTGTACGCGCTCGACAAAACCACAGGTGAAACGATTTGGCAAGTGAAGCGCGACGAGCCTTCATGTTGGTCCACGCCGCTGGTGGTTGAGTATCAGGGTAAACAGCAAATTGTTATGAACGGTCAGACTGCCGCGCGTTGCTATGATCTGGAAACCGGTAAGGAGCTGTGGCGCTGCGGTGGACAAACTGAGCGGCCTGTTGCTTCGGCTGTATCCCAAGGGGACATGGTGTTTGTTGGTAGTGGCTATCGCGGTGCGTTCCTGGGAGCATTTAAACTAGGGGGAACAGGTGATATCAACGCGACGCCTCAGGTGGCGTGGACACTTACTCGTGACACTCCCGATATCGCATCACCCTTGCTATCTTCCGGACGACTCTATTTTCACAAAGGTAAAACAGGCATGCTCTCTTGTGTGGAGGCTGCTAGCGGTAAGGTGCATTACGAGTCCGCGCGGATACCAGGTGTCGATACTACCTACGCATCGCCGATGGCCGCCGGTGGGCATGTCTATCTGACTGGTCGCAATGGTACGACCACAGTTATCAAGGATGCTGTCAAGCTTGAAGTTGTGGCAGAGAATTCGGTGGGCGAAACGGTCGATGCAACTCCAGCGCCGGTTGACAATCAGCTGTTTATTCGTGGCGAGAAGCATCTATTTTGTATTGAAGAATAGCTAGGAACCTCTTGTTGCAGATGTGGATTTAGATTGTGACGCTTTTCGCTGATCGCCGGTACTGATAAGAGTTTTTACCCTCCCGCGCCCGAGCTCGCTATCAAAAGTGCATGTTTTTGCGGGAGGGTCGCTAGGTGAGTTTTACGAACCTAGCGGGGAGGGCAAACAAGTGTTTCCCCTACCCGAAAAGCTCGCATGACTCGCTTGCCGACCCTCCCGCGACCTCGTCGATTTTCTCGTTTTCTCTAACGCGCGGGAGGGTGAAATCAACCTTTATACCGGCGATCAGCGAGAAGTGTCAGAATTATTGATCGCAAACCTGCGTCGTGATAGTGAACTACCGCAATCTGGCTGGTGTTGGAAACTCGAGGACAAATTTCGTTCCGCGGCCCTCTTCGCTTTGGACGCTGATTCGGCCGCCGTGGGCTTCAATGATTTTCCGTGCGGTGGGTAATCCTAATCCGGAGCCACCATTTTTGGTCGAATAAAACGGTTCGAACATGTGTGTAGCGGTAGAGTCATCCATGCCGCAGCCTGTGTCGATCAGGTCGAGTGCCACGCCGCGCGGAGTCGAATAAGTGCGGACCACTAACTCGCCGCCACTCTCCATGGCTTCGAGCGCATTTTTGACCAAGTTGATCAATGAAGCTTGCAGTGAATCGCTGTGCAACAGCACACTAGGTAAATCGGAATCTAAGTAGCGAATCACTTCCACACCTTGCTTGTCAGCTTGAGGTTGGAACAATCGCAGGACTGTATCGACCTGTTCGTTCAAGCTCCCTGGGGTCATCTCCAAATCGCGAAGGCGAGCAAATTTTAGAAAATCGCGGAGCAGATTTTCCATGCGCTGGCATTGTTGGCGAATCATCTCGACCTTCGCTTCAGCCCGACGCCTCCCTGGCCATTCGCTCTCAGTCAATTCCTCGCTGAGCAGGTCCGCGTTCATATGGATTACGGACAGCGGGTTTTTTATCTCGTGCGCCAACGAGCCAGCCAGTTCGGCTAATTCATGGTACTGTCTTAGCAGTTCACTCTCTTCGACCTCGTCCAACGCAATTTCTCCTGCATTTCTAATGTCGCTAGACTCTCCGTGTCGTGTCTGGAAAAGGTGTCGGACACCAAAAGTGCGAAGCACCCGTAGGGCCGTTCCGGCTTTGGGTGTCCGACACCTTTTCCCAGTCAACCCCAAAGTTAAACGTTGACAAAGCACCAGACGATACCAAAACCTGCGATCCGATGTCGATCTATTGTAGCCGCTGTCGGAATTTCACGTAGCCGCGTCTGCCCTGCCTGGGCTGATGAGCGTAGAATGGATATCGAACTTCTTTTAACTGGTAGGCCGCAGTCGGCACATGGTCAACTGCGGTTACATTCACCTCGCGACTGGAACGTTCTGGGTGGCTTTTTCATCCGAAAAATCGATCGATCAACTCAGCAGCGAATTGCTGGCTGGTGCTGCGGGATTAGCCGGTAGCGCTCGACGGGTGTTTCGCTGGCGAGCCGCATTGTGGTGGTTGGCCGTGGGAACAGCCGCAATGCTGGTCTTAATCGTCGGTGACATGCTGTTACGAAGGGAGGAGCTTGGCTTACGAATCTTGTCATTGTTGACATGGGTCGCGGTAGTATTGTGGGGGGCCTTGCGTTGGTTGAAACCCGCTTGGCGTTTTACACCGACACCCCTGGAAGTGGCGCGATGGATTGAGCAAAGGCAGCCGGGAGATAATCAGCAGCTTTCGACGGTAGTCGAACTTGCCACGTTACCGCTCAACGAAGTTCGTTACGGCAGTCGAGGTTTTCGCGAGTTTGCACTCCGGCAATGGTCGGCACAAGGCAACACGCCCGACTGGCGGCAATACTTGGACACGAGGGGGCTACGACGCGCGGCGTTGGCCTGCGCTGTGTTGCTTGCCATTTTGGTTGGACTGTTGGTCCTATGGCCCGCCGAAACGCGGGTAGCGCTCGCTCGCCTAAGCATGCCATGGTCGGTCAATCATTGGCCTCAACGCGATCAGCTAGCCTTTCGCAATCTACCTACGGTGGTGGCCATTGGTAGCGAATTGCAAGTAGAAATCACAGACCTTCGTCCTCCCTTGCCCGAGCGTGTGGAATTGCAAACACGCCTCGTCGGCGACAGCGGGCCAGTGCCGCACAGTGCGCTGGACACAATCCAAGTTGGCGAAGTGGCGGTGGGTAATTTGCCGACAGTGACTTCAGCCCTTGAAGTACGCGCTGTGGGTGGTGACGATCGCAACATGCCCTGGCATCGAATCGAGGTTGTTCAGCCTCCGGAGCTAACTGAATATCAGTTTGAAGTACAGCCTCCTGACTACTCGAGGCTTCCTCAAACCGATGTGGTTGGACAACGTATCGCCGTCTTGGCTGGGAGCCAAGTCGCATTTCAGGGACGCTTTAGTGAGTCCATCAAGCGCATTGCTATTCAATTGCTTGACCAACCCACACCAGAGCCCAAGCAAGAGGTTTGGTCGGCCCGGATTGGGAGCGATGGCCGCGAACTGCAGATTGGTGGCCCCACTGGAATGCCGCTGACAATACAACAGTCGTTAAACTGGCAACTTTCGATCGTTACCGCCGGTGGACTGGAAATGCGGCTTCCCGAGCGATGGCGGATCGAAGTGACTCAAGACGCTCCTCCGTTGGTCGCATTGCAATCGACCGACATGGCTGAGTTGTCGGCCGATGCCCAGCTTGCCGTGCGAGGTATAGTTAACGACGATCTGGGATTGGCGGAGGTTGTCGCGAGATTGCAGGTCGAGGGGGTAGAGGATACGCAGCCCTCCAGCCTGTCAATTTGGAACACCGAATTGAATTCGGAATCCTCGACCGTTCATAGTGAGAGTTTGCGTGAGTTGTCGATCGATACTGTATGGAATATCTCTCAGGTAGCTGGCTTGGTTGTCGGCCAACGCATCGTGGTTTGGTTGGAAGCTCGCGATAGTGCTGGTCAATGGGGAAGAAGTGAATTACATGAATATGCGATCCGTGATTCCAACGATCTAGTTGACTCCATCCAGCGCCGGCAGAATCAACTGTTGGCAAAAGTAAGGGAGTTGGTTGATACACAACGTCGCAATTCACAGTTGTTCTCCCGGGCGGATGAAGTGAGTCGCCAGTCCGACCGTATCGAACGAGAGCAGCTTGATCTGTTCCGCAATGTAGCTGGTGTGCAGCGCGCACTGTTACAACAATTTCAGGACGGCGGTCAGAGCAATGGTCTGACGAAAGAAATTTCCAGACTTCGCGAATTGCTTACGCAAAATCGACTTGAGCAAACTGAATTGGCACAAGAACTGTCGGCGCTGCAGGACAAGATCACGGAGTTGGGTACCGGTCCTTTGCAGATTGCAACTCGAACGAGCGAAGAGAGCTTACGCGCAGCGCAGGCGTTGCACACCAATCAAGACGCTCCTTCATCTGCACTGGCGAACGCCAATGAGCTTACCGCCGATGCTCAAAGTGTGGCACTGCGTGGACTGGAAAGCTTGCTTGATCGTTTGGCTCGCAACGAGGCAGTGCAACAAGTACAGCATGAGTTGGCGCAGATACTCAATCAACAGAACGCGTTGCGACGCGAAACGGATCAATTACAACTCGAGCGGCTGTCGACTTTGAACGCCGATGAACTGGAAGCGAAACAAACAGCGCTGAGTGCCGACCAACAAGGGTTAGCGCGACGCCTGGATGATTTGGTGCGCAGGGCGGAGGGACTGCAAACTACAGCCGGCGCCGATCAGCAGTCGCTCAAGACACAGCTGGAACGGGCCACGCAGTCGTTGAATAGTTCGCAGGCAAGCGCCATGATGCGACGTTCTACGGAAGAGATTCGGAGCGAACGATTTGCTCAAGCGGCCATGACCCAACAGGAAGTTGCACAGCTCTTGAGCGAAACTTTGCAACAGTTGGGTGCTGGAAATAGTTCTCAGTTTGGGAGCTTGCAGAATCGTGCCGATAGTCTCCGACAAACCGGACAGGAGCTATCACAATTGGCGCAGGAACAAACCAACCTGGCTGAGCAATGGAACGGTCGCAACGCCGGACGTGACAAAGAGCAACTCTTACGAGAGCAGAGTACGTTGCAAGACCGCACGCGTTTCCAGGCCAACACAGCCGAACAGGCGGGTAATGCAAGCTTGTCAAGTGAGATTGAAAGTGCCGCCGATGATCAACAAGCCGCACATCAGTCAGGCGAACAGCAGAATTTCCAGCTAGCTTCGGCAGCTGGTCGGCGTGCGGCTGAGCAACTGGAACAGTCGGCCGAGCGACTACAGCAGCGCGCTGAGGAACTCGACCAACAAGTTGCCGAACAGCAGATTTCGGCGTTAAACGCGGATGTGGAGCAATTGGCCGCCGAGCAGCGAACGATTACTGGGCAATTCAACGAATTGTCGCGACCGACTGAAGAAGATCACGAGGATCAGCAAGTCGAGATCCGTGGGGTAGCTTCCCGCCAAGAAGCGGTCCGCCAGACATTGCGTGATATTCGCAACCAAACAACTAAGCTTCCCACTTTCGATTGGACGCTCGAACAAGCAGAGGGTTCTATGTCACGCGCTGTCGCCGCTGCACAGCGCTATCGTGTGCGGCCTGATGCCAATGAAGCGGCCGAAGAGGCCTTGCGTCTGTTGGAGCTTGCTGCAGCCGCCATGCAAAGCGAGACACCTGAGCGAGGAGCCCATAGCGATCAGCAAGAAGACGCCAACAGCGGTGAACAGAATGGTCAAACGACTCAATCACGACCCATACCGATCATCGCTAGCCTCAAGCTGCTCCGCAGTCTCCAGCAAGAAATCAACTCGCGGACCATCGCTGCCGAGGCTTCATCAGATAGCGTGCGACGCAGCCAGAAACTGAACGAGCTTTCGGTCATGCAGCAAGCACTCGGTAAACAAATTGAACAATTGCTTCGCGAATTCGCCGCGGCTAACGATACGGGGAGTCAGTGACAATACTCCTTTCTCAGGCGTCGGGTTAAGTTAACAAAACTGATGATCAAGTCTGGCGCCTCGAGCTGACAATTGCGAAGGTGACGTGAGCTAAGACAATAGAGGGAGAATCGATGCGACAGGAGATTACAGAGTAAACAGAGAATTTGAAATGTCGCACTGCCTCTGTTTTCTCCGCGCTCTCCTGTTATTTTTGCCAGTAGCAGGCTGCATATTTCAATATTCTAAAGTCGACGCCGGATGGACATTATGTGGAAAACGCGAGCAGATTACCGACGAATCTTGTTTTATGTTTGGCTTCAATCTGACGGTTGGTTCGAAAATACCAAGCGGTATTCTTGCTCGCTGTTGATCCTGCTGGGCCTTGTATGCCAAATGTCGTTTCTCAATCCGGACGGTTCCAAGCTTGTTGCTCAAGAGCCCAAATCGGAAGAGCAAGCGGAGTTGGTCGATGGACTGCTCGAGCTGTTAAATGAACCGGTGCCGCCAGTAAGAACGCCAGCTGAGCCAACCCCCACGCTAACGCCGGCGGATGTTGGACTCGCCGGTGAGGATCTGAGTGACCAGACTGGGAATCCACTGCAAGGAGTGCGACAGAGTATGCTGATTGCGGCTGGCTTTTTAGGTAAAGGGTTGGTCAATCAACAGACGCGGCAATTGCAAACTGACATCGTGGTGCGTTTGGATGAACTGATCGAAGAACTCGAACAAGCCAGCGCCGCCCAACAGCAATCCTCTCAGCAACAGGAACAACAATCGCAACAGCAGACTCAATCCGAACAGCGGACGTCGTCTTCGAACCCAACTCAACCTTCGACTTCGCAATCAACTACGCAGAGTCAAACCGCCAGCGACTCCGAACGGCAGCCTGGACAAGCTGACCCAACACCCGATTCTCCTGCCCAGAAGGGACAAGCTGCCAATTCCCAAGTCGACTTGGTCGACCCCAAGGCTCTGCAACAGGACGTCTGGGGGCAATTGCCTGAACAGGTCCGCAAGCAAATGCAATCGCGAATGGTCGAGCGATTTCTGCCGAGTTACCGCCAGCAGATCGAAGCCTATTTTCAGGCGCTATTGGAGAGCACACCCGAAGGTCGTTGACAACAGTAGCGGAATTCGCCAAGAATTTCGACAATCAAACCAGCCCACGTTCCGCCTCAGTTGCCCAAGGCAGCGGTTCCCAACCCTGTCAACTACACGAATAGGATGACTTGCCCGCGAATTGCGCCAATCAACCCGAAGGTTTTCAGGAAGGATGCTCGTTTCCAGGTTTCAGCTCCGGCAACTTGGCGGTGCCGTCGCGGTAGAGGACGTTGTAGGCACAAAAAGGGATGATGTGTCCGCTGGGGAGGACATGGTGTGTGCAGCACTTCATCACACGTCTTAGATCAAAGTTGTAAACATCCAAAAAGGAAGTGATCGTGATGCGGAGCATGTCCCGAGCGCTAACTGCCTGTTTGGCGACGCGCTCTAAAAAATCAGCTACGTCGTGAGTGTCTGTTGCATTGCCATTGAGAACCGGCAATGATTTGCTGCTCGCGGGTGGAACCGTGGGGGTGCAACAACCGGCATCACCACAGGCTAAACGCGCGATTACCTGCTGGGCCAAAGTCTGCGTCTTTTCCCGCGTGAAACTGATGCCGTTGGCCAGTAGATCGAGGTTCTTCGAGGCATCAACGTATTGAGTCAGCGGGATAAATGCTGATCCCGCTCTAGCTGCCAGGCTGATCCAGTGGCAATTTGGATGTGCACAGGGCAGGGGAAAGAAGTCGCTGGCCTGATACTCGTTGCGGGGATCGTTCACGATGGTGTCGACCACATCGGGAAAGGTGATGCGCTGGTCAAGGGTCGCGGGCAAAACATGTCGGCCGCTATAGGTCGCGGGTTGAAAACTGAGGCCCGTTACTTCAGAACGCGTGCGCGCAAACTCTACCAACTCGGCCGGAGCATCGTTATTGACGCCTCCCTGCAGCGTGCTCACCAACGTTACATTTAAGCCGGCCGTCGCCAGGCGATCGAGTGCCCTAAGCTTTGTTTCCAGCAATCCAGCTTCACCGCGCAAGTGGGCGATTTGTGAGTCGACCAATGAGTCGAGCTGAAAATAGATTTCGAGTCGCTCTCGGTGTTCGGCTAGTCGTTCGACTAACTCGGCGTCTTTGGCTAAGCGGATGCCGTTGGTGTTGATCATCACGTAGTCGATCTGCTTGCTCAGTGCGTACTCGACGGCTGCCAACAACTGTGGGTGAAGCGTCGGTTCACCCCCGGACAATTGCACTACTTCGGCGCGACCTTCAGCCAACACCAGGCGATCGATGGCTGTCTTGATATCCTCTAGTGGCTTGTGCTTCTGCCCTGGGCCACTAGCGGCATAACACATCGGGCATGACAGATTGCAGCTATCGGTGATTTCAATCACGCCGATACACGTATGCTGCTCATGCTCCTCACAAAGTCCACAGTCGTAGGGACAACCACGCTGTACTTCGGTAAAAGTGTGCTGGGGCAATTTGGCAGGTAGACTTGTCTCCGTCAGATCATAGCGTCCCACATCACTACAAATAAAGTCCTCACGCTGACCATGCTCGAGACAAGTCTTGCGGAAATAAACACGGCTACCCCGAGCGATGATCTTCGCTGGAACCACAGTACGACATTCGGGGCACAGACTTTGAGTCAGTCCCAGGAATGTATAGTCGCGGTGTTTGGTAGTGGGTCGCAGGATCGTGTTCATGGGAGGCTTAGCTCTCAACGCGACATTCTTAATGAAAGTCGAAACAGAAAAATATAGGCTGCCAGAGCAATTAAGCCGCTCAGGCCGAAGACGAAAATGATGGCGGCGTCTTCACCTTGAAAACTGAATGCCATTAAGCCTAACGGAAAGCAGACAACACAAAAGACACTGGTGGCGGCAATTTCAAACAGCAAACAGAAAATCCACGAAATTAGTAGCAACATCAGCGGCTGAGGCAACACCATCTCCGGGTTAATGCGCGGTTTGGCGCGCATCAATGGCACACGAATTACGGCCGATACAAGAGCGATTGCCGTTGGGACACCAATACCGGGAAGATAGATGCAAAACGCCACTACGATCGGTATCAGGAAGGCCAGCACGCCCCAATAGGCAGTAGACAGTTTTTCCAGATCAACCGACATGGGGCTCAGCGGTTCAATGTGGCTGGGTGCGAAGGGATTGTCGTTCCCTGGTTGAATTGCGGATTCATCCGCTGGAAGGCTTGGTGGTTGGTTCATAGCTAAGATGAGTCGATATTGGGAGTTTTGCTTCCGAAGTAAAAAACAGACCGCAACGACTCAATTTCGAATGCGCATGGCTAGGTCGGTCAATTCACCGCGACGAATGATGCCTATAAACCGCGAGGGATTTTCATGCGAGACAATCGCCAAGGCATCATCGGAGCATAATTTGAATTGCTCCAAGGCACTGGTTAGCGGATCATCAGGGTATAGCACGTAGTCGATTGGACTGGTTAAGTCTTCCGCGCGAACCAGGCGGTCGTGCGACGAATCAAAGAACGTATCGCTGAGGACATCGTAACGAATGACACCGACTACGCCTTGCCCTCCGTCAACGACGACGTACGTATTGTCATGACTGCGACGGATATAGGCAACCACTTCGTCAAAATCAGCTGTTTGCGGGATACCAGCCACGTTTTGTCGCAGGAGATTGGCGATGGTCAGTTCTTTTAGGTCGGGAGGCTTAGGATGCTGCAATCCCATCGCGTCGCGACCGCGATGCCACATCTTGGCAGCTTGACTCTTGGGTGTCACGGTATTGTGTGTAATGGCTTGTGCCAGCGGTACTTCTCCAGCTTGCAAAACGCTCCAACGAATACAGATGGGACCTGCGATTTCAAAGAACACAACTGAGCCGAGAATGATGACTTGCAACTGTTCACCCAATTCGGGCCAGCGCTGTGCGGCCAAGGCGGCGAGCGCGATGGCCGCGCCGGCTTGCGACAATAGGCTATTTCCGAGATAGCGACGTACGGTGGCCGGTTCACCCCGCAGTTTGGCCGCCCAACGCGTGCCCAAGATCTTGCCCGATGACCGAGCCACGATATAGACGATTCCTAGTGAGCCGGCGGCGAAGAAAGAGTACAACTGCAACTCGGCGCCATGGACCGCGAAGAAGACGACCACTAGCAAACCAGCGATCTTTTCCTGCTCTGCTAGTATTTCGGTGGCCGACTCGGAAGTGTTGACCAGCATCACACCGGCGATTAAGAACGACAACATATAGGGCAAGTGCCACGTCTCGCACAGCCCCAGCATCAAAATGGCGACCGCCAAGACCATCACCAACCAACGACGACGATTGAGTAGGCCACTAAAGTAGCCAATAAACAATCCGCCCGCGATTCCCAGCAGGCAGGCACCTCCTAAATCCAAGGCCAGTCGATTGAGTTGCGATGCAAATGAAAGGGATTGCCCACCTGACAACAAACGCGCCAGCAGAAATAGCAATTCGAAACTGATGATGGCTGCGATATTATTTAGCGCGACAAGGACACCAGCCAGCTCGGTGACGGGTCCTTCGGATCTAGATTCCTTAAATACCAACACTGTGGTGGCTGGTGCCGTGGCCAATGCCAATGCTCCCAAGAGCACACCCGCCGACAGTCGACCGTCGAACAGCCATACGAGCGTCGTCACGATAAAAAATGTGGCCGACATTTCCCCGGCGCTGAGCCATATCGCGCGTTTCAAAATGGGCCGCAAGTGGGTCAGTGGAAAGCGACAACCCAGTTCGAGCAGCACCAGGGCCATGGCCAGCTTGGTGAAGAGTTCAAAATAATGGATGTGCTCGCCGTTGATCAAGTGAGCCACGCTGGGACCCACCAACATACCAGCCAGTAGATAGGCGGTTACTTTGGGAATCCGCACTACGTCGGCGGCGATACCACCCACCAATGATGCCAGCAGTAGAATGCCGAGCGAAACAGCCGAGTGAAATTCGTTGGGGAGCTCTGGGGGCATAATTCACTTGAAAGGGGCCAACCATCGTCGCCCAACTCTCCGAGTCGCAACGCGCGATCGAAAATTATGGCGTGATCTCCTGGGCAGAATCTAACTCGACTCGGAGAGTCGAGCGACGATTCCTATTCGGCGTTGGCCATGGCGGCGAGTTGTGTAAGCGAGCGGTTTTGCTCTTTGGCCAAATAGTCGCGACCGTACTTCACGTTCACGTGGTCCCACGGCAGCTTTCCCATCAACTCATAGGGCTCGTGCAATTGCTTCTCAATGTCGATGTTGCAATCATGTAGTGCTTGCCACCAACGATCGGGATCAAGCATCTCGGTCCAACCATCCATCCGTGCGCCGCGCTGCCAGGCTAGTTCGACGGCATCACACGTACGGCGATCGCCGCGGCTGAGCACGCCTTCCAGCAGACTCGTTTCGACGTTGTGGCATTTGATATTTACCGAACGAATATTGCGCTTTTGCCACAAGTATTTGTGTGCCCACTGAAAATATTCGCGGCGCTGCATTCCATTCCATTGATAGGGTGTATGTGCCTTAGGAACAAAGTTCGAGACGCTGGCAGTGACTTTGGGATAGCGGCCTTTGACTTCCTTACCAATCTTCGCAATCGTTTCAGCCATCTCCACGATGCCATCTAGGTCGACAGCCCGTTCGCCGGGGAGACCACATAAGAAATAGAGCTTCACCGTCTCGTAGTTGTTCTTGAAAGCCGTGCGACAACCTTCGAACAAGTCTTCGTTCTTGATCTTCTTGCGTATCTGCTCGCGCATGTCGTCGCGGGCGACTTCGGGGGCAAGTGTCAGACCACCCCGGCGACCATTGCCCACCAAGTCTGCCAACGTTCGCAGCTGCTCGTTAACTCGCAAGCTAGGGACTGAAATATTGACGCCCAGCGGATTGAACGTGGCCTTCATCCGCGTCACCAACTCTTCAAAGTGCGGATAGTCGCTGCTGGAGAGCGACAAAATGCTGATCTCGTTTAAGCCGGTGTTGCGGTAACTTTCCATGGCTGCATTGATAATCGTATCGACGGAGCGAATTCTCAAAGGTCTTTTGATGACTGTGCTCTGGCAGAAACGGCATTGCCATGGGCAACCGCGCATGATCTCAATGGCGATACGATCGTGCACGCACTCCACGAAGGGTACGACCGGGGAGGTGGGAAGTGCAATTTCGTCGAAGTCGCGAATCACGCACGGTTCGATGGTCTCCGGAACATCGCTGCGCGAGCGATGTAGAGCTACGATCCGACCATCGCGATACTCGGGTTGGTAGAACCTGGGTACGTAGGCGTAGGGGAGACGCATAGCCAACTCAGCCAGTGCCGCCTCGCGCTGCCGCTGGCCCGCTTCGCCACCTAGCCAGCCACCATTTTCGCGAGCCGCGTTGCGCAGTTCAAGCCACAAGTCGCAAATCTCAGGCAGCGACGGCTCGCCGTCGCCGGTTACAAAGCAGTCGATGAACTCCGCCATCGGCTCGGGATTCTGCGCGCACGGTCCACCTGCGATCACCAACGGATCCGCCATGGTTCGTGCCGACGTGCGCAGCGGAATCCCTCCCAAATCGAGCATGGTTAGCACGTTAGGCGATGATATTTCGTATTGAAGCGAAAAGCCGACGACATCGAAGTCGCGCAATGGCGTGAAGGTTTCTAACGAATAGAGTGGTGCGTTATACTTGCGAAGCTGCTCTTCCATGTCGGGCCACGGGGTAAAGCAACGTTCTGCCGCCCAGTCGTCGCGACGATTCATCAACGAGTAGAGTACTTGTAGCCCATGGTGGCTCATGCCAATCGTGTAGGCATCGGGAAAACACAGGCAGAGCTTACCCGCTACTTCGTCGTGCCGCTTGACGACTATATTGCGTTCACCGCCGATATATTGTGCTGGCATTTTGACTTTGGCCAGAACATGCCGTACCAGATGTTCTTTGAGGGCTGTATTAATCATTGCTAGCCTTTATTTGTGGTGTCCTATCGTCGCACGACTCTCCGAGTCGTGATTTGAAACAACGACTAAATGAATTCCAGTCGGGGGGCGGGCAGGTAGCCGTTCAAGTGCGAAGCCGCCCAGTCAGCAGCTTACCCCACTTAGAGCCGGATTAGAATAGGCTGCAGGTCACGGTTCGGACTCAGGCTGACAATAAAAACACTGCTTCCTAAAGTGATGTAGGGAAGGGATTCACGAGCGACGATTGTAGGGATGCTTTCTATTGTTTCGCGTCGTCAACGGAACTCGCCAAGAGTTCCGGCTACTCGCCGGCCACCCTGCCGGCTTAGGATTCGAACGGAAGCGAACGGAGGTCCTATGGTTGGTATTCGTTTCCTCTCAGTCGCCTGTTTTTTGCTTCGAAAACAGAATTGCCAATCGTAGTCATGATCTAGTTCAATGTGGGAGCTACTTCCCGTGCATCGCGGATTCCATCTAGTAGGAAAATTATTGGTTGGAAGATTGACCCCGCAATGGGCGCAGAATTGGCGTGCTTCGATTCAGTGGGTCATGGCGTAGGCTATGACGTTGATGCCGAAGGGATACGAATGCTTTAGGGCATACTGCTGGAAATACTCGATGTGGTGTCCTTCGCGTTCCCAACCATCGCCGATGTCATTGTTGTGGCAAACTATCCCCACCATGCGCTGGGCGTCGTCAAAGTAGGCTAAAAAATGAGGAGCCGAATCGCCTGTCGCTCCTTCATGTGTATACTCAAATCTCTGTCCGCGACTCCAGGTCAGGTAATCGGTAACTTGCGGAAGCTCCTTCAAGTCGTAGACGAGATGAAAGATTTCGTGTTCGAGCTGCAACTCCACCGGCCGAGCATTCGGAAGTACCTGACGCATAATGTCCAGTACATTGTCGCGACTTTCGAGTCCCCATAAATCGTCCATCATGAAGAAGCCGCCGTTGAGCAAATATCGGCGAAACGCAGATTGTTCCTCCGTGTCGAGTGTCATGTACTGTACCCCAGCGAAGTAGACTAACGGACAGTCGAACAATCGCGGGTCAGTCAGTCGCAGTACCACAGCGTTCGGATCGACCTCCAGTGACGTCAACTGCTGGAGCCGCATGGAGAAATTCCAATCGCCGTCCGGATAGTCATTGTCCCAGCGATCATGCCAGCCGAAGGGGCCATCGGAGTCGAACTCAATCCGCGCGAACGTAAACACATCGTGCTTGAAGCCCGCGTTGATCTCCCAAGTTGGAAAAGAGTCGCGAGCTGGAATTGCACCTCTTCGTCCCCCACCACCAGACCAACCACCCTTCGATCTGCCACTGGATCGCTGGGGGCCTCGCCCCTCGTCGGGGAGCTGTGCGAGTGCCGTCAGACCCAATAGCAGTCCAGCCAACTGCAAGGCAATGAGGCATCGCAGCTTGAAGCTCATTCTTTGCGTTCCCTCGTGTTCACTATTGCTGTCGTGGTGGAATTCGCCTCGTCAATGATACCAGCGGCGGCTACTTCATGCTCAGCCAACAGGTAGCGTTAGAGATTGTGGGTCAACTCCTGGAGTTGTTTGGTTGCGATCCCAACGGGACGGTCCAGTGGAACGCCCGCGCACGCCAGCAATGTGGTGAGTAGGTCTCCCTGATTTCCATTGGTTTCAGCCAGGAAGCGCCCCGTGTTCAACGCACCGCCTCCTTTGCCGGCAAGAATAAATGGTAGGTTTTCCCTGGTGTGATTGTCGCCGTCTTCCAGGCCGGAGCCCCACATCAAGATACAGTTGTCGAGCAACGTGCCATCTCCTTCACGTAGGCTGTGCATTTTCTTCACCATATAAGCGAATTGCGCGATGTTAAAGGCCGTGATCTTGGCAACCTTTTCGACCTTCTCTGTTTGATTGCGGTGATGGGTGGTGGAGTGATGTTGGTCGTTAAACCCAAGTTCCGGATAGGACACTCCGTTCGGTGTTGAGCCTATATACGTGCAGACCCGGGTTGTGTCGGTTTGAAAGGCCAGCACATTGAGGTCACACATGATTTGCATATACTCGCTGCGTTTATCGCCCTCAGGAATCTTGATCTCGATAGGTGGAGAATCCGAGTCCCAACGTTTGCTGGAGCTGATTCCTGCTTTCTCCAACGCGGCTTCCTTTTGCCTGAATTCGATAGCGGCAATCCGTCGTTCCACCGAGCGAACACTATCTAGGTATTCATCTAGTTTGAGTTGGTCGATTTTGGGTAGCGTTCGCCGCAGGTCCCGTGCACCGCCGAGGACGATATCCAACATGCTTCGCTCCAGAGAATCCATTGGCGTCGCATGACTGCTTTGTGCCTGTTTGGTGAACAGGCGATTTAGCACGTTACGTGGATTGGTCTCGGCCGGGACTACCTGGGTAGGTGAGCGAAAGCTGCAGTGGGAATAATACGCCTCGTTGAGACCCTCCTGATTCTCCTTCCAAGTCTGGGGCATGGTAGCAAGTTCTAAAGATGGCAACGTGGTGAAAGCTCCCACGTAATTGGCGGCAACCTGATCAGCGGAGATTGCGATATGGACTTCATTGCGCTTGTCTGGGTCCGGTAAGGCCGCAGTCAGCCAAGTCGACAATTCCAGCGCGTGGGGTGCGCCATTGAAGGGCGCGATAGGAACTCCGGAGATGCCCTTCATCATCAAGCACTGGTCAAGTACGGGCCGCAGCGATTCCAATGCGGGTGGTGGCGACGACAAAAAACTCGCGGCATCGGTCGGCCAGAATTGATCCATGATCACACCGTGAGGCATATACATGAATCCCAGGCGGACCGGCGGTTTGTACTTCGCACCCTCGGCCGCCTCCGCCCACCCCATGACATCGAATAGTGGCAGAGCAAGTGACATGCCTGCCCCTTTCAGGCAGGTGCGACGATCAATTAGCACACTCTTACTCATGGGAGGTCCACTTCTTCTCGGATTCGACGATGTGTAAACGGATAACTGGTGACGACCGCGCCAATAAGCGACTGCATGCGATAGTCGTCGCTGGCAATACGTTGCATCAAGTCATCTACGACAATTTCATCATAGCCTTCTAGCTTGCGGCATAAGGCATAGGCCAGTAGTTTCTCAACCAAGTTGCGAGACAATTTGTCGATTTGGGCGGCGATAATGGCTTTTAACTCCTTGGGACTCGTAAAACGCTGGCCGCCAGGAAGTTCGCCTGAGGCATCAATGGCTTCACCGTTATCGTCCTGTTCCCGCCAGCGGCCGATGGCATCGAAATTCTCCAGACCAAATCCAATTGGGTCTAACGTCTGGTGGCAATTGGCGCAGACCGGGTTCGTACGGTGCAATTCAGTGCGCTCGCGCAGGGTCAAGCGCTCTACCGTCTGTGGGTCCTGACTGTCCAAGGCTGGCACGTCAGGCGGGGCAGAAGGAACATGGTCGCCGAGCACTTGCTCTAGCACCCACGCGCCACGTTTGACGGCGCTCGTGCGGTTAGGGAATGAACTCGCTGCTAGAACGCCTGGCATTCCCAGAAGCCCACCTCGATTGCCATTGGTCAATTGAACTCTCCGCATCTCTGGTCCGATCACAGTCCCCTCTAGTCCGTAAATCGGGGCCAAGGTGTCATTGATAAACGTGTAATCGCCATCGATAAAATTTATGACACTGCGGTTGTCGCGGACAATGCTTTCAAAAAAGAGACGGGCTTCATCAACCATTGCACTGCGCAGCTCGAGGGTCATTTGTGGAAATTTGACTTCATCGAAGGCTCTGTGTTTCAAATCTCCAAGTCCCAGCCACTGAGCTCCAAACCCATCAAATAGGGCGCGGGAACGAGAGTCCGTCAGCAAGCGATTTACCTGTGCCTCGAGTATCGCTGGCTCGTGCAGTTCTCCTTTATCAGCTAATGCCATCAGCTCATCGTCGGGCATGGTAGCCCACAAGAGATAGGACAAACGGGACGCAAGTTGATAGTCGTCCAAAGGAACAATTTCCTCGTCAGTCTCGACCTTGTCAGCCGGAGTAATAAAGAGGAACTGGGGAGATACTAGGATCGCCTTGAGCATTAACCGCACAGACCGCGGATAGGTAAGGTCGTTTCGTTTTCCCAGGTCAAACACCTCTAGCAAGACATTCAGTTCTGTGTCTGACGGAGGTCGACGATAGGCCCTCCTCGCAAGTGATTGGGCGATCGCTCGCGCCGCCACACTAGAATCGGTCCCTTCTACGGGTGGTTTGCCCAACAGTCGCTGTTGCATTTCAGTCCGCGGGGCGTCTGCCGACGGCAGAATCTGGTCCAGAACTTTATCCGCAATGGTGAGATAGTGCTCGAGCTGAAGCGGTGAAATCGAATTGAGATACCCTTCGCCGCTTACCTCATCTGGCAACTCATCGGCAATCGTCGGATCAACGCCCAAGAGATCATGTAAGGTGTTGGCGTATTCGGTTTTAGTCAATCGCCGAATAACAAATGGTCCCGGATCCTTCTGGCTCAGAAACTTGATCTTCGCCAGCCAGTCGACGAACGTCTGCCGCTCCGTATCGGTCGGTAGACTGTCCGCATAATCCGGCGGCATGTCATGCGCTTGCACCCTCGCGCTGGCCTTCTTCCACTGCTGGCTGAAGGCAGCGTGTCCCGGATTCTTCAGCGCTGGTGAAAAGTTGACTCCAGCCTCCGTTGGTCGTTTGTTCGAGTGACAGTCGATGCAATAAGTGTTGATAAACGGAGTGACATCATCACGAAAGTGCTGTTTTGCCTTGGTCTGAAGCGTGGCCAACTCGCTGTCACCCATAGGCTGAGCGGAGCAGTTGACGGTCCATAAGCAGGCGATGCCCAAGACCGACAGCGCCATCACGCCACTCCGCAAAAACGCACATTGAATTGCAACTTTTGATGTCGCTCTAAAATTCATATTGGCCATGATCGAATAATGCTGCTTGTGCTCGGAGCGGTTGCAATCCGCTCCATTCTACCAAGCCACAGCCAGCCTTTCACCCAGATTGTTCATGACCTAGTGAACCTCAGGAGCTAGCCGTGGGCTCTAGCTTAGAAAGGCCCGCCCACGACTTTTGAAGTTGCGCTCTTTAAACCGCGAAGCGGTGGCATTTGGTAGCCTGGGGTGCAAACCCTAGGGGAAATGAAATCTACCGACATCCGGTTCGCCAGCGAGCG
>JBGSNE010000304.1:0-20114 GCA_041739785.1 Pirellulaceae bacterium
CTCATTCGGTGAGTCTGTCGCCATGTTTGGTTCTCTTTGGCAGTTTAAAGAAAACCAGAATTGCTGGCGCAAATGTTGTACCATTCACGCGGTGTTTGGCCAGAAAATCGCTAAAATCAGTAAAGTGAGTGCCATTTGGCGCTAGCCGTGGGCTCCAGCTTAGAAAGGCCCGCCCACGGCTAGCGCCTGAGGTTCACAATCGGGCTGGTTCACAAAGTGAATGCCATTGGTGTAAGCCCCCGGTTCCTATAAAACGCGTTAGAAAACGGCTTAGAATCCGGGGGCTTACGCCCCTCGGCTCAGAAGGTCATGAATAATCCGGGTTTAATGGACGGACAAAACCAACTCACCACAGCAAAGGGACGCAGATGGGACGTTATACGATCGAGGAATTCATTCGTGAGACTGCACAAGACGAGTCGGCTAGAGACTATTTCCAGCTCGAAAACGATCGCATGCTCGAGGTCAACCTCGATTCGATGGTCTGGATGAAGGCCGGCGCAATGGTGGCCTACGTTGGCCAAATCAAATTCACGCGTGAAGGACTACTTGATCAAGGGATCGGATCGCTCCTTAAACGGAGTGTGACCGGCGAGGGGGCGAAGCTGACCAAAGCGGAGGGACGCGGGCGTTTATATTTGGCCGATAGTGGAAAAACGATCAAAATCCTGCGGCTCGAAGGTGAGGCGATCTTCGTCAATGGCAGCGACTTGCTGGCTCTCGAACCCACCGTCAAATGGGAAATCAAAATGATGCGAAAGTTGGCTGCCGTCGTTTCTGGTGGCTTCTTCAATGTCCGGCTCAGCGGTTCCGGATTGATCGCCATCACTACACACTTCGAGCCGATAACGCTGCTGGTCAAACCTGGATCACCAGTTCGGACCGACCCCAATGCCACCATCGCTTGGTCGGGCAGTCTCACTCCAGCATTCAAAACCGATGTGTCGCTGAAGAGTTTTTTCGGCCGCGGCAGCGGCGAATCGATTCAAATGGAGTTCGACGGTGATGGTTTTGTGGTCGTGCAACCTTACGAAGAAGTTAGTATGCAACATGCTGCTGGTGGCTAGTGGCGTGTTGATTTAGTGTTGATTGGACGATTTTTTTGTTTAACCCGCAGCCGTAGGCGAGGATCAACGGGGCGAACCTCGCCTTCGGCTGCGGGTTAAACGGATTTGTCAACAAGCCCCTAGCGGCTGGCTTTTTATACTAATAACTAAGATTTGGAATGCGAGTTAAAGCCGATGCTGCGTGACTTCACCGATCAACAATTGCAAGCCTACCTTGATGAAGCGCTGCCAGCCTCGATGATGTCGGCAATTGAACAGCAACTCCGTGACGACGCACACTTGCGCGAACGACTAATTGCTGCGGTAGGACAGCGCGAGGCAGGTGTGCATGGGCTCGGGGAAATCTGGCGTCGGCATCGTCTCAGTTGCCCGACGCGAATCCAATTGGGTGGATTTTTACTCGGGACGCTTGAAGAGGATCTTCGCAGCTATGTTCAGTTTCATCTTGAACAGATTGGCTGCCGACCGTGTGCTGCTAATGTGGAGGATTTGCGTCAGCAGCAATCGGAACTGGCCAGTACGGCCCAGTTGAGACGCCGCCGATATTTCCAAACCAGTGCAGGCTATCTTAAACGCGACCACCAGTGAACGTTGCTCGACCTGTCTGCGTCGAGTCACTCTTTCCGACGACGGAGCGTCGGGCTACATTTGTCACAAAAAATTTGCAAGCAATAGAGAACTTTTCAGCGATTCAGCTTAGACTTAAAGAATGATTTCCTAGGGGAAATCAGAGGCGTTTGATAGCGGTCGTGCCGATAGAAGGTCTTGCGGAAGATTTCGTGTCAAGCCATACGGGTGCCTGCCACTCTTCGTGTCTCACAGGCTGTCGACGAAACTGCTTGGGATTCAACGTATTCGGCACCTTTTGAGGCTTGACTCGTAGAGAGGCTGCGAATTGAGACGCCATTGCGCTCGCGTTCATTCGACCTGCGGCATTCTTTCAGCAATGCCAGCTTTATAGCGTCCTGAGTTCAATCACGATTTTCTTAGTAGCGACATCCAAACTTCTATGCTTCGCGCCCGCCAGCGTTTTGGAAAATACTTGATTGAACGACGAATCGCGGAAGGCGGATTCGCATCGGTGTATCAAGCTTGCGATACCATCGAAGGGGTCCGCGTCGCGTTGAAGATCCCGCATCCCCACTTGGTCAATGAGTCGTCGATGGCGTGCTTCCGCCACGAAGCACGGTTGGCTGCCAAGTTGGATCACCCCAATATTTTGCCGCTGAAGTACGCCGACTTTATTGACGGTAAATTCGTGATCGTGACACCGCTTAGTGAATCCTCGCTCGAGGATCGCTTGCAGAAACGTCTGGCGACCCAAACGGCGATCGATTTCTCCGAGCAGATGTTGCGCGCAGCGGCCTACGCGCATGAACGAAAGATTATTCACTGCGACATCAAACCCGACAATCTACTGATCTTCCCCAACAACCAATTGCTGTTGACCGATTTTGGGATTGCCAAAGTGGCGCACCGTACTCTGCAAGGCTCAGGTGGGGGAACGCTGGGATATGTTGCCCCAGAGCAAGCGATGGGCAAGCCGTCTTTCCGTTCCGATGTGTTTTCGCTCGGGATTGTCATGTATCGGATGTTGACTGGCGTTTTGCCGGAATGGCCGTATGTTTGGCCATTGGCGGGGCACGGGCGTCTGCGCGAGCGGGTGAGCGATTCGGTAGTCAACATGCTCAAAAAAGCACTTGAGGTCGATGCCGCCAAGCGGTATTGCGACGCGGAACAGATGTTGACTTGTTTCTGCCGCATCAAAAATCCACTGCGTGTTGATCCCCGTCCCAAAACCAAACGACCACCTTCGGGTCGCGGACAAAGTTGGCAACAATTGCGACGCAAGGAATTTCAAAGTAACTTTGGATCCTCGCTGGGAACTACTTGCTCATGCAATAAATGCCAAGGGCCTGTCGCTGAGCCGATGATCGCTTGTCCGTGGTGTGGCGATGATCGACATAAAAATCCTTGCAATACCAATTTTCCCGTCTACTGTCCCCGTTGCCATCGTGGGTTAAAATGCGATTGGCCCTATTGTCCTTGGTGCTACGGTGGCGGTTTCGAGGTTGCCACCGCGCGACAGTATCCTGACAAACGATATACGGCCCGTTGCGCTAACAAGAAATGCTCACGCAAGAAGTTGATGCCCTTTATGCGCTATTGCCCTTGGTGCCATGTCTCGGTCAAACGCAAGTGGAAGATCGAAGGTTCGCCGCATAGCTGCCGACAATGCGGGTGGGGAGTGCTGCCGCAATACTGGAGTTACTGTCCTTGGTGCGCGACGCACCTAGGAGATTCACGGTGACCACGCTGACCCTCTGCGAACCAGTGCTGCTCATCAACGAGCATTTCGAAGCGGTGCAGGCCCGCGGGTTTGCTGGTGGAACGGCCGTGTTTATGGCTCGTCGCGATCCGTATAAGCAAAGCCCCAACGAGGATGCCATCGCGCTGCTGCCGGTGGGTGATACGGCGGGAGTGATCGCCATTGCTGATGGGTGTGGGGGGCAGGCCAACGGGCAATTAGCTTCTCAGTTGGCCATCGAAGCGCTTTCTGAATCGCTTCGCAACTGGGATCAGCCCGGCAATTTACGAGCGCCAATCTTAGATGGTTTCGAAACAGCCATTCAGCGCGTACGTCAACTGGGTACTGGTGCAGCCACGACGCTGATTGCCATCGAGATCAACGCCGGCATCATGCGTACGTTCCATGTCGGCGACTCCCAAGCCTTGGTGGTCGGCAGCCGAGGCAAAATCAAATTGCAAACTCAATCTCACTCTCCAGTTGGTTACGCGGTCGAGGCAGGGATGCTTAGCGAACGAGCGGCCTTGCAACATGAGGACCGACATCTGGTTTCCAACGTGATCGGTTGCGACGATTCGCATATTGACATGGGGCTTCCGAGAAAACTTGATCAGCGAGACACGCTGATCGTTGGTTCCGACGGACTGTTCGACAATTTGCGACAGGACGAAATCGTGCAATTGATCCGCAAAGGTCCCTTGGAGCAAGCGGCTACCACCCTAGCTGTGCAGGTCGCACAACGGATGGCCACCGAGGCGGCCAGTCGCCCCAGTAAACCCGACGATTTGACGTTTGTCATCTATCGACAATTGGCCAGTGTGCGAGGTGGTACGGTCTAGGGACGTCTGCGTGGGCACTGTTGAGTGGGCACTGTTGAGATAATACAGAAGTCGCTTTCGGCAAGAACGACCTACTCTAGTTGTTCAGAAACCCACTGGCCTTCATCCATTCTTCACAGCGCTCGGGCCACCAGGTGACGGGCTGGTCGGTTTTTCGCAAGCCGAATCCGTGACCGCCAGCTGGATACAAATGCAATTCCGTCGGTACGTCAACTTCCTTCAGTGCCAATGCAAAACGCAATATGTTTTCTGGGCCGACTTGATCATCAAAGGCCATAGCCAGAAAAGTCGGCGGAGTCTTGGAAGTGACAGGTAAGTCACTGGCGACCAACGCGTCACTCCCCTTGTCGAACAAATACGCCGGATAAATCAGGATGGAAAAGTCCGGACGACAACTCAACGCATCGGCTGCCTGGCTGAGCTCATATGTTTTCTCCGCATAGCCTGTGCTGAGCCGCGCCGCCAAGTGGCCACCGGCGGAAAAGCCGAGCACACCAATTCGCTGGGGATCAATGCCCCATTCGTCCGCCTGGCTGCGAACCAACCTCAATCCGCGTTGGGCATCCTGTAGCGGTTCAATCGGTCGCGAATCCTTATCAGCGCGTGGAACGCGGTATTTCAACAGTACACCCGTCACACCGATCGAATTGAGCCACTGACAAACCTCGGTTCCTTCCAGATCGTAGGCCAAAATGTTATATCCCCCGCCGGGGCAAACCATGACAGCGGCGCCTGTGTTTTTGTCCTGCGGCGGCGAATAGACCGTCAACATTGGGGTCGAAACGTTTCCTAGCCGAATAACCGGCTGGCCGGCCACTGGCCGCCCCTCGGGACCCGTTGTGTCCGCCTCCTCGCCCACTGCCGCGGTGCGTCCGGGTGGTTGGCTGGGCCAGATTTTGATTGATTTCTCCTGGGCAAGGGACAACATTGAATCCGAGGTGGTTAAGCAAATACAAGTAAATGCTAGAGTAGCAAAACTTCGCATGGTCATTAAATGAGTTCCTCGTTGGTCAATGTTGCGCGACTCTCCGAGTCGTGAGATTTGAAAACACGACTCGGAGAGTCGTGCGACAATGGAAGCTTGCGTTCAGTTGTTTTCCTCGAGCCCTTCCTTGTGGCCGATGTTTTTGACGGGTGCAAGAATCTCAAGCACTTCGGCTAGTAGTGAATGATCGATGGGGAGGGCGGCCCATTCGGCCCACTTGCGAATGTTTTTGGGATTGGCGCTACCAGCCACGGTAGTCGTAATGTCTTCGTTGAGCAGACAGAACTGCAAAGCTAACTGTGCAATATCGATTCCTTTCGAAGTGCAATGCTCGGCTGCTCGGCGTGCAGCTTGTTGCACGTTGGCTGGGTCGCGAAACCAGGGAGGGAGCGTCGAGTTCGTAAGCAGGCGGGCGGCGAAGGGGCCGGCATTCATCACCCCAATCCCCTTCTGCTTCAAGAGGGGGATCGTTTCATCGGCGAAACGTGTGTTTTGCAGCGTGTACTGGTTGTAGCTCATGACACAGTCGACATCGGTCTGGGCGAGCACCTGATGATAAATCTTCTGTGGGTAGCCACTAAAGCCAATGTACCGCACCTTGCCCGCTTGCTGCTCCTTGCGCAGTGCGGGGATGGTCTCATCAATGATTTGCTGAAGCGGAACGAATTCAATGTCGTGACAGAGAACGATATCGAGATGTCCACAGCCAAGCCGGTGTAGCGAGACATCTATGCTTTCAGCCACGCGACGAGCTGAGAAATCAAAATGCCCGATGTCGAAACGTCCCAATTTGGTGCAGATGTTATAACTCTCGCGCGGCACATCCTTGAGCGCCACACCTAACAGCACCTCGCTCATCCCTCGTCCGTAAAATGGCGAAGTATCGATGAAGTTCATCCCCAAATCGAGCGCCGCTTTTACTGAGGCAAAAACTTCG
This sequence comes from Pirellulaceae bacterium, assembly GCA_041739785.1. Taxonomy (GTDB): domain Bacteria; phylum Planctomycetota; class Planctomycetia; order Pirellulales; family Pirellulaceae; genus Aureliella. The sequence continues at coordinate 6,137 of JBGSNE010000304.1, forward strand.
TCGAGGGTTACTCCACGAAATTCCGCACCCAGCGATGAAGCTCCAAAGCTGAGAATCGGGAGTTCTAAGTCTGTCTTTCCAAGTTTTCGTCGTTGCATGAAGGGCTTTCGTTGCCAAACGCCAATTACCGAAGGTGCTTGACACCTTATCAAGTGGCGCAATTTCTAGTGATGTTGGTTTTTGGTGATGTTGGTTTACGACTCGGAGAGTCGTGCGACTATCGGCGCTTAGCACTGCCTAACACCCACGCTCAATAACAAGTTGGCCCACAGCGCTTGATCGGCCGTCTGAATGGTTAGCACGTGGTCGTCGGACTGGACGGCCGCATAAAAATCCCACTTGATGATCGGCTGCAACTCGCGTGTCGAACCCGCGTCGCGCAGGATCTGGCGGAACTCGTGCCACACCGGGGGATCGTCCTTCGAAGCGTACTCGTCGCTAGGATCAATCCCCATGGTGTTAATAACGTCAATGGGTACTTCGCTAAGAATTGCGCGCAGCACTTGGGCCACCGTCGGGATACCTGGCGACAATTGCAGCGAGACCAATTCTGCGCGAGGCCCAATCTTGGATGCGGCAGGATAATTGCCATCGGCAATCAGTATTTTTGAATGATGGCCCGAACGGGCACAGGCGCGTAAGATTTCCGGGTGCAATAGGTTCGTCTTGAGCATGGGCAGGTTGTTGAAGGTTTGGGGGAATGGAAGGGTTGGTCAGCCGACAGTGGCAGCTGTGACATTGTGTCGCATTCTTAAGCAAGTCACAACACCCGCACCACAAAAATGCACCCTCGCGAAAGCTCGTCCCGCGGGGTACCATGGCGCTCCGCTATTCAGAAGTAAGTCGTAACGAGCGTAGGGCAGTTACGACAGGGCGAGCGTCGTACCTAAAAAGCAAGATGAATCAATGTCACTTAGCAATTGGATCAGTGGACGAGTTTTTAAGTTCGTACACGGCAATAACTTGGTCTACAACACTTGCTGGGAAGATCCGCGACTGGATCGACAAGCGCTACAGCTGACTAGCCAGGACCGTGTGTTGGTCATCACCTCGGCGGGTTGCAACGCGCTCGACTACGCACTCACGGGACCGGCCCATGTGTACGCCGTCGACATGAACCCGCGACAAAATGCGCTGTTGGAGCTCAAGCTGGCCGGGATTCGGCGGTTAGAGTACGACGACTTTTTCGAATTTTTTGGCCGAGGTTTTCATCCGCGGGCTGCAGCGATTTATCAATCGACGCTCCGCAGCGAATTGAGTCCCTGGGCGCAAACTTATTGGGATCGTTTTGTCAAGTTTTTTGACAATCGCAAGCGGACGTTTTACTATCGTGGAACCTCGGGCACTTTTGCGCGCGGCATTCGCACGTACATCGATCGTATCGCCAAGTTGCGACCGGAAGTCACCGATTTGCTGGCTTGCAAAACTGTCGACGAACAGCAGGTGATTTATCAGCGGATCCGCGAGCGGTTTTGGAGCAAGTCGATGAAGTTTGCTCTTAACCGTGATTCGACGCTGTCCATGCTGGGCGTCCCCAAAGCACAGCGGATGCAAATTGACAATCAGTATCCCGGGGGCATATTGAGTTTTATTCAAGACTCGATGGAAGCTGTTTTCGCGAAACTGCCGATCCACGAGAATTATTTTTGGCGAGTGTACATTACTGGGAGTTACACTAGCCAATGTTCCCCCGAGTACTTGAAGGAATCCAATTTTCAGCAACTCAAGTCAAGTGGAGTGTCGAACGTATCAGTACACACCGATAGCGTGCAAGGTTTTCTAGAAAAGGGAACTGAGCCGATCTCACGCTTCGTGTTGCTCGACCACATGGATTGGTTGTCCGAACATTTGTTTCCATTGCTGGAACTCGAATGGCAAGCCATCCTGAATCGCGCCGCTCCGGGGACACGAGTATTGTGGCGTAGTGGCGGTCTGCGAACCGACTTTATTGATCGCGTGCAAGTGACCAGCGCGGGGAAACAGGTCAAGCTCCCAGAACTATTGACCTATCACGAACAACAAGCCGCCGAACTACATCAACTCGATCGTGTACATACTTACGGCAGTTTCTATATTGCAGATTTAGCCCAGTAGGTTCACCGTCATCGTCGCTCGACTTTCCGAGTCGAGTCCTTATTCGCCTCAAAAAAAACAATTCAATCTCAACTTGGAGAGTCGAGCAACCTTGGGCGACACTGTCCAATCCGACGATCACGAACGATAAACTAACATGGCATTCTTACAAGACCTTCGAATCCTTTACCATTTGGCCTTGCGACCTGTGCGTGGCAAGGATCACGCCGAACGGATGGAAAATTTCTATTCTGGGCAGGCGGCCGCCTACGATGACTTTCGCAAACGGTTGCTGCATGGTCGTGAGGAACTGTTCCAGCGAATTCCGTTTCCCGAAGGAGGATCCTGGGTCGATCTGGGAGGTGGCACGGGCGCGAATCTGGAATTCATCGCCGACCGAGTTCCACGACTGGAACATGCCTACGTTGTAGATTTGGCAACCTCGCTATTGCAAGTCGCTGATCAGCGATTCCAGAAGAACGGCTGGAAACACATCGCTGCCATTGAAGCGGATGCCACTCGTTGGCAGCCTCCTACGGGTCCGGTTGATGTGGTTACTTTTTCTTATTCGCTGACGATGATCCCCGATTGGTTTGCCGCGATCGAAAATGCGATGCGGATGCTGAAACCTGGAGGCGTCATTGGCGTTGTAGACTTTTATGTGTCGCGTAAACATGTGGCTGAAAACATGCAGCGCCACGGTTGGTTCACACGCAGTTTTTGGCCCGTGTGGTTTGCCAACGACAATGTTTTCCCATCTACCGACCATCTGCCATTTCTCAAATCGCATTTCGAAACGGAGTGGTGCTGTGAGTCACGCTCCAAAGTCCCCTACATCCCCTTCATTCGTACTCCCTATTATCAGTTCATCGGGCGTAAGGCGTAGCTCCGCTGTCCGTTTACTGTTTTATCGTTTAACCCCAGTTCCGTTCAAGTTGCCAGGTGCGGAATTTGTTTAACGCCGAGCCGGAGCAGGCCGTCGATCCGAGTGCGATCGGCCAAACGCGAAAATCACAACTAAGTAGGTAGTTTCTCGACGTCTAAGTCACGGCCTGTGCAGGCGACGGCAGCGCCCGTGCCGGGAAGTCTCAACCCGGGGATTTAGCCATTCAGTCCCAACCCATTTTTTCTTGCACAATCCCCAGTCCCTACACACCAGCCTCCGATGCGGCAGCGTCTGCCGGCGCATTCGCAACCTCAATCAAACGCTGCAACCAAATCATCGTTACTCAAGCACAACAATTCTCGCAATCCGAAATCGCTGCGAATCGGCTGTTACGGCTTGGCGTTAAACGAATAAATCGATCGCCGGTTAGCCAGGAGTGATCGGGGGCTGAGTTGGTTTTTGTTCGTCTTCGCCGATCTCATTCCTTTCTACGACCATCACGTTGGTTGATAGTTCCTCCATCAACCGCTCTTCGAGTCCATCGTGTAGAGCGCGGTGATGCGTCAAGCGAGCGGGAGGCATACGCCCAGGCAATCGTCCCAAGTGACAAATTGGTTCACCGGGTGTTACCGCTGGGAGTGTGGTCATCCCCAGAACCACACCGGCGTAAGGAGAGTACAGCACACTTTTTTCAACTCCCAATAGATTGGTGTTGGTGGCAATGGCTTGTCCCTGTTCCACTCCGTCCCCTGGCTTGACGTGAAATTGCAAGAAGCCGCCCCGTTCGGCACGCAACCATTTCGTTTTGGTGAGCACCAATTGATGTTCAGTGATCTCGGGTGTGCCCTCGAGCATCTCTAGTTCGCGCAAAACATTCACGATCCCCTTAATGGCCGACTCCACAATACGTGGTTCTACTTTCCAAACCTCGCCCCCCTCCATAACGATCGTGGGGCAACCCGCTTGGCAGGCTTCGCGACGCAGGGAACCTTTGGGGCCGACGCTGTCGATTAACAACTCGTTCCCAAACGCCTTGGCGATTCTGGCAACTTGAGGGGAGGACAGATCGGCGCGGACGTTGGGGAAATTCGTGCGGCGGACGGCAGCCGTGTGGAGGTCAATACCGTAATCGGAGCGCATAACGATTTCGTCGAAGAGCCTGTGCGCCATGCGACTGGCCAAACTCCCTGATGAAGATCCAGGGAAGCATCGATTTAGGTCGCGCCGATCGGGCAGATATCGCGAGTGGCGGTCGAAGGCCAAGAGATTTAAGACAGGGATCAAGATCACGCTGCCGCATTTGAGCTGCAAAATTCCCTCATGGATGATCTGCCGAACCACGCCGGTGCCATTGATCTCATCGCCGTGCAGTGCGGCGGTGACAAACACGGTGGGCCCCGGCTGTTCGGCACGACAGACCTGAATGGGGATGCGGACATTCATCCCACTGTAACTCTCACCGATGGTGAGTTTGATGTTGCGAGTTTCTCCGAGCGCGATTAGTTCGCCGTCCCAGTCGCCGACATCTGGTCTGTCAGGTTTGCCATCACTCATGTCACTAAACTTCAGTTGGAGTTTCCAGGTGTGCCACGTCGGAGACCTGTAGTTGTTGTATTGCCGGTGAGCGACGTTTGCGAGTTTTCTTTGGAATCATCCCCTTCATCGACTCGAGCTTGCCAAAGCACAGCAATCGATCGCCAGCTTCCAACATTCGATCCGGTTTGGGATTGGGAATCACGGAAGTTCCACGATAGAGAGTCAGTACATTCACGTCGTGGTCGCGGAGACTGGATTCCTTAATTGTTTGTCCCTGGAAACTCGATCCTTCCGGAACATGAATTTCGGCTACGCCATAGCCGCGGCTGACGGTTAGCCGTTGCCGCACGTCGATTTCAGGGAAATCAACTTGGGCGGCCATGTAATCGATGATTGCTCCCGCCACATCTAACTGAGTACAGGTCTCGATTCCCTCCAGTCCTGGAGACGAATTGACCTCCATGACTTGGGGACCATCTTTGCTCTCTAGCATATCAACGCCAGCTACACGTAGCCCCATAATTTGCGCCGAGCGCACGGCGGTCTCTTGAAAGAGCGGATCCATATCGACACGCTCGGTTCGTCCGCCGCGGTGTACATTACTGCGGAACTCTTGCCCTTGGGCCACCCGTCGCATCGAAGCTACGACTTGATCGCCAACGACAAATGCACGAATGTCCCGGCCTTTACTCTCGGCGACAAACTTTTGTACCAGCACGTTTTGCTTTTGGCTCTGCAGCAATTCGATGATCGCTTCTGCCGATTTGATCGTATCGGCCAATAGTACACCGATCCCCTGTGTTCCCTCGATCAGCTTGATCACCACCGGCGCTCCCCCCACCCGTTCGATGGCAGGTAGCACATCTTTTTTATCGCGGACGAAAGTCGTCTTGGGAATTCCGATATGATGCCGGCTTAGGATTTGTAGACAACGAAGTTTGTCACGCGAATTGGATATACCAGCGGACGTATTTCCACAATACACATCCATCTGTTCGAACTGGCGAACCACGGCCGTGCCAAAGTAGGTAATCGATGCACCAATGCGCGGCAGGATCGCATCGTACTCGGAAAGCTGCTTCTGGTTGTAATACAGATCGGGCGACCCTTCCTCCAGATCGATCGCGAACTTGAGTGTATTGAGCACTCGAGCCTTATACTGACGAAGGGTGGCCGCTTCGAGCAAGCGACGAGTGCTATAGCAGTTCGCGCTGCAGGAAAGAATGGCGAGCTTCATTTACCGAGTCCTTAAAGTGTTTAGTATCCGAACGGCTCTTAGTCTCGCATCAAATCCATGATAGCGGAAGAGAGCCAAAACTTTCAGAGCAAGCTCGGCAAGCTAGAAGCTCACGTAAGGGCAATTCGGCCGAAGGTCCTGGCTCACTTCCGCTACGTGGCTATATATTTAAGATTCTCAACCGCTTATATTCTCGCAGCAGTAATACTCTTAGCCTGGGTGGATACTAAGGAGATTGCTTCGCGCATGGCCGTGCGATCGACCGAATGCACATCCAGCGGTCGGCCGACGTCCGCGACTAAGGTTATCGTCAGCTCGCCCCCCAAATGTTGGCGAAATTCTTCCAGGCCATCAAAGATGACATCTCCGTCCAGCGACGCATGCCAAATTGGCTGTCGTAGTCCTTGCAGCGCAGCCAGCGTGCGGTCGACGATCTCTTTGGGCAAACCATGCCGCAAATGCGAGTAGGCCACGTCGACAGCGACGCCAATAGCCACTGCTTCACCATGGCGGACCGAGTAGTTGGTAATGGCTTCCAATTTATGAGCCGACCAATGACCGAAGTCGAGCGGACGCGCTTCGCACGATTCAAACGGATCCCCGCCACGGGTGATGTGCCACAAATGTAATAAGACCGATTGCCGCAACGCCTGTCGAGAAAAGGGTTGCTCGCGGTTGGCAATAGCTTCGGCAGAAGTCGTCAAAAAATCAAAAAAATGGTGATCCTTGAGCAGGGCGACTTTAAGCGCTTCTGAAAAGCCACAACAGTAGTCGCGGTCACCTAATCCCTCCAACAGCCGCTCGTCATTGACGACACCCCACGGCGAAGCAAAGGTTCCTTTCCAGTTCTTCTTGCCGAACCAATTGACGGCATTTTTGACCCCTACTCCCGAGTCGGCTTGGGCCAGCGTGGTGGTGGGGACGCGGATTAGCCGAATGCCGCGATGCGCGATGGATGCCGCATAGCCGACCGTATCGAGCACCGCTCCGCCACCAATAGCCAAAACATAACTCCGTCGATCAAGCTCATAACAATTAAACGATGTGAGCAGTTTGTCGACAAAAGCTGTATCGTTCTTTACCGCCTCACCTCCGGGGAGAGTTTCGACGTCCCCCACCAACTCCACTCCGGCAGACGAACCGAGTTGCGTGGCAATCAGTTGCGGAAGCGCGGGAGTCCAGTTGACCAGCCCTTGATCGATCCATATTTGAACGCGTGCAACGCCATGCGAACTGGGTTGCAATAATTCCAGCAACTCCGGAAAATCTTCTCCAAAGCAATCATGCGTGAATCGCAGGCGATGAACTTGGGGGACCGTAAAGTCTATGTCATACCGAGTTGAATCAGCCGCTTGGCCGAACGGATCACTCATCGCAGCAAAATTCTCTGGTGGGAAGTTGGTACTTGTGGGAAGGCAGGACGGCAGGCCAGCAATGCAAGCAAGATCGCTGCAATATCATATCTTAACTAGCTGACGCGTCGTTCGGCACCCTTCTATTGTTAGTATTTCGGGCGACAGAGACCTTTTTAGGGTGCTCAAAACTCCTGTTAAACGCTAAAACCATCGCAGATTGCCATCGTCGCCCGACTCTTCGTGTCGAGAGGCACTGAGCTACGTTCAATTTCGGCGCGGAGCGTCGAGCTACATTTTTATAGTGAGAATGCTCATGCGCAATCACGGACCGTGGATCATTCACGAATCCAACGAAGTTTATCGCGATCCCTGGATTGACGTGTGCCTCGACAACGTCACCCGTCCCGACGGTCAGCCAGGAAAATATACAACGGTGCGTCTGAAGTCGGGAGTTTGTGTGATTGCCCTGGATGAAAACCGGCAAGTGCATTTAACGCGAGAATTTCACTATGCAGTAGGACGTGTCACCCTCGAAGGAGTCAGTGGCGGTATCGAAGCGGGTGAATCCCCGGAGTTAGCCGCCCAGCGCGAATTGGCTGAAGAATTAGGGTTGACCGCCGCCCGTTGGCAACGGTTGGGACAAGTCGATCCGTTTACTGCCGCAATTCTCTCGACGGTCGATTTGTATTTGGCACAAGAACTCAGCGTCTGTCCCACTGCGCCGGAAGGGACAGAACAGATCGAACATGTTGTTCTGTCTTTAGACGAAGCCATTGAGCTGGTGCGCCAAAGTCAAATCACCCATGCTCCCACCTGTGTGGCGCTACTGCGGATCGCATTGGATCAGCTGTAGTGGCTCGTTTCCCGTGCGTCGTTTCCCGTGCGTCGTTTCTGCCGGAAGCGACTCTCATAAGTGTTTCGTTTCTGCCGGAATCGACTCTCATAAGTGGCTCGTTTCTGCCGGAAGCGATTGTTTTGCGTGTTTCGTTTCTGCCGGAAGCGACACCTGGTTGGCTGAGAAGTATGCCACAAATGGGACCATTAGAATATTGAGACAACTCTGGCTACAGAGAAGTCACTTTCGGCAAAAGTGACCCACCTAGTCACTTTCGACAAAAGTGACCCACTTAGTTACTTTCGACAATGGTGACCCACTTGGTTCAGCCACGCAGCGTTAATCCAAGTGGCAATGCTTCACCTAATACCTGATTGGCTTCGTCGCTCGCTAGTTGTCCACCATCGCGCACCAAATCAATCCAATGCAAGGGAGCGGATTGGCTCTCCAAGCGTGCGATCACCATCTCGCGCACCTCATGTCTGATGTCTCGATATCGATCGTGGACGCGTCGTCCACACAACATAAGTGCTAAGGCGAGCTGTGTGTCAGAGAGTTGCACACTACATAATTTTCGTAGCCACACTTCGACGCGCTCGCAATCGACGACGCAGTTGAGTGGTCCATAGACGGGGAGGCGACTGCCAAGGCGGCCAATCGTCCACAGTGCGGCACCGCGGGCAGCGGCCCATTTCTTAACTGACAATAAATCGATCAGCCAATCGCCGAGCTGTGATTTCTCCGATTTGGGCAATAGTTCCAGTGAACCGACCAGCCGCAATAATTCGATCAACTCCTGAGGACTGAGCGTTGCTCCTCCTTTGCTACGTCGAACTGGATCAAGCACACCGCGTAGTGGCCCGGCCACTTGTTGATACACCGTCAATTGTTGACCAGCGGTAAAGCCACCTGCGATCCGACGCCATAAGATCAACGACTCGTTGCGCGAGTTGGCCGATGCGAAGCTAAGTTTGCCATACACGCCGCGCCACGTCTGGGCGACTCGCCAATCATCAGCGGCTAGTCCGTAACCGGGCCGCAAAGCATAACCGAGTAGGTTTAACCAGCGTGCTTCATGTTCGGGGCTCTGCTGCCGTCCCTCTTGCAGCTCGATTAACGCATCCCACATCGAACGTAGCAGCTGCGGAGGCCAGGCACTTTTGCTAAGCGTCAATTGTTCAGCCAAGGTTTGCATCAAACGCGACGGTCTAAGGTCGCCAGCGTCAGAAAACACTTGTGCTAACACAGTGCGGGCGATCTGTACTGTCTGTTCGTCGAGTATTTCCGCGATATGGGATTGCGTTTCAGGCTGTACATGATCGGTCTGCGTGCTGCCACGGACGTCGAATTCAAGCTTCCAACGCTGGTCGGAATCGGTAGCGTGACAATACATTTGCAGCGTGCCGATCTGGCTCAGCTCGACTTCCACGTACACTGGTAGCGACGCTTGGCGACGACGGCCGCTGGTTTCGATCACCGTCCGAATCGGTGGTAGATAGGCAAAATGCTCGATGTCGATAGCTATCGATGCGCCAACGCGATCGGCCAAGCGCGTACTGGAGTAGAGGATCGGAAACTGCACTGGCTGTCCGATAGCCAGCTCCATTTCACGCTTGCGCAGCGCGAATTTTTCCCCTGGTGCGGCCGAACCTGGAACGATGCAAACAGCTTGGGGTGGATCGACGCTGGTTTGCAAGTAATAGGAACAAGCCAGCTTGGCCTCAATCTCAACGCCAGTGCCGCGTCGTACTCCACCAAAGTAGGCAGCCCCCCGCGCCACGGCCAGATCGAGTCGTTCGCCATCCAGCACACCCGGCAGCCAATCATTCCCCTGGCCGGAGGTCCCAGCGAACCAATGACCGATCACCGAAACGATCCGCTCACGCAACTGCGAGCTGGTCATGACTCCACCGTTGAATAGAACCCAATCGGGTCGTGCGGCGTTGAGGTCGTCTATCCGCTGGCGCTGGTCATCGTCGCGTCCATCCCAGCGGTGCTCCCACAAGAAGCCAGCCAAGTGTTTGGTCATGGCCGGATCCTTAGCGAACGGCAGGCCGAATTCTTGGAAGCCGACTTTCTGCGCATCGGGCCGTGAGCTCAGTTCGCACATGGGGAAGAAGCCATCGAGCACACACTCGCGCACTTCCGCTTGCGTCACTTCAACCTGTCGACCACCGCCTATCAATCGTGAGCCGCTGCCGGGCAAATGCATGACGGTCGACGGAGGAGGATCGGTCCCGAGTAGTGTTTCTTTAGCTACGCGACAAGCTTGCCGCAACGCATCCCAACTTCGCACTGGCAGCGAACCGCCACCTGTCAGTTTTTGCTCTGCCAACCGTGCCAAAGTCAAGTCGATGTTATCGCCACCCAGAATCAGGTGTTGACCGACCGCCACGCGGTGCAGCGATAGTTTTCCTCTATTTTTGTCGTGGAGCGTTTCTGTTTGCCTGCCGTCGTCAGAGGAAGTGTCCATCGCTTCGCGAACGCGGATCAACGTAAAATCGGTTGTACCACCACCAATATCGCACACTAGAATCGATTGACCTGCGGAGACTTGCTGTTCCCACGTATCGGCATGGCGGGCCAGCCAAGCATAAAACGCAGCTTGGGGTTCTTCGATGGGTAGAATACGTTTCAGTCCAGCCGCGGCGGCCGCTTCGATCGTCAACTGCCGCGCGACTTGATCAAACGAGGCTGGTAGCGTCAATACGATGTCTTGTTCGGCCAACGGATGGGAGCCATGCACGCGATCCCACATACGTCGAATCTGCGCCAGGACTTCTGCGCTCGCATCCACCGGCGAGATCCTGTCGACGCCTTCGTCGTTTTGCCACGGGAGGATGGCGCTACGACGATCTACGCCATCGTGGCACAGCCAACTCTTGGCCGAAGAGACTTGTCGGCCAGGCAACTGCAAACCGCGATCTCGCGCCAAACTGCCGACGATCCGCGCTTCATCCGTTGGGTTAGCTGCCTTGATCGCGGCCGACTCTTCAGTCAGTGGTTGATATAAAAAGGACGGCAGCAACTCGCGTCGCTGAGACACTCCAAAATCAACCCACTGTTCGATCGGGAAATTCTCAATGGAGGTCGGCGTAAGCGATTGAGTGTCGATAAACGCAACGGCACAGTTCGTGGTCCCCAGGTCAATTCCCACGATGTAGCGACTGAGCGCTTGCTCAAAACCATCGAACTCTAGCGGCTCGTTCACGCTGATGGCGCCTCGGCGTCCTCGCGCACGTTGAACTCCAACTTCCATTGTTGCTGGTCACGTGTGCTCTTGCACCACAGTTCAAAGACTCCCAATTCGGAGACTCGACTGTGGAAACGAACCGGCACGAAGCCCTCGTCGGGTGCTTCTTCAACATCGAGCGTCAGCTCCATCGGCGCGGTTTCCACCAACTCATCTTCATCCCAATTGCGCAATGTCGTTCCCGCGGTATCTTGCTTACGATTGGCGGCGGCAAAGAAACGGAACTTGGCTTCGCGACCGACGATCAAACCGATTTCTCGTCCCGGCACATCCAACGCGCTCCCCTCCTCCATGCCAAACGGAACGACACACACGGCTTGCAGCGGCCGCGGCATTCCAGGAATCGCTAGCCCCGCCGACTCCACTCCCACGTAATAACTTCGGGCCGTACCACCGCGGATACGCATGCCACCGGTCTGTTTAGTCCAGCCGTAATAGGCTGCTCCACGAGCCACCGCGAAGTCGAGATCATCGGGAGTACCCAACACTGGCGGCGGATCGCCTGCCGCGGCATCTCCAACGCTGCGCAGGTAAGCCACCGCCTCGCGTAGACGCTGTTGCAACGCCGGTGATTTGAAGACTCCCCCGTTTAACAATAGTTGCAATTGCGACTCCTCAGCCACGGGATTGCTTGCTAAAAACGCTGCGATGTGTCGCGTGATGGCGGTGTCGGATTCGAATGGGAGCCCAAGTTCTTGAAAGCCTGACTGAGGTCCACGTTGCAGGGTCGCATCAGGCGCGCAGATCGGTAGAAATCCATCGACCAGTAGCGATTGCACTTCCTGTCGCGAGAGTTCGACACTGACGGTCCCACCAATCAACTTGGAACCGCGTCCCAGCACCGATACCGTTTCCACTTCTTTACCGTCGATGGTCAACAACGATTCTTTGGCGCGACGGCAGGAGTGCCATAACGAAATCGATTGCCAAGCGTTGAGTTTGGTTCCCTTCGAGGCAAATTTCTGCGCCACGAAGTGCGCCAGGGCTAGATCCATGTTGTCGCCCCCGACCAACAAGTGATCGCCGACCGCCAAGCGTCGGAGGACCAACTCCCCCTGTTCCTGCTCGACACGCACCAGCGTTAAGTCGGTCGTTCCGCCGCCGACATCGCACACGAGCAGACAGTCTCCTTCGTGCAAAGATTTGCGCCAGCTGTCCCCCGATTGTTCCAACCAGTGATAGACGGCGGCTTGCGGTTCTTCCAGCAAAATAAAATCGACGGGCAAGCCCGCCGCCAAAGCTGCTTCGCGCGTCAGTTCACGTGCAGCCATGTCGAAGGAGGCAGGCACGGTCAGGGTTACTAATTGATCGGCAAGCGGCGATTCGGGAAACCTAACTTCCCAAGTATCGACCAACTGTCGCAAGAGTAATTTAGTTGCCACCACTGGTGAGAGTTTTACAACATCCTCGGAAGTTTCCCAAGGCAATAGTGCCGCGTGGCGATCGATGCCTGCATGGCACAACCAGCTCTTGCTCGCCGCAATCGTCCGTTCTGGTTTTTCGGCGGAAATGTGCCGCGCGTAGAGACCGTTGACGGTGGGGTAGTCCGGAAGGCCTGGGACCGTAAAACCGCCCGACGCAGTCTCTTGCTCGCTCGGAATATACAGGAAGCTCGGCAAGTGCGGCGGAGACTCCGTTTGATGGGGAGCGGTTATCTGAGGTATGTTGAGCAATTCGATCTTGGGTTGCTCGGCTGTAAGCTCTGCGAAGGCGACCACACAATTGGTCGTCCCCAGATCGATTCCGATCGAGTATTTTTTCATGGATTTGTACTGAGCAAGCTGGGCAGCAATTTTTTGATTCGCCGTTTAGGACGCTAGCCCCGTATTTCCCGGCGAATTCTTGAGACACTAGACCAGGGGAAGTGTAGCAGTTTCCACTACGACTATTGAACGGGTTTGCGTTTAACTCGCAACCATAGGAGAGGACTTAATGATAATGCCCAGTAGCTTTTTCGTCGATTCGCTGGTTTTCGAAGATTTTGGAACGGCAGTCCAACATCTCTAAATGCCGTCAAGCTAGGTTGAGAGTCAACCATAGGATGTAGACGATGGACGGCAACATCAACGAGCGCAAGACAGGCTGTAGAAACGCCATCGAGACACGCTCGGAATTACTTTGCGCTGGAAAGCCTGTTATTGGGCATGCACTACTTCATGCTCGTTCCAAACTGCTCTCTAAACGCAACTTCATTTTCGCTCATTTTTCGTTTTCCTTCTTCTATCAGGCGTTCCGACTCTTGGTTCTTGGCGGTGCTCTTTTTCGCTAAGCTCTCAGCTTCATCCCGCAATTTCATTCCCTTTTTGACCATCGACTCACCGTCATTCCAGTCGCTTCCAATCTGGCTCGTGGTCTTGCCAAATTGGTTTATTTTGTCGCCAATCGTCGGGGTACCAGCGCACCCTGATGCAATGAAAGCAAAGACGGAAAGCACTACCGAAAATCTTGAACCGATGGCTTTCATGGGAATTACACCTAAGGGAACGTTTGAGCAAATCGACTACGAAACAATCGTTGTTATCGGTGCCATCGGCCTTTCATCTTGGGTAATTTGCCAACGAAACCTAAAGTTTTTGGCAATTACGGCTTTCAGACCAGCCGTTGCCAAGCTGACGCACCTAACGCCTATCGGGACCCTTAGTCCTTTCAAAATGGCTATATTAGGCAGCGGGACAAAATAAACGTACCACGAACCCACTATTTTTTGGGGGAAGTTAGCTCTGCAAGGTTTGAAGGCGCGGGAGTGCTAGCTATTGGAGTGGATTCGGGTCGCCTTCAGACCTTGCAGAGCTAACTTGAGCCC
>JBGSNE010000305.1:0-14373 GCA_041739785.1 Pirellulaceae bacterium
GCATGGGAACCGCATACGGCCGCCAGGATTTATGCGGAAATGGTTGCCGAGCACACCACGATCACAACGCGATTCAACGAAGTTGCGGTGGATGTGAGGATGAAGGACGATCGCGTCACGGGTGTGATTACACGCGAGCGCGACAACAATGGAACACTTGGCAGAAAATCCAGCTACACCGGCAAGGTGATTATTGATGCGACGTACGAAGCAGACCTGGCAGAATTTGCTGACATCCCTTACCGCATCGGACGCGAAGCCCGATCCAAAGAAGAGCCGCACGCCGGGCGCATTTATACAACTTATTTCCGGAATGTACCTAATACACTGCCCGACACCATACTTCCGGATAGCACGGGTGAGGCTGACCACCGGTCGCAGGCATTCACCTACCGGATCACGGCAAAGGACTACGGGCGGCCAGACCATCTCTATCACTTGAAGGAACCGCCGCCGGATTACGACCCTGCGAAATATAGCTGGAGTAAATCAAATTCGCCGATCATACCCAATGGGAAATTTGATCTGCTGGGAATCAACTGGGGTGGCGACTTAGTAGGTTTCGGTACGCGTTGGGTCTTAGCCGACTGGGAGGAGCGTGCCGAAATCGAAAAGGTCTACCGCAACCATGACCTGGGCTACCTCTACTACATTCAGACCAAAGGAGGCTCGCCCAACATCGGCCTCCCGGACGATGAATTTCAAGACAACGGTAACTTCCCCTACCGGCTCTATGTTCGCCAGGGCCGCCGCATCGAAGGACTTTACACGTTGACGGAAAGCGATCAACACAAGGATCTTCGTGGAGACGGATTTCGCGGACCGCTACTTCCGGATTCGGTTGCCACCGGAGTCTACGGAATTGACGCACATCGTGTTCAAGGCCCCGCCGGTCGAAAGGAACCTCCTTACGGAAATGGCGCTGCGGAAGGCACGCTTCACCTGCATGATGCGACGGGGCCCTACCAGATACCCTACGGCACATTGGTGCCCAAGCAGCACAATGGCATTCTTTTCCCAGTAGGGATTTCCTCTACTCACGTTGCCATGTGCAGCGTGCGCATGGAGCCGGTGTGGTCCGCGCTGGGACAGGCAGCGGGCGTTGCCGCCGCCCTAGCAATCGATAAAAAGCTGGAATTGAGAGACGTTCCCGTTAAGCAAATCCAGGATGAACTCCTAAAACAGCGATGCGCCTTGTTTTTCTACACCGACCTCCCCGCAGATGCGCCGGCATTCACTGCAGCCCAGAAGCTAAGCCTACGCGGGGCGGTGACCGGACCTGATATCGATGATTACAGCACGGCCGGGGAGTCGAAAGGTTTGAGCACTCTGGAAATGAATGTCTACCGCTTTCGCCCCAATGAGCCGATCACCATGGGCGAATTTTCTCAAATGGCCGTGAATGGAATACAGATTCCGCTCAGCATCACCGCTTCGCACTTCACCGACGTACCGCGTGGGCACCTGGCCTTCAAATACATCGAAACGCTGTACGATTACTCAACGCAGTCCAAACAGCCCTTCTTCGAATTTGAACCAAGTGAGGACTTTAAAACCGCCCTCGCTCACCCAGCTAAAACGGTAAGCGGCGTCCAAGCAGCAAATATCCTCTCCGGTCTACTGAAGAAGAAAGTCTCCGCGCCGGCTAATCCAAATGCAGACCTTACTCGCGGTGAAGCGGCCCAGCTGGTTTATAGGTGTTGGGATGAATAGTGCACAGATCAGGCCCGTTACCAGCCATGCTTGGATTCCCGCTGAAAGCCTTTTGCTCTTGCGAGGGTCAGACAGTCGACGTTAGCTACACGCTTTCAATTCCGGTGCCTGCGATAACTAATTGCCATTCGATGGACAACCCGAGGTTGCGGAGCAGAATCCCGTTCGAGAATGAGGTGAAAAGCACCGACACAAATTAGAGTAAATGACGCCTAGCCATCGGTCCGACACATGTTGTTGGCCTAGTACCAGAACCCCGGGACGGCCAGGAGGGGAGAGGACTGTCCGACCGTCAGGAAGATGAGCGCTGCGAGTCGTTGAATCATTTCTGGGAAAGTTCAACCCGGGTGTAGGGGCTTGAAAGATACTGCTGGTACCCGTTGACCACTTTTCCATGGTTGCTGCTGAAATCGTCTGGCATCAAGGAGTGGACGTCTATGCGGAACAGGAGTTGCGATACACCGCTGCCATGGAATTGCTGGCTGGTCAGTTCCTCTCAGGCACGCCTAGCGGACTGAGCCGCGGCAGCAACAAGGTCGCGCAGGAACGATTCGATAGCATGGCAGATGTGCTACAATCACTTGCACCACCGTATGGGAACGGACCTGCCAAACACAAACAAGTTTATCGCCGAACCAATTCGCCCCAGCGCTCACAGAGCAATCCAGAACCTTGTCTACGAAACACTTACGCACACGGGTCGTCCAATTAGCAGCCGCTAGCTCGATCTGCCTCCATTGTCCTTGAAAAGCCGAATCAAGTGATCCAACGCATCTTTGAGTGCCAGGTTGCACGACTTCAGCAGCTCCTTTCCGTCGTTCCACGGCAACAGGCTCATTTCCGGGTTCCAAATCGATGGCATCTAGAGTGCGGCGAGCCACTTGCCCGCAGTGGACATCAGCCTTTGCGACGACTTGTGCGCTCGAACCTACTCCTTTCCACCAGCAAGCACTACGCTGGAATGTTGAGCACTGGCCAGCGCTACCTCGTCTGCACGAGGCGGTCGATTTCGTCGCATGCGGTCGTCGGTTTGTTTCCTGCTGGCGAGTAAAAAATGATGATACGGAAAGTAATTCTTGTCGCCGTGCTGGTCTCATGCGGCCTGCACATCACAGGCACGAGCACCCGCGCCGAGGACTTGTTTCGCGATCGTATCGCTCCGCTACTGGAACGTCGTTGCGTCGGTTGCCACAACGACCGACAACGCGAAGGGGAGTACTCATTGCAGTCGGCTCAAGCCGCCCTCGATGATGGCTATATCTTACCCGACGACCCTGCAGGTAGTCATCTTCTAGATTTGATCACACCAGAAAATGGCAAAACCGCGATGCCAAAAAATAACGGATCACTTTCTGTTGAAGAAGTCGAGCTCATTCGTGACTGGATTCGTGGGGGTGCAAAGTGGCCAGCGGATGTGCGTCTTGAAGTCCCAAAAGTAGGTGATTTCGATTGGTGGTCCTATAAACCGCTCGCACGTCCGCTTGCTCCTGTAATGAATGATTCTTGGGCAAAGTCGGCCATCGACGACTTTGTGCTTGCAAAGCTAAACGAAAAGGGGCTCACACCCTCGCCGCCCGCAGATCGTCGAACACTGATTCGTCGTGTGACCTACGATCTTATCGGCCTCCCGCCAACACCCGAAGAAGTCGCTACGTTTGTCTCGGATACCGATCCCAATGCCTACCTAAAACTGGTCGAGCGTTTGCTGAAATCCGAACGTTATGGCGAGCATTGGGCCCGGCATTGGCTGGACGTCGCCAAGTACGCTGACTCATGTGGCTACGATAAAGACAAGCTGCGACCTAACGCATGGCCTTATCGCGATTACGTGATCCGATCGTTGAATGAAGATAAACCGTACTCGCGTTTCGTGCAGGAACAGATCGCAGGCGATATCTTGTTCCCTGACACCCCGGATGGAATTGTCGGACTGGGGTTTATCGCCGCAGGACCTTGGGATTTTATTGGCCACGTGGAAGTCTCCGAAGCGAAGATTGATGGCAAGGTGGCTCGGAACCTTGATCGTGACGACATGGTTTCCGGAGCCTTCAACACGTTCTGTAGTTTGACTGTGCAATGTGCGCGATGTCACAACCACAAATTCGACCCGGTCACGCAGGAACATTACTATGGGTTGCAGTCGGTGTTTGCGGCCGTCGATCGAGCCAACCGCAGGTTTGATGTTGATCCAAAAACTGCCAAGCGTCGCAGGGAGCTGACCGGTCGATTGAACGCACTCACCGCAGCCAAAGCGAAACGCGACAGCATCTACTTGGGACTCGCATCCGAGCCGTCGAGTGATTCGAATGAAGCAAGACGGGATAAAATCCAGTCCTACTCGGATCAAATCACAGAAGTCGAATCGGAGCTACACGCACTCCCGCCACAAGCATCCGTTTACGCCGCAGCGACCAGCTTCCCTCCTGAGGGTAACTTTCAGCCGACCGGTGGCAAGCCGCGCGACGTGTTTGTACTGAGTCGCGGTGAAGTCACGCTGCCCGGAACGCTGGCGATCCCCGGTGTACTTCCGTTATCCGGTGTCTTGCCGTGGCAGTTTTCGCCCGAATTGGGAGAGGGGCAGCGGCGGGCAAAGCTGGCCGAGTGGTTCGTGGATCACGACAATCCACTGGTGTGGCGATCAATCGTCAATCGCATCTGGCAGTATCACTTCGGCGAAGGCATTGTCGCCACTCCGAACGACCTTGGTCGTATGGGAGCGTTGCCGACTCATCCTGAGTTGCTCGACTGGTTGGCCGTTGAGTTTCGGGATGGCGATCAATCGATGAAGGAACTCCACCGCATGATCGTCGCCAGCAATACCTATCAACAATCGTCCGCCGACAACGCTATGAACTCAGCCATCGACAGTGGCAACCAGTTTCTTTGGCGCGCGAGCCGCAGGCGGTTGTCAGCCGAAGAACTGCGTGATTCCATTCTCATCGTCAGCGGTGCGATGAACTTGGAAATGGGCGGGCCCGGATACTATCTGTTTGCGTTGGAAAAGACCGAGCATTCACCGCACTTCGAATATCACAAGTTTGATCCGTCCGATAAAGCGTCTCACCGTCGCAGTATCTACCGGTTCATCGCGCGTTCGCAACCCAACCCTTACATGACGACGCTTGACTGCGCCGATTCATCACAGAGCACGCCGCGACGCAATGAGACGTTAACTTCGCTGCAAGCACTGGCCTTGCTGAACAACAAGTTCAATCTGGTGATGGCGGAGAAGTTTGCATCAAGGCTTGAAAGTGAGAACGCGGACCTGCAGTCGCAGGTTCGACAAGCCATGGCATTGGTCACACAACGTCCTGCAACTGAAACCGAGGTCAGAGAACTGTTGGTCTACGCGGAGACTCACGGCGTCGCGAACTTGTGCCGTTTACTATTTAACCTCAGTGAGTTTCTGTTTGTAGATTGATGCGCGAGCGAAACGAAATGAATAATCGACGAAGTTTTCTGACTCACTGTGGCGCTGGCTTTGGTGCCTTGGCTTTGAATGCGATGCTACAGCACGAGGCAGCAGCGGCAAATGATGGAGTCGTGCAAGTGCTGCATCACCCGGCAAAAGCAAAACGCGTGGTGCAGTTGTTCATGGGTGGTGCCGCCAGCCACATCGACTTGTGGGACCACAAGCCGATGCTGGAAAAACACCACGGGCAAGCCTCCGACTTTGGGGAAAAGGTGGAAACCTTTCAAGACGGGCTTGGGCCGTGGATGAAGTCGCCGTTCAAGTTTTCACCGCATGGTGAATCCGGAAAAATGCTGAGTGAGGTTGTCGAGCCAATGGGCGAACACACTGACGACTTGGCTTTCATTCACAACATGGTTGGCAAGAGTGGTGTTCATTCGCAAGCGACTTATTTGCAGGCGACGGGTTTTCAACTTCCGGGCTTTCCTGGCATGGGGTCGTGGGTCAGCTATGGCTTGGGCAGTATGAACGATAACTTGCCAACGTTTGTCGTGCTGCCCGATCATCGCGGCTTTGCAAGCAATGGACCTAAGAACTGGGGCTCCGCTTTTCTACCCGCCTCTGCTCAGGGCACGGCAATCTTTCCGCAGCGAGACAATCCTATCGAAGACCTCTCGGCTCAAGCGAGCTTCGTGACCAAGGCGGGAGACAGCGCTGGTTTAAGTCTGCTCAAGCGCATGAATCGTCGCTACCAGGAGGAGCGCAAAGGTGATTCGCGATTGGAGGCCCGCATTCGCTCGTATGAATTGGCGGCCGCCATGCAGTTGAGTGCTCCCGAAGCGTTGGACATTTCCGGCGAGTCGCAGGCAACCATGAAAATGTACGGTCTCGATCGAATCGGAGCCACCTATCCTGCTGAAATCAATCCAGCGGAAGAAGCCGAGTACTTTGGACGCAAGTGTCTGATTGCCCGGCGACTGCTGGAGCGCGGCGTTCGCTTTGTGCAGATCTGGTCTGGCAACGACAATGGCTTTCCGCGGCGCAACTGGGACTCCCATGAAAACATCCAACGCGATCATGGCCCGTTGGCTCGCGGCATGGCGGTTGGCACAGCCGCTTTGCTGAAAGACTTGAAACAACGCGGCATGCTCGAAGATACGATCGTCCTATGGACCACCGAGTTCGGTCGCATGCCAAGCTCGCAAGGCGGAACCGGACGAGACCACAATCCTTATGTCTTTACTAACTGGTTGTGTGGTGGTGGCATCAAAGGCGGAGTCACTCACGGAGCATCCGACCAGTGGGGTTACAAGCCTCTGGATCGTTCCAGTCCCACACAAGTCTACGACATTCACGCCACCATCCTGCATCAATTAGGAATCGATCACAAACGCCTCACCGTCCGCCACAACGGCATCGACCGCCGCATAACCGATGTCCATGGACATGTACTAACGAATATTTTGACATGAAGATGTGGCGCGACGGCTTGCCAGGCAATCTTTCGGAACATTCGGTCCAGTTCGGGACTCGGGAAATCGGTGTCGCCACCAAAGTTAATGGCGCTGACGATTTGTGCAGGTGCCCGCGACGAAACGACGATGACGACACGGCCCGCCATCCACCAAACAAACGGCTATCAGCTTCTCATGTCGCGCAATCCATTTGAAGTCGACCGCTAGCCATCGAGTAACAACTTGTCGATACCGGGATTCAGTTGCTGCTTACCTCGAGCGCTCACGGTTTTCCGATAACCAGTCCAGCGAGCTACCCACAGGATGTAGTGAAAAAGTGAATACACTTGGATTCGAACTACTTTCACATTGATGTTGCCATCGATAGCCAGCTTCTCGACAAATAGCTGGTCGCCAGTATTGCGCTGACCGAAATAAATAGACCGCTATATCGAGGCACGTTCTCTACCTTGATTCGAATCACGTTTCAATTTCGAGTAATTCTCGACAGCCCCAACGGACTTGGTTTGCGGGCGACGGAGACTTAGTGCTCTTGTGGTCATAGCAGAAAATCGGTTTTCCTTCACCATTTCTCAGTCAGGAACTTCCAAAGACGAGTTGCAAACTAAAATCAGGAGATCGCATCCGCTTGCCATCCATGCCGATGAATCCAGATCCGATTCCCGCTGGGACATGTGGCACCGTGTTGCGCAGTCACGACCAAAGTGATTGGATTCAAGTTGAAATTGGCTGGGACAATGGCTGGCAATTGATGCTGACCATGCCGGAGGACCGTGTTGAAATCATAGATTGAGGTTGAGGACCATCATCAATAAGGCTATCGTCGCTGCCAAAGTAATTGCAACCAAGGCAATCACTCCCGCACAGCCCGTTCTGGATCGGCTTGAAAACTTCTCTGGGTGCTTCTTTCTGAGTTCTTCGGTCAATTGCTCGATAAACTGCTTGGCCTCCAACAGGCTGGTACCGCGAAGCTGTTTGTAGCGTTTAACTGCCTCAATTTTCTGATTGTCGTTGATTAGCTCGAGAATCTCGTTCATCGCCTCTGGCGGAATATCATCAGTCACAATGGTGATCCTGTGTTTGCATTTTGGGCAGTCAAAACAATTCTAACGCATTGGTTGCACTGACGGCTTCAACTTGCGACTCAGAGTCGGCGCCGAAGTATAATACGATTTGATTCCGAAATTGCTTCCTCTGTAGTGCTGCCATGAACCTTTCGTGGAATGAACCTGGATACCCACAGCTGCATTATGACCGCGTGCGAGCGGCCAAAGGCTATGCACTTCGAGCCATCGCCTTTACAGGGATCATGTTTGTAATACTACTGTTGGGTACAATCCTCGGACCTATTCCGCCAATTGCAGCCACGTTGAGTTGCGCAATCTTTGTGATGTTCGGACTGTTGAGCGGTTTCTTCTCGATTTACGACACCTATTACTACGTTCAAGCAATACCATATTTCCAACGCAGACTTGGGCAGATTGATACTTTCCTGGCAGGCCAAACGATTGCTCGATTTCTGACTCAACTGGATGCGATTGCGTCCGACCAAAACGTACCGCTTCTTTCGACCTTCGGTTTCGCTGATGACCTTCGAGGTGAAGTGCTTCGATGGCATGATCCTAAAACAGGCCTACGATCGCTCGAGGCGATCTTGGTTGGGCTGGATCACTCTCAGATTCCAGAATCCGTGCGGAGGCCACTTGTAGACGATCTGAAAAAATGGCATCACGCACTCGAGCGCGCCGCTTTGGAAAATGTGCTGTTCTGCCTTTTGCTTCGACATGAAAGTACAACCAGTGGTCACGAATGGGACGTTAGAAAGGGTTCAGCTTTTTAGCTGCACGAGGCTCGATTGCCCTTCCATTGGCTGCATGCGAATCAACGATTCGCCCACTCGTTCAAGCACAGCCGGCTGACCAGTGAAACGCTGATAGCGATCGACGATGAGCGGGCACCATCGATCTCGAACCCGCCGCGGATCACGTCCCTCGCTTCCGTGAAGGCGCTGTCCGTCAAGTTGCGGTCACCATGAATAGTGAAATGCAACGCCAATCATGGAAGCGTCTCGTCAAACGAACTAGCAAAAGCCAGCCTGCGGAGTAACGAAGCAAGCAGCGCCATCGAAAATAAGCCACTGAGTCTGTAGTCACCTTGGTCAATCCCAACTATCCTTCGGCTAACCCATGACGGTTCGTCCTAGTGCACAAACGCTTCGGCTGTCAGGTTTCTAAATCCTAGTCAGCGCCATCAGTTTGACTACACTTTTCGGGGCCAGAAGCTGTGGCCGGTGGCATTCACTGCTACGAGTTTGCACGGAAACGACGGCGCAGCAGTCGATGCAACCGACCGCACGTTGAACAAACAGTTCCAGCCGTGCTCGGTGTGATCTCAGCACTTTGTCGCCGAAAATCGTGAACCAAGAAACGGTCGCTATTTGGTCGTCGTAGGTTATGACGTTCATTTCCATGTTGGAAACTGGGTTAATCGGGCAAGAACTCGGCCAGTCCATGTTAGTGCCTCACGGACGGTGAGCCAAAGTTCCCCCGCGATACTGACGGACCTTGCTGCGCACGGTTCGCCAGTTCACTCCCAATTTGCTGGCAGCCAGATCATAGCGTCCCATTTGCTGAAATACGTGTGATGCATATCCCTCCGTGACCTCTTTCAGCGTAAGTTCACAGGCCAACAATGCGTTAATGAAGTGCGCGTCCGATCCTGCAGTTTCAATAGAATTACCGATGATCACGCTACTTCCCAATGCGCGATTCGCCGGCAGGTAGGACTTTCGAATTAGCACATTCCTAACACACTGTTCGAGTTCACGGATGTTTCCAGGCCAGGCGTATTCAGTGCCAAAGTTCCGCTGGATCCAATCGACCGATTCGGAGGCCAGTGCATCAACCTCTTCCTTGACATGCCGCAGAAGTCGAGCGGCGATGAAGCGCGTCAGTTCAACCAGATCCTCTGGGCGATCCACAAGTTGCTCGCGCAACGTGGGTGTTTGGATCTGATCGGCACACAAGCGATAGTACAAGTCCTCTCGAAAGCGACCGCCTTGAATTTCCAGCTCCAGCTCCCGATTGGTAGCCGCGATAAACTTGCCTTCAAAGCTGCGTGATTTAGTTTCACCCACACGAGAGAACTGCTGTGTCTGCAATACACGTAGCAGCTTGACTTGAATCGAATGTTCGAGCTCGCCGATCTCGTCTAAAAAAACGGTCCCAGGTTCACCACAAACTTCCAGCCAGCCCTGGCGGTCAGCAACCGCGCCTGTAAAAGCGCCTTTGCAATGTCCAAACAACTCCGATTCGATCAAAGTTGATGAGAGCGCCGAAAGATTGACCGCCAGCAGTTGCGGCTGACGTTCATCGCCAAACGTCTTCGATTTGGGATCGAATCTCTGATAGCGTGATAAGCCAATGGCTCGTGCCACCAGTTCTTTGCCAGTACCTGACGGACCCGTAATTAGTGTCGTGATGTCCCCGAGCGTCTTGTAAACACCACGGACATATCGGCCCATGTCGTGCGTAAAAATCGACTCCCAAATCGTCGCTCGCAATCGGGCCGTTGGCATCGAGCCACCGATGATAAACATAAAAATATGCTGAAACGCTCGATCCAGTTGTCGGAAGATACTGAAACAGTGGACGGCGTTGAAGTAATCCGGCAATTCCACTCCAGCGATGTTGAGGTACCATCGGTAGTCTTTCAAGAACGGCTCCCAGCGCTTAGCATAAGGGCAACCTTCGGTTGGTTGTTTTTGTTCAGGTAATGAATGGACCAGAGAAAAGTACTTGGCATAAAGCAGGAATAAGACGGTCTCCCGATAAAGCCTTTGGTCGTCTTCTCGTGTACACCGGCCATCAATGGCACTGGCGCGCATCTTATCAACCAATTTTTGGGCGTGTTCCAACAGCAATTCAAAATTGGCAAATACCAATTCCGCTTCGGCTGAGCTCAGGAACTTGATGACCGCACCACCCTCCTTGAATCGGTCCCCCAAAACTTGACGTTCCCATTTCAGCCGTTCGGGAAGAAAGGGATTGCAGTAACCGATATGTGCCATCGCCTCCGCCTGGCGGCGGTCTGCCTGATTTAAAAACGCCATCTGTTCTCTCCCCTACTTCGTTAACCGGCAATGACCCGCAGATACAAGAATTGTAGTTTGTAACGCCATTTGTTGTAGGTGTTTTTCTTTCGGTTTTTGTTGACGCCGCTGGTGAACAGTAAGGAGTTGCCGAATCCCCAGGGTTCTTAAGCGATTCGGCTTGTGAATCGCAGCAATGACCAGTTGGCACGGCAATCGCTAACAGACAATGCATACCGAGTGCGTGTGGCAAGTCCGCTATCGAACTCTATTTTTTCCCAAACCGAAGGATGTTCGCATGAGTCAGTTATCGATCCTATCGTCGTCCGACCACACTGACATAACTCAGCCAGCAGCCCATCAAACGGCTGAGAGTTCCTCTCGCTTGGACGCTTTGACTGTTGCGCGACTGAACAAACCACAACGACACCGATTGATGCATGGATTTCCCCTGGCGGCGAGCATGCCATTATTGACCAACGAGCTGCGAGCAGCCGCCGAGGTCGATCATCCGAAGTTTCAACATGCCTATTTGCCCCATCGCCCGTTATTGATCGGTGTTTTGCCTCATGCGTTCTGCAATCCCCAAATCGCCGGCTGTGGCTTCTGCACATTTCCCCACGAAGACTTCAGTTCTCGAAAGGCAACCGCTGTTGTCGAGAGTGTGCAACAGGAAATTACCTCCCGCCTATCGCAGTCTGCCGTGTTGGACGGTCGTCCCGTCACGGCGCTATACTTCGGCGGAGCAACAGCTAATCTCACACCGGCCAATGCATTTCGAAAACTCTGCAGACAGCTCAACAATTCGTTGGATCTTCGGCAGGCCGAGGTGACGCTTGAAGGAGTGCCAGCACACTTCATCAAACGCCGCCCACTCTTGGTAGATATTCTTCAGGAAGAAATTCAGGCACGCCACTTTCGCATCAGCATGGGAGTACAAAGTTTCTCTCGTAGCTGGCAGATCAAGATGGGCCGAGCCGCATTCGGCGACAGCGATCTGTTTGCCCAGGTGGTTGAACTGGCCCATTCGCGGAACATGACGGTTTCAGGCGATCTGCTGTTCAATCTACCGGGGCAATCGCTCGCGGAAATGCTCGCGGACGTTACCATCGGAAATCAAATGGGGTTTGACCAGTTGTGCCTATACCACTTGGTGCTCTTCCGCGGCCTTGGCACAGCATGGTCACGCGATGCTGAGCTGGTGAGCTCGCTTCTAGACAACAACGCAGCCGTCGCCAATTGGCAAGCTCTTCGCAAGGCGATGATTCAGCAGGGATTTTATCAGTCCACCCTCACAAATTTTGAACGCTCAGCGTTGGAAAAGGACCCGCGACGCTATATCTACGAAACCTGTAGCTTTGAACCGGGCAGCCACGACATGCTCGGCCTCGGGCCTTCAGCAATTTCCTACTCATTGAGAGCAAATGGTCACACTGCACTTAAGACCATGAATCCAGAGAGTTCACTCGAGTACATGCAGGCCCTCAAAAAACCGTCGCCATTTTGGAGCCGCTATTTTGACTTCGACCTGGAATCATTTAGGCTGCTGTACGTAACTCGGCAGCTCTCGAAGCTGACCATTCGTCGAGATGCCTACCGTGCGCTACTAGGTACCGATGTGCTATCGGACTTTGCCGAGGAATGGAAGGCACTATTGCGGCAAAATCTGATCGAAATCAATAGTGCATGCATTCGGCTAACGGCACGTGGCATGTTCTTCTCGGACACAGTTGCATCGGTTCTATCGCATCGTCACCATGCCACTCGGCTTGAGCGCTCAACGGCCGAGCGACAATTCCTAGAGGGTAATCAGTCGGGACATATGTGAGGAGCCAAATCAGCCGCCCATCATCACATTCATTCATCTCAAGGTGCAGCATGTCTCTAGTTCCGTCGTATCGGCTACTCAAGCAGGCAACACTTCTCCTCGCGTTGCTTGGTCTGGTCTGGCTGGGTCATCAGGCCTGGCGCGGTTGGCAATTCAAGACACTGTTTGCGCCGGAGCGGATCGTGAAAAATTTCCGCAGCATGCACAAGCTGTTCCATTCCAACCTGATCAGCAATTACGGTCCGGTCTGTGAACTGGAGAGTGCGCTGCGAACGCTGCCGAAAGACTTCAGCTTCAACGGCAAGCAGCGCGCCATCAGCGACTGGATCAGCCAGTCCGGCACTACCGGTCTGGTGGTGATGGCCAATGGAAAACTGGCGTTCGAGAAATATTACCAAGGCAATGATGCAAGCACGCAGGCCATCTCGTGGTCGGTGGGCAAATCGTTTGTCTCGGCGTTGATTGGCTTTGCAGTGGCCGATGGTTCGATCAAAAGCCTGCAAGACCCGGTTAGTGACTACGTGCCGCTGCTCAAGCAGAGCGGCTATAACGATGTGTCGATTCTGGATGTGCTGGAAATGTCCTCCGGCATCGACTTCAACGAGGACTATGGCGACCCCGACTCTGGCATCAATCAACTGGGGTGGGAAATCTTCCGCGGCCGTTCCACCAACAAGTGGATAGCCAAGTTGCCCAAGGTCAAACCCGCCGGCACGGTAAACCATTACATTAGCGTCGACACACAGGTGCTGGGCATGGTGCTCGAAGCCGCCACTGAACAGAAACTGGCAACCTACATGGAGAAAAAACTCTGGTCCCGGCTTGGACCGGAAGGCGATGCTCGCTGGCTGACGGACGCCCATGGCACCGAGTTGGCCTTCGCCGGCCTCAACGTGCGCACCCGCGACTACGCCCGCTTTGGTCAGCTCTATCTAGACGAAGGTCGCAACCTGAAAGGAGAACAGTTACTGCCGGCGCAGTGGGTCCACGACTCGGTGACGCCGCGCACGGCTTACCTGAGGCCCGGCCGCAGCACTCAGTTCGGTCAGCCGGAGCTTGGATACGCCTACCAGTTCTGGATTCCGCAAAGTGACGAGGGCGAGTTCATGGCCATCGGCGTCTACGGCCAGTTCATCTATGTGAACCCGACGCGGAAAGTGGTGATCGTTAAGAACTCAGCCTACATTAACTACAACGTCGATGGCGACCGCATGGAGTATGAAGCGTTGGAAGCCTTCCGCGCTATTGCCCGGCAAGTCGGTGCAAGCTGCCAAGCGGCCGCTTGGAAAATGCGGCCGCGTCCCAATGTCAAGAACCTGAGTTCTACGACTGCCAACCCACCCCCAAGACTTATATAGAATCTTTATGCTCAAGAAATTCTCACCATTTTAGTGAGTCCCCGCAAATGAACCTCACCCGACTACGTTCGAGGATAGCACACCGCCGCCTCATCAGGATTCTTGGTCTGCTGGCATTTCTCTATATTTCGACCAATGTGTATTTTGCGGTGACGCAAGTTGAAAAGGTACTCGCCCCAACCGGGGTGATTCCAACAACACCCACGCGAATGGGTATGCTTCACGAAGATGTGGCCATTCCGCTGCGTCTTGGGGGCGAGAAAACCGGCAAACTTCATGCATTTTGGATACCGGTGGAGAATTCGGACGCTCCCATCTTGCTCTATCTGCATGGCCAAGATGCGACCAGGGGAAAGAACCTTGATCACGCTGATCGATTTCACGAATGGGGATTGAATGTACTGGTAATAGACTATCGCGGGTTTGCCGAAACCTATGGCGAGGAAACACCTAGCGAGGCCAAAGTCTACGAAGATGCAGTGGCTGCGCTTGAATAC
>JBGSNE010000311.1:0-24893 GCA_041739785.1 Pirellulaceae bacterium
CGCGGGCCCTCGCGGGCAAGCCGGTGGTTGTCGGGCGACATTTCCCCTGGGGTTTCACCCCAGGCTACCCAACACCACCGCTTCGCGGTTGAAATACTGCAACTTCAAAACTGGCGCGTCGAGCTGATCGTGGGACCCAAAGTGGCGCTGTCCAACTAACGGACGTCAGCCACCGGAGCTGGGTTGACAGGCCGGGATACCAATTTGGCTTGGGCAATCAGCCCTTCCAACAATGGTCGCACAACATCCACGGGCAAAGCGTAAGAAGACACGCGTCCCGCACGGGCAATGTTCAAACCAACGACTTGGCCGTCTAAATTGCACAGCGGCCCACCACATTGATTAGGATCGAGGACGGTGTCGTGTAGGAAGACGCGATTGAAGCCGGTAGCTCGTGCGCTGACAGGTCCGTTGACTTCCATTTCCGTTTCGTCCAGCAGCTCATCAGACAAATCCATCAGCTGCGCCGCAGTATCAAACAGACGTTCACCGCGACTGACCGTAAGCTTGACGATCTCACCACCGCGCGACGGACTAATGGCTCGTTGAAAAGCACCGTGCGACGAAACATTCGTGCCGTTGACGGCTGTAATAATGTCACCGACTTTTAGTCCAGCCAGATCTGCACCTGTTCCGTACAGGACACGCATTACCGCTGCGCCAGCCGCCGAGTCGTGCAGTTCGACACCCAATACGGGACGTGTCGAGCGGACATTTTGGATACCCGCACTGACTACGCCAACTGCCGAAGGCATCTTGTCAACATCGGTGGTCGCCAACCACGTACCACGCAACGGAATGCTGGTAGTCGCCCATTGCACGGCAGGCAGTCCGCCGCGGTCAATTCGTAGCAGAGCAATGTCTACGTCGCTGACACGCTGGACAATTTCTGCTGCGAATTCTGTATTGTCAGCTAGCTTGGCGATGACCGATCCACTAGACGGAAGCTGGCTGGCCTTCGTGGCAATCCATCCATCGGAATCGACGATGGCTCCCATGGCGACTGGATCTCCGACCGAATTAACCAACCGTACGGTGCTGAGGCGTGCATCGACGACAGCCTCGCTAAAGGCCCGCAGCATGGTAAAGTTGTTACGCTGGTTGGCGCGTCGCAAGCCGGAGGAGAAGTCAGGACGAAAACTAGAACGCTGCGACGGTTCCTGAACATACGTAGACGAACTTTCGCCAGTCGAGTCAGCTCGCGGTGTTTTAGCGCCATGGAAATCGAGCAGCGCAGCGTCGTGGGGTTGGCTCCCCAGAGCTTCCCCAGCCAGACTGGCGATGCGCACCTCGGAATCAGAGAACCAGGTTAGGCAAAAGCCAATCGCCACTGATGCGAGAATTAAACCATGGGTACTGAGGCGATTGAATAAGAGATTGTTCACGATGCACTTTCACTTTACGAGTAGCGCGGATCGTGGAAGACTCCTTTCTTACCACTCCTAGTAGTACTATTCTAATCAAATACCGGTCAAAAGTGGCGTACGCCGTAGCGGAAGTCGCCAAGACTTTCGGCACGTAGCGGAAGTGGGTCGCATTTGCCGCGTGCTATATTGCGGGCTTGCGTCTGGATCGCCACAGCTATTCACTCCTCAATCGTAAACCAGCTGGCACCTGCCGAAAGTCTTGGCGACTTCCGCTACTGGCTGGGTAATCACTCCTTGACGCCGACCGTGACGGGGATTTGAAGAATTTGCTCGCCCCGCTGCACTCTGAAGATGATTACGTCGCCCGGCATGCTCTGTACAACATGCTGACGCAATTCCGCAAAGGTGAAGATCGATGTTTCATCGCAGGCGAGCACCAAATCACCTACCTGCAAACCCGCGTTGGAGGCGGCCAGACCTGGCTCGACCGAGGCGATCAGTGGGCGATCGTCATCCTTGGTTCCGCCAACACCAATTACCGGTTGGTAGCCAGGGAGCATTCCCCAGACTTCGCGATTGACCATGCGATCCCAGCTGGTAGCAAATACGTCGATGGGGACGTGCATGTTGTCTTCGACATCGGTTCCGATTCGAGAATGAATTCCAATGAGCTTTCCTTCGAGCGTGAACAGTGGGCCGCCACTGTCACCCCCGATTAAGGCACAGTCGGTAAAGAGCGTGTGCGCTTCGTTCTCAACACGGCTCTTGCTGATTTTAAGGATGCGACCAACGCGGATGACGGCGCCCCGATCCGATTTCCAACCGCCAGGATGTCCCGAGGCGATGCACCACTGGCCAGGTCGCAGATCGCTGCTGCGACCGATGGTCGCGTAGGGTGACGGTAAAAAACGTGGGTCTTCGATCTTGATCAATCCAGCATCTTTGTCGCGGTTTAGTCCTAGCGTGCGGGCTCTGAGTGTTGTCCCATCATTGAGAATCACTTTTGCGTCACGATCCTTGCCCCCTGCCACGTGAGCCGCCGTCAGCACGTAGCCGTCGGCCGTGATGATCACTCCGCTCCCCTGTGCAGAACCCTGTTGGACATTCACCGTAACGCGCTCAATCGCCTTAGCGACGCGGGATTGTTGCAGTTCGAGCGCCCTGAGCTCTTGCAGGCTGCTGGGCTCCCGGCCGCTAAAAACCGATTGGAGTCCGCTTGCCAAAGCTACGTAAGTAGCGCCATCCGTCGTTTGGTCGACGGAAGCAACACTTGCTTTGGCCGCAATGCGGGGCGGTGACGCCTCCGCCCCTGCGTCGACGACGGGAGCTGAATTGGTCGGAGCCGGGTAGTAGTCGTAGCTTGGGCTGTAATTTGAAGGAGGCAGGACTTGCGGGATTTGGGCATTCAGATCGGCTGTGCCCAACCCATACAGAAGGCACAGTGAGAAAAATGTCGAAATTCCAACGCCACCGTTGAAAACGGTTTTCGAATCATCCCATCTCGACTTTGGCTGCATCAAACAATCCCAAAAGGTTGTAATCGATTTTGGCGCACCAGCCTGTACGACTCTACAGGCTTTACTGAACCTCCTGATTATTCGTGGTGGCGCACCAAAATGAAACCCTTTGGCAAATGATTTTTTCAGGAAGCGACCAATTTAACCAGCCGATGCGGGAAAACGTAACGGGTTTAGGGATTGCAGCGGCAGTCGGAACCCTACCCAGTTCGTGGACACCTATGGAAACTGCCCGCAATCGTTAGAGCCCGAATGGCCTCCCCTGCAATCGCTCTGGTGCACATCTGCCGATTTTGGTACGTGTTTCGTTAGCAACCATTAATCCGTATCCGCACGGCGCGAGGTAAAGGATTTTCTCGTAGCGGAATTCGCCAAGAATTTCGGTTTTTGGAGTAGAAACCGCTACTACAAAGCCGGGCAACGCGAGTCTGCGGAGTGGCTCACCTAAAATGCATTCGGATATTTTGAATGATTGTCATGGAATGTTAGTTTTTTCCGAATGTAAGTGGTGTTACGCCTGCAGCGAGTCAGGTCCGCTTTTATTACGCAATGCCTAGACCGCCCACTCGTATTTTTTGAATCAGGACTTACGCTCATGATCCATCGCTTTTCACTAGCAGTCGCCATGTTGTTGATACACGTTGCCGCAGCCCGGCTGGACGGAGCGGATGGGGTCCAGTGGCTGCGATCGGCGGAACAAGCGGCCAGCGTGGCAGCTCAAACTGGAAAGCCAATCCTGGTGTACATTCGCTCGGCAAACTGCCACTACTGCGATCTGATGCAATCCAATGTGTGGCAAGATCCGACAGCCGCATCCACGATTAGTCGCGATTTTGTACCGTTGAAATTGACTCGTGAGGAGAATCCTGAGGCGATCGACGTGCTGCAGGTCAAGGGCTTTCCATCGACGATTATCTTCTCTGCCGACCGTCGTTACGTCGATCGGCTGGATGGCTACGTCGACTCGGAGCGGTTCTTAAAAGCCGTAGGCAAGATGCGTGCTTCGTCGTCAACGCATTGACGCGACATCTCACTCGCACGCCTCCAACTTCGTCGCACGACTCTCCGAGTCGTGATCGAATGCGATTCGCAACTACATGCATCGTTTGGTATCAAAATTCGGTAGAGCTTTCAGACGCTTAGCAGCGGGCGCCTCCCCTGACCCTCTAACAGTTCACCCTGCGGCGCGATCTACGCGCCAGCGGGCTGACGAGTGCCAGCAGCCAGAAACTACCGGCCAACGCACTCGGTTCAGGAACGGCTGCAACGGATCGAATGTCGTCGACGCGATAGCGGATGCCAAACGTATCTGGGCTAGCAGAAGAAAGCGTCACCGGTCCGAGTGCTAAACCAGTATCTTCGGTGAGTCCAAGAAAAAACGCCTGCGAGCCATCTGGTAAAGCTGGAGTGGGCGTTGGATTGAGTCGAGCCGATACGCCGCCCGCGGAGAGCAGGAAGTCCCCTTCGAACAGGCCGCCGCCCAATTGACTGGAAGATAAAACAACAAACAGACCTACGCTACGTGCGGGCACATTGAAGACCATCGTGAAATTGTTGGCTCCCCCGGCTGCCAATTGATCACCCGTCACACCTGTCCCCAGAAAACGCGTTCCAGAAGTAGTGCTCAAAGGCGTGGGCGTCGTAATTGTTCCGTCGGTGACTCGCAACGTCTCTTGCTGAAAATTTGGACCGTATTGAAATGTGATCCCACCGAAGGAGCTGTTGTTCAGGATTTCCGTCCCCAAGGCCGTCGAATCAAAATTGACGATCGCGGCTGTTCCCCCCGCCGCTCCACTGAATGAAGCTAAGTTCGTGTGCGTCACAATTCCAGCCGACAGCGGCCCGCTCACACAGGCCAGCCAAGCCAATGTGCCTATCGAAACAATCAGAAATCGCATGGCTTCCTCAGGATAAGGTTGTGGTTTCAGAAGAGCTGAAGCGTTCACGTTGCGATGCAACAACAATCTTTTATTGTGCTTGAAGTGAGTTCAGATTCTACTGAAATCCAACCGTCACAATCGAAATTTTGAGGATAATCGCCAGATTGAGGATGCTCGGCGACGGCCTCATCGCGAGACGTAAGGTGTACCTACTTCTTACTGGTGGTGCGAGCAAGTTCCTGGTCGACCAATCACCAGAAATCGTCGCACGACTCTCCGAGTCGTGACTGCTTGCGGACACCGCGAAGTTGCGGCACGCCTGAACCCACACTTGTTAATGGCCCAATTGAATCATCCGGGTGACAACGGCTATCCGCGTGGTTGCGATTTTCACATGTCGAATGACAATCAGCTCACGTGCGCGGGGGCACGACTAATATAAAGCTCGTCGCCATCCACCCAATGCCGATGCAGGAACACGTACTCCTTACCGTTTGCATCACTCAGCCGCAATCGATTGGCGAATTCCGCTACGCCTCAACCTAGTTCTATTCCCTCTAGTGGTATCTGCTTCGTTGGTCCACAGTTGATTCGCAATTCGGCCAGAGTGCTTGCCAAATCCGTCAAAAATCCCTACCGCAAAATTCATCCGGTGCTGAGGGGGATTTGCTAAGAAGCGATTGTCTCAGCGATGTTACGCGCGTGGTCGCGGACGCGGGCGTAGGCGTTCAGTGCTGCCATGAAGGCCACACTCACGACGGGTGGCGACGGGCCGGCAGACAACTCCTCCAAATGCTTGCGACGCAAGGATTTGATTTCGTCGCGAATTCGCTTGGAGCTGGCATCGGTACTAGTGATGACGTTGCGATTATTATTTGAGAAGGCCTGATGGACGGCTGCTAGATACTCAGCCACATGGCGGTTGAGCCCCGCCAGGTCAATTCGCTGGGACTCGGTGAAGCGAAAGCCGTCGCGCCTGAGTTTGCGATCGAACTTGTCGAGATTCACAATGTAATCACTGATCGATTCGTACTCGTCGGCCAGGCGTAGTTGTCGTCTCCCTTCCTCGGCAGTGGCGTGCGAGACGTTGGCTGAGAGAAGATTGGTTACAAACGCAGCCACTTCGTCCTGCACGGAGTCAAGCACTCGTTCGCGTTGCTTCAGGCGATCGGCCAATTTCTTGTCGGGATCGTCCGAGTTCATCAATTCCAGCAACCAGTCGAGCATTTTCTGGCAACCGTCACCCATCTTCATGATCTCTTTACGCGATTGCTCAATAGCCAACAGTGGCGTCTCTAAGATGCGAACGTCCAAGTCGGTCAGGCGTGGCTTTTCCTTGAAGGGACGCGCCGGTACGACTCGCTCTAGCATCCGCACCAAAGGACTAAGGAAAGGGAGAAACAGCAGAGTATTCGCGACATTAAACACCGTGTGGGTAGCCGCGATCGCGGGAACAGTGTTGGGATACGTCGTGTTTCCATCGACCAGCACGGCTTCGGTTACATCCAGTCCTACCAAGTTTTGGATCAGCACGATGTACCAACGGAAAATGAAGGTGATCCAAAAAACGCCAACCAAATTGAACAGTACGTGAAAGTAGGCGGCGCGACGCGCGTTGGTTGTGGTTCCCAACGAAGCTAAGAAGGCTGTAATCGTCGTGCCGATATTTTCACCCAAAATCAACGCGGCCGCAGTCGGATAGGAAATGACCCCTTGAGTCGCCAATGAAATCGTAATTCCCAATGTGGCCGAAGAGGATTGTACCAACGTAGTTAATACGCAACCTACCATGGCGCATTTTAGTACTCCGCCGTAAGTGTCAGCGTTGAAGCGGGCGAACCAAGCTTCAAAGTCAGGTAGATCTTTAATGATCGCGCATGAATCCTTCATGATTTCTAGGCCAAAGAACACCATGCCAATCCCCATCGCAAACATGGCCCAGTATCGCCAGCGATCACCACGGGAGAACAGGTAAATGAAGGCAGCCAAGCCCAGCAGCGGCAAACCGTATTTGCCGACTTTCAGCACCAGGATCCAACCGGTAATGGTTGTGCCCACGTTGGCGCCCATGATCACTCCCACTGCTTGTGAGAGCTCCATCACTCCGCTGTTGACGAAGCCCACTACCATCACCGTAGTGATCGAGCTCGACTGCACGATACAGGTCACCAACATCCCCACGACCGTGGCGAAGATGCGATGATTGGTGATGGCGCCGATCAGTCGTCGCAGGCTATTTCCCGCGACCGCCTGCATTCCATCGGACATGTTTTTCATGCCCAGCAGAAAAATACCCAGCCCGCCGATCAATTCGAAGAGCATTTTGGAGAGTGTGGGAAAATCCAACTTTATACAGCCAGATGCGAGAGCTCGAATTGTTAAAATTTGATGGAAGTGGCATAATTCTACGGTTCTCACACACCGCTGCAATCGCACCTCAGCGGTTTTCACTGCGCTGAACCTGCGCCAGGCTTGCTTGTCGTCACCGACTCTCACTTACATCACGGATTGGAGTTACCTCTTGAGCGTACGGAACTTGAAAGCTGGTAGTAAAGTTGTGTTCTCCAAAGACAAAATGGGCGTTTCGCCCACTTCGCGAGCGAAGGAAGTGGTTCCGCTGACCAAGGGGGATGCCTACAGCTACCTTGTCGAAAAGTACTGGACGGTCAAAGAGGTTCATGCCGATGGAACGGCCACTCTCATCACCCCCCGTGGCAAGGAGCACACGGTTGCTTTCGATGACCCACGCTTGCGCCACGCCTATATTTGGGAACGCTGGCTCTATCGCAACCGATTTCCCAAACTGCCGTAGTGAAGGACCCTGGCCATTCAGACATTAAATAAGAAGTGGCAGATGTCGCCGTCTTGCAAGACGTAGGTTTTGCCTTCGGTACGCAGCTTCCCAGCGCTCCGGATATCTTTTTCGCTTTTGTAAAATTCTAAATCATCGAGCGTATAGACTTCGCAACGAATAAAGCCGCGTTCGAAATCGGTATGGATTACGCCCGCTCCCTGTGGCGCGGTAGCGCCGACCGGTACCGTCCAGGCGCGAACTTCTTTCTCTCCTGCGGTGAAATAGCTTTGCAATCCTAAAGTTCGATAAGTCTCGCGGGCGACAGTTGCCAAAGCGGGTTCGGTCAAACCGACCGATTCGAGCATCTCGCTCTGATCCGCTTCGTCTAATTCTGCCAGTTCGGCTTCCAGTTTGGCACACACGGGAACCACGATTGCCCCCACTTGCTCAGCGAATTTGCGTAGCGCGGCAGCTTTTTCTCCCTGGCCCTGTAGGTCATCCTCATCGACGTTGGCGATGTACAGCACAGGTTTCGCGGTCATTAAACCGAAGCTGGCAATCTCTTTGGCCTCGGCCTCAGGCAACTGAAGTTTCCTGAGCGGCATGTCGAGCCCCAGATGGTCTTGGCATTTTTTGATGGCCGCCGCTCGCAACTTGGCTTCCTTATCGCCACTCTTCGCCGAGCGTTCAGCTTTGGGGAGCGCATTTTCGAGGGTCTGCATGTCGGCGATCATCAACTCGGTTTCAATGATCTCGACATCGGCGGCTGGATCCACTTGGCCGCTGACATGGATCACATCGTCATCTTCGAAGCAACGGACGACCTGCAGAATTGCATCGACTTGGCGAATATGGCTGAGGAACTTGTTCCCCAATCCCTGCCCCTCACTGGCGCCCTTGACGATACCAGCGATGTCGACCAACTTGAGATAGGCGGGGATTAGCTTTTTCGGTTTAATCAAGGCCGAGATGCGGGCCAAGCGATCGTCGGGTACGCTGACAATCCCTTCGTTCGGCTCGATCGTGCAAAACGGATAGTTGGCCGCTTGTGCCCCCTGGCTACTCGTCAACGCATTAAATAGCGTGCTTTTGCCGACGTTCGGCAGTCCTACAATTCCAGCTTCCATGTCCGCAAAATGCCCCTCGTAATTTGTGACGTCCACTGCTCTCGAAAGCGAATATGGTAACTCCCTGGTTGAAAAACGGAACAGGTCACAGATTCTTGTTGGCTTTAAGCGTTGCTTGGTGCAGCGTTCCGTCAGTACACGCGCAAGCTGTCGCCTCGACCGCGGGCACGAAGTTGGCGGTGATCAATGATCCCGACTGGTTGGACTTGCGCACCAAAATTTTGCTGGGGGTTGTGCTGGTAACCCTGGGAATTGCTTCATTGGTGGGGCAGTATCTGAGGCGCCAGCCCACCGAATCGGTCAACCCGGCGCTGGTTCAGCGATTTCGCAGCCGGCTCAGTGCTTGGTGGTTGATGTGTGCCATCCTGGTGTTTGGCCTGTTATTGCAGCCCATCGGTACCATAGTGCTGTTTGCGCTGGTTTCCTTTTGGGGACTACGTGAATTCATCACCATGGCCCCCACCCGACGCGGCGATCATCGCGCGCTGTTTTGGGCGTTGATCGTCATCACACCATTGCAATACGTGCTCATCGGCGTTGAACATGGCAAGTTTCGTTGGTCCAACGGCCAGCCAATTGACTTCTACGGCTTGTATTCGATCATGATCCCTGTTTATGCATCGCTGCTCGTGCCAGCCCGCATCGCGCTTTCGGGGGATCACAAACGCTTTTTGGAGCGATCCGCACAGATCACCATTGGGCTGCTGATCTGCGTTTATTCACTCAGCTATGCAGCAGCGCTCGTGAATCTGCGATTGGTGGATAGCCAAGGTCAGCTGTGGGGCGGAAGTCCGGCCGGCTTGCTGTTCTTTTTCGTATTGATCTCTCAGCTATCCGATATTCTGCAGTGGTCGTGGGGACATTTAGTAGGCAAACGCGTTATTGCGCCCGAAATTAGTAGCAGTCGCACCTGGGAAGGTTTTGCCGGTGGCACGCTATCCACAGGGCTCATCGGTGCGGCGCTGTATTGGGTGACCCCATTTTCTTTTTGGGAAGCGGCCTGCATGTCGATGGTCATAGGCGTGATGGGGATGTTCGGTGGGATGACCATGAGCGCCATCAAACGCGACCGCGGCGTCAACGACTACGGGTCGTTGGTGATGGGCCATGCTGGAGTGCTCGATCGCATCGACACACTGTGTTTCGCCGCCCCCGTGTTCTACCATTTGACCCGCTTCTTCTTCACCGGTTAACGAGCTGAAAACGCGCTCAGGCTGTCGTTTCACTGATTGTCGGCTATGCCAAGGATTGTCGAACCGACGCTCCCAATCCTTGACAGGCAACGCAACGGACAGGAATGTGCGTTCTAAAACCTGTGCCATTTGTCGATCAGATCCCCAGTTCCGCTTTGGCCTCTGCGAATTTTTCGATGGCAAACACTAGGTCATCTTCAGAATGTGCCGCCGAGATTTGCGTGCGGATGCGCGCCTTCCCCATGGGAACTACTGGATAGGAAAAGCCGATTACGTAAACTCCTTTGCTCAGCATCACTTCGGCCATGCGCCCGGCGAGGGTCGCGTCGCCGAGCATGATGGGCACGATGGGATGCTCGCCCGGGAGCACTTGCAAACCTGTCCGCTCAATCCCGGCGCGAAAGAACCGGGTGTTGGCGTCGAGCTTATCGCGCAAGAGTGTCGACTGCGTGAGCATCTCTAGGGCGCGCAGTGCGGCGGCAACAATCGGTGGGGCAAGCGAATTGGAAAACAGATAGGGCCGCGAGCGTTGTCGCAGTAGTTGTATGATCTCTTTGCGGCCACTTGTGTAACCACCACTGGCCCCACCCAACGCCTTGCCCAGCGTCCCAGTAATAATGTCGATGCGGTCCATGACCTGATGGTGCTCGTGAGTGCCGCGCCCGCCTGGACCCAGAAAGCCCACGGCGTGCGAGTCGTCGACCATCACCAGCGCATCGTGTTTGTCTGCCAGTTCGCAAATGCCCGCTAGATTGGCAATACTGCCATCCATGGAAAACACACCATCGGTGGCGATCATCCGGAAGCGAGCTGAACGAGCTTCGACGAGTTTCTTTTCCAAGTCGGCTAAATCATTATTGAGATAGCGGAATCGCTGTGCCTTGCAGAGCCGAACTCCATCGATAATCGAGGCATGGTTCAGTTCATCCGAAATAATTGCATCTTGGTCCGTCAACAACGTCTCGAACAGCCCGCCGTTGGCATCAAAGCAGGAGGAGTACAGGATGGTATCCTCGGTACCAAGAAACTCACTGAGTTGCCGTTCGAGTTGCTGATGAATGGCCTGTGTACCGCAAATAAACCTCACCGATGACAATCCAAAACCCCAACGCTCCAGTGCCTGATGTGCGGCTTGAATTAGCTCCGGATGATCCGACAAGCCGAGATAATTGTTCGCGCACAGGTTGAGCACCGATTGCGATCCCTCAGAATGCTTGCCGGCGACTTCAATGTGCGCGTCCTGCGGTGTCGTAATGATCCGTTCCGATTTGAACGTCCCAGCAGCGCGCATGTCGTCCAAAAGCTGCGTGAGGTGTGCCGTGAAAATGCTGCGCATGGTGTGATTCCTTAGCAATATAAGGCATGTCTCAAAAAAAAGCTGTTGACGCTTTCGTCGGACCGAGGCAAACGCACCTTACCAGTTCCGCCAATCGAGCACTACCTTGCCCGACTCACCGGAGCGCATGGCCTCGAAGCCTTTTTCAAATTCTGAAGCATGGAAGCGGTGAGTGATGATCGGGCGAATGTCCAAGCCACTTTCGAGCATGACGCTCATTTGATACCACGTCTCGTACATCTCGCGGCCATAGATACCTTTGATCGTTAGCATGTTGAAGACCACTGTATTCCAGTCGATGGCAATCGGCTCTGAAGGAATACCCAACATTGCAATTTTGCCACCGTGAGCCATGTTCGACAGCAGATCGTGAAAGGCTTGAGGATTGCCCGACATCTCCAAGCCCACATCGAATCCCTCTTTCATTCCAAGTCTTCGCTGCACATCCCCTAAATGCTCCTTTCCTTTGACGTTATGCGCTATGGAGACTCCCATGCTTCGGGCCAACGACAAGCGATAGTCGTTCACGTCGGTAATGACCACGTATCGCGCGCCGGCGTGTTTGACGACTGCGGCGGCCATGATGCCGATGGGCCCCGCCCCCGTTATCAATACATCCTCGCCGAGCACAGGGAAGGAAAGTGCAGTGTGAACTGCGTTGCCATAGGGATCGAAAATTGCCGCTACGTCCCGATCGACGTCAGGCCGGTGATGCCATACGTTGGTCATGGGCAACACGATAAACTCTGCAAAAGCGCCAGGCCGGTTGACACCCACTCCGCTGGTATCTTTGCACAAGTGGCGTCGTCCAGCGAGACAATTCCGACAGCGTCCGCAGACGACGTGTCCTTCGCCGCTCACCACTTCTCCAGGGTGAAAGTCGGTTACATTCGAGCCGACGGCGACCACCTCTCCCACAAATTCGTGTCCCACCACCATCGGCACTGGAATCGTCTTCTGAGCCCAAACATCCCATTTGTAGATGTGCACATCGGTACCGCAGATACCGGTGCGATCGACGTGTATCAGTACGTCATTGATGCCTACTTGAGGCTCCGGTACATCCTCGAGCCACAAGCCGGGGCACGCATCGCGTTTCGTCAGAGCTTTCACAGGGATTCCATATCATTCTTCAGTGGTGGCACGGCTGGCATTGAGGACAGTTGCTTGACCATGGCTTGGTAAAACAACTGTCGCACCAATTCTATGCCTGTTGGGCGCTTGAGAATAGCGCCCCATCCACGTGCCATGGCGCTGCTAACCCATGGGAATCAAGGCCTGACTGCGGACCGGTAGACAGAGTTGGAGACCTAGCCTCCAAGCTATTGCCCAATGGGTTATAATTAGACCGGCAGACGGCTGCCTGCTACTTCTTTCTAACGCTCCTGAAGCAGGAGCTTGCGCTCATCCGTCACTGGTTTGCGCATCAACCGACGACAGCTTTCAATATTATTGGGGAGTCACTCAATGGGCCTGCAGGTAACTTCGCGTTGGACATTGCTTACCGGCCTAGCGTTGTTAGGCATAGCCTTTGTCCCGTCCTATGGGTGTGGACAATCTCCCATACCAGATACTCGACCAAATGCGGGAGTGGGGCCTACGAAATCTTCAGACTCTACAGGAAAGAAAGCGATGAATGAAAAAGCAATATTGGCCGGCGGCTGTTTCTGGGGGATGGAAGACCTGTTTCGCAAGCAGCCGGGAGTCGTTTCAACTCGTGTTGGCTATAGCGGTGGCAATGTCAAGAACGCTACCTATCGCAATCACGGCACGCATGCCGAAGCGCTTGAGGTGATCTATGATCCGGCACAGACGGACTTCCGCAAATTGCTGGAGTTCTTCTTCCAGATACATGACCCGACCACACTCAATCGACAGGGGAACGATCTGGGCACGTCGTATCGCTCGGCAATCTATTACACGAACGACGAACAAAAACGAGTGGCTATCGACACAATCGAAGATGTGAA
Organism: Pirellulaceae bacterium; assembly: GCA_041739785.1. Taxonomy (GTDB): domain Bacteria; phylum Planctomycetota; class Planctomycetia; order Pirellulales; family Pirellulaceae; genus Aureliella. Next base: position 13,185 of record JBGSNE010000311.1, read on the forward strand.
CGCTTCCGGTCTCTGGCCCGGCAAGGTTGTCACGCAAGTTGAACCGGCTGGCGACTTTTGGGAAGCGGAACCCGACCATCAGGATTACTTGGTTCGCAACCCCCGCGGATACACGTGCCACTACCCACGCAAAGGCTGGGTGTTACCCAAACGGTCTGAGGCAGCCAAGTAAATCACGTCACCTGACAGGAATCAACTAGCTATGCGACTTAAGTTGGAAGATCATTTCAACGTCGAGCTACCAGCGGACGCAAACCTTTCCAACCATCGTCGACAGGTCCACGAAGCAGCCTTTTCGTTTGTGACTCCGCGAGCGCCCACGGCCCCGCGACTACTGCACGCCGCGTCTGATGTTGCGATCATGATTGGCTTGTCACCAGAAGATTTGCACTCCGATGATTTTGTCGCAACCTTCAGTGGTGGCAGCATTCCCCAAGGGGCGCGACCCTATGCGATGTGCTATGGAGGGCATCAGTTTGGCAATTGGGCTGGCCAGCTTGGCGACGGGCGGGCTATCAATTTAGCGGAGGTCGCGCACAGCGGCAAACGTTGGACTTTGCAACTCAAGGGAGCCGGCCCAACCCCCTATTCACGAACAGCTGATGGCTTGGCTGTCTTGCGGTCTTCGCTTCGCGAACATTTGTGTAGCGAAGCCATGCATCATCTGGGTATACCAACGACTCGCTCACTGTCGCTGATCGCCACAGGTGATGAAGTCATGCGCGATGTGATGTATGACGGTAATCCAGAATTTGAACCAGGCGCGGTTGTGTGTCGCGTCGCCCCAAGCTTTATTCGCTTCGGCAACTTTGAAATCTTTGCCTCGCAAGGAGATATCGAAACGCTCCGCAGGCTTGCCGACTATACCATCGGGCACTTCTTCCCGTCGATCAAACTGGGCGAATCGAGAAAATCTGGCTACGTTGAATTTTTCGATGAAGTAGCCCATCGGACGCTCGACATGGTCATCGACTGGCAACGAGTCGGATTTGTACACGGAGTCATGAATACCGACAATATGTCGATTCACGGTGAAACGATCGACTACGGGCCTTACGGTTGGTTGGAAGGCTACGATCACCATTGGACGCCCAACACGACCGATGCTGGCCAGCGACGCTATCGTTACGGCAACCAACCGCAAATAGCATTGTGGAACCTAGTGCAACTGGCCAACGCGCTCTACCCGCTAATCGAAGAGGCTGAGCCATTGCAGATGGCGTTGAACAACATCGTTGCAGAGTACGAACCGTCCTACTATAAAATGCTGGGTGCCAAGCTGGGCCTAGATTCAGTTGTGGACGCAGATCACGCCTTTCTGGTCGAATTGGAAACGACGCTACAATTGACCGAGACCGATATGACGATCTTCTTCCGATGTCTGGCAGATATGCGAAAAGCACATCCCATTGACGAAGGCGTCGAGTTCCTGGAGCCCGTGAAGGAAGCGTTTTACAAACCGCAAGAGCTAACGGGCCCTACGCTCGATCGGTGGCGAAGTTGGTTCAACGACTATCTCCAGCGGCTGCATCGAACGCACACCTCCGATGAAGATCGTGTCCGACGAATGAATGCGGTCAATCCAAAGTACGTGCTCCGCAACTACATGGCGCAACTGGCCATTGATCAAGCCGAGAGTGGCAATCCGTCACTGATAGACGAGCTGTATGAGCTCCTGCGCCATCCGTACGATGAACAACCTGAGAATGAAAAATGGTTCGCCAAACGTCCCGATTGGGCTAGGCACAAAGTCGGTTGTTCCATGCTTTCGTGTAGTTCGTAGATACTACTTGGTGCATTGTCAAACCCAAGAATTAGGATACAACGCGGGTCGGGAAAAGGTGTCGGACACCAAAAGCCGGAACGGCCCTGCGGGTGCTTCGCATGTTTGGTGTCCGACACCTTTTCCCAGTCAACCCTAAACTTAAACGTTGACAAAGCACTAGGGGAATTTATGCAAGTATGTCATGACACGCGCCGTGATTTAGCGTCGCTTTCCAATAATGGCTCTACAAGGCATCCCGCGAGCGTTTCGCTGGTCTGCTTGTTGCTCGCGCACTGCGCGGGTTGTGGCCGCGAAGAGGCAGCCAGTGCACAGCCGCCGTTGCAACCTGCGCCTGTCACACGGTCCGCTGGTGAGGATTGGCCAAGTTTTCTAGGACCTCGTGGTGATGGGACTTCCGCAGAACAGCCCATCGCCCCGGACCGCTGGCAGCCAATTCCGCCAGTCGTGTGGACGCTGCCAGTTGGTGTGAGCTATGGCGCCCCCACGATTGTTGAAGGTCGCCTGTTTTTGTATGAGCGGATTGGTGATGTCGAGCAGCTAACGTGTTACGAATCTGAAACGGGCCGACAGCTTTGGAAATGGGGGACAGAGGTTAAGTACGACGACATGTTTGGCTACAACAACGGACCGCGTTGTTCGCCGATCGTCGATGGCAACCTGGTCTATCTTTACGGCGTAACTGGAAAGCTCTCGTGCGTCGACATCCAAACAGGACAATTGAAATGGACCAAGGAGCTCAATCAGGACTATGCGGTAGTTCCGAATTTCTTTGGAGTGGCCAGCAATCCGTGTATCTTCGAAAACCTATTGTTGGTCATGGTGGGGGGCAGCACGCCAGAAACAAGCCACTTACCCACCGAGCGGCTCGCACAAGTCAAACCCAATGGTACTGCAGTCGTGGCTTTCGACAAACTAACCGGCGAGGAAATTTACCGAGTGGGAAATGGGTTGGCCAGCTATTCGTCTTTGGTGGTGAAAACCATCGACGGTCAGCCGACTGGCTTGGCTTTTCTGCGCGATAGCCTATTGGCTTGGGACCCAGTTAGCGGGCAGCAAGTGTTCGATTTCCCCTGGCGGGCAGATATGTTGGAAAGTGTCAATGCTGCCTTGCCGGTCGTCGATGGAAAACGAGTCTTAATCTCAGAGGCCTACGAAGTGGGTAGTGCACTGCTGGAGATTGAGCAGGGCCAACCAACTGTGGTCTGGAAGGATGGTGGCCCGCGGAGCAGTTGTCGCTTCCGAGCTCATTGGTCGACTCCCGTAGCGATCGATGGCTATCTTTATGGCTGCAGCGGTCGAAACGGGCCAGATACAGATTTTCGCTGTGTGCGATTGAGCGACGGTGAAGTCATGTGGACCGACCGCAACCGTGACCGACAACGTAGTAGTGTTTTGCAGGCCGACGGCCATTTGATCGTGCTGGGTGAAAACGGACTATTGGAGTTGATCCGACCGAACCCCGAGAAGATAGAAGTTCTGGCATCGGCTGACCTTGCGAACATTCTCGACCCGCGGACGGGTGAGGGTTTGTTGGAGTATCCTTGTTGGGCCGCACCGGTGCTATCGCATGGTCTGCTTTATGTTCGTGGCAACCGTTCGCTGGTATGTTTGGACTTGATTTCCCCAGCGAGCGCACCGTGAATCTGCAGTGGATTGCCAACGCCAACGTCAGCGCCTTTCATACGGCCTGGTGTTACGCACATTACTCCGATCGCATGTTGCAATGTTCAGACGAACTTCGAATTGCGTCAGCGGAGCTTTGCCATCTCGTCGCCGAGTTCCCGAAAGTATCCCCAGCCCATTTTTGGGATCAGCTTTTCACGCTGTCCGCTGCCGAAGCGAATAGTGCCTCGCTGGCGGAGCGATTATGTGGTCGCTTGGGGCTGACCACCTCAGTCTATCAATCGAGATTGGCGGCGACGCTGAAACGCTGCCGACATCAGTTTGAGAGCGCCTATCCCAACTATGCGACAGACATGCCTTTGCGGACGGGACCATTGCGCCAGATGTGGGATGGAAATGGAGCTGGACTGCTCAGATTGATTGGGCTGGCAAGCGGCGAACCGCTATTGGTAGAAGAAGCTCAAGTGGTATTAGTGCAGCCGATTTTGGGTGGTATGGGCTATCCACATTTGTCTACCAATCGAATTCACCTTGAAGCCCTTTTAACCCATGCAGCACCGCAACTGCCAGAATCGCTGCGCATCGCGTGGTTACTATCGCAGCTCGATTTGGACCGGCCGGTATACAGCGAGCTGATCAACGCGCATCGGCTGAGGGGAGTGGCTGGACTAGGCATGCTTCCTGTGGTGCTCACCGCAGGGCAAGAGCTTGACTTGTGCCACTATTCACCCCAGTTGGTGACTGAAGCCATCGAGCTGTGGTATGCCGATACTTGTCAGCTCGATGCCCCCACCGCTTCCACAATTGTCAGCACTTGGTGGGAGACCTTTCAAGCCAGCCGCCCAAGCTGGCGAATTGCTCTCGCGGGACTCGATCAAATGTTGCAATAAGTATGGCAAACTACGATGCGAGCGGCCACGATTTCCGCGGAAACGACTATACCGCGCGTGTATAAAATGAACTATAATACCGGTTATGAGTAGCATTTCTCAATTGGACAATCCCGAAAATTTTTCGGAAGCAGCGATATTTAGCCGAGTCGTTGAACGATCTGGCGGACTCTCCCGCGAATTAGCGGAGCATATTCTATCGCTTGCATTCTCTCAAAGCGATCAAGAGCGAGTCTCAGCCCTTCTCGCAAAGAACGTTGATTCGTCATTGACTCCTATCGAACGCAACGAATTAGAAAATCTTAACCATATAGCTGATCTTTTATCGCTGTGGCATTCGCGTGCCCGACAGGCGCTCAGCGCGATGTAAGTATGGCGAAGACCAAAGAAGCCTTTGTCCGAGAACGCGCAAGTTATCGTTGCGAATATTGCCGAATGCCACAGTCAGCTCATGTACTGACCTTTCCAATCGATCATATTATTGCGCGGCAGCATGGCGGTTCGTCCGACCTCGAAAACCTAGCCTTGTCTTGTGTTCGGTGCAATAGTTTCAAGGGACCGAATATTGCAGGTATCGATCCTCAAACGAGCCGAATTCTGAGGCTTTACCACCCTCGCAAAGATCGATGGGACGAGAATTTCTCATTTGAAGGAGCCACCTTGTTCGGGCTTTCTGAGGTCGGTCGAACAACGCTCCAACTGCTGCAAATGAATCATCCAGACTACTTGGCACTCAGAACGGCGTTGATCGCCGAAGGCATTACTTTCGGGTGAGAAAGGTCAACGCTGTCAGACATTTGCATCGACGCGTGGATTACCGAGAGACTTATTGCGCAGCAAGGTAGCCACCAGCGCTGTCCAGCCGGTTTGGTGGCTGGCTCCCAATCCGCGCCCGTTGTCGCCATGAAAGTATTCGTGGAACAAAACTAGATCTTTCCAGTTGGCTTGTTCCGCGTAAGCCCGCTCTTCACCATGGCAAGGCCGACGCCCCTGAGCGTCGGGTAAAAACAAGCGAATCAAACGCTCTTGGATTTCGTCGGCCACCTGGCTCAACGTACGAAAGTTGCCGGAACCAGTTGGGCACTCGATTGTGAAATCGTCGCCGTAAAACTGATGGTAGGTGCGGAGCGATTCGATCAATAGATAGTTGATGGGAAACCAAATCGGACCACGCCAATTGCTATTGCCACCGAACATGTGCGAATCGCTTTCGCCCGGAACATAGCTAACGGTGTTCGAATAGCCATCACAACGAAATTCGAAAGGTTGTTCGCGGTGAATGGCCGATAAAGAACGGATGCCAAAAGGTGACAGAAACTCTTTTTCATCAAGCATGATCGCTAGCAGGCGTCTCAAACGCTGCTCGTTGGGCAAAGCCAGCAGTCGCAGGCCATAGTCATGCCCGTCGGGACACTGGCGCGTCAAGTAGTTCATCTGCGCCGCCATGTCACCACGATGATTGAGAAACCAATCGGTCCGCTTTTTAAAGCCGGGCAAGTTGTTGATCTTTCGCTCGTCGAGTATTACCGGTGTGCAGAGTGGTATGAGACCAACCAGCGAGCGGACTTTAAGTGGAGTCGATGCAGCATCTGTCTGCAAATGGTCGTAGTAAAACCCATCTTCCTCATCCCACAGACCGGTTCCGTGCAAACTATTGGTCGCGTCGGCGATCGCCAAATAGTGTTCCAGAAACTTGCTCGCCATATCCGCATAGGCATTGTTTCGCTCCGACAATTCAAGCGAAATCTTAAGCATGTGGCCGCAAAAGAAAGCCATCCAGGCAGTGGCATCGGCTTGACGCAACTCGCCACCAGTCGGCAAGGGTTTGCTGCGATCGAATACTCCGATATTATCCAAACCCAAAAAGCCGCCACTAAATATGTGATTGCCAAATGGATCCTTGCGATTAACCCACCACGTAAAATTCAGCAACAATTTCTGAAACGTCTTGGCCAGAAACTCACGATCGCGGTCCCCCTCGCCACCGCTGGCCTGATAGACATTCCAGCAAGCCCAAGCGTGCACGGGAGGGTTGACGTCGCTCAAGGCCCATTCGTACGCCGGGAGTGATCCGTTGGGATGCATGTACCATTCGCGCAGGAACAGAATCAATTGATCCTTAGCAAAAGCCAAATCGATATGCGCCATCGGCAACATATGGAAGGCTAAGTCCCACGCTGCGTACCAGGGGTATTCCCATTTGTCAGGCATACTAATCACATCGCGATTGAACAAATGCTGCCAATCGTGATTGCGTCCGAATTTGCGCGAACTGACGTCGACTTCGTAGTTGCTATCCCCCTTGAGCCAAGCGTCAACGGCATAGTGATAAAACTGTTTGGTCCATAACAGACCGGCAAAGGCCTGACGCGAAACTTGCCGTTCCTCGACTGAGAGGTCGGGTGAAACTTGTTCCGCGTAAAATTGATCCGTCTCCGCGCGTCGGTCGACAAAAACTTGCTCGAATTCTGCGCCGAACCAAGCCTGCGGTGCCAAGTCGGCTTGGCACATCCGGGCGCGCAGGACGACACTGGCACCCGACTCCAGCGTGTGCTGGCTGAGCGCGGCGACCTTCGTTCCGACTCGCCGCGGATTGATGGCACTCGTCTCCCCTTGGATCACATAGCGATGAAAGGCGTCTTTGAAATAGTCGCTGGTATTGGGGACTTCGGGATGCAGATTGGTATTTGTTTCGTTATCCGTGAACAGAAACTCAGGATCAACACCATCGGAGGTCACGTCGCTAGCGATCAGCCATCGGCCAAGTGAACTATGCCGCGTTTCGACTCGCCCTTCCGATAATTTCATCGTCGGCTTGGGAGTGCACCCCTCGTGCGTGCAATCCCATGTCCACGTATTGCGATACCACCACTGCGGCAGCACGTGCAGAGTGGCGGGTTGCGGACCGCGATTGGTGAAAGTGACTCGAATCAAGATATCATCGGGGGCCGCCTTGGCATATTCGATCTCGCAATCAAAATACCGTTCATCAGCGAACACACCGCTATCGGCCAGCTCGTATTCTAGGTCTTGGAGCGTTCGTCGTTCATTGATTTTCACCAATGGCACGTAGGGGAATTCGGCTTGTGGATATTTGTACAGCCCGCGCATGTAGGAATGAGTGGGGGAGCTGTCGAGGTAGTAGTAATTTTCTTTGACGTCTTCGCCATGATTCCCTTCCGGTCCGGTCAGTCCGAATAGCCGCTCCTTGAGTATTGGGTCTTTGCCATTCCAACAAGCGATCGAAAAGCAGAGTCGACATTCGCGATCACAGATGCCCAGCAGTCCATCTTCGCCCCAACGATAGGCGCGGCTCCGCGCATGGTCGTGAGGAAAGTAGCTCCAGGCATCTTGGTTGGGCGAGTAATCCTCGCGGACAGTCCCCCACTGTCGCTCCGAAAGGTAGGGTCCCCACCGCTGCCAATTGGCGTTGCGATTGGCCGAGTCATTTAGTCTGAGTTGTTCGGCTGACATGGTGTGTTTCGCAGTTGGCACGGAGATTGGAGACAAGTTTCAAGTATTAAGGCTAGAGGCCAGAGGCTAGAGGCTAGAGGCTAGAGTCTAGAGGCTAGAGGCTAGAGTCTAGAGTCTATGGATTTGATGATTGATGATTGATGATTGATGATTGATGATTGATGAATGATGAATGATGAATGTGTGGTGTGAATATAGGGCCTTCGGACTCAAAATGCGCATCTCGCAAAAACTCCCACACTCCCAGACTCCCAGGCTCCTTCACTCCTTCACTCCCACACTCCTTCACTCCTTCACTCCGTGCTAATCGAGCGTCAATCGCGCGCGCCACTGGGCAGGGATCTGAGCGTACTCACCGTACAGCCGCTTGATGAAATGGCGTCCCTTCCAATTCGGGCAATGCGCCTGCCAGCCCCAGCGTTCGAGCAATCGGTTGCTAATGCGTGGATTGGTCACGTGGCACACGATGGCCGAAGCCTGTTTGAGTTTAGCGATTTCGTCAAGCACTAGCGTGGCCGCGTAGAAAGTACTCAGCGACGTGGCTGGGCCGGAATGGACGTAATCTAAAGTCAAAAAGTTGGGACAAGACAGGGGCGCGTGGAAAAACAATTCACAGCGGTCACCGGGAACCGTGCGGAACAGCAGATCCCACTGGACTTGCAACATATTACCTGCGTGCGGCCACCAACGTCCATAGACGGCATGCAATCGCCCAGATTGTGTTACGATGCGACCGGCACGTCGATTGGCCAGCAGAACTCGCTGACGGCCGACATGTGTCACTGGTGGCAATCCCCAACCGGCCAGCCCCGTGGCTAATGACCAGCGATTCCCAATGCCTCTTTGATCAAGCGCCAAATCCATAACATGGCTCCCATGAGAACAACGCAAACAACGATGATCGATACGATCATCGACGGGCCGAGTTCAAACATGTCGGCGGCCCAATTCACCCACAACGCGTCCCAATAGATCAGCAGCAACACGGTCGCTGCGCACAAATAGGGCCCGTAGGGTGTCGCCGCATCACCGGTAATCATCCACCTGGCCAATACGAACAAAATTGCGACTAAGGGAGCGATGAAGAAGACCAACAGGCTGGGTTGCCAACCAATATAGGTCCCGATCATGGCCATTAGTGTCACATCGCCGAAGCCCAACGCCTCAACACGCAAGCCCCATGACGCCGACAGTCGCACCGCCCACGTCACACCGCCGGCGAAGGCCAGCCCCATCAAGCTGCTGAGCAAATAGCCCCAACGCCCCGCCGGCATCTTGCTTGCCCAGGCCAGCGTCACGAACAGTGCCAGTGTCAACGTAACCGAAAAGACCACTTTCCACAGCCAAGGATGTCGAAACATTCGCGCCACGAAAAACTGAATTCCCTTGGCGAATCCACGGCGACCAATCCAGCGGCGGTCCAACAGCGCAAAACCCCAGACGACCAATACTGCCAAGCCGATCAATAGTCCCCGAGGTCCGTCGAGCATCGTTGGCCAGGGGTCGGGTATGTTGGCATGTAACTCCACCACAGACAATGGAGCTTGGTGAAAAGGTAACCAAGCTGGCGCGAAAGCCGCGCCGAGCAAGCCGATTACGGTGCCAGGAATGGTGACATAGTCGGGGATCGATTGTTCATCAAAATCGATAAAGGTGGCAATCATCATCAACACAAACAACACGAAGTGGGCGAAGAACTGATAGTGCAGTTCCGATTGGACCACTATCCGCGCCGCCTGTCCCAGCGATAAAGCCCCCCCAGACACATAGAAGTGGTAGTACCAGGCGATTGCCAATGGGAACAGCAATTCGATCAATAGCGGTCGCAACCAAAACCAATTGCCCAACGACTTCGATTCGCGACGCAGATTCCACCAACCCACAATCGGCCAATGATCGCTAGCCTGTCTCGGTGGACAACCCTTAGGAGGCGCCGCCCAGGGTCCCAGTGGTCGTTTGAAGTAGGACCAATTGACGATCGCCCAGTTGATAAACCGCGCTCCGGACAACGCCAGCAAACCGACGATGACTATGCGAATTGCCAGCGGGAGTGCGATGAATCCGGTCAGCACTGTGTTTCCTAATGTTCAAGGCGGGTGTGGAATTCGCTCAGACTCTCAGCCAGGTTGGGCGCCTCCGGGCAAGTGGGGCGCTCCTGTCTAGTGGGTCGCACTGTCTAGTGGGTCGCTCCTGCCTAGTGGGTCGCTCCTGCCAAGTGGGTCGCTCCTGCCGGGAGCGACTTGCCCCAGCACTTAGTCACGCTCGGCAAGCGTGACCCACTTAGTCACGCTCGGCAAGTGTGACCCACTTAGTCACCACTGATCGGCAGACTCTAGCCAATCGGCAATCTCTAGCACCACTTCATCGGGTGCTTTGTGATCGGTATGCACAGTCAATTGTGCCAATCGGCGGTAGATTGGTTCGCGGACCGCCAGAATTTCGACAACTTCGTCATAACCGGTCCGCTGGGAGAGTTGTGGCCGACGCTCGGCGGTGTTCGCATCCGCGTTGATGCGAGCTGACAGGAGTTCCGCTGAGCCTTGGAGCCAGACGATCCGGCCGCTGGATTGAAGGGACCGTTGATTGGACGGGCGGAGGATGGCTCCTCCGCCGAGCGCCACGACACTCGCAGATTCTAGCGCGGCCACGTCCGCAATCGCTCGCTCTTCGCGGTCGCGAAAGCCAGCTTCACCATCGGCGGCAAAAATCTCGCGAATCGTTTTGCCTGCCGCCGCTTCAATCACATCATCCGTATCGATGACGGGCCAGCCGAGTCGTTGTGCCAGCAGCCGTCCCACTGTCGACTTGCCCGACCCGCGATAGCCCATCAAATAGATATGCATGCGAACTATTTCTTCGCCACCTTGAGTTCTTCCAGCAACTTAGCCAAGTCCTCACCGTGTGTCTCGGTAGCAACTTTGTCGATCACGGCCAGCAACTTGCCATCGGCACCAATCACGAATGTCACGCGCGAAGCGATATTTCTACCTTCTTGGAAGACACCAAACATCTTCGCATTTTTACCTTCCGGATCGCACAGGATGGGATAGTCCAGATCAAGACTCTTAGCAAAGTCGGCATTCTTATCGACCGTGTCGGTGCTGGCGGTAAAGTAGGCCACGTTGTACTTCTTGAGCTGTTCGCCCGAATCCTTCATCGATTTGCATTCTTTGGTGCAGCCCCCTGTAAAGGCCTTGGGGAACCAGGCCACGATGACCGCTTGTTTGTCAGCGAAGTCTTTGAGCGTGTAGGTCTTGCCGTCGCTCCCCTTCATTTCAAAATCAGGCGCTTTGTCGCCCACTTTGGGCAAGTCGGCAGCCACAGCAAATGAACTCCCACAAGCGACGACCGCAGCCAGCATTAACATTCGAAACATGATCCGGATCCTTAGAGGTGAAGTGTAAGTGTTGCCCAGCGAGCACATTTGCATTCTAGCATCCCGCAGGGAAATGTGTGGTTGGCCCTGTGGGGGAATGGGGAATGGGGAATGCTTGCATCATGCGCATTTAGGGCCAAAGGCCCGGCCGATTATCTAGCCCCGGCAGAAGGCCGGAGGAGTCGGAGCAACCGCCTCCGGTAGGGCCAACGGCCCGGTAGATTATTGCATCGTTGATTATCCATTGAATGGTTGAATGATCGTTCGTTCGTTTGCTTGGTCGGGGGGAATAACACCCCAATTACAGGTCGAGGCCACCCGCGAATCTGCCAGGCCTTCCGCCCTAGTCACAATCCACAATCCTCAATCCACAATCCTCAATCCACAATCCTCAATCCACAATCCACAATCCACAATCCACAATCCACAATCCACAATCATCAATCATCAATCATCAATCATCAATCATCAATCATCAATCATCAATCATCAATCATCAATCATCAATCATCAATCATCAATCATCAATCATCAATCATCAATCATCAATCATCAATCAT
>JBGSNE010000006.1:0-11075 GCA_041739785.1 Pirellulaceae bacterium
GTGATTCTGAAAAAGGTTGGATCAATTCCGAGTGGTTTTGCCATGTCAACAAATGCTTCGACGGACACTGGCCACGCTGCAAACTTTGAGAAGGTAAACCTGACGAGGACTACACCTGAAATGATATTCAGTACGATCAAGTGTACAGAGTTTGTACCGAGCAGGCAAAACAAGGGGCGGAGAAATGAAATTAGCTGGAAGTCGAGTGATATAAGCAGATGAGGCTCGAGTCTCCGTGGTCAGTTTCCCACTTAGGCTGGATTAAGTTAGAGAACACTCAGTGCGAGCCATGGCACTTCGAGTTAGCCTATGGAATGAAGTTTCCTGAAAGTACGACACCTCCTGAAGTGAGGCTGGCGTGGGATGCTGCGACGGCAGATATGCCTGAAGGCGATCGCATGACTTACGAAATTCAAATGATCGCCGAAGTGCAACTCGCCAACATGATCGTCTCTCCCGACGGAACGTTCTTGTATGCTCGCGATTTCGATGATCCAGACTGGATAAATCCGCGCACCGCAGACGGCTATTCATTCGTGAAGGTCACTCAAGATCGGATCAGTAGCCTCGACTATTTCAAGAACCAGATGGACCAGTCTCGGTATGAGAAGGACCGTGGCTTTTGGAGCTCATTCCAAGATCAACTGCGTGCAGCCGGAGCTGTCTAACTGTCCTTACCGCTCGTAATCTTCATCTTCATCTTCATCCGACGTTGACCGAAGAAGTGCCTAACGCGTTTATTCAGTTTGGATAATCTTCAATGCGTATCTCGATTGAAGTCGGCGATGTCTTGCAATCTTCCTTTTAATGGCTAGGACAATTCTAGATTGTTTACTCGCGCATGACCGCAGTCACCTTTGGCGTCACTTCGGCGATGCGGCGATTGTTGAAGTAAACAAGCCCGGCGATCAGCGTTTCTCGACTAGGCAAGACCAACCAAGAAAGCTCGCTGGAATGCCTGGAGCTTCATCAAAATGAAATTCGTTCAGTTCGACGATTTGAAACGCCACGCCAAGTTCATTGCGAATCTGCTCTTCCGTCACCACCGGCGGACCAGGTTCATGCGGTTCCTTAGCATTTCCTGCTAAGACCAAACCACGCGCGCCGACAGCAAGATGCCGCGCGACGGCTTGAGCGTAACCGTCCGGCGTTTTTCGACGAATGGCATGGTAGCAACCGCGGTCAAAAAAGAACTCGTAGGGCTTTCCAACACTCGATAATTGAAACAAATCGCAAACAACGTACTGCACTTGAACCCCGGCAATCTGAGCTTTTTTTTCCGCCTGCTCGATGGCCAAAGGCGCCACGTCGACGCCGGTAACATCAAATCCCTGCTGAGCCAGCCAGACGCTAGTTGTACCGGTACCGCAACCCAGTTCAAGTGCGCGACAGGGCCGAATAGCCATGCGACTCACAACGCGTTGCAATTCCGAAGAAGGCTTTCCCGTATTCCAAGGTAAATTCTTCGCACGGTAACTTTCGTTCCAGTCGCGATGCTCTGCCATGACTCTACTCGCAAATGTGCCAAATTCCATGGAAGACGTCCCAGGTAGCTCAGAGTCCGCCCGCGTCCAACGTCAGCAACAATTTATGTAAACTCAGTGAGCTCGTCCATTCCGCTTCGGGGCAGTGGTCAGCCAATGCTCCATTGTTGCTCCCGCTGCGATACCAACCGAGTAACAGATCAGGTCAGTCCACAAGAATCCAAAGCCCAGGACCAAACCACCGACAGTAGTGGCTCGAATGCCGTCGATCCATGAAGCGTGGTAAAGCTGGCTGAACTCAACGAGAAAGGCGAGCGCCAGTGCTATGGTCGCTCGCGCTACAGTCTGGCAGGACGGTGTCAACACACTGTCCCGCTCGACAGCGCCAGCGACTAGATTACAGGGACCAGTCGTAGTCTTCCGGGGCAAACCTGGAATCCTCCGGAACTATGACACTGGAAGAAATTCTTGTGGCCGTAGTATTACGCGGTCGAGAGCAGAGCCGTCAATTGAGGTTGCTCTAGTCAATTGATTTCGGTGGCGCGACGGGACTCATCTTTCGCAGAATCAATTTCCAAACATCGAGTGCATTGAGCGGTTCTTTCCCAGCGTGGCGGGTCACATCGAACTGCCAGAACTGCAGTAGCATTTTCAGAAATTCCGCTTCGTCGGCGAATTCCTGGAGGTCGGGATCATCACCATAGTCGGTGCGGATGAATTTGCCGTTTCGCCAATAGATTTTCGTGCCTCCCTCCTTATGCGAAGTTCCAAACGAATCGCCGCGTCGCATCCCCTCCAGAATAGCGCGCTGTATTGCAGCTATGCAGTTCAATTGTCGCTGCACTTGTAGTGTTGTCTCACACTGTTGCCAGTAGAACTCAGCGACATTTTCCTCCGCCAATGGCGGATTGCAGCCGATCAATCCACGGGTCCACAGCTGAAACCAGCTATCCGACGATTGGCGAAAATAGTCGTTATGCGTCGGATCCGAGCCGGCCCATGACACCTCGGTGCGCAGCGAGAAACGGTTTTCGGACTTTAGCGCGGCCAGGAAACGCAAGTCAAAGTCGTACCGCGCGCCGCTGACATGGGCGCTGGCGCTCATATGCAACTGGCTGCCATCCATAGTCGTGCTAAACAACACCATCATCCTGCGTTCCAATTCTAACGCTACCCGATGCGGCGGACGCTGGTCGCGAAAGTACAGAAAGCGCGCCCAGCCGGTAGGGGTCTGCACATGCGTGAAGTGCGACGGCTCCGTTAAAACTCGACGGGGTATTGCAGCCGCGGATAAATCTGTCGAATCGGTAAACATTTGGTCGATGACAGAGGCTGTAAGTGAGCCTGCACGACGCTGAGCCAATTCCAGCAGCGCATCTGGCTTGGGTTCATGAGCTTTGCGAATGGCGTCCATGTCGGGCTCCGGCGGCGGCGGATTCGGCGCCTCAAGCACGAAGTAGAAACGCGTCGCATCGGTGAATTCGCCCGAGTAGAGGGAACTGTTGCGCTCGTAGAAGACTAGTCCATCGCCAGTTGACCGCGGACGAGTGCTGACCTTGTTTGCCAACCTGGCGCAGGCACCCGCCGGTGGTGCGGGATGCCCGTGACCGAGTTCCGTCAGCGTGTTGCCGGCCGCTAACTCTGCGTCGATTAGGTTCCGCAGCACAGTGGGAAACTTGGCGAGTTCTGTATGTTGTTCCGCGGTGAGGTTCATGGGCTTCAACGTGGTTTGGGATCGGTCGGCAGCGGTGCGATACCTGCCCATTGGTGCAGATAGTAACTTGCCACGCGGCAAATATCCTGACGCATGCAATGACTTTCGGGGCGAACACGCGACAATTCCAGAATCGACTTTAATTCCGGAGTAAAATTGCCGTCGCATTTTTCATGGAGCACGCGCACCGCACTCATCCAGCCATTAAAGCGGATCGACACATTCGCAGCGCCTTCGTAGCCCGGATCAGCTTCGACCGTCGTCAAGTTCACTTGGCGAATCCGTTCGATGAGGTCGCGTCCAGCGGCTTCGACTGGTGCGATAAACTCAGCAGTGACTGCAGGCAGTTTTTCGATGCAACGCAACGCCTTGCCCGCCAGCTCAGCATCCTCACCCACGGCGATCTGCCCCAATTCCATCGCCAGATTTGGCCGGCCCGCCACCAGTTGCAGGGCACGTTCGGTCTGTGGCTGTTCGTAGTCGAGGTACGGAAACCAGGCTTGTACCGGCGCGTCGGCAGGGATGGAAGTGAACGCAGCCTCTTGCTTCGCGTCCTGTTCGGCTTTCCAGTCGGCTTGAGATTGTGGCGGTGGCGGCAGAGGAATCTTCTGCACACGAAATCGACAAGAAATTGCGTTCGTCGGCCATGGCGCGCCGGCGGCCAATTGCTGCGGAATCCAATCGCTCCATTCTTCGAATTCTACCCCAGGTCGCGGTGGCAACGGGAGCAGCCAGTTGTAGTCTTCCTTCACCTCCTGCCGCACAAGCAGCACATTGCGTTTTCCGCGTTCGGTGAACAGATGGACCTTGGCGGGCACAATCCATTGTCCATTCTCGAAGCGAGCAGCCTCGCCTAGCATCTCTCCCTCGCGCCAGGTTCGACGCGTCTGACCGGCCAGCGCGGCGAGACTAAAACGCCAATCGTGCTCGTCGGCTTCGGGTGATTGTTTCCGATCGAATCGATCGGGAAAACGAAATTCGACTTCCAGATTTAGATCGCGTCCGTCAATCTGCGGGGCGACATCCGCCAGCGCCCGGCAAACCATCGCGGCGACTCCTGCGACTAGCATAACGACCCCCAACGCGCCAGCCAGCTCCTTGCCGAAGCCTGGACCAATCTGCCAGGCGACGAAGCGCGCCACAATCAAACCGACGACCAGTCCCGCGATTCCACCACCCAAGCTCGTGAAAACGACAAAAAAACCGGCCGCGCCTTCGCGGCTTGTTACCTGATACCAGGCGACGCAGGCGTTCGCAATGAAGCCAGTCAGTAATATTCCGGCCAATCCGGACAGCAGCGCCACGCTGAATGAAACAAGCCAGGTCATGATGGATAGTACTTTGAGGAATCAGTTACCGAGGTGGCTCGAGGCATGTCGCTTCTTGCCCAATTGCGTGATGCCGTAGTTTACTTTCTCAGTTGGTTCACCTCGACGAGATCCAGCAATACGCCAGCTTCGCTCAGCCGCTGTCGTAAGCGAGTCCATCGGACGCGTAAGGCGACGGGGTGGATTCCGAGTTCTTCGGCCACTTCCGCAGTGGTGTAGCCGTCCAGCAAGCTGCGATGGACCGACTGGACCAGATCCATGGTATCCAGATGCGGTCGTAAAGCTGGTCCCAACACCACGCGGGTAACGTTCGCAGCTTCGGTTCAGACTGGCGGCAGAGCCGGTCCTGCGCTTGAATATCTCCCTGTGCCACAAGCATCATCAGCGTCGCAAAGTCTTTCTCAATATTGTCGCTCATGTTACGGCAGGAACAAGGGGCCGAAGTCTCGCTGAAGGAGTGGGAATCGCGGTTTCCGCAATGGATCAGTCATCGAGCTCGATCGGGCGGAAGCCGCAAGGAAACCAAGTTCGGGCGCAATATGGGCCATACCATCCATGTCGACGGCGAAGGCCTTTTACAGATTCACGGGGTTGGCAATCAATTAGTGGAGGTAAGCGTTTCACCAGCCAGCCTTGATAGTGTGGCAAGCAAATGCACTGAGTTTTTGAATACGAGCATGGAACGTTCGACGACGATCTTTGCGATCGCCAATTGGAAGTTTGGTGGCCTAATGGGCGGTGTTCTTACTTCGTTCACAGCTCTTTACGTCGTTGGTTATACATTAGCCTTCTTGAAGTGGCTTGTGCAAAGTTTTGTGCCGCGTCGCTAGAATGAATAGCTTTACGGCGATTCATACCGTCACCTCGTGAGGTGGTCCAACAATTCGGGACCGATTCATAGCTCTACTAGGCACATCCCTTCATGCGGAAATCCGTTTTCGGTCGGTCTAGAATTAGCGGCTCGAACCAAGCAACTCAAGCCAAGCCAAGCCCTCCCTGCCGATGGCTTCTGATCCTCGTTCACGCTGATTTTGACCACAGGCCGATGTTGTCAACCTTCGAACCATTCCGAAAGCCAATGCCGAATGAAGGATGAATTTTGGTCCGTCGAGCTTTTTGTGGGAATGGGGCCGCTGGAACTTGGGGCCGAGTACAGCCACGTGCTTCAAGTCTTGCGTGACCATCGCATTGATGTCGACAGACTCATAGCGGATCGTGCTGGAAACTTATCTGTGTCGGAAATCCAAACTCATTTGCATTTTTCGCAAACTAGTCCTCGGACGCTTGCCAGGATCGATGTCGATGACGAGCGGCTTCGATTCGGTTCGCTCTCGGTGATCGGCAAGCGAGTGCACGAGATCGTTGGCATCTTCAAGCTATCTCGAAAGAAAACACTTTGGTGTAGCGATGAAACGAGTGGCGAATTGTGGGATCCAGTCTCAAAGCACGACACGGCCGCACATAGTCGCGACCTATTGGCCAGAGGCACTTTGTGGATTCCGCATCTCGGACTAGGACTAACGCTTCGCGAAGGTCTGGTTGTAACGGTTCATTTATGCGATCCGGTTCACGCCCCTCGCGTCGGAACTGGTTCATGGACCAAGGAACAGCAGATGCTATCCGAAGTACGCGAGCTGCCCGCCGTTTCGGCCTCTCCGATCACTCGAAAAAGTGGATCACGTCTGCTGCCTATGGTTCATTTGGCGTTCGTAGCGTCCATGGGAGTACTGATTGGGTGGAGCTTGCACATGCAGCGCCGATGGGACGCGGCGCCAGATGTACCAGCCGTGGTCGTCGCACTAGATCCGCCCCCTCCTGCCATCTTTGCAGAAGATATCACGTTGAGCTTCGATGATTCAAGTGGTGTTGAGCGTCGGACCACACTTGGGCATATGCAGTTTCTCAACTCTCCCAAATTGGGAGATGAATTCAACATTCGATACCTACCTGAAGCTCCTGAGTCGCCTCTTGGGCCCGTTGGCTTTCGCGATGTGGGTTTCGACACGGCAGTACCGTATGGAGTTGGAATCTTCGCAATTTATGCAGTTCTCAATGTGTTTGCATCGGGATCTCTGGGTTTTCGAGTCAGACCAAGAAGTAGCTGATGCATTCGAAGCCGTTGAAAGTCGTGGTGGTGCGGCGAAGATTCGCCGCGTTCACAAATTCGGCTGCTACACACCGGCGCCAGTACGAAAGAAGAGCCAGGCACTGGTAGCAGCAACGGCCATACAGGGGATAAGAAAGATTAATTCGCCAAGCTCAATTCGAGTTGAGGACCAGATGACGATCACCAGGATGCTGGCAACGGCAAGAAGGCACAGGCATAGCGAGCCTGCTCGTTGAAGAATCGGAAAAAATCCCATCGCAACCAGGCAAACCAAAAGCACGGGAGCAATGAAAATTCCCTTGGTGAAGTAAAAGTAAAAGTTGTTCCAGACGATTTCAATTAGGGCCATCATGCCCTTTGCCCTGGCTGCTTCTCCGATGAATAGAAAGAACAGGGCGAGGGCGACATAAGGCACTACGAGAACGGAGCCGACGGTATGTAGGAGAGCGTGCAATTGAAAACGCCAATTTTGCAACCTATGTTAGCTTTAAACATTGAACAATGATAATCTCAATTGAGCGTCTGGTGGAGAACTCCCTCCCGCCAAAAACGTCTTCAAGTAAATTTTCACCAAGCCGCAATATATTTCCCTCTTCAGGCCAGTGCCAAGCAGCTCCTGATAGCTGCTGAACTTCAATTTGCATCAACCGTATCCCCGAGAGTCATTGTTAAGCTGTTTTTCCGCGCTAGCACGGGCATGAGCCTGCCACCGGTCGGGTATCGGAATCTTGTAAGTGCTGTCAGATAAGCCTTTACGAAAGAGCGCTCTCTGTTTTCTTTCCGTGTAGAGGCGCGACCCGGGGAGAAATCACGCTCTTGTCCGCCTCGCGAAATCGATTTCGTTAGATCTAAGACCAGAGGAGACCATTCGGCTCGTTTCCATTGCTCAGCGGTTGGCGCTCGTCGCAGGACATCGAGCCAGCGGTTCAACGAAACCAGTACCGGAGCCTGTAATGACTGCGGTAAATCGTGAATCTTCCGGGGTGCCTCGCTGGGCGTCATATCGCCAGCGGTGATAGCCGCCGGAACTCCCGTTCCATTCGTTCTATATCTCGGTCGGAACTCAAGTCGTCTCAACTTGAAATATACCAAGACTGATTTGATAACGCTTCCCAACCTTTTTCATGAATTTATCTCCAGTTTGTAATGGGCCTCGTAAGTGAATGCGAGGGCCGATGCCCTCATGCGTCAACTAAACCGATCGTGTTGTCCATTTGCCTTGGAGAAAGAGCCATGTTCAAAAGAACGAAGCAGAAGCGAAATTTGCTACGACGTAAGATCACCTTGGAATCCCTTGAAACAAGAAAACTGTTTGCCGCGGATTGGTCGTTGACCGGCGGTTCGCTGTTCATCAACGCCGATGATGCAGGTTCAATGATTCAGGTAACCGACACAAATCCTGTATTCGCCAACAGCGCTTTGGTCATTTCCGCCCAGAGCGGCAATGGGAATTGGTCCATAGCGCTAGCTAAAAACGCCGTCCAACGCATACGGTTTTACGGCAGCGATAGCGACGACAAGTTCGTCAACAACAGCGGCATCGCTTCCTATCTGTACGGTTACGGCGGCAACGACGAACTCAGCGGCGGATGGAATACTGATCGAATCTCCGGAATGAGCGGTGACGATATACTGAAAGGAAACGGAGGCACGGATTACATCTACGGAGGCGACGGTGACGACATCGCGTTCGGAGGCGCTGGCAATGACTTTATCTACGGCCAATCGGGCAATGACCATCTATTCGGAGGGGAAGGGAACGATACCGTCTCGGGAGGTTCAGGACGCGATGGGATCGACGGTGGCGCGGGAAACGATGCGGAGTATGGAGGAACGGGTCCGGACCGCTTTATAAGACGTGCCGGAGACCTGATGAATTTCATCTCCGATGAAAGTAGTGAAGACGTCCGAGTGAACTTCGCCAACGCCGGGCTGAAACTGAAACACTTCTACAATGGTGAGAGCACTGTGTTCCAGCCGGGACAGTGGGTCGATGAAGACGTTCTTCTGGTCGACAAGGCGCTGGACTTGATGGCATCCAGAACCGGCAACAACGTCTTGTTACTAGATACCAATAATAGTGAATTGAATTTCTATCGACACGGCGACGCGACCACATTTCCGTTAGGCACTGGAAGCTACTATACGGCATACAACTCGGGCGGGGACATGTACTTTTCCGACGGTGCGTTCAGCAATGAGGATGACATTGTCCAGACCGTCGTGCACGAAATTGCTCACAACTGGGATAAGGCAAGCGAAGTCGAACAGCGACTTCCGGGGCAGGGCGATGCCATCATCAACCAAGGTTTTCGGGCTGCAAGCGTGTGGAAACAGGGAACTTTCAACGCAAAGTGGGTGCCGGGTTTTGTCGAATCCGAAGATGGTAAGTGGTCCTATCATGTTTCGGCCGGATTCGCTCGCGACTACGGTCGCCAAAATCCCTACGAAGACTTCGCAACCTCCTTCGCTGCCTATTTCATGGATTTTGATGGGCGACCGTACAGCGACAGCGCAGGTGGAGTTGCAGCGATTCCACTTAAAATTCCGCACATTGAAAACCTGTTGGATCAACTGAGCAATGTCGAGTTCGATAGCTCCGCCGCGGCAGCGTCAAGGAGTTCCTCGCAAACCTTTGAATTGAATGCCATCAGCGAACCCATCATGGCTCTCAGCTCACCCACGCCGATTTCGATGGTCGCTGGTGTTGTGACTGTACACGGCACGGTCGACAGCGACACAGTGACTGTGAATTACGTCAATGCGGTCGACGGTTCTTCCTCGAACGTACCGACGGATTGGATTCGTGTGCAGCGCAACAACAGTTCGACAGCGTTGTCAAAATCTTTTCAGACTTCGCAAGTAACGCAACTAAACGTATTCCTTTACGGTCGTAACGACACGTTCAGGAACGAAACCAATATCGAGTCGAAGGCGTTTGGCGGCGAGGGAAACGATCTACTGATCGGTGGAGGAGGTATTGACCGACTCTTTGGAGGACCTGGAAACGATGAGATCTTGGGACGCGGCGGAAACGACGTACTGGTCGGTGAAGACGGCGACGACCGCCTCCTCGGGCAACAAGGTTTCGATTTTATCGTTGGTGGTAGTGGCGATGATCAACTCGACGGCGGCAGCGAAGATGATACGTTGGACGGAGGTCTTGGCAATGACGTAATGCTTGGCCGGATGGGTAACGACGTCCTGGATGGTGGAGACGGTGATGATTCGTTGGACGGCGGACCGGGTCGCGATATCCTGATCGGAGGCCTTGGGCGCGACACACTGACCGGCGGTAGCGGACAAGACATCGTCATTGGTGGCGCAGTCGGGTTCACGAACCCCTATGAAGCAATCGACGATTTGTGGACCGAGTGGACCTCGGATCACTCACTCGGAAATCGACGCCGCAACATCTTGCAGTTTGACCATCCGGAGTTTTTGCAACGGCTTAACGGCGACAGTTTCCTGAACAAAGCGACGGTCATCGACGACGGAGCTCTGGACGAGTTCATCACCACACTAGACGATGGTGAAGATCTCTTGCTTGTGGGTAAATTTGATCTCAATTCGCCGCTCGGAACCGATGACGTTGCTCTGCAGTTGTAAAATGCAAGAAAGCTGCGGCGCTGAGAACGCCGGAGGGACGAAGCCAGGCTCTGCAAGGAAGCAACCAAGAAATGGCTTCGCCGGGGTCAGGCTTGGTTTACGGTTTCCCTTGTTACTGAGTCTCGGACTTGATTCCAGTTCTACCACTGAGTGTCAATTGACTTGCCCAGACAGCCTCGAGTTCAGTTTCTCAATGCGATCTGATATCGAACACCCAGCCTGACCCCCGCGAAGCGTCTTTCCCCCAATATAACAATCGATGAAGACGTCGGAAAACGATCGGCACGGGGAGCCTCCTTGTTAGGTTTACCAATGTATCACCATTGCGTTACCGTCCTTGCGCGTTGTCAACTAGAACCTTTGTTCCATATTCAATGTTCAGTTGTATTGCCGCCGAGGCCATCGCCTCATCGAAGTGCCCTTGTCGTATGTCGCTCATGGAACACGAATGCTGGAGC
This sequence comes from Pirellulaceae bacterium, assembly GCA_041739785.1. Lineage (GTDB taxonomy): Bacteria > Planctomycetota > Planctomycetia > Pirellulales > Pirellulaceae > Aureliella. Next base: position 10,701 of record JBGSNE010000006.1, read on the forward strand.
AAAGATCCAGATTCTGCAGCTGGTTATGTGTTGGCAGTGAGCTTTGAGGTTGTTGGACGTGAAATGGAAATTTACGATGACTTGCGGATTGCTGTTGAGGAGTTGCAGTCCGAATTGAAGACGGAAATAGAGTTAGAAATTGGAGTCGATTGATCGGTGTGATACTGTTTGGTCTTAAGTGCGACCCAAGAAATCTGAGTTACTCTGGCACTTCAACAAGATGTTTACCCATTGCTGTCAAACGCAATTAAGAATCAGCCAATTTAGCAGGGTGGCTGGGTTGATTGCGATTGGCTGATCGCAGGTTGCGGGGCGGCTGATTAGAGTAGAAGGGTGTTTCAGCTTAGAATAATCGCCTCGCTGTGAAGTATTCAC
>JBGSNE010000127.1:0-3585 GCA_041739785.1 Pirellulaceae bacterium
TTAATGCGATGATCGAGACCAGCGACTTCTGGTTCCAATGAGTGAACGTGAGTCGCTCGCCGCCGCTAAGTAATGGCTGGCGAGTCATGTGCATTTGTGATAGTAGGGCTGGGACATCCACTTCTTGTGTAAAGGGCTCGATAAAATCTTCATCGAGTTCGAAATCTTGACGGCTATTGATCGTCTTGTAGACCGGGACTGGAAATACGGCCCCACCCGTGCTAATTGCGTTTTTCCGGTTGACCACTAAGTTCCATTGAATGCTGGTGGATGACCGGCTTTTCCAATCGCTGGTCGATTCGCATTCAAAGGGAATCGCAAAACTAAAAGGGACCAGCGTGCGGTTTGGCCCGTCAGGAGGCAATGTTTTGTCGATGTGCAGAGTCGAGCTCCAGACGGTTTCGGTTGTTGATGGCGGTCCGCTGTCACCACTGTTGGATGATTGTCTGGTTGTCTGTAGACATTTGAGGCAGACTTCAAAGGCTGTTCCAGGTGCAAATGCCTGCTGCAAAATAACTACCCCCGAGAAAGGTCCTCCGATCACACCCGGCACGTCGGCCATGCGCAATTCGGATCTATTCCATTTGCGATTGAGCCAAAACAATCTGGCCATCGCGATCAGAACTAAACCAAACACGCCGAAGAAGATCATGAATGGAGTTTTCTCTGTGCCTACGGCAAACGGGACGGCGATGCCCAAATAGGCCAAACAGCATGAGGTTATTATCCAGATCTGGACGCGATTATTCAAACGAATATGTTTTGCCCGCCACATCGGATCGACCGTCCAAGGTTGATCAGGTTCGTGAGTCGGCCGCTGGAGTCGGCGCAAGTTAATCTCAACGAATACGATCAACAGAAAACTGGGAATCAGTGGTGCGGTGACAGGTAATATTTTCCAGCAGAGGTCAGGGATAGAAATCTCGCCCTGAAATCTGTCCTCCACCGCCGCGATCAAGGTGTTGATATTGGCCAATCCAGCAAGCACAAAGAGCAGGCAAAACAGCTGAAAACCGCGTAACGCCGAGCGAGCCAGCAAGCCTTGGATGGGAGTCATGTTCATCGCCCTCGTCGATTGAATTTAGGAAACAGGAAACAGATTTCCAGCCCGAATAAAGGTATCAATAAGATTAGCCAGTTCAGCGATAGGCTCGAAAAATAGTCGCGCGATTGCAATTTCGTCATGGCGCGGCCGGGATCTGTCGGGAGACAAACGAGTTCCACAGCTTGTCCCAATTCTCTAGCAGTGGTGTATTGCATAGGAACCGTAGCTCGACTGCTTTGACCATTGGGCATTGGGTATTCAACTACCAAGTAGTCTGGAAACGGCCCCGGAGGTGTCATCTCAACGACTTTTCCGTTGACAGGCGTTGCCTTAGTCCACGAAAAATAGTCACCAACCATCGTGGCAATCACGCCACACAGGACGGCGCCAGTCACGATCGTGACGAGCCACAGAAGTCCTCGTCGCCAAACGGCTGATCTGGTTCGAGCAGGGGCGTTTTCAATCGCCTGACTTAACTTCGCCAACACTTCTGAATCGCTGGCATCGAGGAGCGTTTGTTCGTCGATGGGACCCAGGCCGATCTGTGGTACGTACTGCGCTTGGCGAATGGAAACCGCGTTCACTTTCGCTTCAACCAATTCAAGCCCAAGTCCCATACTTTTGATCCATAGCGTTCCCCAACAGAGCAGTTCGGAGCGACTGAAATCGGTTCTTTCAACTTGGTCGACGAATGGCTTTCCGCCTGCGAAGTCTGTGTCTGGGCTAATCATTGACCAGACGGTATCGTCGAAGCGTTGGACTCCGAGTGTTAGCAAAGCTTCGTCCAGCCTCAAACCTATGATTCGCCTCCCAAAAACATTTGCTTGCTCACTCTCGCTGTAAATCTGTACCAAGCACTTTACCGGTTTGTTGGCGAAGGAGAGCGTGCACCACGGGTACTCCCAACAATAGGGATCTTCTTGATCCTCGACCATCAATCCATAGCCGGTGAGAGCCAATCGAACGTCAGCTTCCGCATCACCTAGTCGAAGCGTCCCTAGTCCACCCAAGGGGATGATTTCTACATCGGGCTGCGCGGTAGTATCGTCATGGTTCATGGGGATGTACGTTGCGTAGAGTGTGACGGGGAATTCTTATTGGAAGAGAACAATTGCCCCTGTTCAGGTAGGTGGCCTACTGAGCGTAGCCATTGCTATTTCGGACCAATGGTTTCTTATCGCAAGCCGGAAGACATCGCGGCCAAAAGTCGTTTGGCTTGCTAGTCATTTGAGGAAGTTTTGATTGGAACTTGGCCGGACTTCTGGCCAAAGCACGATAGGATCCTTGAGCATTCACCTCACCTGTTGCACCCATCACAGAGGATTCGGAAATGGATAAGGTTGGTAAAAACACCGGCGCGGGTAAAATCAGCGAAGAACGTGGGGCCAATGGAAAAGTGCTATTTAACGTTCTGCTTTTCAACTACAACATCGATGGCAACTTATTAAAGCCCGAACACATTAGATTCTTAGAGGAATCTGTATTGCCGGTCGTCAAGGCAGCTCCCTTGCACATCAAACTACGTGGGATGGCCAGCAAGAGCGGTAGTAGCGAGTACAACAAAATACTCTCACTGGAAAGAGTCCTGCGAGTTAAGAAGTTTCTAACGGATCGCGGCCTCGACGAATCCAAGGTGCCTGGGTCCCAGATGGAAAATGCTGGCGAAGATCTGGCTAATCAATCTATCGATGATGAACATGATCGAGGAGTCCTGTTGCAGATAGCCGTTGGTACCAAGCCCAAACCCTATCCAAAACCGGTATACATTCCTCCCTATCAACCAGGGCTTCCTGCATTGCCGACGACGCACGTACCGACATCCCCGTCGCCCACCGACGATCGATCCAAATCGTGGAGAATTCAGTTTCTAGGTGATATATCCGTTTCAGCAACTCCTTTTGGTGCGGGTTGGGGTGGTATGTTCGCTGGATTTCGCTTGCATAGCGTTAACGGTAACAGAGAGTCTTTATGCTTTTTGGGACCGTTCCCAAATGTTGGTGCCGGGACAGTTGGCGCCACTCTCAAAAGCAAGGAATGGACTCCCTTCAATACGAATGACGCCGTCAACTTCGACTTTTTCAATGCGAAGGCTGAATACCTTTCGCTGTTGGCCGTACCACATCAGTCGTTGGCGGGAATGCTAGGCTTCATAACCAAGACGGGCTACACGTTTCTGAGTTTCATGGACAACGGTGTAGCACCCATGGCCATCAATACAGGCATGGCACTTAACGTGACGATCGCGGGTGTTACTCGTGCCGATTTTCGCTGCTTGAAGCCACAATCGTTCGACGAAAATCGATATGACGATTACCAATCCCTGACTGAGGTGATCGAGTCGAATGTCACTCCTGGGTTTTTGAAATAGCACAGTCAACAACGATGGCGAAACAAATCGAAGAATTCACCTGGCGAACTGCGGCGCTGCTGCTGCCAGTTGCCTTGATTCTTGTGCTCGCCGTCTGGTTTGCATTGGACATGGCAATTCTCGCTCCGCGACGACTCGCCAAACAGGCCGAAGCGTGGAGCGAGGTCCCGTG
>JBGSNE010000316.1:0-65583 GCA_041739785.1 Pirellulaceae bacterium
CGCACAGGCGACGGCGAACCTGGATGGCAAACGATCTGGCGCGGCTTCAGGAAAATGCAATCGCTACTTGACGGCATGCGCTTAGTCGGGGCGATTTGAGACTAAAAGATGTGGGTAATGACGAGGGCGCTAGCCGTGGGCTTGCTAAGCGGGGGCCCACGGCTAGCGCCTGAGGTTCACACGATGCAGCGAGGGAGTGCCGTGCGGCTAACGTCCAATGGCTTGCCTACTAATGAATAATCGGCGTTAAAAGACAAATCATTCCAGATACGTACTTCGTCCAGCAACTTGTTCGTATTCTTGCAACAAGCCATCTGCCTCAGCTTGGCTCAACGCACCTGCGCCGACTTGCACAGTTAGCTGCCGCTTGTAGGCCTCGGCCAACTGCGCGCAGTCGTAACGAGCGAACTGCATCATGTCATCGATGCGGCTACCGGGTACGATTTTCGTTACGTGAAAGCGTCCATCATTGTCAATCGCGATATGTGCCTCATTGGGATGTCCGAACAAATTGTGGTGGCTCCCCATCACTTCCTGATAGGCGCCCACTAAAAAGATCCCTAAGTAATAGTCATCACCGGGATCCCAATTGTGCAATTCCAATGTCTGCTTGACATCTTTTAAGTCTACAAAGCGATCAATTTTTCCATCGCTATCACACGTCACGTCGACCAAAGTGGCATAGTCGGTCGGCTTCTGGTCGAGTTTATGAATAGGCACAATAGGGAACAATTGGCGGATGGCCCAACTGTCGGGCGCCGAGCGAAACAGTGAGAAGTTGCACAAGTACTTCTGCGCTAAATTGCGTTTAAGTTGCTCGAACTCGTCATCCGAAAAACCATCTTCTTCCGCCTCTCGCAATGACCGCGCACAGATTTCCCAAAAGAGCACATCCCCCTTGGCTCGATCCTCTAAACTAATCAAACCCAGATTAAATTGGATCTGCAATTCGTCTTTCATCTGCAGCGCGTCGTGGTAATATTCGGCGTAGTTTTTCGCATTGATCGAATCGCACAAATCCTTTAATTCCGTGATTACCTGCGGATCATCGGCGTCGATCAAGACCACCGGTTGATCATCAGCGAAGGTTTCGATTTCATCGCGAATGCAGGTGATAAACACCGAGTGATAAGCGGTCATGAAGCGACCACTTTCGGTCACCAAGTTGGGCGTCGGCACGTTTTCCTCATCGCAAATCCATTTGAAAGCGTAAACGACATCGTTGGCGAATTCTTGGGCGGTGTAATTGACGCTCGAATCAAATCGTGTCTTGGAGCCATCGTAGTCGACGCCGAGTCCACCGCCGATATCGACGAATTCGATACCGCAACCGATTTGCCGAAGCTTACTGTAGACTCGCGCCGCTTCCTTCATGGCATTTTTGACGCGTTTGATATCGGTAATCTGCGATCCGATATGAAAATGCAGCAGCTTAAGCTGATGATCGAGCTTGGCCTCGCGGAGCAACCGCACACATTCTAGGATTTCCGAAGTGGTCAAACCGAATTTGGCCGAATCGCCACCAGAGGAAGCCCATTTGCCTGAGCCACGTGAATAGAGTTTGGCTCGCAGACCGATCCAGGGGGCCACGCCCACTTCTTGAGCCAATTTGAGTACCATTCGCAACTCATTGAGTTTTTCTACTACTATTGTCACGCGTTTCCCCGCCTTAACCCCCAGCAGCGCGGTGCGTACAAACAATTCATCTTTAAAGCCGTTGCATAGCAACAGTGAATCGGCGCTTTGCTCTTGGGCCACGGCCGCGAACAATTCCGCTTTACTGCCACATTCCAGACCAATTTTGCAGCGGCTCCCTTCGCGAAGAAACTCCTCCACAACCTCGCGGCGCGGATTGACCTTCATTGGATAGAGTGGATAGTGCTGGCCCGAGTATTCGAATTCGGCGATGGCCGACTGATAGGCTGCCGTTAATTCGCGAAGCTGGCTGGTGAGAATTTGAGGGAAGCGCAACAGCAGAGGCAAACGCACGCGGCCTTTGGCTAACAAATGATCAACGATTTCCTTCAGATCCGCGTAGCGCTGGTCGTCTTTGGCGGGATGGACGATAATGGTCCCCCGCGAGCTGATATCGAAATAGCCTGCCGACCAGTTTTCGACACCGTATGCCAATTGAACCTGCTGAAGCGTCTCTTCGTTCATTTACTACCTGTTTCATTGTCCGGCGTGCTGCGCAAAGGTGATTCGAATGGCTGATTTTACCGGTTGCAGCCGATTCGACGAGCCAAAACAAGAGTCCCGCGAATATTTTCTTTGGACTGCTCCGAGATTTCGGAGCTTTCTTTGTCAATCAAGCTGGCCGTAGATGGGAGTTGGCGGGGGTAAGTCGTGCTAGGCTGATCGGAAAGCTTGCCGCGCTTCCTTGAGCCAGTCGATCTTTCCTTTCTCAGGCTGTGTGACCCAGTATGCCTTCTGATTGTCGACGATTCTCAAGCGACGATCATGCAGTTTGGCCAAGTGTTCGATCCGTTGGCGATTGCTGTAGGTCATCACCAAGAACGTATCTTCGACCTGCAATGAACGCACAAACCATATTGCCGCATCAATTTTCAATTCGGCCACCCGCATCAACATTTCGACCGACTTCGGTATGCGGCCAAAGCGATCGACCAATTCGTCGCGAATATCATCCAGCTCCCGTACGTCGACTACGCGGCTCAATCGACGATAGATGTCAATGCGATGTCGTAATTCGGGGACATACTCAGTCGGTAGGAAGGCTTGAATCGGTATATCTATCTCAACGTCGACCGACAATTTGGGCGGCTGATGCGTCAATTCGCGAACCGCGTTGCCGAGTAATTGACAATAGAGTTCGTAGCCAATGGCAGCGATGTGACCACTCTGCTGCGTACCCAGCAAATTCCCTGCGCCACGAATCTCCAAATCGCGCATGGCAATGCCAAAGCCAGCACCGATCTGGCTGTACTCTTCAATCGCATGCAAGCGTCGCGACGCATCGGGCGAGAGGTGCTTGTGGCGATCGACTAATAAGTAACAGTAGGCTTGGTGTTTGTAACGTCCGACGCGACCACGCAACTGGTGCAGTTCGGCCAAACCATAGCGATTGGCATCGTCGATAAAGATGGTATTGGCGTTGGGAATATCAAGCCCGCTCTCGATAATTGTTGTAGCCAGCAGGATATCGTACTTGTGTTCGATGAAGTCGATCATCACCTGCTCAAGTTCTCCTTCATGCATCTGGCCGTGACCAATCACCAAGCTCGCCTCAGGAGCAATTTGCCGAAGTTTGGCTGCTACCTCCTCGATATCATTCACTCGATTGTGCACGAAATAGATTTGCCCGCCACGATTGAGTTCTCTAAGAATGGCGTTGCGAATCAAATTGTCATCAAAGCGGATCGTACGTGTTTCAACACTCAATCGATCCTCCGGCGGTGTCTCAAGGTTAGAAATGTCACGCACTCCAACCAGTGACATGTGCAACGTGCGGGGAATGGGTGTGGCCGACAACGTCAGCACATCGACATTGGTGCGGATATGTTTTAGTCGCTCTTTGATTTCGACGCCAAATCGCTGCTCTTCATCGATGATCAGCAGACCAAGGTTGTAGAACTTAAGATCCTTCGACGCGATGCGGTGTGTACCGATGACGATATCAACACGACCACCAGCGAGTCCTTTGACGGTCTCACGCCGTTGCGCCGGCGTGGCAAATCGGCTGAGCTTTTCAATATCAAACGGGAATTCGGCCATCCGTTCACGAAACGTTTTGTAGTGCTGCTCAGCCAACACCGTGGTGGGGACCAACACGGCGACTTGATAGCCGCTATCAATCGCCTTGAAGGCAGCCCGCATGGCTACTTCCGTTTTTCCAAAGCCCACGTCGCCGCAAATCAGCCGATCCATGGGCCGCGTGATGGTCATATCCTGCTTAACCGCCGCAATGGAGGTCAGTTGATCGGGCGTTTCGACATAGGAAAACGATGCGTCGAACTGATTTTGCCAAATGCTATCTGGGGAAAAGGCTATACCGGGTTGGCTCCGCCTACGCGCCTGCAACTCAAGCAGCTCAACAGCCATGTCCTGCACCGCGCTCTCAGCAGCCTTCTTTTGTTTGGCCCACGAAAGTCCACCAATCTTGGCCAACTTGGGGCGACTCTTCGTTCCGCCCACATACCGCTGGATCAATTCAATCTTCGAACTGGGGACAAACAGCTTGGTGCCACCGTCAAATTCAATCACCAAATGCTCGAATTTTTGGCCATGCTTCTCCAGTAATTCCGTGCCACGATAGACTCCGATGCCATGCGAAAGGTGGACTACCAAATCCCCTTGTTTGAGATCGAGAAAGCTATCTATCGGCCGGCTCTTGGAACGTTTGGTCACTCGCCGCACGTGCGATCGGCGCAACAACTGTCCAGCCGTCAGCACAAACAGGCCATCCGGCAACACTTCAAAGCCGTTGAGCAATTGGCTCACGACGACCGTCAAGCGGTGTTGAACAGTCGCGACGGCGCTAGCCAATAGTTCTTGCAACCGCTCGCGTTCACCTTCGTTCATGGCCACCACAATAACTTGCCGCTGCCCCACATGCAGATCGATATCCTGTGCCAGTTTCTCCAAGTCGCCGCCGATGCGTTCGACATTTCCTATTGGCGATCGATGCAGTTCACCGAGAAAACCTTCGTCTGCCAGTTGCGATGCGAACAAGGTATCGTGCTGTAGGATGCGTTGCCACAATATTTCTGGCTCAGCGAAGCGATCGGGGAAGGGCACGCGTCTCAAAAACAGCTCCGCCGCCGCCATCACCGACCGCTGTTCGAAAACCACTACCAAAGCATCGTCGGGCAGATAGTCCAACAGTGAACCATCCTGGGCGACCGATCCCTGTACCGCCAGCAATTGCAGTTGCTCACGTTTTTCAATGCTCCGCTGTGACACCACATCAAAGGAACGCAGCGACTCGATTTCATCATCGAACAGCTCCACTCGAATCGGAAGTGGCTCGTCGGGCGGATAAATATCGAGAATGCCACCCCGCACCGCAAACTCGCCAGGAAGCTGAACGGAGCTGGTCGTGTGATACCCCGACTGCAACAACCATTTGCGGAGAGCGATCAGGTCGATACGCTTGCCCGACACCAGAACTTGTTTGTCCCCTTCGAGCGAATCGGGACTGGGTACACTCTGCAGCAGAGCTGGGAGAGTAGTCGTCACTACGGGGACGCTGTCAGGATCTCCGCTAAGACTGCTCGCCCCCTCCGTGTTGAATTTATAAAGCCGACTGAGCACATGTAAGCGTTGTGCAGTCTCCTGGTGGGCCAAGGATTCCAGTTCCGTCTCTTCGCTGCCGGGAGGGAATACGTCCGTTGCTAGTCCGGTCAGTTCGCTGATCTCGGCAGCTACCGCTTCCGCGTCGGCCACTTGAGGCAAAAGAATCAATAGTGGCCGGCAGTCACTTCGCCGCCAAGCGGCCACGATAGGGGCCAACGCGCCTAGCCACAATCCTTCGAGCGACACGCGTTTGTCGCGCCGCAAGGCCGCTACCGACTCACTTAGCGCAGCGCTGTCGGCCACTTGGCCGATTGCGTCAGCCAGTGTTCCCTGCGAAGGGGTCGCTTCGCGTTTCACTGTAAGAACAGCGCGACGACTGGTCATGCCGTGTCAGTCCATCCTCTGGATTTGCGTCCCGTGTCCAGCCTATCTTACTCGGCCGACAAGCCTCAACAAGCAGTAAGGCGAGCTTTCTGTACGTCAGGCTTTCTGTACGTCAGGCTTTCTTGCCTGACGTACGAACGGTCAAGCTGGAGAGCTCAATTTACGGGTCAGCCGCTCCATCCGTCGCCGATTGACCCCAAAATCATAGTACCCCGATCGCGCCGCTGCGCGAAAATGCAACAAATTCGTTCGCTCGTCGGCGTAAAACTCGATATCGTCCTTGAATCGGAAAAAGAGACTGGCAAAGACAGCGTGCAGGTAATTTGCCTTTCGCTCCACTAGGTGGACTCGAGGCATCTTCTCCAATATTTCCGCTGTGCGACCGATTATTTCCGAAGGTGAGCCGACAAACTGGATGGGGGGCAGCGTTTGATTTGGCCGCGAGCCGCACGTGCACACACAATTGGGCGTGTCCGGGCAATCTGCTAGTTGACCGTTCAATACTGGGGCAGAGATAGGCCGTGGATCCATCATGCGCTTGAGTCACTTGCCGTTGGCTGTTTACTGTCACTAGGGAAATTTAATGGAAGTATCATAGTTCTGCGACTACAACCGGTTAGGCTGCAGGGACTAAAATAAAGGTCTGCCAACTGCCATTTTCAGTGTAACACAGCTCGAGAAAGGTCTCTCACATGTTCGACTCACTTCGCTTCGCTACTGGCAAACCTGGGCTCGATCGCCACACTAGGCTTGATCGGCGGTGGTTCTTAGCCTATTCGTCTACGCTGGCTTCGATTCCTCTACTGGGTCGCGCTGGCTGGGCGCGAAGCAATCCAACCTTTTCAAGTGACCCTTTCACAGTGGGTGTCGCCTCGGGTGATCCAGACGACCGCGGGATGGTGCTCTGGACACGACTTGCACCACAACCGCTTGAGCCTTTTGGTGGCATGCCCAATGAGGCCGTAGTAGTTGGTTGGGAGATCGCCAAGGATGAAGGCTTTCAACAAATCGTCGATTCGGGCACGACCGTCGCCACTCCGCAGCTCGGGCACTCGATCCATGTCGAAGTTAGTTCGCTCGAACCCGACCGTTGGTATTGGTATCGCTTTACAGCCGGCGAGGCGTCTAGCCCGCTGGGTCGCACGCGGACCATGCCCAAGCCTGAAGCCACGCCCGACAGGCTGAAGTTCGCTTTTGCATCTTGCCAGAATCTGGAACAGGGGCTGTTTACTGCCTACGAACAGATGGCCAAGGATGAGTTGGATTTAGTCGTGCACCTGGGCGATTACATCTATGAAGGCAGTGGTGTTGCTAACCGCGTTCGCCAACATCACGGTGCCGAGATTAATTCGCTTAACGACTACCGCGCTCGGCATGCGCAATATCGCTCTGATCCACTACTTCAAGATATGCATGCTCAATGCCCGTGGTTGGTTACTTGGGACGATCACGAATTCGACAACAACTGCGCCAACGATATTTCCGAGGAACAAGAGGTCCATCCGGTCGAATTTCTCGTGAGGCGTGCCAATGCCTATCAGGCCTACTACGAAGCGATGCCCCTCCGAGCTGCTTGCCTGCCGACCGGTTCGAGTATGAAACTCTACCGCCGCGCTCCGTTCGGTCGCTTGGCCGACTTTCTGGTGCTCGATACACGCCAATACCGCACCGATCAACCCAATGGCGACGGTAAGTCTCCCCTGAATCAGTCCGCCATGTCTCCCACCAATTCTCTACTTGGCACCGAACAACGCAACTGGCTCAGTTCGTCGCTGATTCAGTCGCCGGCCACGTGGAATATATTGGCGCAACAAGTGATGATGGGGTTGGTTAGTCGTTCGCGGATTGGCAATGAACCGGCCTATTCTATGGATCAATGGCCTGGGGCTGCCTACGAGCGAATGCAGTTGGTCAAGTTCCTAGCGGATCGCCGCATTGCTAATCCGATTGTGTTGACAGGTGATATTCATTCCAACTGGGTTAACAATTTGCGAATCGACGACCGCCAAGCCGATGCACCCGTGGTTGCTACGGAGTTCGTAGGTACGTCGATCTCCAGCGGTGGAAATGGAAGTGCTCAGCCCAAAGAACTCGATCAGCTATTGGCAGACAATCCCTGTTTGCAATTCCACAATACTGAGCGAGGCTATGTGCGTTGCACAGTAACGCCCGATCAGTGGCTGAGTGATTATGTGGCTGTTGAGGATGTCCTACATCCCGGCGGCAAGATTGTCACCCGTGCTTCATTCCACGTCGAAGCCGGCCGAGCGGGTGCCGAAAGAGTCTAGTTTCTATTGCCCCAAGACATAGGCGAAGATCAGCGGGGCGACGATAGTGGCGTCGCTCTGAATCATGAACTTGGGACACTCTCGGCTGAGTTTCGTCCACGTGATCTTCTCGTTGGGGACCGCTCCCGAATAGCCACCGTAGCTGGTAACCGCATCGCTAATCTGCGCGAAATAGGCCCACAATCGCGCATCCTCCTGCAAGTCCTGAATCAACATCGGCACGGCGCAGATCGCAAAGTCGCCGGCTATTCCTCCACCAATTTGAAAAAAGCCTATCGGATGGGATGCACTGACCCGACGATACCAGTCGGTCAACATGTGCAATTGTTCCGTGCCACTCTTGAGCGCGGCATGCGTTTTCACCGTTCCGTCCATCACTCGAGCGGTAAACATATTTCCTAGCGTGCTATCTTCGGCTCCTGGAGATACGATCGGTATCCCTTTTTGCTTGGCCGCATAAACCCAACTGTGTTCTACCGGTATCTGGTAGTGCTGCTTGAGCTCTGGTTCGTCTAGCACTTGGAAAAAGTACTCATAAGGGAATTTCCCCTCACCCTTCTCAGCTTGTTCGACCCAGTATTTTGTCAATCGTGCCTGCATGTGGAACATGACTGTTTCCGGGATACAGGTGTCGGTGACACGATTGAATCCGTCTGCTTGCAAATCTACTTCGTCTTGGGCACTTAGTGCTCGCCAATCTGGAATTACTTTGTATTGGTTGTGCGCAAAGAGATTGAACAGGTCCTCCTCCAAATTGGCGGCTGTGCAACTGATAGCATGCACTTTGTTTTGCCGAATCATATCCGCCAGTGATATCCCTAGCTCCGCGGTACTCATCGCACCAGCTAGCGAGACCAACATCTTTCCACCGTCAGCGATGAATTGCTTGTAAGCCTTGGCGGCTGCTAGGGTCTCCCGAGCGTTGAAGTGCCGGAAGTGATGTTCCATGAAGGCTGAGACGCTCAAGTGCCTAACTCCACTGTTGTAGTTCGTCGCTCGACTCTCCGAGTCGAGTTCTTGTACTTTGGCTATCTTATAATCGGTTGGTTGACGCCTCGACTCGGAGAGTCGAGCGACGCTACGCGTCCATAGCCATCGGCATGACTACATAGGCGTAGCCATCAGCTGTGGTCATCAACGCCGGTTGAGTTGATGATGCTACATCGAGCTTGAAAGAGGTGTTGGCATCCAAGACTTTCAAGAAGTCGCTAACGAATCGATAGTCGAGCTTCAATCGGATCGGTTCCCCATCGTAATCGATTGGAAGTTCTACGCGGCTTTGTCCCAGCTCAGCCGTCTTGGCCGACAGCAGCAACGTACCGTTACCGAATTCGAAATCGAGTCCACGGGTTTCTTGGTCGGCGACGATCGCCGCCTGCCGAATCACATTGTAAAACGGTCCCACTGTCATATCGATCGTTACCGATTCGTCCCGCTGCGGGATGACTTGCCGCCAGTTTGGATAGCGGCCTTCGACCAACCGCGAATAGATCGTGCAGCGACCAGTCCGGAGCAGTACGTCGTTACCTCGCGACGCGATATGCACGACTTCCTCTTTGTCGCCTATGGATCGCTCCATCAGTGTCAATGAACGAGTCGGGACGATGGTTGTATTGCCGCTGGTTTGGTGACCACCAATGCTCTTACCAGTTCCTTGCACTCGAGCCAGCCGGCGTCCGTCGGTTCCTACCGCAAGCACCTCCTCACCGTTTAGCTCTAATAGCACGCCACCGAGTGCAAATCGGGAGCTGTCTGGATCTGTGGCGAAAGCCGTACGACGAACCATTTCCTTGAACAACCGAGCCGCCAGTTCATGGTATTTGTCCTCTTCAAAGCCTACGACAGTTGGAAATTCGTCCGGATTCATGCTCGGGAGATTAAATTCCGAATGCAAACCTTTAACCTTGGTAGCCGAACCGTCCGATTCGAATGTTAGTTGCTCATCGCTGCTTTCTCGCAAGATCGAACCGACACGACCGACATGTAGCAGCGCCTTGCCTGGAGTTTGCACGTCTACCCCTTCAACGTCGATGCGGATGCCCGTTTCCATGTCGGTCGCCATCAAGATCACGCGGTCTTCCCCCGCTTCAATCTTGACATTTTGCAGCACCTCTTTGGGGCTGCGGGTCAAAGCCACGCTCCCGGCCAATTGAAAGGCATTTGCCAGTTTTTCACGATCACAGGCTATTTTCATGACCCACTCGACTCCAGGACGATGTTCGATCCAACTTTTCGTTCCGTTGTTTTACAGTTAGATCGACCAAAACAAAACCCGCCCACCTAAGAGATTCCGTTGGTTCCTTTCGAACCTAGCGTTTTGACTTTCTCTATATAATTTAAAGAATATTATTAGTATTAAAGGCGTGGCTCATGAGGTTTTGCACAACGTTCAGACTATTCGCAAGTTCCAGTGGACAAAGAGTTTAACGACGTCTATCTACCGCCAATTGACAGTGGGTAAATTGAAGTTGTCGTGTCAGTCAATGTTGACGGGCTGTTCAGAGAACGAGCTTTACCAACAAGCGAGCAAAAGCCCAACGCTACCAACCGAGCAGGCGAACAAACGTTGACAACAGAACGACAATCTTTCCACAGTCAGGATTAAGTCTTGGTGGCGTAGATTTAAGAATGAACATTCAGAATAACACACAAAAGTACGTTAGGCCTGTAAAACCTCGGCCTGTACTTCTTGAAGCAAATTGGCAAGTTCGGTATCGCTATCGAGTAGCTGTTGGGTCTTGCGGCACGCGTGAATGACGGTTGAATGGTCGCGACCGCCGAAGAATTCACCAATTTTTTGTAGGCTAGAAGAAGTTAGTTTGCGCGACAATAAGATGGCCAACCCCCGAGCGCGAACGATGTTGGCTTGACGGGTGGCGCCACGTAGTTCCACTAAACGCACTTGCATTTTGCGAGCTACTACTTTTGCAATGCCTGGCAAAGTGGGGCCTTGACCAGAAAAAAACTGATCAGCCAATTTAGACACTATTAGCAGGTCGACATTGCCGTTGGCATTCCTATTTTGAGCGGCAATGGTCACGAGTTTTTGCACATCAGGCGCCGAGAGACCCTTGGCGGCGAATTTCAAACACAACGCCTGCAACGCCTCGGCAGGCAGTAGGGGATCCATAGCGCGAACCAAGGCGGGCACCAGTTCGCCCAGTGTAGCGGTTTGTGGCTTGAATAATGGTACGGAAAACCCCCCCGATAAACGGCTAGTCAACGCTGAGCTAAGTCCTGTAACGGTAGAGGGCAAACGATTGACAGTCACGACAACTGGTAGGTTGAGTTGCTGCATGACATCGAGCGTGGCGACCAATTCATTTTGCGAGGCGGGAGCGGAAGCCAACTCCTCGAGATCATCGATCAATAGTAGCTTGCAAGCTCGGTGGCGATGGCGAAATGAATCGAGATCATCAATCTCCACGGCAGCGGAATAGTCCTTAGCAAACGTCTTGCCGGAAGTAAAACACAGGGGGCGCAGGGAGGTGAGCCGCGACCAGGTGACCGCTAGGGTAATCGATAACGCGGTCTTGCCCACTTCTTTCTCGCCATACAAAACGATTGGTGAGAGTTGTTCTAAGCGGCTGATCGACAGACTGTCAAACAGATAGCGAAGCGTTTGGTTCTCAGGCCCAACGATGAATTCAGGCAACATCCAACCCACATTAGATGCCAATGGCAAATGACGGCGAATCGAAGCCGGTCGCTCGAGAGAGATGCGGGAGGTAACAATCGGCTGGTCGACGATCACAATGATGGCTTTACTTGTAAGGAATCGTCGACGACAGCAGAGCGGAAACAAACACTTTGCAGAGCGGGACAAACGCTGAGCAGAAGCGGGATAAACGAGGTACCTCTTTCAATATTTTACAGGATTCAAAACAGTTTTTGGAGTGCGAAGACTTGTGGAAGCTTCCAAAGTTCAGCGAAGCTTTTTTACGACCGCTGTGACTATTTCAATCCCCTGATCTACGTCTTTTGGGGTGGTGAAGCGTGAGAAACTGAAGCGAATCGAGCTGGCTGTAGTTGTTTCGCTTAATCCCATGGCGGCCAGCACAGGAGATGGTCGGCTGCTCCCACTAGCACACGCCGAGCCGGTGCTGCAGGCCACACCAGCGAAGTCTAGCGCCATCTGCAAGGCTTGGCGATCGAGGCCATGGAACGCCAAGTTGGCTACATGGGGTAGGCGATACGTTTCACCGGCGATTACCTCCACGTCAGTCAATTCAAGCATGGCAGCTTCGAAGCGATCGCGAAGAGCGGCCAATTGCACATACCGGCCATCCATAACAGCCTGTCGACCAAGTTCGACGGCGTGCGCGAGGGCGACGGCTGGAATGACCGGTTCGGTTCCGGGGCGGAGCCCCAATTGCTGTCCGCCGCCGAGCAACATCGGTGCAATGTGCTCTCCTGGCAATAAGACCAATGCACCAATTCCGACTGGTCCATGTAGTTTGTGGGCCGTCAAACTGAGCGCCGATAGACCGAGCTCAAGCATATCAATGCTGATTTTCCCAACTGCCTGAACCACATCGCTGTGAACCGGAATCGAGTAGTGGCGACACAAGCGGCAGATTGATTGAATATCTTGGATCACGCCTGTCTCGTTGTTCCCCAGCATAACGCTCACCAAGCTAATCGCGTTAGCCTCATCCCGTAGCCAGTCCTCGAGCAATTGCAATTCACAGCGCCCAAAGCGGTCGACGGGTAATAGTCGGCAACGGTTAGATCCTAGGTCGCGAGCCGGGTCGAGAACACTAGCGTGTTCGGTAGCCGCGACGATTACCAAGCCAGGTCGCCGAGCAGTATAACCACGAATGGCTAAGTTATTCGCTTCCGTTCCACCACTGGTCAAGATAACTTGGGCCGCATCCATGCCAGAATTGGGGGCGGCGATGGCATCCAACAACGAGTTTTTGGCTTGTTCCAGCCGTCGCAGCGCAACTCTACCGGCCTTATGTTGGCTGGCAGGATTGGCCAAACCTTCCATCTGCAAATCGAACATCAACCGCGCGACGTCAGGATCGATGGGTGTCGTGGCGTTGTTGTCGAAGTATAGCGTTGGTCTGTGCATGTTACTGGGACGAATACCCAAATTTTCTCAGGTCGGGATGGTCGCCATACTGCAATCCAACTTTGGCGGCAGCACTTGCCTCAAACATGTTACCCTGTTCGCTGCGTTGTTGGCAGACCTCCAACAGAGCAGCCTGCACCAACTGTCCAACCGCAGCCTTCAATTGGGATGAACTGTTTTCAAGCAGGGCTAGTTCGAGCAGAGCGGGAAGTTTGGCGTATTGTCCGAATTCGACCAATTCTTGAGCTGCAGGCCACACGATAGCGGCTTGCTGCGGATGATCGAGGCTCCACTGAGGCCAAAATAAATCGTAGCCCCGGTCGTGGGCGTTGAGCAGTTCTACCAAGATACTTGCTGCTGCGCCAGGCGATAGACTCCCTTCGATTTGAACTAAGTCCCAGCGGAGCGGTAAATTGGTGGAGGAGCGTAGGTAGGTAGCAATCGGCGTAGCTAGCTTCTGAGCTCGTGGATTGGGGATGCTCCCCCATAAGCCATTCTTTACCGGCGCGTTATGCTGAATCGCAGTGAACTGAAATCCCGTTATGGGATCGCGGTAAAACGATAGTCCACGCTGCTCCCAAGTGTGCGTATTGAGTTCGATACCACTGACGTAGGTCAGCTGCCAGTAGATGTTGGCGAGCATAAGAAAACCCAAAATGCCCACCACCCAAAACGGCCAGCGGGCTAACTTTCGAGCGCCCATCTGGCCTCCCACTGATGATCGGGGTCCGGCTTTGTCGTGAATCGGATTGATTGGGGCTGTAGTCGTAGTGGTCATTTAATCGTTAAACTTACTGTGAGCCCAGCCCTCCTGTGAGCCCAGCCCCCTCGAACTTCCAGCGGGTTGTTTTGCAGTTTATTCCATTGTAGACGTCGTCAGCAGCCGGAGACGGAACGAGCCATGCAGCCCCGACGAAAAACCCAGCCTCTAGGGCCTAACCGTGCAATGGTTTTGCAAGCCAGTCGATACGCACCGCAACCCTGGGGGGGCGGATCATGTGGAACTGTTCATAGAAGCACGATGACCGTGGATTCGTCGAGCCGGGACACGACCCAAGGGGGTGTAGCAACTTGGTTTTTTATACACTACTTGACCGAAGGCGGGGAAGCGCCCTCGCGGGGCGTCAACTTTGCTGAAGGAATTTCGGTCGAAGAAAAGCGGCGACGGCTGGAGGCGGCTATTTTCCTATCCCCTGACGGGGAGACCAGCCGTAAACTAGCTAAGTTAGCTGGGTTGGCGGACGCGACCGAAGTGCGTACACTGATTCGCCAAATCAATCAATCTCTGGATGCACACGGGAGGGCTTATCGGATCGAGGAAGTCGCTGGCGGTTACGCTATGATGACTCGCAGCCAATTCGCCCCCTGGTTACGCCGACTGTCGTATGTACCAGGAGCATTGAAACTGAGCCAATCGGCACAGGAAACTTTAGCTGTGGTTGCCTATCGACAACCGGTGTTACGAGCTAATGTGGAAGCAATTCGCGGCGTCAGTTGCAGCGAAGTGCTCAAACAATTGATGGAGTTGGACTTGGTTCGCATCAGCGGACGTAGCGAAGATTTGGGGCGACCCTATCTTTACGGAACGACTCGACGGTTTTTACAAATGTTTGGTCTGCGATCTGCCGATCGCTTACCCCGGATGGCATGGGTCAACCAGACCCAACCATCGTTGTCCACTCAAGAACTTGCAGATTTAGATTCGGAGTCAAAGGAGTCCACAGTGAAGAAGAGTTTTACTGGCGCAGCGCTGCTCGAAAGAAATGCACACCAAGTGGACGAGACCCTGTTGGAAGAACACAGGCTAGTTCCGCATGCCGTCGATGAAGACGACGATTTTGAAGAAGATGACGACGATGTCGATGATGACGATGACTTCGACGACGACGATGAAGAATGGGACGACGATGACGAAGATGACGATCTAGATGAGGACGAAGAAGCCGACGAGCTCGAAGACGAGGAAGATGCCGATTGGGAAGAAGTCGATGACGAAGATGACGACATCGAAGATGATGAAGAGGATGCGGACGACGACGACGATGATGACGACTGGGACGACGACGACGAAGAAGATGATGACGAAGACGACGATTGGGATTAAGCCCAGTGGGTCGAACTGCCGGTGGTAATCACAGGTGAAGATGGCGCCTGGGACTTCGTCGACTAACGGTGATCCTGGTGCGCTGTGATCCTGGTGCGCAGTGCTGACGAGTCTAAGAGCCAGCCCCTTACCAGAGTGGCTGGCTTTTTTTCATGCGTCAACCGCGACAACTATACTCGCTCATTGCGACACTCAATATTTAAAGTAATTGCTGTGCTTGCCGGTGTGACCGTATCGTGTTTTCTGCTCAGCTACCTGCTGGTACTGCTGTTTGAAGCGGCGCGTATTTATCTCAAGTATCCTGGCCGCAACCTACTGGTAGTGGGCATGCTGGTGGTGGGTCTGATTGCACATTCGATCTTCTTGATCAATCAGTTTTCGCTAGGGGCGTTAGCAGACGAGCGACCACAACTCCTCTCGAATTGGTTCCAATGGGCAGTGCTCGGCGCCTGGGGACTGGCGGTGGCCGGTCTAATATTGACGATTCGCAATCCCAATGGATCTATCGGGCTGTTCTTAATGCCGTTGGTGTTAACGCTGATCGGCTTAGGACTGCTGCTCCGCGACGCTGCCCCGTTCCATCCTTCGACCACGGTCAATTTGTGGCTAGGTATTCACGGTGTAGGCTTAGTCGTGAGCACGATGTTCATCGCGCTGGGGTTTGCCTTTGGCGTGATGTACTTGGTCCAGTCGTATCGACTTAAAACGCGTAAACTATCGCGGATCAGGATCAAACTCCCCGCACTCGACTTCCTGCAATCGATGAATCGCCTCAGTATCTTTGCCAGCTCAATAGGGTTGGCCATCGGTTTGATCTCAGGAATTATTCTGAATTTTAATCGCGAAGGACAGATTTCCTGGATCAACGGCGAAATCGTATTTGCGTTTGCGTTGTTTGCTTGGGTGCTGGTGGCTGCGATTCTGGAACTCACCTCACGTGGAGCGCTCGGCGGTAGACGCAGCGCCTATTTGGTGATTGCCAACTTCGCGTTTATGGTTCTGGCGTTGGCACTGGTACTCTACGGCTCACACGGACAGTCCGCACCTACGACCCAACACCAGCCACACAGCAAATTCCAACAGCCGGAGATGCATGGGTGATGCACTGGTCCATGGTCGGCTGGAGCCACCACCATACACCACTGGATGTGCGAGAAAAGCTAGCTTTTTCGACGGAGCAAGTCGTTGATGTGCTGCGTAAATTCTGTACGCAGTTCCCCGAAACCGAAGCAGTGTTGATCAGTACTTGCAATCGAGTTGAATTGTATTGCGCTACTCGACAAGCAGAGAAGCTTCCTGACAGTGATGACATTGGGTCTTTCTTGGCTAACTATCATCAGCTCGATTATGGCGATGTGTCAGAGCAACGGATGGCAGCGGTCGGAGCGGATTCGCTCAAGCACTTGTTCATGGTTGCCGCCAGTTTGGACAGCATGATCGTTGGCGAAGCGCAGATATTGTCCCAAGTCAAAGCCGCTTACGAATTGGCCTGCCAGGGTCAGACCGCAGCGGCGCTAATGCATCAAGCCTTTCAGCGTGCCACGGTCGTAGCTCGTCGCGTGGCCAATGAAACCGAAATCCATCGCCGCCGGATCAGCGTCCCCAGCGTGGCAGTCAGCGAGATTGCCGCCAACTTTTTTGAACGCTTTGACGACAAACGCATATTGCTCATCGGTGCCGGCGATATGGGCATGGAAACACTTCGCTACCTGATCGACGCCGGAGCAAAATCTATTCGTATTGTTAATCGCAATTCGGAACGAGCCGCTAGCTTGGCTCATCAATTAGGTGGCGAAGCTCTACCCTGGGAACAACTCGACCAATCCTTGGCCGACGCCGACTTAGTGGTCTCGACCACCAGTGCGACCGAGCCCATCATGTCGCTGGAACGATTTAAATCCATTCGGTCCAAACGGAGTGCTCGCGCCGTGCTGATTCTGGACCTGGCTGTACCCCGAGACTTTGAAAAGGCTATCGCCGATTTGTCGGATGTCTATCTTTACTCTGTCGACGACCTGCAACAGGTCTGCGATCGAAACATTCAAGCGCGACAGCAAGAATGGCCTAAGGCAGAGCAGATCGTCGAAGCTGAAGTACACAAGTTCCTGGGGGAGAGTGTCCTACGCGGATCGGGACCAACCATAAAAAAACTTCGCGAGCAAGCCGAAGGAATCAAACAAGACGAATTACAGCGGCTCCTAGGAAAGCTAGCATCGCGGGGTATCGTCGACCCGCAGGCGATCAAGGAGGTTGATATCGCCTTCGGACGCTTGGTAAACAAGTTGCTTCATCCACCGCTAAGCGCCTTGCGCGACAATAGTGACGCCACGCATCACGCTTCGCTGATCGATGCGCTCAGACGATTGTTTCAGATCAACGATTAAAGCTGGATTAATCATTGATCGAAATGCTGGTACTCTGCTCATCCGTGCTCCGGCCTTGCCATCCGTGCTAGGCCAAATGGCTGGGGGAATCGCACGGAGGGCAAGGCCGGAGCACGGATAAAACAGGTCCGTGTTTAACAATTGCGTTCATTTGATGATCCGTATTGGGCAGACTTTGTCGATTGCGTAAGCAGCCTATATTGCAAGCAACATTCCGACGCCAAAAAAATAGTTGGTGCCCCAAACCCCTCCGTGACGACAATTGACGAGGCGGAAAGGGTTTTCTTTTCTAAACTCAATCCGTAACGTTGGTTGGATTCAGGATTTGGAATCCACACGGGTTTGCGCATGGAAGACGCGACAAAGGTTTTCTTTCAGCGCAGGCAATTGACATGTCACTCGAATGGTTCCACGCGATGCTCGGCGCATTCTTCGTCGGCGTCTGGATTATCGTCGGTCAGATTATCGCTACCGACAAACACTAGGCTTGAGCGACAAAGCCAATGTTTCGACCTGGATTACACACGGGTCCATTTGCCGCCGGGCGTTAGCCAAATGCCACTCACGTTGTACACATTGTGAACCTCAGGCGCTAGCCGTGGGCGGGCCTTAAGCTTGAGCCCACGGCTAGCGCCTGAGGTTCACTGCGTGGCCCGACGCTAGCACGATTCGGCTCACAAGCTCATGAATAATCCGGGTTAAACGTTGATCGCTATTCGCTCTTGATATCGATCGCTTTGAATCGCACCGGGTCGTTGTGACCAGCAAAACCGAAGTAGCCGCTGGTGCGATCTTTACCAGGATGTGCAGTGTTCGCCATGAACTCGCTGACTTGGCTGACGTCGCCATAGAGAATTTCAGTACCGTTGAGTTCCACGCGGATCGTTGTTCCCTTGACGGTCACCTTCTGATAATTCCACTCGCCGGCAGGACGCAAGTAGCCTCGGTGCGCAGCGATCATGCCGTAAGCGGAACCGTGATACTGTCGCTCATCGAGTTTGGCGTATTTAGCCGCGTCGTTATCGAGCACCTGCAACTCGCACATCCCCACATAGGCGGTGTCCCCGTCGCCAGGATAGCGAATCGCGAGTCCGTTGTTGCCACCTGGAGGAACTTGGAATTCCAACCGCGCGCTGAAATCACTGTACTCGTCGCTGGTATGCAGCACGCCACCATGGCCGGCCTTACAGCGAATCGCGCCATCGGTAACTTCATAGTTCGCGACCGCCCCTTTCCAACCACTTAAGTCCTGACCATTGAACAGCGATTTGAATTGGCCACCATCATTGTCGCGCAACCACTTATTCGCTTCGGCAGTGCCAATTTCACGTACGAACAAATTGCGCCACTGGATTTCGCCACCATGCGTTTGCAATTGAATGACGCCGTTGGCAAACAGTGGCAGTTTGCGATCCCAAAAATTTTCCATTACCGCGTAGTCGACGACTTGCTTTCCATTGAGCCACACACTGGTTCGTGCGCCGACCTGGATGATTCGAAACGAATTCCACTCACCGAACGGACTATCGGCGAGTACTGTTGGATCTTTGCCTTTTGCCCCGGCTGAACTATTCCACAGACCGCCACTCCCTTTATTCGCACCTAAGTTAAACTTTTCTGCGTCAGTGCTATCCCAGATTTGAACTTGGGGTGTCCCGCGCAGATAGATACCGCTGTCAGCTTTAGGGACTGTTTTATAATCGATCCATAGTTCGATATCGCCGTATTCTTTGTCGGTCGTCATGTAGACGCCATGACCATCGTTGACTAAGGCCCCCTCCTTGATAGTCCAGTGTTGACGCAGATCCTCCAGCCACTCGATCTTCTGGTCCTGCGAAGTCCCCTCCCATTTGCGCGGATCCAAATGCGGTCGGCCATGCCAGCCTTCAAGGTTCCGTGTGTTGAACAGAGCTGCAAAGCCTTCAGGTGGCGTGCGAATTCCCTCTTGAGCCCCACACACCTTCAGAGTCACTGTGGTTGCAATAAGAAGCACTAACGAACGAAAAACAACACGCAACATCATGCGAGATCCTTGTGGTGGGAAAAAGGCAGGTGAAACTTGCGAAGAGTCTGCATGCTCTCCCACGCGGAAACAGTTCTGGTGTAGGAAGTCAAACGATACACAAACATCTTACCGCCTCGATGGAACAAGAGTAAACAGAAAGAACAGAGAACCGACCCAGTGGTGAGCAAATTTCCCAGCAAACGCTCAGTTTTCTCAGTTTGCTCCTGTTAAAGATGGCCTTCCGACCAAAGGTTGGTTGTGGATGGTACTACTACTCAGAAGCTGAATTGACCGCAATTCCACAATTGTTCAATCGCTTATTTCGCTGACCACAAGACGGGCCAGGGAGAGTAGCGCGCGAATTGTTGGGCTTCCATCTGCGTGCGCACAAAGACAATAACCGAGTCGGCGGGTAGCCAATGGAAAGTGACATCGCCCAACACTCGCCATTCACGCTCCTGGGCCCATGTTTGATCGGCTGGCTCACCTTTCCGCCCATACGGTTGAAAGAAGGGCTTGTCCCGAGAGTCGAGTTGCTCGAAATCAGACTCGTCGCCGTAGATCACTTCCCGAGCTTGGGCGGACTGCAGGGCCTCGCGGCGAAACAACAAACCATACGGCTCCCAATCCCAGCGACCAAGGTGAGAGCGAAACGTGCGGCGTTTCAATAAGGGTACAATCGGCACGTCAGAAAAACTGACGCAGCGCTCTGTCGTGCGTGTGATCGAGGCAGTTCCGCGCAAGCGACCTTCATGACAAATATGCTTGAGCGTCTCCAATGGATGCCAGACGCTTGCCTCTCCCTGACTCCATGCTCGTTGTCGATAGCTCGCCTCGCTCTCTCCGAGAAGTGGGCCGGTGGTGCCGCGTGTGCAATGCACTAAATAGGGCCACATGTCATCGGCATCCAATTCCCGCCATGCTTGAGGGAAGGGACCCGTGAGTTGTTGAACCGTAGCACCGGCAGTGGCAATAGCATGACAATGCTGCCATGAGCGCTCGTTGTAAGATGAACGCGGTGGGACGATCCAGCCTACCGCACCACGTTCCGACAATCTTTGGGTACAGCCAAGCTTCCTTCGTGAACCATCTGCGGACGACGGCGATCGCGATTTGGTTGCCCTGGGTAGGGTGACAAAAACACTTGCCGTGGGAAACGCTAGATCGTCCAGCCGCGCGGTGATTAGCTTCTCAAGGGTACCACCACTGCGCACCGACAACGACCACACACGATCAGCCAAGGCGATCGAAATACGATCTTGAAGTGGAAACTCACTAAACTGTGGATCGGCTGGTTGGAAAGCAGGTGAAAGAAAGAGCCTTTCACGTGTCGCATGGGCTTGGTTCACTGTTTCAGTAGTGGCAGTCAGCACATCAACCAGCCACGATCTCACATCGTCATGCTGCGTCCAGCAAGCTGTCGTCAATGGCAATCCCGCGGTGTTGGCAAATTGCCCAACCATCTCCGCCAATGTTGAGCCAGGTGCAACGAACACGTGTCCTTGGTGCTGAGTGACATGTCGCAGTGCAGCGTCAATCCACTGAGGCCAATCGGGTTGCCCGCTACCGTGTCGACCAATCCGCGAGCTGATGAGACTGTGCAGATGCGTGGTCTCCGAGAAAAGGCTAGCATGTCCCAGAAACAGTCGCTCGCCGAGCCACTTGGATACCGACCCGCCCCAAGAGCGAGGCCAATTGCTCCGTAGCGTCCAACCGGCCGAAACGAGTTGCTGCACGCATTTGTGACCGTGTGAATTTAGCCATAACTGATTGGTAACGCCACATGCAAGCCACCGCTGGAACCAACATTCAGCTGGGCCATCGCGGTTTGAAATCGCTATCGCATCGAAGGCAGCGTCTGCATCGACCCAACCTAAGCGGCGCAGCCCGCTATCAAATTCAACGCATCCTTGGATAGTTGCCATCGCCCTCTCCGCGATGAAAATCATTGACGACGCCAACAATCTTAGTCGATATCGCTCTCCTTCGAGGACCAAAAACCTTGGAGTGCTCCGAGTTCTCGGAGCTTTCCTTTTCAGATGAACAAGCCCCAAATGGATACTAGCCGGTGAAAGTCAGGCTAGCAGCAAAGCCTGTCATGGAGGAGCGAACTCACCCAAAGCAAGATGGCACGAACTTGGTTGGTCGCTTTCTAGGCTGCCACTGATTCGGGCGTACGAGAAAGTGAAAGCTGGGACCAGTCCCAGCAGTCCAAAGAGCTACAGCACTGGTAGCGTGGCGCCGGTGGGAGCGGCAGCAGCTCGTTGGCTGATGCGACCGATCATCGACCGCACGATCTTATCGATGGCAGTATGACAGATGGGATCATTGAGTGCGTCGCTCAAATTGCCGGTGTCGGATTGTTGACGAAGCTGTATGTTGAGTGGCATTTCTCCTAAGAAGGGTACCTCCAACTCTTCCGCTTTCTCGCGCGCTCCTCCATGTCCAAAAATGTCATAGCGTTTGCCGCAATCGGGACAGATGAAACCACTCATGTTCTCGACCATTCCCAACACGGGAATTTTTACTTTGCGGAACATAGCGATCGCTTTTACTGCGTCGAGCAAGGCGACCTGCTGCGGGGTGCACACTACCACGGCCCCGGTAAGTGGTACCATTTGCGACAAGGTGAGCGCTACGTCGCCCGTACCCGGAGGCATGTCAATGATTAAATAATCGAGCGGCCCCCAATAGGTGTCGCGCAAGAATTGTGAAATCGAACCATGCAGCATTGGACCGCGCCAGATTACCGCCTGGTCGGGTTCGATTAAAAAGCCCATGGACATGACCGGCATCTGTTCGAAATAGATTGGGCGGATTTTGCCATTCATTACCTCGGGACGGCCAGACAAACCCAACAAATGAGGTATGCTCGGACCATAGACATCGGCGTCCATCAAACCGACTTTGGCGCCTGCCCTGGACAGGCTCACCGCGATCGAAGCGGCCATAGTGCTCTTGCCTACTCCGCCTTTGCCCGAGCCGACAGCGATCACGTTGCGAGCCTGTAGTCCGATTTGTCCGATGGGCACTGGTGGCCGTTCGAGTGGTTCGATGTGGACGATGACGTCAGCTGCCTGCGGGTAGGCGCCGCGGATCGTCTCGGTAACTCGGTCCGAGAATTCATCCTTGATCGGCCAACTGTGAGTGGTCAGACGGATCGTGCAGCGAACCTGCCCACCATCGACCTCGATTCCTTCGATTTGGTTGGATTTCCCTAGTTCGCGCCCATTCTCAGGATCGCGGAGTTTACCCAGGGAACTGCGGATAGTGTCTATTGCCTGAGTCATGTCGCTCATTGTTTTTGATTGCTGGAAAGGTAGGGATGGTAACACCGTGGGCGGTGCGAGATGAACGGTCTAGTTCAGATGGTAACCACCAGGTTCATTTTGGATACCCACCCTGCGGCCAATGTCAAGTCTTGGGGAAATGCAATACCGTTTAAGGTGACCACGGCAGGCGGTCCATCAATCCCTGTGTAAGCGGATGGTAGCCATGTGTACTGAGGGGGGCCCGAGCCACAAGGCGCGGTAGAACGCGTTGCAGTGTCGGCAGATCGCTGACAATCACTTGCCCACCCGCCTCGATGAGCAGCGAACACCAGTCGCTACGAGGTGTGTCGAGATAACACACGCACACCGTGTCACCATGCCTAGTGCGAACGGCCACGATAGCTTGGCAGAGGTCAACTATTTCACTGTCACTAGACAAGACCCACACCGCCAAGCCCAATTGATGAGTGCTGCAAAGTTGCTCCAACCGATGCGGATTCTCGCTACGCAGCATGCGAGGACGCAACTCGGTACCCTCAAGCAAATTGTCCAGCATGTCACGCAAGGCGGCTGCCACCACGCCGCGCTCATCCCAAATTCCCCACGCCAGCCCCTGGCTATTTAATAGATCTGACACCTGCGATACCTCTAGTTTGCTCGGATTGAACCAGCCACTGATGTTATACTCTGGACGTGCGCGTAGCCGATGCAGGCATAACGCGATCGCTTGCTGCGGAGTTGCAATTATAATTGGAAGCAACCTGGCACTGTCGGTTAGCGCTTTTATTTGGTTAACGAATTCCCACTTGGTAACCCAGTGTTTTGCACGCTCTGTTAGCAGCCATGGTCGCCTGTTAATCAAAGCGCATCGGTTTTCGGATTCAGCTCCATGCAAGTTGTCACAATTCTCATATCTCTCGTGATGTGTTCCAGCTTCGTGGCGGCGACCTGCTTGTTGTCCAGTTGGCTCGCTTTGGGACGCACGCCGCTGCCGTTTCGTATGCCCATCTTTTTGGTCGGGACGCTGTTTCTGGGTTGGTTAGTCACACTGTTGGTTTCGCGGCACACGGAATCTTTGTTCTGTACTTTAGGGGCCATGGTGATGTGGCTGGGAAGCTACTTAGCCAAAAGCTATATCAGTCGCGGCCTGTTCGTGGCGATGGGTGGGGTCATGTTTTGTGCCCCCTTGCTAGCGCTACGTGGGACTGAATTGGATACGAGTTGGATTGCGAGAGTGGCGCTCGCCACGAGCCTAATGGCCTTTGCCCTATCGAGTTTGCGCTGGTTGGACTATCGGTTGGTGCGTTTGGCCACCGGCGTAGATAGGCTATCGTTGGACATAGCCACCGGACGCTCGCTCGACGAGTGGCTGTGGGAATTGGATCGCCATGAGGGGCGCTCGAAAAACCATGCGCAGCTCCGTGGATTCTTGCGTGAACAGGGGATGGTCGAGCATTGGCAGAAGATAATCACTGAGGCGTACCAGAGAAGTATCGGACAACGACCGGTGCTGTGTGCAGTGACCAGTGACGAACTATTCGTTATTGACAACCCGCCCGCTGCTGGCGAATTGATGCAACGTTTTCGAGCACAGCGATTTCAGATTCGCGACATGCTGCTCGCTAGCTTCGCGGTGGCTTGTGTGGCCGCGTTTTTAAAGTGGTTTCCGAGCTATCGACCTCAAACGCTCGACTTTACCGCCGGTGTCCCCATCACACTCATTCTGGCGGCAGCTACGCTGATTGCCCTCGTCGCCAGTTTGACACCAGCCGCGCGGCGCCCTTGGCGTCCGTTGCTATGGGGCACATTTTTAATCGCAGTAATGTTTGCCGTGCTGCAGTGGATTGGATTAGCGATGAATTACAAGCTCGCCTTGCTGCTGATGGCTGCCATAGCGCTAGGGGCAATGTGTCTGATGTCGCTTGCCCTCTTTGCTCTCCGACAGCGCGGGTACCGATTGGCGCGAGTATCCCCACGCAGGGTTCCCGCGGCACCGTCAGAAGCTTCTTAGCCTAAAAACTAAGCTAGGCTGCATGTTCTTTGTGCGGCTAGCAGGTATTGGGAGGGGGACTTCCAGTCGATTGCCAGGGGAATCAACCATTGGCTCTAAAGTTTGTCCCAAGTGGTACAGGCCGTGCACTGCTCTTCCCACTGGCCAGCGTCCCGACTTTCCACCTCGCCGGTTTGGGCCACCGACAAGCTACGCCATTCGCCTCCTCCTCATGCAGAATCAACGCGCCGTTATCGATACCCATCAGAAAGCTCTGCACGTCAATTTAGACCCTCGACGGTATGGCACGTTCGCAGAGATTGGCGCTGGACAAGAGGTAGTCCGTTGGTTTTTTCGAGTGGGAGGGGGTGCGGGCACGATCGCGAAAAGCATTTCGGCTTACGACATGAAAGTCAGTGACGCGATTTACGGATCGGCCTCACGGTATGTCTGCCGCGACCGTTTGCAGGCGATGCTAGACTACGAACATCGGCTGAATCTCGATCGATTGCGCGAGTCGCGTGGAGATACCAGCGCGTTTTTTGCATTCGCAGACACTGTCTCTGCTCGTAATTTTAAGGGAACGAATGAATGTCATGGGTGGATCGGAATCAAATTTCAAGCTTACCCACGCGATGAGGACAGTCAGATAATCATCCATGTGCGCATGCTGGACGGTGAAGCCGCATTGCAACAGGAAGCACTGGGGATTGTCGGCGTGAATCTGGTTTACGGTGCTTTTACACTCAACCACGAACCAGAACAGCTGGTCGACTCTCTACTAGACGGCTTATCGATCGCACGGATTGAGATTGACATGATTGAGTTTAGTGGAATAGCTTTTCGGCATGTCGACAATCGCTTGATGAGTCTCAAGTTGGTCGAATTGGGTTTAAGCGGTGCGGCTATGTTTGCAGCTGACGGCAGCCTTCTACAGCCCTCTGAGTTCTTCTACCGCAAACCCATCTTGGTTGAACGCGGTAGTTTTCGGCCGGTATGCAAAGTCAATCTAGATATGCTGCGTAGTGCGCACGAGAAGTTCTCGCAACTTCCAAATGTGCAGGGCAGGGAAGTGGTGCAAGTCATGGAGTTGACCATGCGCAACTTAAAGGCGGGTGGAGAAATCGATTTGCGAGATTTCCTGTCGCGAGCGGATGTATTGGCGGCTTGTGGCATGCCTGTTTTGATTTCTGACTACTTCGAGTACTACCGCTTGGCAGCGTATTTATCGCGCTGTACCAAGGAGAGTATCGCCATCACAATGGGGGCGGGGAGTCTACAAGACTTGTTCGACGAAAAATACTACCAACGGCTCGATGGTGGCGTACTAGAATCGTTTGGTCGCCTGTTCAAAAATGATCTAAAAATCTACTGCTACCCGCTATTAGATCAATCCACTGGTGAGCTGATGGAATGCCACAACCTGAGCATTGCGCCTGAACTAAGAAAGCTCTACGAGTATCTGGTCGATCGTGGTGGCATCAATGCTTTGGACAACTATGACTCGAGTTGCCTCAATATTTTTTCGCGGGAGGTGCTTCGAAAAATTCAGCAAGGGGACGAGAGTTGGGAAGAAATGGTGCCCGATAATGTCGTTGGCGTCATCAAGGAAAAGAACTGTTTTGGTTATCAATCGGCCTAGCGGTTAGCGGTTTCGCTGAGCACACGACGAGAATTGTAGGTTTGGGAATGCTTCAACTATGGTCTTCACTCTTGTGACCTCCTTATTGGTTATCGTGCAGAAATGCAGTTTTCAAAACTATTGAAATTGATCTTATCTTGAAATTGCTCTCGCAAACTATGCCTTTGTCGGAAAGCGGTCCCGACCCCACGGAGCCAGAACTGGACCTGACGGGATTTTTGACTACCCTCCAGACACTCATTCGAGAACCGTCCGTGGTGGGGACCGAGGACTCGTTCTTCAGAGTTGTCCGTCGCGAGTTGGAGGAAGTAAATGTTGACGTGGGTTACTTTCAAGGAGTTTTAGTCGCGAAGGGAAACGATCCGCGGCGGTTGATATTGTCCGCGCATATTGATCGACATGGTTTGCTGTGTACAGGTCCACGTGAGTTTCAATACGCGGCCTTTATTGCGGGCAATCAAGGGGAAATGACAGGCGAATCTGTATCGGAACAAATGCTGAGTTCGATCGCTGACCGCTTTCGCGGACATCGAGTACAGGCCCACTTGCCCTACACCGGGACCTATCAAGGCCAAGGTACGATTACTAGCGCTTTTGTGTGTCCCCATCGACGCAATCTGATCTTTGAACTCGACGGTTTGGACTACCTCCAACCTGGAACCCCCATCGCGTTCCTCGATCGTCTGCGAATTGAAGATGGCTATCTCTCCGCCCAACTCGATAACGTACTGAGTGTGGCCATGCTGATCCATCTTTTTCGGCATGGCTTTCAAGGGACAGCGCTATTCACAGCACAAGAGGAGGCCGGTCGGAGCTGGAGATACGCTCTGGCTTGGTTTCAGAGTCAACAATTGTGGACCAATCGCTTGTTGGTATTGGACACCAGTCCCTATCCATCGCGAGCTGCCGCCGACGCGCAGGAAATCGTGTTGCGACGAAAAGATGCCAATGGCGAATTCGCACCGGTTCTCACAGAAGAGCTAGCTACTCTTTGCCAGCGTCTGGGGATTCGATACAGCTTTAAGGACGCCGTGGTCGAAGCTCTCAACGTGGGAAGAAGCAAACCACTATCGCTGGGGCGAACCGAGTTGGGACGCTTGGTCGCAGCCACGCGGGGTGCGATTAGCGGCACCACTCTCCAGATTCCGACGACCGGCTACCACACGACTCGCGAGACGACATCGCTCGCGTCAGTAACGGCTGCCTTGAAACTGCTATTTCGTATTTGCTGACTCCAGCCGCTTTCCATCCTCGACATTCCATGTCCACACCTTTCCTGCTTGGCCTCCTGCTGTCAAGCGTTTTCCATCCGCAGAGACAGCTACCGTATACAACGCATCGTTGGCACCGGCAAAATCACGTATGGTCTTACCATCGTCCGTATTGATCAATTTGACCGCACCGTCTGCGCTAACGCTGATCAATCGAGGCGTGTCCCCGATGAATTCTAGTGCAGATACTTCCTGGCTGAAGCCGCTGATGGTTCGCTGTTGTTCTCCACTTTCGACCTTCCACACTTTAACCAACTGATCAGCGCCGGCAGTGGCTAGGCGCTGGCCATTGTCTTGCCAAGCTAACCCTAACACGTGATGCGTATGACCTTCGAAGGCCCGCAACGCCTGGCCATCTCCGACTTGCCAAAGTCGGCAGAGCTTATCGGCTCCACCACTGGCCAATTGCCGACCGTCGGGAGAAAATCGCAAACAGAGCACCGTATCACTGTGAACCTCCCCTAAGCTCTTGGCCACCGTGGCAGATTGCACATCGATCAATTGCACTTCGCCAAAGCGGCTGGGAGGTCCACTTCCCACGGCCAATAGTCTACCATCAGGACTGAAGTCGAGCGCGGTAATACGATCGCTAAACGGCGACTCCTCGGGGGTACCGATCGACCGCTCTAGCGTCCATGGTAATCGTAGGTCCCATGTGACAACTCGACCATCGGCCGTTACCGCTTGCAGTTCGCTCTCCTCCGACGCCATCAATCCCCAAGCAGCAGTACCTGTGCTGGTTAAGTTCGCGAGTGGCAAGCCATTGGCGGTTTGATAGGCTCGCACGGTTTGATCGGGGCCCGCGATCACTACTAACCCGCCATCGGCACTGAAGGTACCGCCGGTTGCCGGCGGTGCGTGGGCGCTCGCCTCTAAAGTTTCTACTTCAGATTGAAGCTTGGTTAACGCCTCTCGTTCGGTGGTGGTTTTGTTCTCCAAGTCGACGATGCGCTGGGCAGCTCGACTAACACCATCAGCTGCAGTGGCTAACGCCTGTTCGCGCTGAGCGAGTTCCATTTGAGCTGCTTTGCGTTTGGCATCTGCCTCTTGAGCGGCCTTGCGTTTGGTTTCTACCTCAGCGGTCAGCTCCGTCACACGTTGCTGCGCGGCTGCCAAGGCTTGCTCTGTCTCGGATGTAACCGCCTGCGCGGCGGCTAGTTCGGAATCTTTCGTGGCCAAGGCCGTTGAGGCTTGATCGCGCAATTCCAGCACTTTTTTATGCGCTTCCACTTCAGCGGCAGACGCCTTCTGCAATTCAGTGAGCTGCGTCGCCAACAATTCGATCAACCCCGCTTGTCGCGCCGCATCGCGCTGGCGAGCGTGAAACTGAATGCTCCCGCGATAGTCTTGGTCGAGGGTCGCGAGGAGTTCACCGCTAGCCAGCTTCCACAGTTTGGCCTGTCCTCCTTCGGCAATCGTCAATAACAGCAGCCCATCGGAGCTAACGACGATCCGTCGGACCGGAGCGTCGAGTTGAACTTCACCCAGTTGATCGGGATTGTCTGACGACGCGTCGAGCGACAGACGTCGAACCGCTTGATTGTCTAGCGCTACAACCAAACATGGTTCTGGAAGTGATGTGACAGTTAGCGCTGTAACAACTTCAGCCACAGCAATTGGTTCAGCTGTGACGGACATAACCGCAGTTGTCGAAATCTTCGCCAGCGATTCTCCTGATTCACACGACAATTGAAAAACTCTTCCTGAGGTGTCGAGTGCGAAGACGCGTTCTCCCAAAACCGCTAGTTGCCGAAGCTCCAATGGATTGTCGCTAAACTTTAGCGGAGTTGTCGTATTGCTGACGGCATCAGTGAGTAGTAACGCTCCAGCTGCATCGGCCGAAAGAAGGTGTTGATCGGAGAGCCATGCC
Organism: Pirellulaceae bacterium; assembly: GCA_041739785.1. Taxonomy (GTDB): domain Bacteria; phylum Planctomycetota; class Planctomycetia; order Pirellulales; family Pirellulaceae; genus Aureliella. The sequence goes on from JBGSNE010000316.1 coordinate 29,544, forward strand.
AAGGCGGTAATCTTGGCAGGGTGCGCTTGTAGAAAGCGATGCGCTTGACCCGTGGTGAGGTCGACCAGTTCCAGTCCGATATCGTTGACCACGGACGCTAGGCGTTTACCTGTTGGAGCGAAGGAAGAGTGATCATCGCCAGGCGAGACTCCGGCAAGCAATTGCTGGGCGACCGTTTGGCGCCGCCAAAACTTAACTGTGCGATAGCCCCCGGTAGCCAACAATTGGCTATCGGGGCTGAAGGCCAGCGATTGCACCAAGTCAAAGTGGCTGGCCACTAGCGGTGTGCCATCGGCTAGCTGCAAAGTGGGATCAATCAGTGACTCGATCGATGGGTGGGCAGCCGAGTCAGCATTCCGCGTTTCATTTAAGTCAATGATTTGCGCCGTGTTTCCTCGACCAATCGCCAGGTACTGGCCATCGCGCGAATTGTCGACAGCATAGATGGGTGATAGGTGGGCAGGAATGGGTTGCCAATTCACCGCTGTCGCGATTGACGAACTGGGGGCCAGTGCTCCCGCTTGGACCCATCGTTTTAGCAACTCGACTTCAGCCGGCTTGAGTGGTTTGACTCCCACGGCATTGTCAGCGGGTGGCATCGGATCATCGCTATCGACCACTCGGCTGAGCAGTCCACTGTCGCCCGAATTGTTGGGCACAACGGCTGCGCCGCTATCGCCCCCTGCCATCAGAGAGGAATGCGACTCGAGATTCAGACCCCCTTCTGGTTTTTTCGCATTGTGACACGCGGTGCAATTCCGCGCCAGCAGCGGCGCAATATCTCGAGTGAAGTCGATCGAATTGCTGGAGCGTTCCGAGTTGAGCTCTTCGCCCCAAGATGTCGCGTTTGGCAGTAACAGAATGAGGGGCGCCAGCGTAAGGAACGCGATCGTTCGAAACGCCATGCATCGATGAAAAGATATCATGGTAAGTTTTTTTTGCGGGAGGCGGGAGTGTGACCGCGCGGAGGCTATCCGCTTGGTGGGATTCTAGGTGGGAAAGTCGCTACCCTTATTATAATTGCCGAAATGGAGCCACGGATTCGATTCACCACACTCTTTGAAGTATTGCTCCAGAAACTCCTTCATAAAAGCTTCGCGGCGGTCGGCGATACGGCGAGCCGGCTCCGTATTCAGTAGCTCGCGCAGCTTGAACAGTTTTTCATAAAAATGCCCGACGCCCGTTTGCTGACTGCCAGCATTGTCGGGCACATGAAACGGTTGCTGGAAAGCGGCTCCGTATTCGATCGTGCGCACAATGCCGATGGCACCCAGGGCGTCGAGCCGATCGGCGTCTTGTACAATCTGGCCTTCGAGTGTTAACTCAGCCGCGGCGGCACCTTTGCGAAACGAGATGTTGTCGACGATGTGTGCCACCTGGGCGACAGTATCGCTTGCGACATCAAGCCGAGACAAAATCTCTCGCGCGAATTGGGCGCTGCGTTCGACTCCGTTATGGAATTTAGCGTCTCCTACATCGTGCAGCCAAGCTGCTAGTTGAACCACAAAGACATCGCCACCGACCTCTTTTTGAATCTCTAGCGACGTCTTAAGAACTCGCAGCACGTGATCCACGCCATGCCCTGCTTGTTGTCCCGCCATTCGCTCGCGGACAGTTCGCTCGACGCCGGTGACAATTTCATCAATTTCCGATTGGTTCATATTGATTTGGTTTCCATTCATTTCAATCAACAACTCAGCCAAAACTTCCGTTGGTCTTCGGGCAGTTTTTCAATGGCATAGCGTAACATGGTACGAGGCATGCGATCGACGTGCTTTTCGAGAAAGTCTGTTAGTGCGTCGGCGTCTTGCTTTCCCATTTCACGCAGCATCCAACCAATTGCTTTGTGCATCAGATCGTGACGGTCGACAATCAGGTGCTGTGCCAGACGTACGATTTCGGCGAATTGAGAAGCCTGGATGAGTGGCATCGTGGATAGGACTGCGATGCGTCGTTCCCACAACACCTCGCTCCCGGCGAGTTGGTTCAAGATTTTTCGTTCGCGCGCATGATCCAGCAACCAGACCCCCAGAATCTTTGGTGCCGACGAATCCACAAGATCCCAATTGTTGACCGCCGGCAAATTGCCTAGATAGAAATCAACGATCTCTTTGCGCAATTTTGCTTCGGCCAACTTGCCCTTGCCAGACCGTTCAAACTGATCGACCAAAATAAACAGCCCCGTCAGTCTGCATTCGTGCCATGGCGAATTGAGCAAGTGTTGAATCTCGCTCAGCGGCAGATCGCAAAAGCGTTTCGCCGTTCTACGTTGATCGGGAACGACAACGCCCAAAAACTCGTCTCCTTCGCCATAACCGCCTGGTATCGCTTGAAAAAATTTGGGCAAAAAGGCTGCTTTCTCAGGACGAACCAATTTTCGCAGATTGGCTGTGACTAGCGCGGCGGTGAATTGGATTGGCTGCTGCATAGTTAGGCCTATCGATATCAATTGGAATTGACTCAGGTTCGCCGAGATTCGAGTTTACCTTTTGAGTATCCATTCGGGTTGACTCAAATCTCATTTTGGTAACAGGAGCAAACGGAGATCCCGGAGCATAGGATTCGAAACCGGTGTTTTGTGTCTTTTAACGCCGCCGGTATACCCTATATCGATTAGGATATCGTGCGGGCATTCCACAATTACCTACCGAAACTAACAAGCCAAACTAGGATCGCTTTCTATGCGACAACTGACAAGACCACTGTTGTTCCCGACTCTGATTTTGATGTTAATGTTTAGCGGCCATAGGGCATATGCTCAGGTGACCGGCCAAACGACTGCCGTTGAGCTTGGTCCGTACCTCTACGAGACCAAACCCGATCATGAAGCCTTTGAAGGTTTCAATCCGCGCAAGGCACCGGGGCCAGGGGAGTTATTGCTTCAAGTTGGCGATCGGCTGGCGATCTGCGGCGATTCGATCACTGAACAAAAAATGTATTCGCGGATCATGGAAACCTACCTCACTGCGTGCGTGCCACAGTTGCAAGTCACTGTGCGACAATATGGTTGGAGTGGTGAAAAAACAGATGGCTTTTTACGGCGCATGGATCAAGATTGCCTGACCTTCAAACCCAGCGTGGCGACACTTGCTTACGGCATGAACGATGCCCGTTATCGTGCGTTTGATGTGACCAATGGCCAGTGGTATGAAGATCATTACCGAGCCATCGTCAGGAATTTCAAAGCGCACGATGTCCGCGTCGTCGTGGGCTCGCCTGGATGTTCCGGGAAAATTGCCGCTTGGGTCAAGAGTCGCAGTGGCACATTGCGCGAACACAATTTGAACCTGTGCGCGCTGCGCGACATCGCCATCGAAGTAGCCGAATCAGAAGGTGTGCGTTTTGCCGATATCTTCTGGCCAATGTATCAAGCTCAAGTCTTTGCACCAGGACAGCACAACGCTACCGAAGAAAAACCCTACTTCGTTGCCGGTAGCGATGGTATCCATCCTGGCTGGGCCGGGCATGTCATCATGGCTTGGTCGATGCTCCGCGCCCTGGGGCTGGATGGAGAAATCGCCAGCTTGAACGTGAACCTCGAGCAAATCACTGCGTCCGCTTCGGACGGTCACAAAATCAACTCTGTCGAAAACGGAAAGCTTGAAGTGACCAGTACTCGCTATCCGTTCTGCGTGACTGGCGACATCAACGATTACGATTCAATTCGCTCCGGCATGACCTTGGTTCCCTTTGCCGAAGATTTAAATCGCTTTGTATTGAAACTTGCTGCGCCACAACACGCGAAATATCGTGTGGTATGGGGTGATGAATCGCATGAGTTTAGTGCGGACGAGCTGACCGCAGGCGTGAACTTGGCTGCCGTGTTTGTGAACAACCCATTTCGCACAGCCTTTGATGCCGTCGACAGGGCAGTGGCCGAGAAACAAGCCTTTGAAACGACCCAGGTAAAAAAGGTTTTTCACGGGCCTGAAGGCCAGCGCGATTTTGGAGCGGCAGCAGAAAGTACGGAAGCGCAGAGAAAACCGCTGGCCGAGGCCATTGCCCACGCCTTCGTGCCGGTGGCTCACACGATCGAAATCATACCTCAAACGCTATCAGCCGACCGGAAGTAAGCACATGCTCGACCGACGACAATTTGCGATCGCCAGCACCGCCATGTTAGGTTTAACTTGTAAACCGATGTTACGGTGCGAGGCCGATGAACAGGGTAGCCTCCAACAAAAACGACTCGTGGAGCTGGGCCTCAATGCTCTAGCCCGAGCGCCCGAGCTCAATTACTTTGCCGACGGGCATCGCGGCGCATCGATGATTTCGGCCCACATGATGTGTGTTGACAATGAACTCGATGAGGCCACGACCACTAGGATTGTGTCGCTGTTTGATTTGAATTGGGCCCCTTCGAAGCTCTGCGAATCCTTTCCTGAGTCCGAGCCCGTCGCCAATGCCGTGGAGCGCGTGGGGCAGGCGCTCGCTGGCGGAGAGGGTGTACTACGTGAAGTTGGCCACGACGCGATCTTTGCCATGCATGCCATCAAGGGATTTCGAATGCTCCCCGAGACGGCGACTATTGAGCGCGTGAACGGAGTATGCAACTTGATCAAAGCCATCAAGCCGTGGCGTGATATCGCGCCCCAGGCTGACGTCGATCCGCCTCCGTTTGTTGATGCCGAAGCGGCCTCTCGCTTTATACTTCAGGAGGCTAGCGCTGCTATCGATCGCTTTAGCGGATTTGGCCAAGGGTTCGCTGGACATATGTTGACGTTTGGTCAGGCGCTCGTCGAACTGGCTGCCATGGGTGATGCGGAGTGGGCCGAAAGCTGCCGCACGGCGTTTCGAAAATACGTGACCGTAACTCGCTTGGGGCCGGAATCGACTGACCGTAAGATCAAAGACCATGCGGTCAGCCAGCTGCGACCAACGGACGCTCAATATTGGCAACAACGCGGAGACAAGTCGCTTGGTCTGGGACACGTATTCAAGTACCCTTATGCCTACTACGACTTACTGGATAGGGCCAACGATCCTGAGCTGCAACAAGAAATCGACGCCAAAGCCTGGCAGCTGTTTTAGGCCGCTGGCCGTTTTTTCGTCATTCCTTGGGCTCAATTCCCAGTGTCGATGGGCGACGTTACGAGCCTTGAATCGATTCGCGAAACGCTTTGACTAGCACAATTTCACCTACCGTATTTCGTTTGCGAACGATCTCTTGTGCCGCTGGAAGTGGGAACCCTGGTAGGGCAACGCTTTCGAAAACCTCTTGATAGATTTCGCCCACGAGCCCGAACACCCGTAGTTGTTCTCCGTCGTGTCGCCAGACTTCAGTCACGCCCAATTTGGCGAACAACTCCAGTTTGCGAATTGCGGACGCTGTGATCTCAACTTCGATCACCAACTCGGGTGGCGGATCTACGGCCAGATCGATCTCATCCTGAGCGCGAATGGTCTCCGCATGAGTAATATAAAAAGATTCATCGGCTTCGAAGCCACGATCGAGATCTTGACGTCGAAATGTGGTCGACGCCACGCTCTCGATATCGATCTCTTTGACTTCAGCAAATGCGGCCACTAAACGACCAAGAAGCGTTTTGACCTTCTCGTGTTCTTTCTTCGGACTCATGAGCTCCATCAAACCTCGATCGTACGTAATTCGAGGAACATTGCCACGGCGATCCTCAGCTAATGCAACATAGGTTTCCCAACGCACGTTGTCGATGAGCGTTCGAGTTTCAGGAGGAAAGGATAGCAACATGCAAAGTTTCCGCACAACAGTGAGCAATCGATCCGGAATCGTATCATTAACCAGTATAACCCAGCTGGCTCGCCATGGCAGGCTCCGCGGCGTGGTGGATTGTAGTAAAATCGTCGCACGACACTCCAACCCCAAATCGGGAACAATTGACATGCGATCACCAGCCTTATTTCCCGAAACACGGTCGCCGATCGAGAACATGCACTGGTGTCCCTGCGTAGATCGTTCTGAACAACGTTTTCCTATAGACCCAACCAGGCTCATCCGCTCCGTCCGTAAAACATCGGCGGAATAGGTTTAGGTAATGGCCCGCGGCACACAATTACATGCTTCACAACTTATCGACTACCAACGCAAATGCTACGAAGCAGACAATCGCGAAACGGGTATTAGTAGTCTTCTGCATGCGAAAATTCGCCATTTGAAGTTTCTCGACGGAGAAGAGGTAGTCGTGCATGGCACGCTGCCGCGAGCTCCTTTGCCACAAAAGTATGCGGCCGCCCTGCAAAAAGAAGCCTATCAATACCGTCGCGATAAGTCGTTGGTGTATGCTGCGTTTCCCATCGTGGGCCAGGGAGAACTGCTGGATGGTCTGCCTGATCGCATCTGCGCTCCACTAATTTTTCTCAACGCTGACTTTGAAGAACTACAGGGTTCCTTATTTCTGGTGCCCAGCACGGATGAAGTGCGTGTCAACTTTCCAGCATTGTCGTTGATTGCCGAAGCCACAGGCGCGGACACGAAGCGGCTTGAGCAAGCTTTAGCTCGCCTACCACCACTTCCGTGGCCACGCGAGCAGTTACATGCGATCGCGGCCGATCTGGCCGAATGTCTCCCTGAAGTAGACTTTACTCCCTTGAGCTCGTTTCCGCAGTTGCTACCGTCGACGACGGTCCACACACAACTCGATCCGTCATCTGCGGACGGCTTGCGTTGCTTGCCGGCTGTGGCCGTCGCACTGCTTCCCAACTCGCCCGAAACACGGGGGGTGCTCTATGAACTGTCGCAATTATCAACCACGCCCAAATTGTCTCCGCCATTACGCTGCCTACTAGCCAAGAAACGTGACAAGACTGCATCTAAAACGTCAGCCCCCGAGCGCCAACCCGTGACTCCCAGCGTTTTGAGCGGAGCGCAGCGGCAAGCACTTTTGGCCGGCGCACATTATCCACTGACTTTGGTTGTTGGTCCGCCAGGTACAGGCAAATCGCATACGATCGCTTCCATTGCCCTCGATCATTTATCACGCAATCAAACCGTCTTGATCGCTTCACGGATGGATCAAGCAGTGGACGTGGTGGCGGGCAAGATAGAATCTTTGATCGGACCCACCGCTGCCATCGTCCGCGCCGGGCGCAAGGCTCATTTGAGTGAATTGAAAAGCAAGCTTGAAGATTTACTCTCTGGTGTTACCGTTGGAGTAGAAACAGGTTTGCCTGCGGCGTCCGGTTCCCGAAATCTACGCAAGCAGCTTCGCCGACTGGATCGATCGATCGCACAACGGGAAGCGAGAATTCAAGCTTTGATCAAACACGAAGTAGGCTGGGGATCTCTTGAAACAACACCTAGCGCCGGGCTATTTGGCAAATTAAGTGATGCGTTGGCCAAACGGTATCGCAACTGGTGCTTGAGCGATGCGGACCTGTGGCACGAATTTCAACTCTACCAAACGCAGCTTGATAGCCGGCAAGCGTTGGCGAAGAATTGCTTGCGCGCCTTACTCGAGGATCGTGTCCAGCGACTGCTGCGCCGCAGCCGTGAAGATTTGACTAAGTTTCTGACCGCCCTCAGAGCGCGTAGCAATAGCAAACAACAAAACTTGTTTAGCGAAATTAGCTTTACGAAACTTCTTCACGCGTTTCCCGTGTGGTTATGTAAATTGACTGATCTGGCCAGTGTGCTGCCCTGGCAACGGGGGCTGTTTGATGTAGTGATTTTGGATGAAGCCACACAATGCGATATCGCCAGTTGCCTCCCGCTGTTCTATCGCGGCCAACGCGCCGTGGTCGTCGGCGACCCGAAACAGCTGCGACACCTGTCGTTTCTACCCGAAACGCGACAAGTAGCACTGGCCGAGGAATGTGAACTGACGGCTGGTCAACAAGTGCAATTCCACTATCGCGACAAATCTATCTTGGATGCCGTCAGTGATTCGATCGCGGATCAATGCCAAGTGAGCTTCCTGAACGAGCACTTTCGCAGCCTGCCCGATATTATCCGCTTTAGCAACCGGCAATTCTATTCGGACTCACTGAACGTCATGCGTGAGCAACCACAGACGACGAACCTGCGTTGCGTCCACATCCGTCCCTGTGCGGGCCAGCGAGGTTCTAACGGAATCAATCCGCTTGAAGCCGACCAAATGGTTGCTGATCTCGTCAAGCACATCGAAGCCCATTCGAGTAAACCACCGCAGACGATTGGTGTTCTTTCTCCATTTCGCGACCAAGTAGATTACTTGGCTAAAGCCTTGGAACGCGAATTGAGTTATGAGCAAATGCAACGCCACGATTTGCTGGTTGGCACCGCGCATACATTCCAGGGCGAAGAGCGCGATATGATGTGCGTGTCGCTGGCCATCGACGATGGGGCGCACTCAGCGACGTTGCGTTTTCTCAATACGCCTCAGTTGCTCAACGTGGCCATCACTCGCGCTCGGCATCAACAACTCCTATACACGTCGTTCGATCATGAGCGACTTGACAAACAATCGTTGCTATACCAACTTCTGCATAGTGTCGAAAGTCCTGTGGCCGATGCTGCTGTAATCAATTCGGCAGTGGACCCGTTTCGTCGCGATGTGATGCGCGAGTTAGAACCGCAGGTGTTGAATATGTGGCAAGATTTTCGAATTGCCAGCCAACCGATGGACTTGATTGTCGAGTCGCAGGGGCGAGCCTTGGCTCTCGATTTGATCGGTTATCCTGGTCAGCTAGTAGAAGCGTATTCGCTCCAGCGCTATCGGTTAATTCACCGCGCGGGGCTGCACGTTCTGCCGCTCAGCTATCGCGATTGGCAATTGCAACGACCACGAGTATTGCAACGAATCACTGAATTCTTCGACAAGTCTCAGTAAACACCGAATCTATCCAATCGGTCCCTCCAGAGTGGGTCGCTCCTGCCGGGAGCGACGTGAGCGCCTCCGTGGGTCGCTCCTGCCAGGAGCGACGTGAGCGCCACCGTGGGTCGCTCCTGCCGGGAGTGACTGGACATTCGAGGAGGGTTCGTTTCAGTCGGGAGTTGTGCATGTCAACCTATTTTCCATGCATGGTGTCTCAACAATGCGAACCTCACCCTGAGTCCCTAGTCACACTCGGCAAGTGTGACCCACTAGAATACACAGCAAGTCCGACCCACTAGTTCGTCACTGCTGTATCTAGGGGAGTCCAATCGTCTACGATCATGAGAATGCTATTCTTTCAACAAATTCAGAATCAGAGCGGCCCAACATGGAAACAGATACGGAAAAACTGGCTCGATTTGAAACTGCATTGAAGGGCTTCATTGAACGTGTTGCCGAGGATCGATATGTGTTGGCGGTGGTCCTGTCTGGCAGTTTGACTGAAGAGACAATCTGGCGACGGGAGGCGCTGAAACTATGGATCATCGAGGCCGACGGTGTTGGTCGGCGTCTGCGGAGCGACGGCGGCGACGAACGCGTATTTCGCCAACTGGTCGAGAATGGAATCAATATCCATGCGGAGGTGATTCCCCGTACACGATTCAAGCAAATGGTAGAAGGGTCATCTCGCACTGCTTTCTCATGCAACTTTTTTGCTCATCGAGAAATGGTCTATTCTCGAGATGATTCGATTGCAACTTGGTTTGAACAGGCCAGCAGCATTGCCGCCAAAGACCGGGAGCGCGAACTACTGACTTTTTCCACCTGGACCATTCATGCTCAGCGCCATGCAGGCAAACGGTTGGAGATCAAACAGGATCTAGAATTGGCCTTCCAAGAGATTCTGAGCGCCGCGCATAGTATCGCCTATACGGAGATCATTCGCGAGGGCCAAGTATGGGAGCAAGACGCCATCTACCGTGCCATTGAAATAGCTCCCGAGTTATTCCAGGTGATCTACCTGGATGTATTGGCCAAACGCAAGAACAAACAAATACTTCGAACCGCGCTGGACCGCATCGATCAGTATTTGGACAGCCACTGTGCAACTCACCTCAAACCCTTGTTGCAATTCTTGAAAAAGCAAAATCGCGTCGTAGCACTGTCGGAGATCAGTGACCATTTTGCTTTTTCACAGGTCTATCCGTGGCATTTGGAGGCGGCATGTGAATGGCTGGAGCGCAAGGGGTACCTCGGAAAAATATCTGCCCCTTTCAAATTAACGGCGCGCAGTCAACACACGGTCGAAGAGCCCGCCTATTTCATGCATTTGTAATGGAAGTCACCCAGAATTTCTGTATCTGACTTTCCAATTCGAAAACCGAAAGTCTGGGCGACTTCCGCTACAGGAAATCCATTCAGTTCGTGCCTTTCAGGGCGGTCTCAAGCAAGCATTGGCAGCTATTCGCAAAGAGTCTCAGAGAAAACAATTTCATGCGCACCACCATCGAAATCCAAGGAGCTCGCGAAAATAATTTACAAAACGTATCGTTGGAAATCCCGCGCGATTGTTTGGTGGTCGTGACGGGTGTTAGTGGATCCGGTAAATCGTCGTTGGCTTTCGACACAGTGTATGCCGAAGGGCAGCGACGATTGTTGGCCTCGATGTCCACCTTCGCCAAACGCTTCGTTGGGCAATTGAAGAAGCCAGACGTTGATTTCGTGAATGGTCTATCGCCGGTCGTATCGATTGATCAGAAAACGATCGGCTCCAATCCGCGTTCGACGATTGGAACCATGACTGATATCTCGGATTATCTACGAATGCTCTTCGCCACCATGGGAACAGCTCATTGTCCGCGTTGTGAGCAGCCAATCGAGATTCGCACTGCGCATCAAATGCTGGAACACATCGGCTCACTTCCACCGGGTACTGAGGTCGAGGTGCGCGCGCCCGTTCATAAAATCCATGGCGAAGACTACGAGTATTTGTTCGAACTCATTCGCGTCAACGGCTATCGTTGGGCCAGAATCGATGGCCAGCCCAGCGACTTGGGGGACAACATCCAGCTAGAAGAAGACGAAGAGCACACTATAGAAGCGGTAGTCGACACGATTGTGGTAGGGCCCGGAACGGATGCCCAAGTGATCACTGCGCTGGAGCACGGATTGAAGCTGGGCGATGGACTGTTGAGCTTTCATATCACACAGCCCAAGCGGCTGACGCCCAAATTGAAGAAATTCTACGATGGTTTCGGTTGCCAGCCGCATCACGTTGTCGCCGGTGCATTGCATCAAGCTCAATTCACTTTCAACGACCCACTCGGCGCGTGTCCAACCTGCGCGGGAATCGGGACCGCCATGCGCGTGCATCCCGCCCTGTTAGTTCCCGATCCGAGTCGCTCGCTCAATGGCGGCGCATTCGTGAAGGCTGCCTTCAGCAATAGCAAGGATGCGTGGGGTGGACGAATACTACACAGCTTGGCTGCCCACTACGGACTTGATCTAGATGCACCCTACGCTAAGCTCCCAAAGCAGCACATCGATCTACTTCTTTACGGAACCAAGGGAGAACTGTTTGAAGTTGTCCTGCCTCCGGGCGCAAAGCAGGGCGAGCAACATGTGGGAAAGAAGATCAAATTTGGCGGTGTCGTCAATCAATTGGAACATAACTATCGCTGGTATCGAAAACAGGGCACCTCCAGCGCCGGTATGGACTCGTACTTAAAGAAAGTTATGGTCGAGTATCCCTGTCCCGAATGCGGTGGAGCTCGGCTCAAACGTTCACGGCGGTTGGTCACCGTCAATGGATTGAGTATTCACGACGTCGGCCAACTGCATTTCGTCGAATTGCTCGACTATCTGAATTCGATCAAACCCACTAAGAAGCAACAAGCGGTCTGTGAAACAATCCTCAAGGAAGTAACTACGCGACTCGAGCTATTAATTGCGATCGGCTTAGATTACCTAAATCTGAATCGCGGCTCGTCGACTTTGTCGGGCGGTGAGTCACAGCGGATTCGGCTCTCTTCGCAGATTGGATCGGGCCTGATGGGGATGCTCTATGTCTTGGACGAACCGAGCATAGGGCTGCATCCCAAGGACAACGAGAAGATGATTGATACCTTGCGACGACTGCGAGACTTGGGGAACACTGTGATTGTTGTAGAGCACGATGCCGATACCATCCGTGCCGCCGACCATATCATTGAAATTGGACCGGGGCCGGGAATTCATGGTGGTCAAGTTGTCGCGCAGGGACCATTCAAAAGAATTCTCAGAGACAAAAAATGTTTGACAGGCCACTACTTGAGCGGCCAGCGTAAGATTCACACGCCCGAAGAACATCGCGCCAGCAGTGGAAAACTTCTCACGGTGCGCGGAGCGCGACACAACAATCTCAAGAGCATCGATGTCGACATTCCACTTGAGCAATTCGTGTGCGTGACGGGGGCGTCTGGATCGGGAAAGAGTTCATTGATCCACTCGATCGTTCACAAACGTCTAGTTTCGCTCCTGCACGACAGTCGCGTGCTGGCTGGTGATCACGATGAACTACTCGGGCACGAACATATCAGCGATGTGATCGATATCGACCAGAGTCCCATCGGTCGGACTTCGCGCTCCAATCCAGCAACCTATATCGGGATTTACGACGCTATTCGCAATTTGTTTGCTAGTACGGAGCAAGCCCAGCAACGAGGCTTTACCGCTTCCACCTTCAGCTTTAATGTCAAAGGCGGTCGCTGCGAGGAATGTGCGGGTGAAGGGAGTATTACCACGCAATTGTCGTTCATGCCCGACGTGCAAGTTACTTGTCCAACTTGCAAGGGTGCGCGGTACAGTGCAGAGACGTTGGAAGCAACCTACAACAGTAAAAGCATCGCCGACGTGCTGGAAATGTCGATCGAAGAGAGTGTTGTTTTCTTTGCTGACCAGTCCACGATCGCTAGAAAGATATCTGTGCTCAATGAGCTTGGCCTCGGCTATCTGAAGCTGGGGCATCCCTCGACGATTTTGTCAGGCGGCGAGGCTCAGCGCGTCAAGCTAGCTGCGGAGTTGGGGAAGCTGAAACGCGGAAAACACAACCTGTACATACTCGACGAGCCGACGACCGGTTTGCACTTTGCCGACATCGATCGTCTGCTCGAAAGTCTGAATCGGTTGGTGGACAACGGACACACGGTGGTGGTCATTGAACACAATCTAGACGTTATCAAAACCGCCGATCACGTCATTGACTTAGGGCCCGAGGGAGGGCACAAAGGCGGAGAGTTGATGGCCTGTGGGACTCCCGAGGAAGTCGCCGCCAATCCCAATTCCATCACTGGGCGCTTTTTGAAAGTTGAGCTGAAACGAGCGTAATGGGTCGCCCTCACAGAGTGTTGTGCAATGCCGCAACGCAAATGGTTCCCAGTAGCGGAATTCACCAAAAATTTGACACTTCTCGCTGATCACCACCTGACTAGCGTTTTATCCGTGCTCCGGCCTTGCCATCCGTGCTACCCCTTAAAGCAATGCCTAGCACGGATGGCAAAGCCGGGGCACGGATGACCAACGCGATAGAGTATCAATGCCAGGCAATCCTAAGTACCTAAAACAATGTAACCAGTAGGTGTTGTTCAGCGAGAAGTGTCAAAACTTTCGACATATGCTACCATCAGCTTTCACTATTTTCTGTCGCGGTTACCTTGCTCCCTCGCGCCCACCATGCCCAAAAACTCTTCCACTGGTTTTAGTCTGAAAGATCACCTATTCAACCGTCAGCGCGTTGAATACTTGGCTGGTCTCTTTACCGCCGCCGATCCCCGCTTCGACTCGGCGGGGTTTGTGGCGGCCACACTGCGGGGATTCAATGCGTTGGAACTCAAGCAGCGCATCGTCAAGATCGCTATGACCTTGGAAACGTATCTTGATCAAGATTTCAGGCGAGCGGCCCAACAGATTGTGGCTGCGTTGCCACCTCCGTTAGACCCAAGCCTCGGAGACGATGACTTTGGCGATTTTATTTTTGCGCCGCTGGGTGAATTTGTCGTCCGCCGTGGCGGTGAATCCAAGCATCTTAGGCTATCGCTCAAAACCCTAAAACAACTCACTATGCGTTTCTCGATGGAAGACTCGATACGCTTCTTTATCAAGTCCTATCCCGAGCAAACGCTGGCAGAATTAGAAAAATGGGCCGGCGACAAAAATTATCATGTGCGCCGCTTGGTCAGCGAAGGGACTCGGCCATTATTACCCTGGTCGGGACGCCTATCGCTTCCTGTGGAAAGGCCTCTTGAGCTATTGGATGCACTCCACGCTGATCCGACTCGGTATGTAACGCGCTCGGTAGCCAATCATTTAAACGACATCGCTAAAACGCATCCGAAGTTGGTACTCGATACATTGCATTGTTGGAAGTTGCTGGGCAAGCAAAGCGACGACGAGCTGCAATGGATGACGCGGCATGCCCTCAGGACGCTTGTTAAACAGGGAGATACACAAGCTCTAAAGCTGTTGGGCTTCCGCCCTCAACCCGCCATTGACGTTAGCCAGTTTGCGTTGGCCGAGCAGGCAACTCGCCCCGGAGAGGCCATCGAATTCAGCTTCACAGTTACAGCCCGCCGAGGTGAACGACTGGTACTCGACTATGTCATTGACTTTGTCAAAGCCAATGGAAAGCGCGCTCCCAAAGTGTTTAAGCTCAAGCAAGTAGAAATCGAAGCTGGCCAACAACTGACTTTAAAAAAACGCCATCCCTTTCGCGCCGACGCCACGACCTTTACGCTATACCCTGGCACGCACCATTTAACGCTCCAGATCAACGGCCAAGCCTACGGCAGCTTAGCTTTCGAAATGTGCTAAGCAGTTCCAGCGTAGCGGAATTCACCAAGAATTTCGGCCACGCAGGACCTAGCTGACATTCGGTCTCTCCAATTCTTTGGCATGGCCAAGTGCATGGCGGTAACGACATCGGGGACGCCGAGCAACGACTACGTACCGCAATGAGCCATCCGTTCATCCGGATGAACGGATGGGTATTCTGCGAGCCAATAGACCACTCGATCCATCGACGGTACTATCGCCACCGATCTTGCAGCGATGGGAGGATGGCTGACCGGCTGCAGGAGATGCTCGGATTATTGGTAGGAAAATGGCAGAACTCGATTGCATGGGACAGTCTGTGTGGTGTTCCGCAGGCTAGCTCTTACCACTGCGCAGCGACAAACAATATTTCTGCCTCGAAGCTCTGCGGTTGGTGTCGACAATTGAATACAACGGTCTGACCGGGGGCATACGGAGAGGTAGGCATACGGGGACACTCAATTCTCCAATGTGATTTTCCAGACCCTAAAAAACTGCAATGTCATCAAGTGCTTTTTCACTACGGGAGAAGAGAGTTCTATAGATCTGTCTTGAGGAGTTTGGGGTCTGCAGCGTCGCGAAGGCTTTGGATCGAGTCAACCCTCCGTGCTTCAAACAACTTATCGTCTAGGGTTTGGTTGACGCTGAACCAGTGTAGGCGAGCATCTACTGTTCTATAGTAGACTCCATCCTGTGCAGCATTTGCTCCCACAAATTGCTTGCTGAAGATACGGATGGGGACGCGCACGTCGTTGTTCAATTCCCATGTAAGTTCTTCTCGAAAACCAGGTGCTTCTCCAGCCAGACCGTCGACTACGACCATCGCATCCAATTCCCAGGCGGTTATGGACATTCTTTCTGAATCCCAGCGCCACGATCCAATTGTGCGATAGGTGGGAGAAGCTTCGTTGACTGCGACAATTTTGAGCTCAGGTCCGACGATTTCCACTACTTTCGAATTCCCTGGCAGCAGCGCCGGGCTGTATTCCAACGGTCTGCTATCGGTTCTAAAACTTGAGCCGAATGCGCTAAAGCCAATTCGATTTAATTGTGGGACGTCAAAAGATTCCAGCAACTGCGCCAGTTTGCCTTGGTCTTGACGACCCGCGCCCGCAACTAAATCGCGGTGCGCAATTTTTCCTTGATCAAAGACGAAGCCTCCTTCCAGTTCGTTGCGCTTGCCCGCAGTTAGTTTTCCAGCGTCATACGGAGAAACGTCCTGGCTGCCAATACGAACGAAGGCAAACTTGTCAGCATCCCAGTCGAAGCTAACTCGCAGGTAAACGCGAGATTCAAAATAGTTCCCGCTCGAGAAATCTTTGCCAGCTGAATCGGCGTATTCATCGATGCGAATAAGGCAATCGCCGCGGCGCAGCCCGGTCAGGTTGGCAACCTGAGCCTCCAGGTAGCTCGATCCATCGCGCGACGCACCTTGCCATTGGCGATAGGCTATCGACGGGTTCTCACCATACAGTTCGTTTTCACGGCCAACTCCCAGCATGCATAGCAAGCACGCAGCCAATCTCCAAGTCTTATACATGATTTACTACTCTTTTAGGAATGAGGACTATGCACACTTCTCACTCGGAGTTCAGCCACCGTCTCCATCGCCAATGCAAAGTGGACCATAGCCGACAGCGTTCCATAGTGTCACTCCGTGCCCTTGGATTGGCCCCCAGACCGGATCTCGCTTGCAATAAGATTGGTTATACAAGTTGAGAGGACTGCACCCTTTACAACTGTAGCTGTCAGCGCAATTTACATCTGCACCTCGCGCGTATGCACCAGATCCAATTTCACCCGCCGCTGTAGACTCGGTTCCAATATACAGGTTGTTCGTTTTGTATAAGCCGGTGGCGTTATTGCACCTAAATTCGTATTGTGGTTCACCAGTAATAGAGTTGTAACCGATGAGAGTAGGCGTGCACGGCGCATTTTCGCAGGCAGGGGGCAGGATTAGGCTGGAACAACTCGATATTCCAGGCTTTTCGCATTGAGCATTTGCAGTGTACGTGGTGACCAAGACGATGAACGCAACTAACGAACAACTCGCAACAACTTTCACTTTTGGTTTCTCCAAAAAAACAGGAACGTGCTATCGGACTTCTAATTCATTTCTCAGTACAGTCGATTTTCGATTTGGTAGCTGGACTTCACATTTCAACTGCGGAGTGCGCTTGTCAGGGTTTGTTTCAGCGTGGGCTTTTTCCGTAATCTGCTGCCAATCAGCCGCTGCCATGCTTAGGTTCACGCGGTAAATACCCGCTCCCAGTGGTTTCAGAACCGATCCAATGGGGGTGTCGCCGAAAGTGCATTTGATTCTCGGAGTCGATGTTTTATCGCTGCTGGTTTCGCCGCGAACTCTCAACATGGCTTCACCGACCCACCGCTCTTCATGCTGCGAAAAACGGATCGTAGCTGGAAATAGGACCGCTATTTCTTGTTTGCGAATTCCCAGTCGTAACGTGTCACGCACTGTCCCGTCGATACCTACTAACTGCAACGAACCGCTGGTTGACCTGGCTTCGCTGGCGTCGCCTTCAAACGTAGCTTCGACGAACTTTTTATCGACCTGTTGCTGGAGCGCGAACTTCCACCCCTGGAGTTCGGAGGATGCATTGACGGCTAACTCTTCCATATTGGCAGGTGCTGTGATGATCAGCGGCAACCGATAGTGTCGACCACGATCTTCAGGATTCCACTCAAGCACTGAATAGTCACTGCCAAAATTTGCGAGGCCTGCGACCGTGGCCTTGTAGCGGAAAAATGTGGGTTGGCCTCCCTGTTCCGGGTACGCCGTAAAAATGCCTGAGAGTTCCGCAATGTTTTGCTTTTCGGGAACCGTCATTTTCCAGCTCAACACAACGGAACCCTGCGGAGGTAGGGACGTGGCGGAAAGTTGAGGTTCAGTGCAGTTGCAAGTCGATTGTAAATCGGAAAGGTCCGCGCTTATCTCAAGTGAGTTGTTGACCGTCACTCTGATATCGAGCTCAGAGCCCGTAGGAATGATGCCCAGGTCGATCGCGACAACTTGCATACTCCGGTGCTCTAACGTGAGGTTGGCCTGCAAGTCCAAGCGGTGGACTTCTGCATTTCCTTGAGCTGCCGCGCCGTTGACAGCAACAGCGGAAAGAAAAGAGGAGAGCCCGACGATCCAAAGGCGACCAATCAGCACTAAGGGATTCACTTTGTAACTCATTGCATTCTCGCAAGATAGTCAGACAGCGACTGTGATTCAACGCTGCTTGATAATATCCGGACGACATCGCGAAACGATGAGGCGGCGATGAATTTCAGATGAAGAAATCGCGAAAAGAAGTCCGGACCACTAATCTAGCATCAGTGGGAGGATGACTGACCGGCTACAGTCTGACTCGATGTTCCGCAGACTAACTAGCCCAAGCGGTCGGTGGCGACGTGGTATTGGGGGTCTTCAGAGACATTGATCTCGACTAAGTCGCCGGCTTGATCTAATAGGCTGCGGCATTCGTGACTTAGGTGGGTCAAATGCAATCGCTTGCCGGCCGCCTGATACTTCTCGGCTAAGCCATTGATGGCTTCCAAGCCCGACTGGTCGTAGACGCGCGTGTAATAAAAATCGATGACGACGTCGTCGGGGTCGCCTGTCACGTCAAACATCTCTTTAAAGGATGCTACCGACGCGAAAAATAGCGGGCCATGCAACTGATAGATCTTGCTGCCGTGCTGGTTGTATTTGATATCCGCCATCATGTGCGTGGCATGCTGCCAGGCGAAGACCAGGGCGGACACGATAACTCCCAAGATCACTGCAGAAGCCAAGTCGTGCATGAAGACGGTGTAGCCGGCGACTAAGATCATCACAAATACATCGCTGCGCGGCATCCTGCGAAACATTTTCAGCGATGCCCATTCAAACGTACCAATGACCACCATGAACATCACCCCTACCAAGGCGGCCATCGGAATCTGTTCGATGAGGGGCGCGAGAAACAGAACAAACAGCAGCAGACAAACAGCAGCGGTAATACCGGAGAGTCGTCCGCGTCCTCCGGAGTTGACGTTGATCAGCGATTGACCAATCATGGCGCAGCCACCCATGCCACCAAACAACCCGCAAACAATATTGGCAGCTCCCTGGCCGATGCATTCGCGATTCCCCTTGCCGCGCGTTTCGGTGATCTCGTCGATCAGTGACAAGGTCATCAATGATTCGATCAGCCCCACGCCGCACAGCACAATGGCAAACGGGAAAATGATCCACAGCGTTTCGAGGTTCAGGGGAACCAACGCATGTTCCAAGAAAAATGGAAGAGGTAAACCGCCACTGATGCCTGTGTCGTCGCCCGACAATTCAGCGAGCATTGATTCCGAAAGTACGGGACCCGCAGCCACTGGTTCGATTGTGAGTGCATCTTGCGTTTGTGGTACAAGTTCAACAGAACCAAGTGCTCCAGAGATATTGATCGGGGTGATCGTGAGTTCCTTGCTCGTCGACGCCGCTGATGCGATCTGAGGATCAGCGTTGAAACCATGTTTGTCCGCGTATGAGTCTCCATGGCTACCGTGAAGCTTGGCCAGTTTGGCAGCTACCGTATTGGTGCGGAGCATGTCGCCGACAGTGGCCAGTGTGTGCTTACCATCGGCTGAGCTATTAGCGCGATTGATGGCGATCGAGGCCAAGGTAACTACCAAGATGGCAGCCAAAGAGGCTGGTATGGCGCGACTGAATTTCGGTAGCAGCCAGATGATTCCCATGGTCAGGCCAACTAGAGCCAGCATGAGCAACAAAGAACTCCCTTGCAAGAAGACCAGCGTCCCCTGGGGCGAAAGCGTTTTGAAACTTCCGAGCTGCGCCATGCCAATCACAATGGCCAATCCGTTGACGAATCCCAACATGACTGGGTGGGGGACCATGCGAATGAGTTTACCAAAGCGTCCTATCCCAACGGCCACTTGCAATAGGCCACACAGGATGACGGTCGGAAAGAGATATTCCACGCCGTGTTCGGCGACCAAGGCTACGACCACGACGGCCATGGCACCAGTGGCACCCGATATCATGCCGGGGCGTCCACCGAAAATGGCGGTAATGAGCCCCAGGAAAAAGGCGGAATAGAGTCCAATCAGCGGTGAGACGCCCGCTACGAAAGCAAAGGCGATCGCTTCAGGGACGAGGGCCAGGGCGACGGTTAGCCCGGACAGGACATCGTTCTTGATTGAGCGAGATTCTTGACGAAAAAAGTTGAGCATGTGGATTCCGAAGGTGAGCCGCCCTCTGCTTGCAGTGCATGGACGGGACGGGGCAGGGGGGCTAACGCGAAAAAAGCCTGCCTAGCATGGGGACTATAGTTCATGACCTGGTTGGGTCAACGCGGGTTTTACCCCAAGGAACGCTGGCTAAGGCACGCCGTAAGGCATGCCCGTATGGTGAGCGGCAACGAACGGGGGATGAGCCCCCGTTAAGAGCTTTACGTGGTAGATAGCCATCCCAATGGTATGGCCACGCAGATTGGCAAGCCTTGCGAAAAATATTCTGACTTTATGACGAGCGAGCTCGATTTGCAAAGGCGTAGCAGGATTCGTCGATGTCCGATCGACAATCGGCCGACGGCGGAGCGTCGGGCCACATTACGAAGAGGTTTTTACGAAGAGAATCTGGGAGAAGCTGGCCTACGTCTTTCGCGGGTGTCATACCAGCGATTGGTTTAGCTGTGACCCCGCAAGTGGGGAGTATTTTTTGAAGATGTTTTGAATCCTCAAGCAGCTAAGGATTGGAGTCCGTGTTAACATGAATTGGTGGACCATGCTTGGCTTCGCGATCTGCTGTTTTTAGCGTAAGCTTTGCGAACGTCTTAAGCGGACTTTTTCGTGCGTTCGCTAAAATGGCCGATATCGGAAAAGATTCGCTGGATTCCAATGCTGCATGCTCGACCCCCAGGGAAAGCTTCGCCGGCCTCGCGC
Organism: Pirellulaceae bacterium; assembly: GCA_041739785.1. Classification (GTDB taxonomy): domain Bacteria; phylum Planctomycetota; class Planctomycetia; order Pirellulales; family Pirellulaceae; genus Aureliella. Next base: position 50,105 of record JBGSNE010000316.1, read on the forward strand.
AGTCCATACCATCATGCCTGACCAACTTGTACCTGAGAAAAGTTTGCTGTTCGCGCTGTTGGCGTTTCAAAACGGGTTCATTGGTCGCGATCAACTGCTGGCGGCCTTCAGTGCCTGGATGGCGGAGAAATCGCGCTCGATCGACACTATTTTGGATGAGCAGGGCGCGATCTCAGCGGCGGACCGAGCGGCAATTGTGCAGCTCGTCGAGCGCCACGTCGAATCTGTGGCTGATGACGGCAATCAACAACAGGGATCCGTTCTGGAGCGTGTCCATACGGTCCGCGAAGCGCTCATGAAGGAGGTCGGTGACGACGCGGAATTGTCGCAAGCCTTTCAAACACTGTCGGCCGAAGAGACCGTGGTGTTTAAGCAGAAGCCTGGCGGCATGGCCGAAATGGCACTTTCCTCCAATCACTTCCGACTCATCAAAGAGCACGCTCGAGGAGGTCTAGGGCGCGTCTACTTGGCCGAAGATCTGCGTTTTGGTCGTCAAGTGGCTTTGAAACAGATCCGCGCTGAACATGCGCACGAGGAAGAGTACCGCGCTAAATTTCTGCTAGAAGCCGAAGTAACCGGGCAACTGGAACACCCAGGCATCGTGCCCGTTTACGCCTTGGGTGAGGATGAACTAGGGCGACCCTTTTACGCGATGCGGTTCATCAAGGGGGAGGATCTAAAATCGCGGATCAAGCAATTCCATCGACAATTCCCCCGAGGGAAAGTCCGGTTGTCGGGTGCTGGTGCACAACGTGACGGACTGCGACAACTGTTACGGCGTTTCGTCGATGCCTGTCATGCGGTCAGCTATGCGCACGATCGTGGCGTCTTGCATCGCGATTTAAAGCCTAGCAACATCATGCTGGGTAAGCATGGCGAAACGTTAGTGGTCGACTGGGGATTGGCCAAGCCTTTGGGGGTGAAGCTGAGTTCCGCGTCAGCCGACGCTACATTGCACAACACCGAATTGCCATTGGGGACATCGGATACTGCCAGCGGGTCTGAGACGCGCTACGGGTCATTCGTTGGTACCGCCGCCTATGCACCTCCAGAACAAGTCTTGGGTAGCCTCGACAAATTAGGCCCGACATCCGATGTCTATTCGCTGGGGGCTATCTTGTATGAAATGCTCTCCGGCCAGCCACCATTGGCAGACAAGGATGTTTCAGCCATTATTCGCAAAGTGACTTGCGGAGACATTGTACCCATCACGGAAGTTCGTCCCGATGCACCGCCAGAGCTGGCCGCCGTGTGCCGCAGGGCCATGTCGCTGGCGCGGGAGGACCGCTATCCATCAGTAAGCGAATTACGTCAAGACGTACAGCGCTGGCTCGATGACTTGCCGGTGCAGGCTTATCGAGAACCATGGCGACAACGCTCCTCTCGCTGGATGCGGAGACATCCCAAGTGGGTGGCCACGTTGGCCTCGGCTCTGGTTATTGGAACGGTTGGCTTCGGAATTGGTTCACTTCTGCTAGAGCGAAAAAACGTTGATCTCGAACTCAAGAACATAGCCCTCGAGTCCTCTCAGCGCGAAGCCAATCAACGCCGGCTGGACGCTGAATTGGCTCTCTATGATTCGCTGGTTTCACAGTCGCAGCTGCTGGTGCGACAAGCCGGTTATCCAGGTTGGAGTTGGGAAGCGGAACAGAAACTACAACAGGCCACCACCATTGTGCCCATCGATGCTGACCCACACCGCTTGCGAACGTTACTGCTGGCCAGTGTCGAGACAGAGGACTTTCGCTCGGTGGCATCCTTGGCCGACGGAATCGATTGCGCGGCGCTGTGCTTCAGTCACGATGGTCGATATTTGGCGATTGGTCAACGCAAGCACAATTTGGCGTCAAGTATCTTTGTCTATGCTACGAGCAATTGGCAGCTAGTGACGAAGCTACCGATATCCGCAGGCGATGGCGGCTTGACGGGGCTGGGTGAGGTGGCCACTCGCTTGCTCACAGGCGAACGCCATCAGGAAGGAGTATTGACGCTCTCCTTTAGCCCTGATGGTAAGTGGTTAGCCGCCGGCACGCGTTTGGGACGCATTCATCTGTGGCGCGCCGATAGCGACTTCCAGCTGGCGGATAACGCAGCCAGCAATTCGGCCACACATTTTGTCTGGCAGCCCTTTGAAGTAGGGGGCGTCGCCCAAGTGGCCTTCGCTCCAGATGGCAATTCGCTTGTGACTAGCAGTGATGTACATGGCAACTATCGAATGAATGCTTGGACGCTCAGCGACGGCCTTTGGAATCCTTCGGCGGAGGGATTTGTGGACTCGGCCACGGGGCTTGAAGAAAACGGCCGCGGGCTCTTGGTGGGTCTCACAGGCAGTCAACTGAAGTGGTTCGATAGTCGCTCGTTAACTGAGTTACAACACCCCAGTCTGCCACACGTCGAGGCCCAGGCAGTAGCCTTCGCACCTGCGACCAATCTCGTGGCATACGTCGCCTCAGGCTCGATGATCGTGAGTGATCTAGAAACTGGTCGGCAATCCCGACTGACGGAATTTGCTCCGGAATCTTTGGTCGGCAATATTGGACTGAGTTTCGATGCTACCAGTGAACTATTGGCGATCACGAACGATGGTCCCCAGGTTACGATTGTCGACACTGTCAACGGACGCTTGACCAAACGCGAGATTGCCGTACCGGGACGTGATCAGCCCACGGCAGTCTTTAGTCCTCGTGATGGGCTGTTAGCTGTTACGACGCAGAGCGGGGTAGAGGTCTACGAGCGTCGCGGTCATTTGCCCGCATTCGCGCAGATGATTTCCCATGCATGTCAGCAGGTAGATGACGTCGTCCTGGACCATGCCACAATATGGTCCATCGCCCAAGATACGCAGGGCCTGCCTCCCATCTACCAATTGCGACAATTCACAGCGGCAGGTTCGCCAACCCTACGTCTTGGTACGCTCTACTGCGACAACGCTGGCTCTCTCCCCACGGCCAGCTTTCTGAGCACGCAGCCGTTGCGCTTCCAAATCCCCGGTAGAGCATTGCTGGAGCACGAACCGATCAGCAACCAAGTCAAACCAAGCGTCGCCGTCACGAATCGCGAGCTGTCGCTAGAGAAGCAGGCTCAGCTAAAGTTGGCCATACCGCTCGAGGCGCAGTACTTGGGTGAGCACGAGTGCTTGAATGGGCCGGTCGCTCAAGTTGCCGCGGACTTGGGCCAAGTCGGCGAGTTGCATGCGACGCATAGTGGGGAATTTGCCTTCGGGATTACAAACGATGGAGATGGTGTGCTGTGTTTAAATTTGGCGGACTGTTCGGTCGTGGGGAAGTGGAGTAGTCACTTAGAGTCGAATATAACTGGTGACGCGAGCCCAATGAGTTTAGACGTGGTGAGCGAGTTTGCGGTGGTGGGTGGAAGCGACGGTATTGTGCATGTGTTGCAAAGCGACGGAAAAGTAGTTGGCCGAGGCCAATGGAGCAAATCGCAATTGGTATCGATCGATACCTTTGGACGACAGTGCGTCGCTGGTGCGCTCAATGGCGACGCGCTGGTGGGTCGCTTGGACCAATTGGACAAGTCGTCGCGTTGGCATGCACACAATGCACCGGTCAGAGCAATAGTCTTAGTGCCCGATGCACCCCTGGTCGTCACTGGATCGTCAACCGGCGAGGTAACGCTTTGGCGCCAAGACGCAGATGCGATGCATGCCGTACTCAGTTTTCCAACAGGTAAGAGTAGCGTCCAACGTCTGCGGCTTGACAAAGCAGGTCAGCGATTGGCCATCGTTTACGACCATTCGAGTGCCGTACATGTCTGGGATCTGGTGCGACTGCAAGAGTACTTCGATAGCTATCGATTGGGCTGGTAGCGGAATTCGCCAAGAATTTCGGTCACGGGAAAAGGTGTCCGACACCAAAAGCCGGAACGGCCCTGCGGGGGCTTCGCACTTTTGGTGTCGTACACCTTTTCCCGAGACCGCTACGCCGTAACGTGGTGTCTGTCGTATCAGACACCTTGTGAAACAAAGCACTAGTCTTCAGGGCGTTCGCCCGCGTCAGCCATCTTGACGAGCTTCGGGTCAAAGCGTGCGACGGCATCGACCAAATCATGTTGCGCAGCCATGACTTGTTCAATGTCTTTATAAGCCATCGGCACTTCGTCGAGTCCAGCGGACATCAATGTGACACCTCGCTCATCGAGAAAACGCTTGACATCGCGCCAGTTGAACTTGGCTTTGGCTGCCGTGCGACTCATCTTGCGACCAGCCCCGTGCGAAGCGCTTAATAGCGAAGCCTCCACACCCTTGCCGCGGACTACATAACCGGGAGTTCCCATCGAACCTGGTATGATCCCCAGCACCCCGTTCCCGGCAGGTGTCGCCCCTTTGCGATGTACGATCAATTCTTGGCCAGCATGCTCTTCCTTCCACGCAAAATTGTGATGGTTTTCGATGTCGAGCAACACTTCCACTCCCAGATGTCGCGCGATTTCGCGATGAATACAAGCGTGATTGGCTGCCGCGTACTCGCCCATCAAATTCATGGCTTCCCAGTACTCTGCACCGGCTTGCGAATCGAGTTCCAGCCAGGCGAGCGTACTCAATTCACGCGGTAGTTCTGGATGAAACTCCTTTGCTAGGCGGCTGTAATAGTCGCACACCGCTGCCCCGGTTCCGCGCGAACCACTATGGCTCAGCAAAGCCAAATAGGTACCCGCGCTCAACCCAAGATCATCTTGGGTCAGAGTTAGCGTGCCGAATTCGACAAAGTGATTGCCACTCCCGCTGGTACCTAATTGCTTCCAGGCCTTGTCGCGGTTCTTTTCCGTGATCGGGGAAACCTTCCAATCAGCCTCCATCACTGGATGCTCGCGCGGCTTGCGAAACATTGCCCCTACACCGAACTGTGTCTCGCGGTCGATCGCTCCACGCAATTTGTCCGACTTATCGTTGAGCGCCGAAGTAGGCATGTCCAACACGGTCAGCTTCATGCGACAAGCGATATCAACGCCGACCGCGTAGGGGATCACACAATTCTTCGTAGCCAACACGCCACCAATGGGCAGGCCATAGCCTTGATGCGCATCTGGCATCAGCGCTCCAGCCACAGTTACCGGTAGCTTGCAGGCGTTGGCCATTTGCTCGACCGCCCCATCCTCCAATCCGTCACCCCACTGTTGCCAGGGTGCGGAATTCTCACGTCCCATGAAACGCGCCTGGGCTTGAAACACATTTACTAAAGATGTGGCTAAAGCACTCCACAGGCTGTCATCAATAAACTTCTGTGGCTCCGCCACAACTGCTGCAATCTGCTCGCGCATGGCAGGTTGCTTGAGACCTCGCTCGGCCATCTGCCTCACTGCAACCAATGCCGCTTGCATAGCAACGCCCTTGGGTACGCCCAGGTTATTGAGTTCACGGGCTTTCAAATTTCTACTCTCACTAGTTGCTTGACTGAATGAATCGTGTTGCAGAGTAGACACGAAACCGGGTAGCAGGGCTCGCGGAAATGCGATAAAAATTTTGGTTGGCTGCTAGATATAATCCAGGTTCAACCAGAATGGCACGAGGTTAAGCCGTAGCGGAATTTGCCAAGAGTTTCGGTAAAGCTCTCCTGCGTCTGAAAACCGAAACTCTTGGCGAGTTCCGCTACGGGTAACCGCTGATCGCCGTGCCATTCAGTTAAACCACAGCCACTTTGACGCAATTGATCGGGGGTAGCGAATCGAACAGGCAATCCCATTGTTCGCCTCCGTCGCGACCGATCCACAATTGGCCAGTAGTTGTCCCGAGGTAAAGTGCTGGTGATGTGCAGTCGTCAATGGTCATGGCATCGCGAAGCACGGTAAAGAAACTATCCTTCTTGGGGAAGCCGGTGGCTCGTCGCTTCCAAGAGCCACCCGCATTCTCGCTGCGCCACACCGCAGGTGAACCACCGGGACAAGTTCTGGTGTTGGGTTCCAATGGCACGACATACACGGTATCGGGATTGTGTGGATGAACAACGATTGGGAAACCGAAATCTGACGGAAGACCCTCCGCGATCGACGTCCAGCTCCGCCCCTGGTCATCACTTCTCAAAACGCCAATACCGGGTCGATCCTCCCAACCACCGTGATTCTGCATGTAAAGTCGTTGGGGTCGATCGGGATGGCGGGCGATCTTGTGAACACATTGCCCGAACTCAGGATAGGGATCGGGTACAAATCCGGCCCCTACACCGTTGTTGGAGGCCTGAAACGTGGCCCCTCCGTCCTCGCTGACATAGTGACCGCCGGTCGAAATCCCCAAATGGATGCGATTGCCATCTCGTACGATGGTATGCATGCACAATCCGCCAGCACCCGGGTGCCACTGCCGCGAATGGGGATGATTACTAATGCTCGAGATCATCTCCCAGGTGTTACCATAATCTTCGCTATGAAACAGTGCCGCAGGCTCGACACCGCACCACAGTTCTTTCTTGTTGTCCCCTGGCTCAAGCGACCAGATATTGGCCAGTGCACGACCGTCACTTTCCGGAAAAGCTGGCGTCGACTTCGTTGGCTTGAACTTCTTTCCTAGATCCGTCGAGACCAACAACTTCATTCCAAAATAGGCATTGCAGCTCGAAGCATAGATTCGCACAGCGCTGCGATCATCGATCAAAGCCGAGTAAACACTGACACCGGTTCCGAACGGACCGCGCAGTTCAAATTTGCGCCGCGTCCGCCCCCCTTCGGCAATGAACAGTCCTTTCTTAGTACCCAACGCCAAAACCACTCGCTCTGCCATGTTAGCCTCCCGACACAGCTGTCCATATCGTTAGTACATCATCTACATTCAAATGATACTCTGCCGGATGGTCGCCATGTTTGGCAACCAATTCCGAATTGACGAACAAATTAATATGTCTTCGCACTGCTCCCGTTTCGTCGCACACACTGCGATAGAGCTCCGGATATTCCTGGCGTAACGCATCTAACGCACCAGCAACTGTCGTCGCTGAAATCTGGAACTCTTCAGAAGAAACGCCACTGTAGTCGCGAAGTGATCCTGGAATGCGCACCGCTATCGCCATGCTCAAATATCCCCACTGTGTTGTCGGATTGCTTTTGAACCTGCCAGATTTGAAAAATTCGGTTGTTGCTCAATTTATACCTGGAACCAGACGGAAAAGTGCTTGTCACTTTGGAGAACATGCCAAATCAACAGAAATCGCAACGCTTTCGAGTGTGTTATACACCTTTAGGCTTGGCTCAAATGGCTCGCAACTTCAAAATTTGAATGTATGTTTTTCGGTCGGTCATATGCTGGTCGTTTCCGACAATTCACTTTCGACAATAAAGCTAAAAGGAGGAGCAAATTATTCGATCCAGCGACTCCAGCATTGGTAGATTCCTCCAAAGGAACCTGGCTGGTTGACTTGTGCCTCCCGACACAAGTGCTTGTTGAACAAAGATTTTGTTTTCCATTTGAGTGACTAGCACGGATGGCAGAGTACACAGCAGACTTTTTCGCTGTCTCGAAGCTAGTGTAGAATGGGATACCCCACCCACGAAACTCGCCTGATCACTGAAAGTTCTTACCATGTGCCATTCAACTCTCCGTTTGCAGATCGTTCGTAGTCTGCTATGCGTTCTGGCTGCACTGCTTGGTCAATTAGCCACCGCTCAACAGCCAAGCTGGAGCAGCTACTTTGAAAATGCGGTCCAACGCGTGGAAGCACAAACTGCCGCGGATCTCAATTCGGTGACCAAGGACAACTGGGACGAAAAAAAGGTTCAATGGCGAACCGAACTGGATGAAATGCTTGGCCTCGCGCCGCGTCCGGACAACAGCGATTTGCAAACTACCGTCACCGGTTCGATTCATCATAACGGTTTGACGATAGAGCGTCTGCACTATCAGTCGCGACCCGGTTTATACGTCGCCGCCAATCTGTATCTGCCCGAGGGTGACGCACCTAGCTCGGGTTGGCCAGCGGTGCTGTATGTCTGTGGTCATGCACAAATGGCTGATGCAGGGAGAAAGCTTGGCAACAAGACCGCTTATCAACATCATGGTCTGTGGTTCGCGCGACACGGCGTGGCGTGCCTGACTATTGACACCGTGCAACTGGGAGAATTGCATGGTGAGCATCATGGAACCTACAAACTTGGCCGCTGGGATTGGATCAGTCGGGGATACACACCAGCCGGTGTCGAAGCTTGGAATGCAATTCGCGGCATCGATCTATTAGAAAACTGGCCCGGTATCGACGGGACGCGGATGGGCATCACCGGTCGCAGTGGCGGTGGTGCTTACAGTTGGTACGCCGCAGCGCTCGACGAACGCATCAAAGTGGCTGTCCCTGTGGCGGGCATTACCGACCTGCGCAATCATGTTGTCGATGGCTGCGTCGAAGGACATTGCGATTGCATGTACCTCTGCAACTATTTTGGCTGGGATTATCCCAAGCTGGCAGCGCTCATCGCGCCACGACCACTGTTGCTTGCCAATTCAGACAGCGATGGCATTTTCCCGCTCGACGGCGTCATGCGCACGCATCGCGAACTGAAGAAGCTCTATGAGACGTTGGGAGCCAGCGAGAACTATGGCGTGCTCATCACACCGGGACCTCACAAGGATACTCAGGAGTTGCAAGTCGGCGCATTTCGTTGGTTGCTAAAAACACTCACTGGTCAAGAGCCAATCGTCAGCGACGCGGCTTTAAAGGAATTAGCGGCGGAACAGTTGGCGGTGTTCGAACACGAAACGCCCGCCGACGAACGAGTCGCCGCCGTCGGCAGCTGGTTTGTCCCCATGGCGAAAACTGTCGAGGATCCGCAACTCGCGGCCGAGCAATTTCGCCAGAAATGGCTACCGGAACTTAGTCGCACTGCCTTGGCGCTACCCATCCGATCGCAGGCTGAATCGCCGCAGTTCGAGGTAACTGAACTCGGAAAAACAAGCGACGTCAAAGAACCGCGAACGGTGAAACTGCACCAAGCCGCACTCGCCGACGGCCTGTCGATCGCGATTCTGGAAGTGACTCGATCCAACCGCAGTGAATTGGACGAAGCGCTCGTACATATAGGTGCGATTGATGATGTTGCCCAGGACCCCAAATCGTTGTTGGCATTTACCGAGAGTTCATCCACTGCGACTCTGTTGACGGAACAGCCACATGCGACACACTACTTCATTCGCACACGTGGTGCGGATTGGCAACAAACCAATCTTACGATCAAAAAGCAAAATCAAATTGTGCGACGCTTCTATTTGCTCGGCGAGACTACCGAAGCGCGGCAATTGGCTGACGCGCTTTCAAGTCTGAGACTGATCAATCGCTTAGTTCGCCGTGACGATGGGGAGTCGCCAGAGGTGAACTTAACTGGGGCAAATCGGTCTGCGGCTTTAGCTACTTTGGCGGGACTCTTGTGCGCGGCCAAGCTGAATCCTGAACTTCCCAATGTTTCCGGGCTGCATCTCACGAACTATCCGACCGATCCAGAGCTGGCACCGGTATTCCCAGGCATATTGCGAGTCTGCGACTACGCCAGCCTGCTAGCCGCTGCGCGAGGGAGTATCAAGACCGTTGTTGTCCAAGAATCCAGTGTAGAGGAGACAGCGCATCGCTTGGTTGATTCGTCAACAGAACCACAGCAAGCCAACGGATTGAAGATAGTAGAGGTTAGTCAGCAATCGGCCAAAGTATGGGTGCGGGCCACACGTTGGATGCTCCCCAATTTAGGAGACTTGCCCGAGGTGACCTTTCCCAAGTCGGCTGTTAGTGCCAAGGGAAATGGTAAGGCGAAGATGGGGCCGATCTTGCCTGAGACGGGCGTGGAGGGACTACAGTATGCGGTCCCCGGCGTGGCGGCTGAAGTCCGCGTGGGACATCGCCATGGATCCGGCGACTGGAAGTTTTCGCCGTGGGTGGCTGTGGACGTCAGTACCGACTATTCGGCGATTCTGCACATAGATAACCTTCAGCCAGGCCAAGCCTACTCGCTTCGCACGCAAACTCGAGCTATCGGCCAGCCGGACGCAAGTAGCTCTCTATCAGGGGAATTCAAAACGCTCCCGGCGGAGGACTCTCAGGCAAACTTTCGCTTGGCCGTTGGCACCTGCCAAGCCTTTCCCGATCGCGACGGTCCGCATGGATTCGATATGTACCGCTCGATGAGCAAACGCAATACGGACGCGTTTATTATGGCAGGCGATGTGGTTTACTATGACCAACTCGGTCGCAGCCTGCCGCTAGCCTACTATCACTGGCAACGGACCTATTCGCTACCGACGCTGGTCGACTTTCATCGACAGGTCCCTACCTACTTTTTGAAGGACGACCACGATACCTATGTCAACGACAGTTGGCCAGGGCAGCGTCATCCGTGGACCGAGGATTTTACGTTCGAAGATGGCCAGCGGATCTTCGTGCAAGAGACTGGTTTGCCAAACCCCGCCTATCGTACATTTAAAGTTGGACGCGATCTACAAGTTTGGATGATGGAGGGGCGCGACTTTCGCAGTCCCAATGATGCTCCCGACGGTCCCGACAAGAGCATTTGGGGATCCCATCAAAAAGCCTGGCTCAAACAAACGCTCGAAGCCTCCACCGCTCGCTTCAAAGTCATCGTTTCGCCTACGCCATTGGTCGGTCCCGATCGAGAGAACAAACGGGACAATCATTCGAATGAGGTTTTTAAGATCGAAGGTGACGAAGTCCGTAAGTTGCTCGCCAGCTATCCGAATACGGTTAGCGTGTGCGGTGATCGACATTGGCAGTATCACAGTATCGACCCCGTCAGCGGCTTGCACGAATTTTCGGTAGGCCCCGCCAGTGATCGACACGCGGGTGGATGGAAGCAGAATGACTACCGCGCAGAGCTGCACCAATTCCTACGCGTCGCCGGCGGCTATTTGGAGATTGAGTTGAGCGGACAACCCGATGAGCGAGCTCTAGTGCTGCGTCATCTAGATACTCATGGCGAGGAGCAGCACAGCCACACGCTACGGTAGACCTGAAAGTTTTTGGAGTGCTTCCGAGTTCTCGGAGCTTTCTTTTTCAATGCGGTGTAAACTACTCGGATACCAATTGTACACAGGCTGTCGGATGTGAAATTTGGGGGCACCTGATCGACCGTTGGTCCACGGCATTTTGCCAACCTCTAGTGCCCGTTTACTGCGGGTCGATTGGAAAGAGAAAGCTGTGACGAGTCCCAGCACTCCAAAATTTGCTGTCGCCAGATTCTGAGGAAAGTCACCGCGAAATACGACATCACGCGAAGTGGCTGATACTCGCAACGAAGTTCGGTATCTGCTGCTAGAATGGGGTTTCAAATCCACTTTTCAAAACAAGTCATGCTACGTCGCGAGTCGTCCCATGCCTATGCACGATTGGACACGCGCTTCCGCCGGAACTTTCCATGCATTTCACAATGCGTGGATCACCCATTTGCAAGAAGCGCTCAATGCGGGTCTGCTCCCGAAACCATACTACGCGTTGGGAGAACAACAAGCGGGCGAAGTTGGTCCGGATGTACTCGCGCTCAAAGCTACACAAACAGTCCAAGCAGCCGGCGAAAGTTATGCGATCGATTCTCCCGAGTCGACCCCGTCGGGAACATTGCTGTCGGCGCTTGACTCACCACCGGTTGTTCGTTTTACGCAAATCGCCGACGATGAGAGTCAATTCTATTTGTTGCGACAACGCGCCGTGACTATTCGGCACGCGTCACAAGATGAAGTAGTTGCACTCGTAGAAATCATCTCCCGCGCCAATCGGCACTCCTTGCAAGCGCTCAGTGACTTTGCAGACAAAGTCATCAATGCACTTCGGGTGGGTATACATGTTGTGGTCATTGACGCGTTTCCTCCTGGGCGACATGATCCAGACGGTATACATGGTTTCATTTGGAATCGCCTATTGGCTGGCGATTTTGAAGCCGATGCCAAACTGCCGTTGACATTAGTAGCGTATACGGCCGGACATCCAATCCAAGCATGGGTGGAACCGCTAGCGGTCGGTACCTCTTTAGCATCCATGCCACTTTTTTTAACTCGCGAGCAGTATATTTCGCTGCCGCTCGAAGAGACCTATCAACGCGCATGGAATGGCCTACCGGCTCGTTGGCAAAATGTGATTACTGGGGAGGAGTCGAACTGACAGACGCTCCCCTTTTTGCCGCAACGATGAAAATTTTGGAGTGCTTCCGAGTTCTCGGAGCTTTCCATTTCAATGTGGTGAGTACCACGCGGAAATTCAAATGGTCTGCAGGATGTCGGACGCAAAATGTCGGAAGCAGCATTGTCCTGTGGTCCACAACGATTTGCCCTCCTCGAGTTCCCGTTCGCTGCATGGTACCTTCGAAAGCGAAAGCTATGACGAGCGCCAGCCCCAGGCCAACCAGCCCGAAGAATACGCGGACGTGCGATTGATTCAATCCTCAGGCGGATCTAATTCGACGGCCACATCTCTGGCGGCCAAGTGACCATCTGGGAGGATGGTGTACGGTGGGGCCTGTTATCGACAGAATCAGACGATAACACTGGTTTATCCTGGGGTTTCGATTGGCTCGCTGGGGCTCGCCGCACTGCACCCTAAGCTACGAAAATCCGCTGCTCCGCAGCTTACTCTACCGTTGAGTTTGAGAATCGAATACGCTTCCATCATGATATAAGTGCTGGTCTCAGCACTCCACATAATAGGTTTAACGCCCAGCCTTGATGTCTCCAAGATCGTGTTGTTCGCCGCTCTCAACGCGAATACGCTTAAGAAAGCGAGGGTGATCTTGCGCGTTAATGCCTGAAGACAACATATAATCCCAGCCGCTGACTAGTCCCTCTAAAACAAAGTTGCCGTCGACATCGGTCGTAACTCGCCCACCAAAAATTCTTCTGAAAGTTCCGTTTTTCTCGTTGGTAATCCTAACTCCGTATATCAATTCTTCGTCAGCCAGCGGTTTTCCAGTGCTACCTACCACGAGACGACCGGTGACTGTTGCCGCCGGTTCAAGCTGCAGCGCTACCGCTTGACGGCCTGCCGGGATCTCAATCAGAGCGACCAAATCTTCACGTTTATCGGCTGCGTAAATGTGGGTCGTATCGGTCAATCGCTTGACTCGGAATTTGCCGACGCTATCGCTAACAGCTTCCCACTCGACGAATACCTTGCCTGAGGGAATACCACTGACTCGCACTCCGGCACGGGCTGAACCATCCACTTTGGAAATTACCATGCCCACCAACTCGACTTGCTGCGGCGCGCCAATTGCCACATCAAACTGCAACTCTTCTTCGCCGGCAATCGTAAATTTGCGGAAGTCGTCCGAATAGGGTGGCCGTAGGTGAAAACTGCCGTCACCCAATGAGAACTCAAAGCGACCTTCCGCATCGGTAGTCGTATAGTGCTGGATATCAGGTTGGACTGCTCGTTTCGATTGAAGCGGATTGGCGAGCTTGATGTCCGGGAGCTTATCCAAAGACGTTCCGCCTTGATGGACAATGATTCTCTCACCGGGAATTGGTTCCTGCGTGGCTTTGTCAGTCAGTAACCCATGGAATCGCGTGGCTGGGCGGAGGACGAAATTTTTTCCTTCGATGGGTTGGTCTTTGAACACGGCGAAACCAGTGTGTGGTGCTGACGCAAACTTCTGGTCGCGGACGATGACCAAATAGATTTGTTCAGGGGAAACAAGCAATTCATAATTTCCGTTCGCATCCGTGGTAGTTGACGCTGAACCAAGATCCCAAGTGTATCCGCAGCCCTGCGATTCAACCGCGATGCCAGTCATTGCTTGCCCCTGAAAGTCGACAACTTGTCCGCGAAGCGGAACCAAGCGGGCAAGGCGCATGACTAGTTCGCCGTTCCCTTTGGCAAAATAGTAGATGCCGGGTTCCTTCGCAAATGCCTTCGACTGGGGCCAAATTTGCAGACCGGTCTTTTGCCATTTAGGAATCCAATTAAACGTTAGCTGCCCATTGGCATCGGTCGATTGCGACATCAGTTGGATGTACGAAGAGGCGTTAAACTGCTCGGGCTCGCTCTCCTTCTTGAACAACCAGATGTATAGTGGTAAACCATTGATGGGTCGTTCCGAATCGTCCACAACTCTGATCGTCAACGATACCGCGCCATCGAGCTTGAGCGTCTCGCCCTGCGCTGGAAACTCCGGTGGATTGGAGAGCACATCAGCCTGCTGCTGTTGTGAGAGTCGGTAGAGTCTATAGTCGAGGCCAGCGTGATCCTTCCACGCGACCACCTCCTCAACTCGCTGTGAGCTTGGTACTTGGAAAACCGCTTGGCCAGTTGCATCGGTTTGCGTTTCAAGAATGGTGAACTTTGGTCCCAACTGGATCGCCACGCGGGCGGCGGCAATCGGCTGATCCTGAGCATCAACAACGGTCAATCGCACTTGTCTCAATTTATCAATGTTGGTTTCAATTTGCACTTCGGTCGACGGTTGTTGGGCTATCAAAAGGGGGCTAGCTTGTAGAACGACGATCCCAGCGATCAGCGACAATTCCCTAAGAAAGTTGGTCATCATTTTTAGACTCCGGATATTAGTGGCAGACATGCAACGCAGCACAGTTGCAGCTGGCTTGTTCCGTCATTAGTAATTGGTCGCTCCGAAAGTCTCGGCGATTGCGCTACGATGGCAACCATTCCAGCAGGCGTAACACTAGTTCCTCTGCTGAGGTGAAGTGATAGGTACTCCAGCCACGCTCCTGAGCGGCGGCGATGTTGTCGGCGCGATCGTCGGTGAAGAAAACACTTTCCCCCACACAGCCGGCACGCTGCTCACAGACTTCGTAAATTTTGTTCGCCGGCTTCATGCCGCCAACTTCGTAGCTCAAAACAGTTTGGCTCCACCATGGTCCAAACATGGGCCACTGTTTGTCGATAATCCAACGCCAATGCGCTTCACAAGTATTCGACAAGATCCCCAGCGGCACGCCAGACTTCCGTACTACCTCGATCGCTTTCAAAATGGGCAGATTGGGTGTGAAGATGTCGCTGATGGCTTCCAAAATATCGGTCGTCGGCAAAGTACTTGCTAGTTCCGTGTTTACTTCGGCAGCGAACTGCTCGCTGGTAACCAGACCGGTTTCGTAGCGCGTTTGCAATTCCGAATCAAAAACTACTTGTTGAACAAGCCCTTCAGGTCTGCCCGACAGACGAGCCAATTGTTCTACGGCTGTTTGATGATCGAAGTGAACTAAGACTTTGCCCAAGTCGAAATAGACGAAGCGGTGTGACATGAGTTGTGGGAGTGAAGGAGTGTGGGAGTAAGCATTTCGTTTCGCGC
The DNA here is from genome assembly GCA_041739785.1 of Pirellulaceae bacterium. Lineage (GTDB taxonomy): Bacteria > Planctomycetota > Planctomycetia > Pirellulales > Pirellulaceae > Aureliella. Next base: position 65,336 of record JBGSNE010000316.1, read on the forward strand.
CAAGCTGCCGGCGCCTGCGCAAGCTGCAACTACTCCTGCGTTGAGTACAATTGTTGTGTGCGCACTTCAACGAAACAAGCAATTCGCTCGTATCGCAGCAGCCTGCTCCGGAGACTGCTGACTAAACATCAATCCAAGCGCATAATGGTAGCAGTATCGTCGCGTCACGTGTGGGAGACCTTTTGATGTTGATGGACCAGGTTTGGCGTTATCGTTTCGACGAATTCGATGACAAAGTTTTCGAGGCA
>JBGSNE010000189.1:0-23508 GCA_041739785.1 Pirellulaceae bacterium
TTAATGATCCACCAAAAAAGATGACACCACAGTTCGAACAACCTTTTCCCGAACCCGGACACCTTTTCCCGCACCGCTAGCGTTGCTCGCGAAAGGCTAGCCATGCGACGTAGGCTATGCCACCGGCGGCCAGCATGAAAATGATATCCATCATCACGCTTGCCGAACGAAATGGCGCCATGTTCGTCAGGCCGCTAAGCCCAAGAACTAAGTCGAGTAAAAATATTAGAAAGACCAAGCTGGCGATAACCAACCCGATCAGACACAACGCTTTCGGCATCAGCCAACCTTTTTGGCGTGTAACAGTCGAGCTCAACCTAGCGCCCCCTGGAAGTAAAAACTTCACGCTTTCTAGTCTGAGCTAGCAAACGCGGCGGTATCAATGTGCCCTGCTGGGTTGTCCAATTGGGACACTGCTACGGGTGGTAGTATAATCCAAGTAACCCAACTGTCACCTAGTTACCCCATTTATCCTGAGTTAAGAGACAGTTTGGTGTGTCAGGATAGCCTACCAAACGGAAAAATCAACCTAACCGAACGTTCCGCATGGCGAAACATCGGTTTTGGTAGTGGAAAGTGCTATGCCGAAATTCTTGGCGAATTCCGCTACGTGTTAACCTCGCCTCATTCGCTGGCGGCCAGCGGTGTTTCAGAAATTCACAATGTCGAACTCTCCTAGCGACCACAACTCTCCGACCGCGGCAGGCCAACTGCTGCGCGACCAGATGCCGGTGAGCGTACAATTCGCTTATTTTGACCACGCCGCGGTCGCCCCGTTACCGGCTCCTTCCGCCGCGGCAATCGCCAAATACGCCCGGCAAGCTAGTGAGCAAGGCGACGTGCCCTGGCTCACATGGTCGGCCCAAGTCGAGAGTCTGCGCGCGGCAGCTGCAGCATTCCTAGGCGCCGCGACGGATGAAGTGGCTTTGGTTGCCAACACCACGCATGGCATTGGCTTAGTCGCGGAGGGTTTTCCGTGGAAATCAGGGGAAAACGTGGTCGTTCCCGACAACGAATTTCCTTCGAATTTGCTTCCCTGGGGAGCACTGGCCAGGCGCGGGGTCGAGTTGCGACGGGTGCCGGTCGATCCATCAGGCGTAGTGGATCTCGGCCGTTTAAATCAAGCCATCGATGCGCATACGCGAATCGTATCGGTCAGCTGGGTAGGCTTCGCCAGTGGTTATCGCGTCGATGTAGCCGCGATTGCGGATGTAGTTCATCAGCGTGGCGCACTGTTGATGCTCGACGCGATCCAAGGTCTGGGAGCCTTTCCAATCGATGTCCGTCAGACCCAAGTCGACTTTCTATGCGCCGACGGTCACAAATGGCTGTTGGGTCCAGAAGGAGCTGGGTTACTCTACATTCGCCAGCAGCACCTAGATCTTTTGCAGCCACTGGGGATCGGTTGGAATAGTTTAGCTTCCAGCGGCTTTGACCCGCATTCGCAGCTGCTTAAAAAGAATGCCGCGCGTTACGAAGGTGGTTCGACGAACATGCCGGGAATGATCGGTTTCGGATCTAGTCTGAAGTTGCTGGCCGGTTTACATCAGACAACTTCGCGTTCGTCCCCGCTTGCAGAACAAGTCCTAGCCAACGCGAGCTTGATGGCTCAGCAGCTGCGCTCGGCCGATTTTACGGTCCATCTCCCCGAACAACGCGAACATCAAAGCGGAATTGTTGGCATAACCTGGGGCGATCCGGCTGTGCCAGAAAGCACCCTCGCCGCTGCGCGAAAACACTGCCTGGCCGACGGGGTCGTGTTAAGCGTCCGCGGCGGACGATTGCGAGCGAGTACGCATGCCTATAACAATGTCGACGACATCGAACGCTTGGTCGAGGCCCTCGTGAATTTCCGAAGCATTTCGTGATGGCCGCCCGTTAGCCTCAAATCCGTTTAATTAAAATTCGTTACACTCCGTGTGACGTATGGATATTTCAACCGCGAAGCGGTGGAATTGGGTAGCCTGGGGTGCAAACCCCAGGAAAAATGTCCCCAGACGAACTCCGGCTTGCCCGCGATCGACCGCATTCGCGGTCGATCGCGGGCAAGCCGGCTAAGCCGAGGGAGGTTTCCATGACCTGGGATTTGCATCCCAGGTTATCGAATTCCGTGCCTTCGGCACTAAGAGTGTCGGCACTAACCAGCGCGGGGATCAAACCTGTCACCTTGAGCTGGAAAAATCTACGATCCCCAATGGCTGCTTCATTTACGAGCAGATGGGACGTACAATTCCCCTTGGAAATGCCCGCATATTGCTGTGCATCAAGAGAGTACTTGGCGAAAGACGGACAACGCAAAATCGATCTCTTCGGCGGTCGTACTGACCCCGGGACTCAAACGGAGTGTGCCCCCTTGTGCAGCGGTCCCCAGGTTGTGATGGATCAAGGCGGCACAGTGCCAACCGGCGCGGGCCTCGATCCCAAAACTATCGAGTACGTTGGCGACATCATGCACGTCCCAGCCGACCATTTGTAGGCTCACCACCGGAATGCGATTTTTCAGATCGCTATCCGCTTCCCAGCCAATCAGCTTGATTCCGTTGATACTGCGCAGGCCTTCGACCAACTGGTGCAAGCGCACTTGCCAAAGAATGCGATTCGTTTCAAGTCGCTCGTTGGCTTCAGCGGCGGCCACGGCCAGTGAGACGACTCCGGGCATGTTCAAGTTACCAACTTCTACCGACTGGGGCCAACTTTGCCCTTCGCTGAGTTGTTCGCTGACCAGTCCGGTTCCGCCAAACATCAGCGGCCGCAGTTGTGATTGCAATTCGCGGCGTAGCACCAGCAGGCCTGTCCCAGCCAGAGCGCGCAGCCCTTTGTGCCCAGCGGCAGCCAGGACGTCAATGCAATTGGTCTGCAGGTCGATGGGTATGTACCCGAGTGTTTGCGAAGCATCGACCAACAGCTTGGCACCGGACTGCTGGGCAAGCTGGCTCCAGAGTTCGATGTCTTGCACGCGACCCGTAACATTCGAAGCATGCCCGATTGCGAACCACTTGGTGGCCGCGCGGATGAGTGGTTTAGCCTGTTGTGGATCGACATACCCAGTCGTGTCGCTCTCCACCACGCTGAGTTCCACTCCCCAGTGCGTTTCCAGATTTTTAAGCGGTCGCAGCAAGCTGTTGTGATCGATACCGGTCGTAATGATGTGGTCGCCGGGCTGGACCAAGCCCCATAATGCGGCGTTGAGCGCATGGGTACCGCTATTGCAAATCGCCACCGAACCGGCCCCATCGGCTTTGAGAAGCCGCGACAGATTGGTGCGGGCATCGGTCAACCAACGGTCCGCAATCAAGCCGCTCCGATAAGCGCCGCGTCCCGCCGTCGCGCCACATTGCCGCGAAAACTCTTCAGCGGCTTCGAGAGCCGCAGTCGATTTGGGCCACGAGGTGGCTGCGTTGTCCAAGTAGACTCGCCGTTGCTCTGAGGCGCTCGAGTCATTCATCACTCAGCCACCAATCTGATACATGGCGCGATGTGGAGGCTGAAAGTCAGGTGCGTCGATTCCGTGCGCAGCGTGTTTGGCCAATGTGCTCGTTAGCAACAGTTCCTGCAATTGGCGATGGTCGACCGGTTCGCTCCGCAGCACTTCCGCCACGTCCCATTCCTCGCGACCAAACAGACAATTGCGAACCTTACCATCGGCCGTCAATCGCAATCGATCGCAACCGGAACAGAACGGAGTGGAAACGGAATCGATGAAGCCCACGCGTCCGCCCCCTTCGACGAATTCGAAATCAGAGGCCGGTTGGCTAACGTCACTCCGGCTCGCCTGACTTAGCGGACCAAAACGCTGGGCAATCAATTCGCGCAACTCGGTTCCACTGACCATCCTCTCAGCCGACCAGCGACGGTCACTATCCAGAGGCATGAATTCGATAAACCGCACTGTCATATCGCGATTCCGGGCGAATTCAACCAACTCAAACACATCCTGCAAATTCACATCGCGAAGAATCAAAGAATTTAGCCGTACTTCCAATTGCGGATGCCGGCGAGTCGATTCAATACCCTCTAAAACACGGTGCAGCCCATCGCGTCGAGTGAGTTGGCGAAAGGTAGGTTCGGAGAGAGTATCGAGACTGATGTTAATCCTTCGCAATCCGGCAACTACGAGCGCATCGATATGTCGATCCAGCAACATACCGTTGGTCGTCAAAGCAATCGACTCAAGCTGCTCAATCTTTTGCAGTGCCGCAATCAGTTCGTGCAATTTGGGGCGCAGCAAGGGTTCACCACCCGTCAATCGTACTTTGCGAATCCCAAGTCCTACCGCAGCCGAAACAAACTTCTCGATCTGAGTAAAACTGAGCAGACGCTCGTTAGCTAGAAAGGCTGCTCCCTCGGCTGGCATGCAATATTGGCAACGAATATTGCAGGCATCTGTGACGCTGATTCGCAATGCGCGATGTACGCGCCCAAAGCGGTCCACCAGCTGACCAGCGGCTGTTTGGGCCTCGTGTGAATTGCGACCGGATTCGCTGGCCACATGGTTCGACTCGACAGTCGCATCGGGAATCTTGTCGGGGGCCTGCTGCCAAGCCGCGCTGGTTTCCGTCATAGCCGGCTCACTTCGGATGGTTGGTAGTCTTTGTCCGAGTCTATCGGACGGGTAGTCTGCCCCTTGGAAAGAGCTGCGTTTTCATCGGCGGCCAGTTTAGCGGCAGCTGATTTAGCAGTGCCCGGTTTATCTGTCGGTATCATGTTCTCCAGACGATCCGCTCCCTGGTCGGTTGAGCCGCAGTTGCAATTACCGGCCGTGGGATGAATCCACTGCGAGCCATGCTGCACATAATGTTCCTGTTTCCAAATCGGCACCTGATGCTTGAGCTGGTCGATCAACCACTTGGCAGCTTCAAAGGCTTCGGAACGATGTGGACAACTAACCGCGATGGCCACACTCGCTTCACTGGCCGCAACGCGACCGAGTCGATGAACCATGGCCAATCGCCTAACCGGCCAGCGACGGCGGGCTTCCGCCTCGAGCTTTTCCATTTGAACCAATGCCATCTCGCGATAGGCCTCATAAACCAGATGCGACGTTTCGATTCGATCCGGGTTTGTTGAAACGGAATTTCCCGCGACTGGTTTGCCAGCAGCCCTATTATCCGCAGCCGTATTGTCAGCCATAGGGAGTGCGGTCCATTGGCGCGTCGTCCCTACGAACATCACCTCGGCACCACACTCAGGGTCGTGAACCAAGGAGAGGACATGAGTTGCATCGATGGGTGCGTCGTTTAACTCAATCATTTTAGCCACCACTGACGGGAGGGATCATGGCGATGGCAGTATCGCCGTTAATGACAAAATCTAGTTCCACAAATTCGCAGTCTACCGCCCAACGACTGTTAGCGACCAGCGCCTTTAGCTTTGGACAAACCTGCACTAAGCGATTGCGCAATTCAGCCAGGCTGGCGGCGGGAGGGACAGGCACGGTCAATTGTCGCACTCCAGCACGCTCGGCGGCAGCAGCGAACAATTGCACCTCCACGGCATGCATGCCACACTGACTGTGGGTATCGTCCGGGTGCGTTGCGTGGTGCGTCAAGTCGTAACCCTTCGTTGTTGATCGGCGTGTCATCGTCGCTCGACTCTCCGAGTCGAGTTCCGGGAGCGTGAATATGATTGCATCGAAACTTGGTGACTCGACTCGGTAATGTCTCGACTTAGTAGTCGACTCTACTCGGAGAGTCGAGCGACGGTGGGTCGAGCGACGGTGGGTGGAATCAATTGACGACAATTCCTTCGTTACGCGATGTGAACCAGCCGGCCAACTGCGGCATTCTTCCATAAGCATAAGCTAGGACGGCAATTGGGTGAACCGTAGGTTTGGTGGTGGCTTGCTCCATTTGAAGTTTGCAGGAAGTACATTCGGTGGTACCAAATTGGGCTGAAGTCCCCTTCATCGTACTCAGCAACGGCCAACCAATGCGGATGCTGGTACGAAAATTCTTGCGTTGCAGTCCGTAGGTACCGGCCATGCCACTGCAACCGGCGTCAGCCGTTTGAACTTGGAGCCCCGGTATAAGCCGCAGCAGATTGAGGGCGGGTTGTCCACTATCGAGCACGCGTGAATGACACGGTTCATGATACATCACCGACATGGACACTGGTTTAAAATCGAGTTCCAATTGATTTTGTTTGTGCATTGACCACAAATAGCCGCAGGCTTCGTAAGTGTGATCCGCGATCAGTTTCGTATCTTCACTTTCGACCAAATGCCGATACTCTTCGCGGAGGCACAGTGCGGCAGAGGGCTCGGTCGTCACAATGTCGTAGCCTTGCCGAATTGCCTCGGCCAGCAGACGAATATTGGTGTTGACCAACTTTTTGGCGCGTGTCACGTCGCCGGCGGCAATCAAAGCCATGTACGAAGGTGACTGCGCTGTAGGAATATAGACTTCCACTTTTTGATGACGCAGGACCTCAACCAGCGCGCGGCCCAGCAATGGATTGTGCCAGTTGACATACTGATCGACAAAGAACAATACCTTGCGACCGGCGCCGGGACCCATGCGGTTGAGTTTTTCTCGGGCGGCCCAGCGCAGGAAAGTTCGTCGCGTTACTTTGGGCAACTTACGACCGCCGGCTATACCAAACGTCCTTTCGAGTAACCACCGCATACTGGGATTGCCCAAGGCCCAGTTGGCCACTTGCGGAAAGCGGCTCCCAAAGGCGGCGAGGACATCGACCCGATTGAGCAATCGTTCGCTGAGCGATAGACCATGACTGGCGGCATGTTGGGCTTTGATTTCTTGTACCAGTTTGGGAATGTTGACCGAGGCGGGACATTCCAAACGGCATTGATGGCAATTGAAGCACAAATCGGCGATGGCCTTCATGTCGCGACTTTCCAAGTGCTCCGCCGCCAGACTGCCTGTGATTACGCCGCGCAACAAATTGGCTTTGGCCCGCGGCGATGCTTCCTCACCTTTGTGAATGCGAAAAACCGGACACATACGTTCGGCTGCCGCATTGGTGCGACACCGCCCGCAGCCATTGCAGGTTCGCGCGGTGTACGCCAGCGATTCGCTACTCTCCCAAGCCAACAACACGGGGAGCGAATTTTTCATCTGCTCCGATTGGTGCGGGAGCTCATGTTTGACAAGGTCTCTTTTGGGCAAATCGGTTCGATACAACTCGGTGCCATTGGCCGTCAGTGGTAGTGTGTCGGGAAGTGTATTGGAACTCGCAACAGGGGACCCGGTGTTCGATAGGAGGCTGGATTCTTCCACAGCGGCGGCCGCGTCGAAGGCGTTGCCGATAGGTATGGTTTGGTTCCCCACGGCAATCGTTCTCGGTTGCGTTAAGAACTTGGGGACACGTCGCAAATTTTCGTTGACGCGGGGTGGGCTGGGGCTGAGAAATTTTCCAGGATTGAGGATCCCCTCAGGATCAAAGATTTGTTTGAGTTTGCGGCACAACTCCAAACGCGGGCCCAACTGTTTTTCGGCCCAGCCGGCACGACTGAGTCCAAACGCGTGATCGCTTGAGATCGTGCCACCATACTGCAAAACCTTTTCATACAGTGTTTCACTAAGACTCGCCATGCGCAGTTGGTCGCCCGTATTGGCCAAATCGAGAAACGGGCGAATATCCAATTGACCATGCAGTGCGTGGGCAAAGACGGTGGCTGTAATCCGCTCGATCTTTAGGATATCTTGCACTTCCCGCAGGAACTCAGGCAAACGTTTAGGGGGAACCGAAATATCCTCGATAAACGGGAGCGGTCGAAGATTGCCTTTGAGTTTATACAATCGCGGGATGACCCGCCGCGCTAGCCGCCACAACAGATTTCGTTCGGCGCTATCCGTCGTTAGACGATACGAGACCACCGGTTTACCGCGGCGCTGCAAGCGTTGCAATAGATTCATCAATCGCGCGCGTACCGCCAGTGGATCTTCACCATGCACTTCGACTAGCAACATGGCTTCCGCACCGCGGGGAATGATCGATTCGTAAACGGGTTCCGTTTCTCGCGCAATTTCCAACAACCGCCGATCCATTAAATCACAGGCGGCCACCTCCTCGCGGCTTATTTCCAGAGTCGCTTTGGCGGCGGTATCCAAACGCGCGAAGAACAACAATATTAGCCCACGTACTTGGGGGAGCTCGTCGACGCGCACGGTAGCTTCGGTAATCAGACCCAATGTCCCTTCCGATCCGCAGATCAGGCGTGCCAAATTGACTTGGTCGCCATCGAGGACCTTCTCAACGCGATAGCCACAGCCCCGCGCGACGTCTTGCCACGGTGGTCGCAGCAACAACCCGGAGTTTTGTTGCAGCAGTAACCCCACTTGATGGGCCAGCTGATCGACTCGCGTGGCAGACGATGCGCCCTCAGTACCTGCTTCTTCCCTTACGGGCTGCGTGGCCCAGGGATGACGGGAGAGCTCGACAACTTCGCCGTTGGCCAACACAATTTGCAGCGACTGCACGCAGTCTCCGGCTGAACCGTACCGCGGGAAGTGGCTTCCTGCCGCATCGACCGAGAGCATGCTCCCCATGGACGACACGCTCCGCGTCGCCGGATCGGGACCAAAGAGCAAATTATGAAAGTCGATCGTGCGATTCAAATCGGCCTGAACCACTCCGCTTTGAACGCGAACGACTCCGTCGCGCGGCGCATGAATGCGTCGCATGTAGCGCGAGAAGTCGATAATCATGCCGCGGCCAAGCGCTTGTCCGGCTAGTCCACTCCCACCGCCGCGCGGAAAAACAGAGAGTTGATTCTGATGGCAATACTTCAGAAGTTCGGAAACATCGCGAGTCGTCCGGGGCCGCGCCACGCCCAGGGGCTGGACCTCATAGATGCTCGCATCGCTGGCGTAGAGCTGCGCATAAAGGGGATCGCAGTGGACATCACCTTCGATAAGACCACGCAAATCAGCTTGGATGCGAATCTGTTCAGGATCCATGGGCTACGATAAACTCCCCAAGTCGGCGAGCATTTCCCCCATCTCGGCGGCCGCGTGCAAGTCCCCTTGCTCTCGCGCCGCTTCGATCCCGTCGCGTAAAAACGTGCGTGCCTCCTCCACCTGATCGTCATCAGCCAGCATTTGGGCGCTGCGAAAGAATGCCGGAACGTAGGGCGGAGCTTCTTGGATCAATTCTTTGAGCAAACGCAATGCCCCCTGTAAGTCTCCTTCATTGGACAATTCCATTGCCAGCGAGTAACGCAAGAAAATGTCTTGCGGTTCGTCACGCAGCATCTGTTCAATCTTTTGCCGTCGATTCGAAGCGGACATTCCAGTTCTTTCGGGGAGAGCGCGGCCTGTTTCGTTCCTAGCGTACTCGCCGGGTTACGTTTTCATACTGACAAGCAGTAGCATGATGGTTGCTACCCGGATTCTTCATGACTTTGTGCGGCGAAGGGAACTCACGTTGTACACCTAGTGCTTCAACCACATTTAATTTGGGGGTTGTCCGGGAAATGGTGTCGGACACCAAAAGCCGGAACGGCCCTTCGGGTGCTTCGCACTTTTGGTGTCCGACACCTTTTCCCGCCCCCACGCCCCTCGGCTCATGAATAATCCGGGTTGCTAAGTATGGTCCCAGCCAATTGACTTATTGGCAACCTACCGAAAATCCTTGCGGAGTCCCCATTCTGGGTGAATTACGCTACAGACTCAATTGGTGGAAGTGGGTATGATGATGCCCGCGATTGCCGAGGTAGGGTGCGCATCGGTCGCGGAATTCGCCAAGACATTCGGCCTTCAGGTAGAATATTGGCTATTGCGACGCCGAAAGTCTTGGCGACTTCCGCGACAAGATATGTGAGTGCGTCCCATCAGCTTCTGGTTTCAATACCTCGAAACAACAGTTTAAATTAAATAGGAGTCCGAGAGTGAGAATTATTCATCGCTATGCCATGTCAACGTTGATAGCTGCCGCATGCGCCGGCTTGGTGGCAAAACCGAGTGCCGGCAGGGAGTTATTGACCGTTGGCTCACCCGCTCCGGCGCTCGACATTGAACACTGGGTGCAAGATGGCGGCGGCAAGTTTAAGCCTGTTAGTAAATTCGAAACTGGTAAAGTCTACGTCGTCGAATTTTGGGCCACCTGGTGTGGACCTTGTGTCGCCAGCATGCCGCATTTGGCCGAATTGCAACATAAGTTGGCCGACAAAGGGGTGCGAATTATCAGCATCAGCGACGAAGAGCTAGAGACAGTGGAAAAGTTCTTGGAGCGCGAAGTTCGCAAGGGACCGGATGATAAAGAGGGGGAAACAAAAACCTATCGTGAACTTACCAGCGCGTATAGTTTGACCACGGATCCCGATCAATCTTCCTACCAAGACTACATGGAAGCCGCAGCTCAGAACGGTATCCCTACCGCGTTTATCGTCGGCAAAGACGCCAAAGTCGAGTGGATTGGTCACCCTATGGAAATGGATGAACCACTTAGTGCCGTGGTAGCTGGTACCTGGGATCGCGAGGCGTTTGCCAAACAACTTAGAGAACAGCAAGAGGCCGAAAAGGCCATGGAAGAGATCTTTGCCTTGCTGCAAAAGCAGGACTTTGATGGCGCTATCAAGCTGATCGATCAGGCGACTGCGACCAAGCCGGATGACATGCAGCTCAATATGCTGAAGCTCCAAGTACTGATCGTTGGCGAGAAGACCGAGGCAGCCACAGCGCACCTACAATCGCTGTTCAAAAAGCTAGCCGACGAACCGGAAGCATCCAATATGGTTGCCTGGAACATCTACGAAATGTCCGCTCAAGGTCGCATACCAAAGGGCCCCCTGATCGACAGCTCCATTGCTGCTACCGAAGCCGCCCTGAAAAAGTCCAAGGGTGAAGACAAAGCCAGCGTGCTGGATACCCTGGCTCACCTGTACGTGGTCAACGAAAATCTCGATAAAGCAATTGAAATCGAAACAGAAGCTCTCAGGCTGACCGGTGATCGCGATCGCGAGTTCATCCAAGGGTTCTTGAAAGAGCTACAAGACCTCAAGCAACAGGACTCGCAAAAGTAAGTTCCGCGTCGCAAGACATGCTTTCGGCCCGAGAGTCCGCCCCCCCGGTGAACTCTCGGGCCTTAGCACATATCGTCGCTCGACTCTCCGAGTCGAGTGTTCTGTTTGTGTTGGTTTTGTTGCTTGGTTTGGGCTTCGCAAATCTCGACTCGGAGAGTCGAGCGACTAGCGCAGCGTCGATCGGGCGGCTGGCGTGGCGATACGGCGAGCGCCTTCCAAGTATTGCGTAGACTCTTCTTGAACCAACCGGACCTCCGATTCATCCGAACGCACTTCCACTCGGAAGCGATGCGTCCCCGACGCGGCAGCTTGTGCCACGACTTTTAACTTTATCGATTCCCCCGCGTTAATTCGCTCGATGGAATCGAACAATGTTTGTCCGGGTACGACGCGTGACGAATGCCCCTCACCGCGTATTGGCTCGATTCCTTCGGAAAACTGAGCCACAACTTTTACATTGGTGGCGGCTTTGGTCCCGCGGTTGGTCAGGGTCAATTCATAGACTACTTCGCCACCTACGGGAGCCGGCGCGACAGGGTCGTTGACGAACAACTTAAGGTCTGTAATCGCTGCTACATGAGTCGTGGCTTCGGCCGTTGCTTTCAACCCTGAGGCATTGGAACAACTGAATTGGTGCAAGTTCTCACCCTCGTTGGTCAAACTTAGTTGCACCAGAAACTCTTCGGAGCTGCCAGCCACCAACTTGCCTACAGGCCAGTTTAATTCGCTGCCCGTCAGCTTTGCCCCTGATGGCGCGGAGATCAGGCTCGCGCCACGCGGCAATTGCATCCGTGCCTGCAGGTTATTGGCATCGGCATCACCGGAGTTGGATAGACGCACGCGGCACTCGGCCGGTGATCCGTGATAAATCGATTCCGTGGCAATCATCTGTGATGAGATCACCGGTTGGCGGACCAAGACACTGATGGTAGTTTCGCTCGACAGACCACTTTGCTCCCGCGCTTGGGCGTTAATCTGTATGGCGCCGCGTTCGTTGAAGGTCAATTCAACATCAATCACTTCCTCTTCACCCGGTGCGATATGTGCGACCTGGGCCGCGCTCGAACCATACGGTTCGGCACTCAGTCGTACGGCCACGTTGTTCGCCGAAGCCGTGCCTGGATTGCGAACGTGGAGCCTGTATACATTGGGCTGCGCGAATAGAACTTCCGCCGGTCCCTCAAGCGCTAGCTCCAAACGGGGTGCGGTGACCGACATGTGGCTCGCGCCGGCAATCGGCATCAATGTCCATTCCATGGCCACGGCAAAGTTCTTAGCAGAGCTAGCCACTAATTGCATGGGAGCTGTTGCGGTTTTACCTGCGGTCAAGTGCTCGAATCCCCAAGTCAACATCGTCAATCCGTCAGCCGCCTGTTCCACCTCAAACTGACCATGAGTGGGTCGCTGGGGCTGGACCTGAACACCCGCCGGTATGTCGAGTCGCAAGATCAAACCTTTGAGGTCAATTGCATCATCATTGCGGACGACAATTTCGTATTTAGCTGGTGTTCCAATCGGAAGGTCGGCCGGCCCGTTGAGCGAAACCTGCACATGCGGCGATTCCATCCGCAATCGCTCGTCTGGTGACGTGACCTGTTCAGAAAATGCACGTGAACGCAATCCATCGGGCATCAGCCTGGGCATGGCGGGCGGAGGAGTCGGTGTGCGATCCGACGTCGATGGCTGGGTAGCGAATTGCCTGGAGCTGACCCACGGCGTCTTGTCATCGGTCAGATCTTCGTCGACTGTTGGCTTGCCTACTTCCGGCGTGGCGGAGAACGAGGCGATCGGCATGCCGTCACGGACAATCGTGGCCGCGGCTGGCGGGGATGTCGAAGGCAATTCTGCGAGACTCGGCAAGCCTGGTAGTGTCACACTTTCGCCGCCCGATATGGACATGGAAGGAAGTGGCAGATTGGGCAATTCCATTCCAAGTGAGGACGGATCGCTGAGCATTGGACTTGGTGATTGCACTGCAGAATCATTCCCTCCGTTGTCGCTCAGTTTACTGTCGCTCAGTTTACTACCTACCGCGATTTCTGGCTGGTCGACGGTATCCTGCTGCAGCTTGTCGTCCTCGTCTGAATTGTCGGACAAGCTGAGACTTGGGGCCGGATTGCTTCCAGCCTGGCTAGAGCTGGTCGGTTCGGAGTCGATTGATTTGGCTTGTTGATCTCGAACCGATCGCTGTTCAGTGCGGGTTGCGTCGGACAATTCTGCCGGCACGCGAACGCCTTGACCCAACGTTTCGTTCAGAGTCGTTTGGAGTGTTGCACTCGAAATGCGCATGGTTCCCGGTAGCGGTGAAGCGCTGGTCGCAATTGCCGGAATGCGTTTGGGCGTTGCAACAGGCTGCGGGTTGGTTGCATTGTCATTCAAATGGCCGATGCGCGCCTCCAGCTTCGGCAACTCGGGTGCCGCCGGGGATTCTACTGTTTCCACTACTCTTTTTTCGGCGGGACGCGGGAGAGGCACGCGAGAAACGCGTGGGGCCTGCTGCAGCGAATCGGCAGTGAAGGCGCTGCTCGGGCTGTCGCTCGAGCGAATAGCCTCGTCGGGCTGTATAGTCTCATCGGGCGTTTGTCGCGTTACACCCGCCGATTGCAAGCTGAGCGAAGGCTGCTTGGGGAAGTATCTCTTCGGGAGCTTCGAACTGGTCTCTACCGACGGCGAAATTATATCAACGTATTCCTCATTTGCGTCAATGCCCTCCAACTCCAAAGCCGGTCGCGCGTTTGGAGCAAACGATTCTTGCGGAAGGTCCGGCATCCTCCCAGACAAATTCATTCCCTGACGCGTCTGCTGCTGAGTCAACACTTGAGGCAATTGTGGGCTAGCCGCACTGTTGCTTTCAGGCGCGCCTTCCCATTGGTTCGTCATCGCCCTGCGACCTTGTACCGAACGATACATGGGAGGGGATGGGTCGGGCGAGCTCTGTGTACTGGGCTCTTGCGCTGGATTTCCCTGACTCAACCTTTCCAACCACGGCGATTCATGAGTGCGCTGTAAAGTGGAACGGCCGGTAGGCTGTGCGGGCAATCGATACCCCGAATGGAATTGATTGGCGTTCGCTCGGGCTTGCGCTTGAGCTTGCGTAACACTGGAATAGGAGATGGGTGAGGCAGCTTCATTCGCAGCATCCGTCCTAGCGTCCATCCGAGCGTCGGAAAACCTAAGCGAGTCTACTGACTCCACCGGCAGCGCCCGAAGTTGCTGGATAAAGCCCCCGGTGACCAAAGCCGCAGGCTCGTCCCGCCCCAGCGCTTTATTATTCTGCGCACTATTTTCCTGCGCTCTGGATTCCTGCGCGCAGGCCAATACCGAACCGACCAAGCAGGTATAAAGTAGTGCAAATTGTCCACGTGACATATTCAATGGGCTCCCATCTGTGGGTCGACGCCTAGACCTCTCGTAACTGTATCGTCGCCTCAGGTTGGGAGGTTGAAGCCAATTTGGCAAATATTGCCGGCTAGATCGTCTTTAACGCTTGGCCCCAGCGCAGCGTTTTGCAACGCTGCTGCAAAATGCGACGATCGAGAGGCGTAGCGGAAGTCGCCCAGGGCTTGTTGATTTAGTGTTGATTGGACGGTTCTTCGTTTAACCCGCAGCCGTAGGCGAGGATCAACGGGGCGAACCTCGCCTACGGCTGCGGGTTAAACGAAGAAATCAACAAGCCCTGGGCGCCTTCCGCTACCAACCGAGACCGCAACCAATGAGCCTATTACCATCATTGGCACACGATGTGCTTGGTCTAACTTGGGTCTATTGAACTGTTTAGTCCCTTGCATCCGCTACCAAACTGATTGTCGACTCCGGTTTTTCGCATGATTTTGGTAGCAAAATCTAGCAATCGCAAATAGAATGCAGTGCTGGAGAGGCTTTTCTTTTCAATCAAAATCCCAGTCGTAGTGGCTGGTTGTTGGCCCAAAAACTCTAGTTGTCGCGGCGAAATTGGTAACCGCCAACGGGAGTGTTAGTCTCGTATACGAACCGTCTCAGGTTTCAGGAGCTGTAACAAAATGTCGTTTGCGAAGCCACTTTTCCTACTATTGGCAGCGGTCATTGCACCGTTTTCAGGGCTTGCTGTGACGGGACTTGCCGAACAACCGCCTGCCGCTGGCGCGTCCAGCCGTCTGGCTACGTTTCAAGAAGCGGGGAGCCACTATTTTGCTCTCTCGCTGCAAGCCGATCCGACCGGGGATTATCCATTGGCGGATAATTACGAAGTAGTCGTCCTGTTCGATACTTCGGCTACACAGACTGGACCAGTGCGGTTCGAGTCGCTGGAAGTGCTCGACGAATTGGCCGCTTCCCTCCCTGCCAGTTCGCGGGTTGCCCTGCTGGCCTGCGACGTGGAGAGTGTCAATTTGTCAGGTGGCTTGGTGGCCGCAACCGACGCCAAGTGGGAAACAGCTGTGGCTCGTTTGCAAAAACGCATTCCGTTAGGCACCACAGACTTAGGGGGGGCCCTCAGTGCGGCTTCCAAACTGTTTAGCAATCAGCCCGCACAACGCACGATCGTCTACATCGGCGACGGCGTGAACCGAGCTAACCTGCTGAGCAAAAGTGAACATAGACAACTGATCGATTCCTTGGTTGGAGCCAAGATTACGGTCACATCGCTGGCAATTGGCCCGGTCGTTGACCTGGCTTCACTCGCGGCAATCGCCAATCAAACTGGCGGGATCGTTCTGAGTCGCGACGCCATTGCCGAATCGACACAATCCATCGGTCGCCATTTGGCCCACTCAACCACATTACCGGTAATTTGGGTCAACGACGCGGAGCTTCCTAGCGGATTGGCTAGCCATTTTCCGCAACGTGTACCACCACTGCGTGTTGATCGTGATACGGTGATTGTAGGTCAAGCGACGGCCACTATTGAAAATGGAGCGGTTGATCTACGCGGGACCGCCGCCTCACAACCAGTCACGTTAGCTTGGACTGTCACTTCCGAACCATCGAATCCGGATATGGGTTTTCTAGCTGCGGTCGTCAATGAAGCCAGTCGAGATGGTGGTGTGACCATGCCTGCACTGGGATCAGAGGGCCTGCGCGCGATGAGCTACATGCTGGCCGATAACGCGTCGGCTTTGGTCAAGGCGGGCGAGTTCGCACTGAAGTCTGGTGATCTAGACAGCGCTGTGCGGATCGCTGAGGAAGCGCTCAAGCAAGATCCGAACAACGCGGAAGCACAGAGCTTGCTCAATGCGGCCAATCAAGCTGTCGACTCCCAGAGCGATAGCGTACCAGCGGGTAAATTCACTCAGTTCCCGGGTGATGACAATCCCTTCGCACAACCTGCGGGTGGAGATTCGGCTGATTTGTTTGGCGGGACTCCGGCTGCGCCAGCGGCTGACGCATTGAATGCCGCACCGGCCCAGCCGGCTCCAGTAGCGCCCGCACCGATCGTTCCCCAAGCGGGAACCACACCTCCGGCGGGTCCGGCCTTTGATCAAAGTTTTCTACCAGTCGCACCCTCTGCACTCCAATCTCAACCATCGCTACTAGGCGAGACTCTCAACTCCGGTGATTTGCTGGCCGAAGAAATGGCGCGCCGCGCAGCGCGAGCCCAGGCCATCGAGACCGATGTGCGTCAGAGTATTCGCGATGCCGGGGAACAACTGCGACTCGAGCCGTCTTCGGCCGGCGCGGTGGTTCAGGGCTTGAAAATGTTGATGGAGCGGATCGATAACTTTACCGACACCGATCCCGCCTTGCGGAGCCAACTGCGAAGCCAAGTCGCTTCCGCGCTGCAGAACGCCGCCCTGAAGGAAGCTCAATTCATCGAGCGTCTGAGTCGCAACGAGGCGGTTCGAGCACAAGCCGATCAGACAGAACGATTGCTGTCAGAGACAAGCCGCCGTGATGAGGCGCTGAAGCAGTTGGTCGAACAATTTAACTATTTGATGGCCGAACACCGCTATCTAGAGGCCAGCAAGGATGTTGCCCCAGAAGTCGGTCGGCTAGCACCTGGTACTGTCATTGATAACGTCAGTCGCGAGGAAAGTTCCTTTGCCGCCAACTCGGCTTTGGTGCGTGAAGCTTTTGAGCGTCGTGAACAGGGCTTTGTCGACGCGATGCGTGGCGTGGAAGAGGCGGCCATTCCCTTCCACGGTGACCCGCCGGTTGTTTATCCGTCGCCTGACGTATGGCAAGCTCTCACCGCGCGCCGCAAGGAACGTTACGCGGCAACCAGCCTCGGAGCCGATGGTGAATCGGAACGTCGCATCGGTTTGGCGCTGAAACAACAAGTCCAAGATATCGCCTACAACGCTCTGCCGTTGCAGCAAGTCATCGATGGACTGGCCGACGACATGAGCATTCCTATCGTGCTCAATACGACGGAGATCGAATTGGGTGGCTTGGCTGATGTCGATACCCCTATCACGCTCAACATTCCTCCCGTCTCGCTACGGAGCATGTTGCGATTGATTCTCGATCCGCTCGAATTGACTTACATCATCAAAGACGAAGTCCTTCAAATCACCACTAAGGATAATGCCAACGAAGAACCTATTCGTCGCGTTTACCCCGTCGGTGACTTGGTCGTTCCGATCATGTCAGGTGGTGGCATGATGGGCGGCATGATGGGCGGCATGGGCGGCGGTATGGGTGGCGGAATGGGTGGCGGCATGGGAGGCATGGGCGGCGGCATGGGAGGTATGGGCGGCGGCATGATGGGGGGCATGGGCGGCGGGATGGGAGGTATGGGTGGCGGTATGGGTGGCATGTTTGCTGTCCCTGACGACTCCACTAAATCGCCAACTACCAAAGCTGTGGCTGCTCCAGCCAGCAAGCCGTTGGCGATTACTCACGGCAGCTCAAGTGTCAACGTCGATGCCTGGGTCGCCAAGTTGGAAGCAGCCAATGACGAACAACGCGCCGTGATTGACGCTCAAGTTCGTCAGGCCGTTCAAGAAAAAGTCGAAGTGGCCCAGGCCTATTTGGAAGCCAAAGACATCGCCAGCGCCAAAGCTGAATTCGAAAAAGTCATCGGACTCGTGGGTGGTTTGCTCGGCGCCGGTTATCCACAACCCTGGATGTACCAAGCCTTGAGTCTGGGAATGGAAGCCTGTGACTATCCATCTGCCGAGATCAAACGTGTGCTGCTGAGTTCGCTTGATTTCAACGGCAATATGAATGAAGCCTTCGGCGTTGCCCAATACTTGGCACGCAAGGGAATGAAGAAAGAAGCTTTGGAGCTGTTGCACGATTTGGCCAGCGCTGAACCCAATCGCTACGAAGTCTTCGCCTTGGCTCTACCTCTGGCCGAAGAGATGCAAGATGTTGATGCTCTCCGCTGGATTTGCGTGGGAGTCATGAGCAAAGTCTGGCCACAGGAACACGCTAAGCTGTTCGACCGCGCTAGCCTAACCGCTCGCGCGACGCTGATGCGACTGAAGCAACAAGGACGGGTTGTCGAAGCGGATGTATTCGCCGATCAAATCAAAACGGCCATGCTTCGCGACGTCGTCGTGCGTGTCAACTGGACCGGAAAAGCCGATTTGGATCTACGGGTCAAGGAGCCAGCCGGCAGCGTTTGTTCGCTCTCCAATCCAATCACGATCAGTGGTGGAGTCTTGCTGGGTGATACCAGCAGTAGCAACACGAAGTCAAGCATCGACGGTTATTCAGAATTCTACGCTTGCCCGCAAGGCTACGCGGGTCAATATGAAGTGCTGATTCGTCGCGTGTGGGGCGAAGTCTCTGGAGGTAAGGCGACGGTTGAAGTCTATACCGACTTTGGAACTCCCGAACAAAGCTATTCGATCCAACAAATCGATCTGAGCGACAAAGACGCTCTGGTTCAAGTTGAGGTTAAAACGGGCCATCGCCAGGAGCCACTGGTGGAAGCACAATTGGCCAATGTTCGCCAGAAGCAAATTGAAGTAGGACAGACGGTGTTGGGACAATTTGCTGGCAGTAGCTCGACTTCTTCGGACGACGCAGGTAGCTACGCGACCTACCGTCGACTGCTGGCCCTGGCTGGCAACAATGCCGGACCCGGCTTTGGTTTCCCGATCGGCCGTGGTGCTGTAGGTTACCGTCCTGTGGTCACCGTCATTCCTGAATCGGCCTCGATTTCGCCATCCGCAGTCATCTCGGCTGACCGCCGTTACGTGCGAATTACCCCCAACCCGTTCTTCTCGCAAATCGGCGAAGTGCTCACCTTCAATTCCGCCACAGGTGCACAAGGCCAAAACCAAGGAGGTACGGGAACCACCGGTGGATTCACTGGCGGTGGCGTTGGTGGCGGCGGCATCGGCGGCGGGACCGGGGGACAGCTCTAGTTTCCCCTCTCCATTTCCCGTTCTGCTGAAAATTAAATTGACAGGCGAGCTAGCAATAGCTCGCCTGTTTTCGTTTTTCCCTTCGGCATAGCGATGAAGCGGAGTTCCCCAAGAATTTCGTCGCTCCTCGCCATTGGCTATCGCTTACGCCGAAAGTCTTGGCGACTTCCGCTACAGCATCGTCGCACGACTCTCCGAGTCGTGAACCAAGACTTTTTCCCTGGGGTTTGCACCCCAGGCTAGCAAAAATCACCGCTTTGCGGTTGAAATACCGCAGGCATTCAAAAGCGGTGACATTCAAAAGCGGTGAACGGACACCAACTGCTCTTGCACATCGCGAGTTGGCTAGCTAACGTCGCTTGTCCTTCGAGCTAAACAAACAAGGACTTCGACACGAATGCCGCGAGGTTAAGAATTTCCTGGTAGCAGAATTCGCCAAGAACTTCGACATTTCAAGTCGATACTGCTTGGACCGAAATTCTTGGCGAATTCCGCTACGCCTTAACCTCGTGCCATTCGTCGTCGACAACTTTTTCATTTGGTTCAATCACCTCGCCCCCTTTCGAAGCGCCACATGCAGAAGTTTTCATGACACGCATCGATCGCTACCTACTATTTCTGTACTTTCGCGTGCTGGTGATCTGCTTCGCGACCGTGGCGGGCTTGATGATCGTGATCCACGTCTTCACCAACCTCGACGAATTCCTGCGCTATAGTCAGGATACGCAGTCGACAGTACTCCAAGTCATGGTCGATTATTACGGCCCTTACGCGCTATATATCTTCGAACGACTGAGCGCATTGCTAGCGCTGCTGGCGCTGTTGTTCGTAATTGCATGGTTAAATAAGACCAATGAGTTTACCGCCTTGCTATCCGCCGGGGTCACGAAGCGCCGCGTGGTGCGACCGCTGTTGATAGCCTCGGCAGTTGTCATCTTGGGGGCCGCTGCCACGCGAGAATGGGCCATCCCACGATTTCAAGACCGACTGGACCGCAACCCCCAAGATTTGGTCGGCCCTCGTTCCCTCCGTCCCACCTTCGATCCGGATGCCGTGGCGCTAATTCAGGGAAAGCACCTGCTTCCTGCCAGTTACGAAATCATCTTCCCTAATTTGAAGATTCAAGGCGGTCCGTTGGTCGCCGACTTCGCACCACGGATTACAGCCGCTTCCGCCCAATTCAAACCGGCGAGCCCACAAGCGCCGGCCGGGTACTTGTTTCGCGAAGTTACGCTGCCAAGCAATATCGATACATTCGCGTCGGTCTTTACCGGCGACGGTGCGGCTCTGCTGTTGACCGCTAAAGACACGCCGTGGGTCGAACCGGGAACCTGTTTCCTGGCCAGTAAAATTGAATTCGAAATGCTCCGCGGTGGAAGTGTTTGGAAACAATTCGCTTCTACCTCCGAACTTGTGCAGCATTTGCGTGGCGAAAATGTCCGCGGTGGCAACGATCTCCGAGTAACCATCCACCAGCGTCTTTTGCGCCCCGCGATTGACTGGACCGTGCTGCTGCTGGGGATTCCCGTCTTGCTGACCCGTCCCGACCGTCACATGTTCTGGGTAGCCGGCGCCTGCTTGGGGATCGTAGCCGGGTTTACCGTCGTGGCAATCGGTTTATCGGCATTGGGGAGTACAGGCTATCTGCTGACCCCCATGCAAGCCACCTGGTTGCCGCTGCTGATTTTTCTTCCCTGGGCTTGGGCCAAGTCAGCCAGTGCCATGGAGACCTGAAAATCTTTTGGAGTGCTCCGAGTTCTCGGAGCTTTCATTTTCAAACGAGCCCGCGGCGCATGGAAACTGAATGCAAAACAACCTTGTCGACGGAAGATGTTTTTAGATTGGCCAGCGAACGTTGTCCACACATAATCCGTGCTCCGGCTTTGCCATCCTCGCTAGTCGAACGATCCAGCAGCACAGATATCACACCAACCGCAACAACTTGATCGCATCCGATTTCCGTTTAACCCACTCCACAGGGAAAGGGAAAGCTGGGACAAGTCCCAGCACTCCAAAATCAAGAGCGGGCGGCCGATTGATACAAATAGGGATTCAGCGAGGGGTCGTTATACATTTTCATTTGACGGTAGGTTTTGTGGACGCGCTCGCCTGCCATGATGGCTTGTAACAATTCTTCCAACGACCTACTCAAATCGCCGCGTTGCTCTTCGCACAGCGCGATTCGCTGACGCACTTTGGCTAAATGCTCGGCATCCGCATCGGTCCGCTCTAGTTGTTCGCGGTAGTGGTAGAGTCGCAAGGCCATGATGCTCAGTCGGTCAATTGCGCTGCCGGGGGTTTCTGTGTTTTGCTTGGCCCCCGCCCGCGGCGCGATGCGCTGGGTTGTGAGCTGCTCGGTAAGCCAATCATCGAGCTTTTCGATCGTGTCGTTGCGAGCCTGATTGAAGCCGTCGATGGCCCGCTTGACTTGAGCAATCTCTCCATCACTCACATCGGGGCTGCGAGCGATATCCTCTTGATGCCACAATTCATAGTTGAACAAATGTTGCTGGCAAACCAACTGCCATATCCCTGAATAGGTATTTTCGACCGGCTGTTGATGCCACAGCGCGACCGTCCGCTCGTGGAGACTGAGAACTTGGGGCACATCGAACATTGCTATCTTTCCATCTCTGAGGTTCGTCAATTGACACTTTGAGTTGAGTCGTCGTGGTCGGTTTTGCCCCGATTATTCATGACTTTTTGAGCCGTGGGCCGTAAGGCACCGGGCAATGTTGGTCGCCCGGCCGCTCACGCGCCTGAGGCTCACTAAATCAACAAGCCGTTAAGGCCCACGGCTTGCGACTGAGGTTCACGATGCCGTGAATAATCCGGGTTTTACCAAAAACCTCTGAATCTAGGCAAGACAGATCAACTTTAGGGGGCCGGGTAGTTTCGGTAGCAGAATATGCCGAATCTGAGGGCTCTAATGTCCGATAGACAAACAGTGCGTGTCCTAAGACACACGCGAAAGCTTGATTGAGACTTTTAGGGGGGGCTGCAGGGATGCAAGACAGAAAGAGCAGATTTTTATGGGGTAGCTGTTTGGCTTGTTTGGTCATCGCGCCAGCGCACGCTCAAAACTCGGCATTTGTTCCTGGCTCGGGAATCGAGCTCCAGCAGATCGGCGACGATTTTGAGGACCCCAACTGGGCCTATATCCCGAACAATCCCAAAAGTACGGAAGACATCAACGAACAGCAACACATGCCCATCGGCAAATCGAAAAATGGCCGTTGGTTTGAGGGAATCAAACGTGGGCACCCCGATGTCGTGCAAAGAGTTGAGACACCACCTGGCGGCCTACCGGGGAGTAGTGGGGCGCTGCTCCTGCAGTCGCTTCACACGGGCATTCCCAATCGGCCCAGCCACACTATGCACCAAGAAGACTTCATTGCCAACGTCCAATACAAGATGGGAGGCCCAATCGATATCGGCCGCGCCCCAAGTGTAACCACGCGGGTTTTCCTGCCGCCCATCGACCAATGGGAACATCGCAGTGGTCCCCATTTCGCGTTCCGCGCCGCACTGGAAACTGAAAAACCAAAATTCAGTCCGAAAATGCTATTTGCCTCTGCCAAGAATCGGGAGGAAGAAGGCATTTACTGGCCCGGCTTGTTTATCATTTTGGAAAGCAAGTACGAAACACGGAAGGAACACGACTACGCATATTTTCGTGTCCGAGCCGACCGAAGTGGAAACGATGCCAAGGGACCCCAAATCACCACTACCGGCTGGTGGACTTTAGGGATGTCGTTCTCAACCGATGGGATGGTTCACTACTATGCCAAACCGGGCGTCGAGGACCTGACGCAGGAAGACTACATCTCATCGCAGCTCCCCTATGGCTATCATGCCCTCCGCTTTCGATCTTTCTTTTATAACGTAGTCAATGGGGACGACGGCAAGAATTGGTCGACTCCCTGGGTTGTCGATGATCCCAAGGTATTCGTGCTCAGCGGCGGAAGGTAGGTCCCGCACGATTACGGACTAATCAGAACCATGAAAATTGCGATCTACAGTCGCGTAACGCCGGCAGGCGATAGCCAAATGGCACTCACCGCATAATGTTAAACTCATTTGACGATTTCTTGTTTTACCCGCGGCCGTAGGTTTTGAAGCCTGCGCTATTTCAACCGCGAAGCGGTGGTATTGGGTAGCCTGGGGTGCAACCCCAGGGGATATGTCCCCCGCCAACCTCCGGCTTGCCAGCGAGCGACCGCGAATGCGGTC
>JBGSNE010000195.1:0-75086 GCA_041739785.1 Pirellulaceae bacterium
TCGAGCCCTTTACACAAGAAGTGGATGTCCCAGCCCTACTATCACAAATGCACATGACTCGCCAGCCATTACTTAGCGGCGGCGAGCGACTCACGTTCACTCATTGGAACCAGAAGTCGCTGGTCTCGATCATCGCATTAATGATTGTGTGCACAACTGTCATCGTGGTTTGTTTTTGGTTTATTCCCAAAATGGGTGTCGCCGCTTTGGTCTCGCTACTTCCAGGCATTCTTGTGCTGGGAGGCGGCTGTGTGTTGTTAGACATGTTCTTCTGGAGAAGTACGATCGAAATCGACCACGATGAGCTTCGCTGCGAAAGTGGTTGGCTGGGATTTCGAAGAACACTCGCAACTCGAATTCAGTCGGAGCCGACGTTCGCCAGCGTACTGGATTTTCGAAAAGAGAACGGAGAATGGTATCGCGTGGAACTTCAGGCAACTCAAATGGACCAAGCGAATGAAAACGGAGCCAGCCGCACACTCGTGTTGATCAACCGACTTGACGGCCGCGCGGAAGCCGATGCTATTCAAGGCTGGCTCAGCCAGCGATGTCTGGACAACACAACTGGATCTGTCTACAGCGCTTAACGCGTCGCAAACGTTCACTAGAGTTCACTTGCTATTTCCTGCATGAGTCGTTGTAACTCCGGCCGCAAGACCTGGGCGCGAGCTGAATTCAAGTTCGCCAATTCCTCGAGCGCGGCGTTCGCATCCTCCAAAGTTTGAGCTGCGGCAGAACTCAACCCCTGCTCCAGTTGAAGCTGGGTTAATTCGAAAAGTGCGAGAAACTGCATGTCGCGTGTGGATTCGTTAGTCGGTCGTTGGACGACCATCTCTTTGAGTCGGGTTGTCGCTTGGTAGAAATCTGACGCCGCAGCGGGCCGGTTATTCAATGTGGTGTGCAAGCGCCCGCGGCGGACGAGCATTTGAGGCTGACATTCTCGATAGGCCGAAATCAAAGGAAAGCGGGCTGATAGTTCACTTGCCAAGTGTTGTGCGGCCCCTAGATCGGCGATAGCAAGCTCCCAATTCTCCAACGCTTCAAAGACTTGGGCGCGATCGAAATAGGCCCAGACCAGTGCCATTTCATAACGTGGGGCATCGTGTTGTTTCTCTGAAAGCTGTTGGAGCACATCAATGGAACGGTTGCCGTATACCAAGGCTTTTGACAAGTTCTCGCGAGTTTGCCCCACGATAGCGCTGTGAGCACTCGCCAGCATGCGACAAACCTGGCCAATTGAGAATTGCACACTTGTGTCTGCGGGTCGACTGGCTAGCATGCGATCGAGAATTTCCAAAGCGGAGCCCAATTCGATTGTCGTGGGAACGGGTTCGCCTTTGGCCTCGAAGGCTTCGGCTCGCATGCGATATAAACTGGCCTTGTCGCCGTCGAGCAGGTAGGCGATCTCTGCGTCAAGATTGACGCTTGAATTGGCGATGAATTGTGCTGCCTGCGTAGTAGTGGCCAAACAAGCGTCAGGATCACCGTGTTCGATTTCTATGGTAGCCACGTTCACAAGAGCAGTGGACAGGTCGACCAGATACTTTGGCGATTGCGTTTGTGTGTGCAATTCTCGCAGCAAAGCCCCAGCGGTTTGCAGCGCCGGTAGCGCCTCAGCAAACTGATCCAGCCGATAGAACAATAGGCCAATTTGCAGGTAGGCTTCCGCCTGAACACTCCTAGCATGCTCCGAGCTGCTCTGTAACTCGGAAAACAATGAATACAGCTGTAGGATCGACTGAATATAATTGCGTTCATTGTCCGACAACCGCTCTTCTTTGGCGAATTTAAGCGTGACAACTTCGTCTACCATCCCGCGCAGTGCCAGCAGTGCAACTTCATTCGCGCTTTCGACGTCGTTAAGTGCCCTGAGTAGCTCGTGGTTACCCCGCGACAGCTCGCGATTTTTCTGATTGACGACGGCTGAGACAACTGCCAATGCGAGCAGGCAAACGAACGCGGCGGCTACAATCGCACCAGTCACCGCAGGTCGCTTCCGAGCCATGCGCCCCAGTTGAGTCCACCAACCTTCCCGCAGCACGCTCAGTGGTTCACTCGCTAAAAATCGATCGATATCAGCGGTCAAATCACTGGTCGATTGATAACGTCTTGTGGCGTCGATCTGCAGCGCTTTGTTGCATATTTCGCGCAGTCCGTTTGGCGTGGTAGCCGGCAGGTAGTTAACCAGCTTGGCGTCTGTCGATTGAAGCAGCTCAAGATAGGTGCTCCAACCGGTCGCTTCCAAGGGTGCTTTGCCCGAAACGATATAAAACAAAACCGCGCCCAGGGAATAGATGTCGCTGGTGCACTCCAACTGGCTTATATAGCCCAGCGTTTGTTCGGGACTTGCATAAGCGGGCGTACCCAGGGCTCTTCCTTGAGCGGTGTTCACAGGGCTCATATCGGTCGAGCGTGGCCTGGCCTGCTGTGAGTGCTGCGGCAAGCGACTTGAGTTACTTGGATTTTGCATGCGTTTGGCTATTCCCCAATCCAAAAGCAGCGTCTCGCCAAAGGGACCGAGCAGAATATTGTTGGGTTTGATATCGCGATGCAGTATTGAGCGACCATGTGCATAGGCGACAATATTGCATACCGTAGCAAAGGCTTGCAGAAGATGACGCAAATCGTCACTCTGGAAATAGGCATGATCCAGTTTGCCCCCGCGGCTGGCCAACATGCGTTCCACGGACTGCTGCAACGTTGCTCCATCCACGAAACGCATCACATAGCAGGGCTCGCCCACGTTGGAAATGTCCAGCGAGTGAATGGGGACAATCCCCGGATGATCCAATTGACCTGTAATTCTCGCTTCTTGTTCAAAACGCGAGATCTGCTCAGCCGTCATCCCCTGGCGTTTGGGAAACTTGATCGCCACTCTACGATTGAGCGTTTCGTCGTGTGCAAGAAACACCTGCCCTAAGCCACCGGTCGCATGACAGCTCTCGATTCGGTACCGTCCGGAGATCTGGAGCTCCGCGGGAGGTTGAAAGATGGCTTCTTCCGCAGAGTGCGGCGGTGATGTATCACCGGTCGCGAAACCAAAATTGGAATCGATTGCCGCTAGAGCTCGAATTTGCCAACGGACTTCTTCAAGCAATTCCGGATGGTTTGCGCACAGTTCTTCCGATGAGATGGAGAGCCCTTGTTCTCTCAATTCCTCCCAGCGATCCACTAATTCATCAATTAGGCTCATGAGGGAATCACGGCTCCATCAATGTTCGATACAGCACCAGTCGAGCCGCTTTCCAACGTCGGCGAGTTGTTCGTTCTGAGCTGCCTATAATTTGCGCTGCTGCGTCCAGGCTCAAGCCCTGATACCAGAGTAAATCGAACAGCGTTCTTTCTTCGTCGCCCAATCCTTCTACGTATTGATGAAACTCCGTCCACCGCCCCAGTTTTTGTGGTTCACTCGTTTCATCTCCCTGGAAATCGATCGGCGACTCACCCCCAGTGTCGGCGGTCTGGGGTGCTCGAACCTGGTTGGCTCCCATCCCCTGCGCCCCAAAATAGTGTCGTGACATATCGATTAGTTCGCGGCGCATAATCGCCGATGCCAACCGGTAGTAGTCCAACGGTGTCGGTGGATGATGCCTTTCAAACGCTTTCCACAAACGGACCATTGAATTCTGGAGTAGGTCGTCGGTTTGCTCAAACTGCTTCACCCGCGGGATGTTGCCAGCGATTTTTTTCGCTAGCGTACGCAAACGTTCTAACGTAGCCGACAAAAGAACCTGAATCGCGGGTTGGTCACCTTCACGAATGCGATCCAATAACGACTGGACTGCTGCCGTTGAATTTGGATCTGCCTGAGGTGGAAAAGACATCGGGCAAGCAAACCTATTGAAAAAGGACAATTCTCGGTGATCACCACCTTGTTCCAATCCTCCGGCCTAACGCCGTCAACGACGTTCGTCCGCTCAGAGGTTGTGGCCAGAAGTGATGAGATGAATGCAGGGGTCGCGATTGCTACTCCATTGGATAGTTGCCTCATCACTCAATCCAGTCTGCCAACATGCCGGTCTCCTCCAGTCGCTGGCGCAGTCGAGTCCAGCGGACGCGAATGGCGACCGGTTGCATGCCTAGTTCCTGCGCAACTTCACCCGTAGTATAGCCTTCCAGTCGTCGTTGCAACATGGTTCGCTCAAGGTCGCTTAGCCCATTGCACAAATGTGCGAGCGAGTTATTGAACTCTGCTTGCTGGGCTGGTCCGATTCCCTGATTGCTCAGGGAACGCAACGTAGTGAACATAAAATCATCGGAGGTCCCTTCGAAATCAAGACGTACCTGTCGGCGATGCACGCGCCACTTGCGCGCGACCTTTCGGCGGACCATAGTGCACGCCAGGCCAACCAGCTTTTCAGGCGATGAGATATCGAAACGTTGATCCTTAATACCTGCCAGCAAGCTACGATGTACGGATTGCAGTAGATCGACCGAATCAAGATAGGGTCTAAGTTGCGCACCCAGCAAGACGCGCGTCACGATGCGCACCTGCTGTTCGTAGTGTTCGCAAAGTTGCGTTTGCGCCTGGCAATCTCCGTCAGTTGCCAAACGCAGCAATTCGGCAAACTCGTTGGTGGAAAATGGCGGGTTGGGTGGGGTTGGGTCGGTATTACTCAGAATTTATCGCTCGATTTTGACATTTTAAGTAACATTTCCCGATCGGTGTGGCATTACGAAACCCATCAGCCATGGTATTTGTTACTAGTCTCATTATACATTCTGCTGGTGCCATACGTTCGAAAAGTGCTGGAGCAGCCAAGATGTCCCTTAGCGACCCGCAGACAGCCGCGCCTCAGATTTGCATGCGACGAGCTTCTCTGGAGTTGGAACGAAGAATCAATAGTCGTGAACAGCTTGCCTGCGAGGCGGTGCTGGAACTCTTCCCTGAGCTCCGCGGCAATTCGGATTCTGTTTTGGAGCTGATCTATTTGGAATACCTGTTGCGCCAGGAACAGGGCGACGATCAAGCCTTGGATAGCCTAGTCACGCGGTTCCCCTCCCTGCAAGCCGAGATTGTCAAGCTTGTCCAAGTCGACCAGGCAATGTTGGCTTTGCAATCCACGCATCCCACTACGCGCTCGGATCGACGCACCACTAACAAACGGACTCAAATAGCTGGCTTAAATGCTCAATTCCTAGAGCGAATCGGCGATTATGAACTATTAGAAGTAATTGGCTGCGGCGGCATGGGAGTTGTTTATCGAGCTCGACAGGTCAATCTGGACCGATTGGTTGCGCTCAAGACCATCGATACGATCGCTAGTTTTAGCCCGACGGTGATCAACCGCTTCCAATCGGAGGCCGAATTGGCCGCCCGTCTGCAGCACCCGAACATCGTCCAGATTCATGAGATCAATTCGGCTTCCGGCATTCCCTATTTTTCGATGGAATTGGTGACCGGTGGGAGCCTGGCAAAAGCGACGCGCGATGCGCCGCTGCAGCCCTTAGTGGCGGCCAGGCTGTGCGAAACGCTGGCGCGGGCCGTGGAATATGCTCATTCGCAAGGGATCATACACCGCGACTTGAAGCCGGCCAATATTTTGCTGGCTCCCAGTAAGCGGCAAGAGGCGATCGACTTGCAACTCGAAATCCGCGCTGGCACCATTCCAGCAGCTCTACCGGGCGCCCTGTTTGATCCCAAAATTGCCGACTTCGGCTTGGCCAAGCGCTTGGACATTGAAACCGATGCCACTCAGACCGGCACTACCTTGGGAACGCCCAGCTACATGGCACCTGAGCAAGTCGATTCCGCCATCGGTGCTACCGGCCCCCCCGCCGACATCTACGCCCTGGGTGCCCTCTTGTATCATCTGTTGGTAGGACGCCCCCCATTCCACTCTGCTTCGGCTGTGGAGACTATGCAATTGGTCCGTCATCAAGAGCCGATGCCGCTTAGAAAAATTCAACCCAAAATTCCGGTTGACTTGGAAACGATTTGCCTGACCTGCCTACAGAAGAATCCGGCCCAACGCTACCGGTCGGCCGAAGCGCTTGCCGACGACCTGAAACGATTCCTCCAAGGCCAATCGATTGCGGCGCGTGCCTCTGGGCCGGTTGAACGCTTGGTCAAGTGGGCGCGGCGCCATCCCAGTCTGGCCCTGCTGGCTAGCACCCTGATCATGGCAGCGTTGGCCACGACCTGGCTTTGGCGTCGAGCGGAATTGAGCGGCCAAGCGGAACGATCACAACGTACGCGGGCAGAGAGCCTGGTTTATGTGCGAGATATTTCGCTGGCGCATCTTGAATTTCGCTCAAATCACGTCGATCGTTGTGAACAAATCTTGCAGAATTGCGATCCCAGCCAACGCAATTGGGAATGGAACTACCTCAAGAGTCTCTGCCAGGAGCATTTGTGGGAGACGCCCCGCTATGATCTCCCAATTCTCAGTACGGCTTTGAGTCCGGACGGCAGTCTGCTGGCGTGTAGTTATGGGAATTGGGGAGTCGATAGATCCGAGCCCATTCGGATTTGGAGCCTACGCGACCGTCAACTGCTTTACGAGCTCAGCCTACCAGCCTGCAATGTGCATTGTTTGCAGTTCAGTTCGGATGGTCGCTGGCTATTGTCCAGCGGCGTCTCTTGGCAATCGTCCACGCGAGAGAAGCGAGGCGGAGTTGCGATTTGGAATGTCGAGGATGGTTCACAAGCCCAGTTCCTTCCCGCTTGCGATGGCATCGTGGCTCGCTTTCTTCCCGATGGCAATTCATTTTTAGTAGGTACTTCGTCAGGCGTGATCCAGCACTACGCCCGCCAGTCAGGGGAGAAGCTCGGCGAATTTCGAGGACACACATCGTTGGTCTTGGATATCGCCATCGGTCAAAGCGGGAAGGAATTTTTCTCGTCAGCCAAAGATCGCTCCATTCGCAGCTGGGACCTCGAAAATGGAAAGTCGACAGGGGAGCTTACAAAGCTGGTCGGCGACGATCCGTTTGAACTCGAGTTATCGCCCAATGGTGAACGAATCTTGGTGGCTGGTTGGGCGGGGTCATTAAAAACCTATGACCGCGACGGATCACAATTCAAACTGGTAGGTTCCCAAAAACTGCGCGGCCTTCCTCATAACCGCTACACACCAGATGGACTCTATTTGTTAACGGCTTCCTATGGAGAAGGAGCCGAGCTGCGTGACGTGCATTCTGGCGAGATTGTATATCATGTTCATGCGCGGACTGGAAACATCAAGGCCATCGCTTTTGATCATTCCGGTCGATTGCTGGCGACTGGTAGCTCAGATGGCTCAACTCGCGTATGGGATCTATCCAATTTCAATCGCTCATTATCCAAGTCCACTACGTCCGGTCCAAAAATCGCTGCCATTGCCAGCCACCCGCGACAACCTGAAATCGCGCTGGCTACCCAACTCAACCATCTGCATGTGAAGTCCACCGATAAGTCCATTGAACTTCGCAGACTGGACCGCTTAAATCAAGTTCGAACCCTCGTGGGTCATACAGATTGGCCTACCTGCGTGGCTTATTCTCAGGACGGATTGCTGTTAGTTTCCGGTAGCGCCGACAAAACAGTTCGCCTGTGGAACGTCGAGACAGCTCGGCCACTGCAAGTGCTGCGTGGTCATAGTTCAACGATTATTGGAGCGAGTTTTTTCGCTGCAGGGAAAAAAGTATTGTCGGCAGACGACGCAGGCAAGATCTTTGTCTGGGAGCTGCAGCGCAGTTCGAAACCTGGAGATACGCCCGATCCCGAGCTGATTTCCAGTCACCTCCTGGGGGACCTGAGTCAACCGCTCACCTCAATGTCACTGCATGCCGATGGGCGCTATCTCGCGCTAGGTACCGCGTCAGGATTGCTCGAGATCTGGGATGTCTCCAATGGACGCGTGTTAGCAAGCGTTGCTGGAAAACAGCCGATACGCAGCCTCCTTTTTTCACCAGAGGGGTCGACATTAGCCATAGTTCGGGTTGGCAGCCAGACAATTGAGTTGCACAGCACCGCAGCGCTGGTACGCTCGGAACCAAATAGCCTCTTATTTACCCTTGCAGGTCACACCGATCAAATCAACTCAGTTTCATTCGGTCGTGATGGCAAGCGGTTGGTATCCAGCAGTCGCGACGAATCGATTCGCATGTTTGACGTGAGCGGCGGGCACGAGTTGCTGTATCTCCATGTCGCTCGTGGACTAGACAATCTGGTGCATCTTGGCAATCGAGACGACCTTCTGTTCGCTGAGGAAAATCGACTTTATTGCCTGACATCCAACATTTCACACAGCAAATCGTTGGAGCAGTTGTTTGATTTGGAAGACACAATCGCTTGGCACGAACAGCAGCTCGCCAAGGCCAAGGACACCGGCGATAGTTGGGCGAATGTGTTTCATCGACAAGCACTTGCCGAACTACGACCACCGACCGCTGCCGAACTATATTTGCGAGGAGTCCGCCGGGCCTACGTTGGCGATCTGCGGGGAGCGCTCCGAGATATACAGGCTGCCTTAACAATCGAAGATAAACGAAGCTACCACGAAACGGCGGCAGTACTCCATCTGAACCTAGACTGTCACGACGAATATCGACATGCGTGCCGACAAATGATAGAGCGCACTACCGCAACAGGAGACGTGATGGAGATGAATTCCTCTTTGTGGACCGCTGCGCTAGCGGACCAATCAGGCATCGACTTGATCGCGTGGACGAAGGCGGTAGAAAGTGGATATGCAAACGCCATGAAAAACGCATCTCCACTGAAAATGGAGTATCGGGCAGCGATTGAGAACACGTTGGGGCTGGCCCTGTTTCGCTGCCATCGCTATTCCGAAGCGGTCGAACGCATGCAGTCGAGTCTCAAGCTTGGCAGTATCGTCCCCGCCATCGATCATGCTGTCTTGGCCATGGCGTACAGCCGGTTGGAACGAACCGACGATGCTCGCCAGTCTCTAAGCTTGGCCCTCAAGTTTTATGCAGAAATGCAACAGGCACAGGGGACCGGCTTGATTCTGTCCAACAGTCGCCTCAGCGCCAAGACTCTGCAGTTGCCCCTGTTGATCAAAGAAGCTACCGATCTGATCGACAGTCAAAAGTAAATTCGAACCATTGTTTTCGGATTCTGTAACAATTCTTCGCTGTTGTGGCATTCATAGTTAGCCAATCGTCGGATCGCACAACGCGGTCAGGACATTGAGTTTCTCGACGAACATGATACTCGTGCGTTGTTGGAGTATGGCGAGCTCGCCTGGAAGCAGGAACGAGGTCAACCGATTCCCGACCCTCGGGCCGATTAAACCAGTGTGCGGAAACTTTGGAACTTTTGGCCGCAATAACGATTGGCTTTCGATAAGGAGCCCATGGCCTCTATTTCTATTTGGCCTCCGACACAAATCACCCATTTCTTGGAACACTGAAAGTACCAGGCAAAAACTAACGCTTCTAAGGTGGGGCGGTCTGCTCCTTTGGGCTTCGACTTCGCAGACTGACGTTGAGCTAACTAGTTTGGAATGAATGCGATTGGTGCCTCGCCCGCAAATCGAAACCAACACAAGTTACCCATGTTTTTAAATTGATCCTCTTGTCCATGACGAGTCTTTGCCATGCGTCGTAAAAAACAATCAAAAACAAGTCGCAAACGAGTTCCACTGCTAGGTATTGAGCGACTGGAGGCTCGTCAAATGCTGGCGGCTGACTTTCTCTACTCGCTCGAAGCGCGGCCCGGGGTGCCCGAAGAAGGGTTTGGGTTCGCGCACGCGGCTAACGATCAGTTCCACGTGGTATCGAACTTTGCGCATAACCTCGCCTATTATCATTTTGAGGAACTGCCGGACCTCGAGTCGTTCTTTTACGGTGAGATTCAAATTCATGACGCGATGACAGGAGAACTGCTCCGTACGATCCAGAATCCCATGCCGTACGGAAGTTGGGAATTTGGAGGATGGGGAGAATTTAACGGTGATTATGAGTTCAACTTTCTCCTTAAGAGACCCAACTCGTTTGGCTACTCAATCGACATTTTTGAGAACCTGATCTTGGTTGGCTCGCCTGGGTGGGAAGGGGATTTTGATTACGAATTTGGCGCCGGCGACCATGATACGGGAGGCCGTGCTTTTTTATTCGATGCTGAAACGGGTGACCTACTGCATACTTTTGACGGATCGTATTTCCCGCAACCGCCAGGAGGTCAGCCAGGTCAGTCGCCAGGTGGGCTGAACAACGATGGTTTCGGGCGATCCGTTTCAATGGACGGCAACCGCCTCGCGATCGGCGCATCCGGGCCAACTTACGAGGATGAAGAAGAACAAATTCACGACATCGACCCCGGTCATGTTTACATTTACAGCACGACGACTGGCAATCTGCTGCACTTGCTCGAAAGCCCTGATCCCAACCCCGTTGAAACACTTGATTTTGGAGCGACCGTCTCATTGTCGGACGGAAAACTGGTCGTGACTCAGGGAAACGGCGACTTTAACCCGGTCGGCGCAACATTGGTTTACGACCTGCCAACGGGTGATTTGTTGCACACGCTCGCTGTTGATGGATTTCGAGCTGTTATCGCAGGGAACAACGTACTGGTGGGAGAGTCTCAAGTCTCCACGCATTTTGTAAATGCTACGACCGGAGGGATCACACTGTCTCGTCCCGGACAATTTTATGATTTCGATGGCAATCTGATCGTTGTTGGTCCAGCTAACGGAGACCCGGCGGCGCTCATCAGGATTCGAGATTTCCCATCCGGCGATGTGCTCTATTCCGTCCCAGCCCCGCCCAATTTTGTGGATAGTTATTTCGAATACAACCAGATCCCGCAGGTCTTTGAAGATCGATTGCTGGTTCCAGGTCGGCAAGGATCGAATAGCCACAACGTCGTGTTCGTCTATTCAGTGACCGATGGCCCAGGAGGACCGGTCAATCAGCCACCAACCGATATCGCCTTGTCCAACATTTCTGTCCCAGAGAACTCGGCCAATGGTACGGTGGTCGGCGCACTTTCTGCCACCGATCCTGATTCTCCCGAGACTGTCGCGTTTTCCTTGCTCGACAATTCGGGCGGCCGGTTTGCGATCAACGGCGATCAATTGATCGTCAACAATGGGAGCTTGCTAAATTTTGAACAAAACTCATCGCTCAATATCAACGTCCAAGTCACCGACTCGGCGGGAAACATCTATTCCGAAGTCTTCACGATTCAAGTTACGAACGTGAACGAACCGCCGACGAGCATCGGCCTTAACAATGATCAGGTTCTGGAAAACGCTCTGGGTGGCGCAGTTGGCGTGTTGATATCCAACGACCCGGACAACCCGGACGCTCAGTCGTTCGAACTGCTCGACAATGCGGGGGGCCGATTCGGCTTGGTCGGTTCAATCATCACAGTCCTGAACGGCAGTTTGCTCGACTTTGAAACCAATACCTCACACACGATCACCGTGCGCGTCACCGACTCGGTCGGTCACCAATTCACGGGCCCGGTGACGATTAACGTGGTGAATGTGAATGAATCCCCGACCGATATTGCCATCAGCAATACGATCGTGACCGAATCAACGGTCCGGGTGATTCATGGCTTGTCAGCGGAAGCCACGGCTTTCGGTAGAGAACTTGCGGCTGCGGGAGACTACATCCTGGCCTCGGAGCAGTTCGGATTATTTCCTGCGACGCAAAGACGAGTGCAGGTGATCCACGCGACGACCGGCGTGCAGCTCCAAACCTTGACCGCTCCCGTTCTCAATCCGACCGCGAGCGTTCCAGACGGAAGATTCGGGGGTTCCTTCACGATCTCTGGAAATCGTGCTTTCATCGGGGCCAGTTCGACGAAAGTGGGCAACTTCGACGAAGCGGGGGCTGTCTATGTCTTTGATATCGCCTCTGGAAATCTGCTCTTCACGTTGAATAGTCCCACGCCCACAGCGACCGGTTTCTTTGGAGCCACTCTGGCAATCTCTGCGAATGTCCTCGCCGTGTCCGCAACCAACGAGGCGACCGGAACAATCTATCTGTTCAATGCCACGACAGGACAACTACTGGAGTCCGTTGCGAATCCCACGCCCGCCCCATTGGAAGCCTTTGGGCAATCGCTGGCGCTTAGCGGCAACACGCTCGTGACCAGCTCCAGATTTGAAGACGTCGGTGCGACCGATGC
Source organism: Pirellulaceae bacterium (assembly GCA_041739785.1). GTDB lineage: Bacteria > Planctomycetota > Planctomycetia > Pirellulales > Pirellulaceae > Aureliella. Next base: position 12,092 of record JBGSNE010000195.1, read on the forward strand.
CGGCGTGGCGTACATCTACGAATTCAATCCGGCGACATCAAATGCCACATTGACTCATACCTTGAGCAACCCGACACCAGCGTCCAATGAGCGGTTCGGTGCTTCGGTCGCCGTGGCGGGAAGTCTCGTTGCGGTCTCGGATCTCGCTGCAGTTGCTGGAGACACGAATGTAGGTTCGGTGCATTTATTCGATCGCTTGACCGGGGCATTCTTGCGGACGATCGCGAACCCAGAATCGGGAGCAACCGACTTATTTGGGTCGGAACTATTCTTCTCTGGCGATTTTGTCATTGCCAGCAGTGGTTCGGATCTCGGCGGATTCAATAACGGCCGCGCATATGTGTTCCGAGCGAGTACAGGCTTATTGTTCGCAACGATCCTGAATCCATCGCCAGCCGCCAGCGATGAATTTGCCTTCCGGCTCGCGGTCACCGCAGGCCGCATCGTCGCATCTGCAGTGGGCGACGATACGGACGGCTCCAATCGCGGCCTGGTTTACTTCTTTGACCTCCCGATTGGCCAGCAAGTCGGCATGCTCAGCACGACCGATCCCGACGCAGGTGAAACGTTCACCTATTCGCTCAGCAACAATGCGGACGGTAGATTTGCGATCAACGGTAATAATCTGGTCATCGCCGACGCCACCAAGCTGGACTTTGAATCGGCGACAACGCACAGCGTGACTGTGGTCGTGACCGACTCGGGCGGCAATCAGCATACCGAAGTCCTCCCGATCACCGTTACCGCTGTAAACGAACCGCCACAGGATACGCAACTGAGCAACAGCAGCGTAACGCAGGGACAGGTTCGATTCTTGCATCATCCGTCGGTCAACAAGGAATTCGGCATTGGCTATGTCACAGCCGCTGACGGCGATTTGGTTGTTGCTGGCAGCAACAACTTGACGAACAATGTCGGCGAGGTCTATGTGTTTAACGCTGGTACCGGAGACCTCGTGTCAACGCTGACTAGTCCCGCGCCACAGAGCAGCGAGGTTTTCGGTGAACGCGTAGCCATTTCTGGCAATCGCGTTGTCGTTAGCGCTCGACTCAAGGATATTGGCACAATCGCCAACGTTGGCCAAGCCTATGTTTTCAACGCGACGACGGGATCGCTACTGTATACGCTGAATCTTCCCACACCACTTCTCAACGGGTCCTTTGGTACGGATGTAGGTATCGACAATGACCTAGTTGCTGTGGCTTCCAGCAATAGAGTGTTTCTCTTTAGCGCACTTACCGGTAACCTTCTGTACACGACTCCAATCCTGGGTACTGTACTGTCAGTTACAGTGAACGGCAATACAATCGTAACTGGCACAATAAATAATGGTGTCCATGTTTATGAATTCAATCCAGCGACGCAACTGGCAACGTTGACTCATCAACTCAGCAACCCGACATCGATTCAAAGTGATCTCTTTGGGTTTCAAGTTGAAGTCGAAGGAACCACAATTGCCGTAAGCGCGCTACTCAACGATCAATTGGCCACCGATTCTGGCAGAGTTTATTTGTATGATCGCGCTAGCGGTAGTTTACTGCAGACCCTTTCCAATCCAACGCCAGCCACCGACGATCAATTTGGTAACTCGATAGCGCTCTATGGCAATCGGTTAGCCGTGGCCGCACAAAACGATGACACCGACGCCAGCAATTCTGGTCAAGTTTACCTGTTTGATGTGACGACGGGCAATTTGCTCAGCACGATCAAGAATCCGTCTCCCAATGTGGGTGATTTTTTCTCTCGTGTCTCGTTCGCGGGTGGTAGCTTGGTAGTGGGTTCTCCCACAGATGATACGGATGGAAACAACCTGGGAATGGTCTATGTGTTTGATGTCATTACTGGACAAGCAGTCGGGAGCTTAACTACCAGTGACCCAGACGCTGGTGACACGATTGGTTACACGTTAGTCAATGACGCAGGTGGGCGGTTTAAGCTGCAGGGTAACTCGATTGTTGTCGCCGATGCTTTTCTTCTCGAACCGACATCGTACAACCTGATCGTGCGAGCTACTGATTCGAGTGGACTAGCTACGACGGAAAGTTTGACCATTGCCGTAGTCAGCGGCCCTCAACCTCCTACTAACATCGCGTTCACCGGAGACTCTGTGGTCGAGCAGGCGGCAAACTCGACTGTGGTCTCGACGCTGGCTACCGCTGACCCGAATGTTGGCGATACTCTTACATATAGTCTTACCAACGGTGCTGGCGGACGCTTTGGAATTGTTGGCAATTCGATCGTGGTCAACAACGGTGCCGCCATCGACTTTGAGACTTCGCAGACGCACATAGTCACTGTGAAAGCCACCGACTCCAGTGGTCTCTCGACTTTCGAATCTTTCCGTATCAACGTTAGCGATGTACTCGAGCTGATTGACTTTGGCGACCTTCCTGACAGCTTCGGTACGATTCTCGCTTCTAACGGTGCGCGTCACATGTTGGGCAGCGGCCTACGTTTAGGTGCCACTGTAACCGGTGAAGCAAATGGGCAACCCAGTGCCACCGCCAGTCTGGATGCGGGTGACGATGGCGTTGCATTACCCCCGTTCCTGGTACCAGGGCTCAATGCAACCTTTACCATCACTGCTTCTCAAGTCTCGCGGTTGGATGCGTTTATCGACTTCGATGGCAATGGTCAATTGACTGCGGGTGAGCGGATCACACCGAATGGAGGCTTGTTGCTCAGCGCGGGTGCAAATGCGCTCACCATCGCCATTCCGGGCAATGCCGCGACGGGCAATCTAGGTGCGCGATTCCGTGTTTCGTCTGTGGGTGGCTTGTCGCCGTTGGGCTCTGCGGCTGATGGAGAAGTCGAAGATTATCGCATCAGCGTGTTAATCCTCAATCCACTCAGTTCGCAGCTCCTGGCCGATCCGGAGTTTCCTGGGCTGTCGATGCTGACCGTTAGCGGATCCGGAAGCGATGACACCATTTCCGTCCAATCAAACGCCGGCGGTTTGCGAGCCACGATCAATGGCGTTCAAGGTCCTACGGTTTCTCCCACGTCGCGGGTGGTCATCTTCGGATTAAATGGTGACGACGATCTGCGTATCAATGGCACGAATCTACCTGGTACCATCGATGGCGGACCAGGCGATGATACGATTCGAGGCGGCAATGGACCAGACCTGTTATTCGGTCGCAATGGTAATGACACGCTCTTTGGGCGCGCCGGTGACGATACGATTGTTGGCGGTAGTGGAAATGACATTCTCTTTGGTAACGGCGGATTGGACTTGCTCTTTGGACAATCCGGAAACGACTTCCTTACCGGTCATGGCATTCTAGTAGGTGGCAGCGGCATTGATGAACTGAATGCCAATGGCTCAAGAAATCTACTAATTGGCGGAGCTGGCATCGATGTACTACGAGGCGACGATGGGGGCCAGGGCGATATTCTTATCACCGGGCCAACTGTTTATGACGACGATTTGCCAGCCCTGGAGGCAATTCGCGCCGAGTGGGCCAACGGCTTGGGAGTGCTCGACCGGATCGCCCATCTCGACGGCACTCTCAGCGGCGGACTGAACGCTCCGTACTTCTTGAATTCATCTACAGTGCTGTTCGAGTCGAATATCGATTTTGTCTTTAACTACGGTAGTTTTCACCCCCTGCGCAACGACTGGATCATTCGATCACCCGGAGATATTAAGCTGAGTTTCGTGGGCATAGTGACCACGATTACACAGGGATCGCAGCCAGCCAGTTGGCTGGCCAGCGGCGAGTCCGATGAGCAGCCTGCTACGCCAGTGGAACACGTTAGTTTCAGCCCTTGGCTAGCCGATGTCAATGAAGACTCGATTGTATCGCCCATCGATGCTTTGCTAGTGATCAATTTGCTCAACGAGCGGAGCGGAGTAAGCGAGTTGATCGCTGGCTCAGAGGTAGAGGGAGTGCCACCCGAATCGAGCGCACTGGACGTCAATGGCGACGGGATTGTGTCCCCCTTGGATGCGTTGTTGGTTATCAATCAACTCAATTCTAAGGAGCCCAAGCGACACCCTGCGAGTGAATCTGATCCAGACGCGCCAGCCTGGGAACAGGGCGAATATGAAGTCAGCATTTTCCAGGCCGATCGGACTGCCGATCACTTGCTTACAGCAGAAGGCGAGAGCTTGTATTGCGAATGGGCTACGGATTCGATTTTTAGTTATTGGCCCAAAACTGCGTACCAGTTTGTGGACGAGCCAGTGACGCTCATGGACACAGTGCGCCCAAAGAAGGCTGCAACGTGGCGGCGCAACCGCGTTTAGACAATCGTATGAAATTGCAATTCTCTACTTTCACGAAGGACGTTCAACATGTTTGACTTGGGAGCACTTGAGCAAAAACTGAACACCGACCCGCGGCTTCAAAGCCAATTCCTGACCGATCCCGTCGGAGTGCTGCGGACGCACGGCGTCCGACTCACTACGGAACAGGAACAGAAACTCCGCTTGATGGTTGGGCAAACCAAAATGGGAGAACATATCCGCGTCAATTTGGAATTGAATTTCATCAAGTTGAAGGACCCTGGCCACTATCAGATCAATTTTACAGGTAACTAAACTAACCTGAGTAGCAAATCGATGATAAAAACCACGGTCGTGCAACCCGTCCACAGCAACTGGCGATTCATAGTAGAACGTGTAGCCACACTAATGGATGAGTGTATGTACAGTTCGTGTGATGCATTAATCATAGTGCCACCGGGTGCTACTTTGGAACACCCGGCGATTGGCCCCCATCTGCTAGCAGCCTGGGCTGAACAATCTGGATTTCGAGTAGGGGTGTTGTACGCCAATATGATCTTTGCAGCCATGTCTGGCGAGGATGAACACCAATCTTTATGTACTATGTCGGAACAGATTTGGGGCGAACGTGTTTTCTGTCAGGCAGCCTACGGCACCCCCCTACTTGGCAAGCCAAGTTCTTCGAACACGACTTGCACTGCGCACTCGGCTGGTGACGGGCAATCGAATGAATGGTTGAAATTCCATTCCATGGCGAGGCTTGCCTTACCATGGGCTGAGAATCTTTCGAAGTTGTTGGTGCGTCACGGCCCACGGGTGATCGGATGCTCTTCCATGTTTCAACAGAATGCGGCCAGTTTGGCTCTATTGCAGCGAGTGAAACGGCTTTCAGCGGACCATTTGACAATCATGGGGGGACCAAATTGTCACGGCGTCATGGCGGAAGGCTTAATTTCGCTCAGTGATGAGCTGGACTATGCATTTTCCGGCGAAGCAGATCAAGTGTTCCCTGAGTTCTTGCAGGCTGTCAGCTCGAAACTCGCTCCCCAGCGCGGCGTGATCGCTGGCACCCCGTTGCTGGATATGGATACTTCACCGGCCCCCTGTTACAGGGAGTTCTACGATCAACTCGAGCGTTTGCTGCCCGACAGCCGCGTAAAGCGCGAGGGCAAAATGAGCTTGCCCTATGAGACCAGTCGCGGTTGCTGGTGGGGCGAAAAACACCATTGCACGTTCTGCGGCCTAAACGCTAACGGGATGGTGTTTCGTGCAAAATCGCCAGAACGCGTCATTGGCGATTTGAGAAAAATGTTGGTGCAGCATCCTAATCGACTGGTCAACATGGTCGACAATATCATGCCGCATCAATACTTTCGAACGCTTCTTCCGCGACTCGCCCAAGAGCTGCCGAACTTACAAGTGTTTTACGAGCAGAAGTCCAATCTGTCGCTCGGAAAGGTAGCGGCTCTACGTCAAGCTGGAGTTACGCTGGTACAACCCGGCATCGAATCGCTTTCGACTCCGTTGCTAAAACGTATGAAGAAGGGCGTTACCGCCGGACAGAATATTGATCTGCTTCGATACTGTCGTAGTGTGGGAGTAACGCTGGTGTGGAACATCCTGTATGGATTTCCTGGCGACTTGGCGCACGAATATGATTCAATGCTCAACATTCTGCCCAAACTCAAGCATCTCAATCCGCCGTCGGGAGTTTTCTCAGTTTGCATTGAAAGATTCAGCCCATATTTCGAACGTCCGCAGGAGTATGGCATCACCAATTTGCGACCTGCCCAAGCCTATGCGACGTTTCTCCCTCAGCGGGCAGACATTGGGAAAATTGGCAGTCAATTTGAAGCGGATTTCTCCGCTGAGTCTCTGCTTGACGAGACTGTTGCTGCTGAGTTATGGCGGCTGGTCATTGACTGGCATCAACCGTGGCAAGCAGCGCAACCTCCCATATTGGAGCTAACTGCTATTGGCGACGATGCGTTTGTTTTAGTCGACACCCGCGGCTTAGCCGACACATCGACGATTTCTTTTCTAAATCGAACGCAGGCACAACTGGCCCTTACCGGCGACGCTTCAGCCAAAGCGACCGACATCGAACTTGCATTGGCCAACGGCTGGATTGTCGAAGTCGACCAAGTTTGGCAACCCTTGGTCATTGCGGAACCATGTTTGCTCGAATCTTTCGAATCGGCTCTCGGTACGCGTCGAGCGCGAGGGCAGATTCCGTCATTACCAATGCTTTTCGGCTAGTATGATTTCGTCGCAATAGGGAACCGAGCTGGATCGGCATCCATACGAAATAGTAAATACCGCTTTGAGTATTGCCTTTGTTTCGGCGTAGATGTCGTCTCGGGCATTCAGCTTATTCAAATCTTGGGCGCCACGCAGGTTCGGTAGTTTTATCGGAATTCGAATAAAACAAAAAACCCGCCTGATCCGATGGAAAAAGCGGGTTCTTGCGCTTAGGTGCAACTTAGTACACGAGCGGAGGGCACGGGACTCGAACCCGCAACCCCTTACGGGGCACTTCATTTCCAATGAAGCCGCTAGCCATTCGCTTACCCTCCCGGTGTCAGCAAGGCCAGCAATCCCAAGGGAATGCGAGGCTTTGAAGACTGTTTTTACAGCGAAATGCATGACGGACTGGTTGATCAACAACGCGGCCAACCATAGTTTGACTATCATAATCACCGAGGCACTTTTCGTACAGAGCGGGCAAGGCTCAGTTAAAACCGAAGAGTTTTAAACCCGGAAATTCATGCATAACCCAGGTTTGACTAGGCAGGTAAGCCGGCCAAGCGACCTAGCCCGTCCAGACCACTGTCGGTGTGCGAGTCATATAAGAAACGATCATCCAATCCTAGCTGCGGGATCAATTGCTTACAGGTGATTCGGGACGATTCGTAGATGACGGGTAAGCCACTGCCGGGATGCGTGCCTCCTCCAACCAGGTATACGTTTTGCAAATCTTCGAAGCGATTGTGGGGACGTTTGTGGAGCATCTGCCCTAAATTGTGGGCTAAATTGAAAGTTGCGCCGCGAAAGAGACCAAAGTCTGTTTGCCAATCTTGAGGAGTGATCACGCGCTCGGTAACGATTCGCTGTCGCAAGTCCCCCATTCCAATTGTCGCTAGTTGATCGAGCGTCAATTCGCGATAGGCAGCTCGTGTTGCTTGATCCCACTTAATATTGCGGTGGGTATGCGGCACGGGTACCAAGACATAGATGGTACTCTGGCCGGCGGGAGCCAAGCTCGGGTCGGTAACGCAGGCGTTCTGTACGTAAAAGCTGGGAGTATCTGGCAACTTAAACTCTTGTTCAATTTGCCGCAAATTTCGTGCGTAGTCTTCTGCGATGTGAATTGTATGGTGTGGTAGATCCTCGTACCGCCCCTCGATTCCCAAATAGAGCATGAAAGTAGAACAGGAAAACTTCTTGGACTCGATGCGTCGGTTGGTCCACCGCCGACGCAAGGCGTCCGGAACCAAGTCATGCATGGCTTGAGCAAAATCGGCATTAATGATGATCGCGTCCGCGGCGAGGGTCTCGTGCCGAGTTTGCACATGGGTGGGACACCTGCCATCGAAAGTAAAACCCGTCACCTCTTCGCTGGTGCGAATGTCGACACCCATGTTGCGTGCAATTTGGGCCATCCGCGAACTGACTTGTCCACAGCCGCCGATTGGATGGAAGACACCATGTTCATATTCGAGAAACGACAATATCGAAAATAGACTTGGGCATTTGAACGGTGACATCCCCAAGTACTTGGATTGAAACGAAAAGGCAATCGCCAATCGCGGATCCTTAAAGTAGCTGGCCAATTCGTCTCCCAAAGATTTCCACGGTTTAACCCACGGAAGGGCGGCGAGCGTCTTGGGAGTGAGGAGGTCCCAGACACTATTAAATGGGGCTTCCAAGATCGGCCGAAACCGAGCCAGCTTGGCTCGATTGTCGTTCATGTAATGGGCAATCGCTCCACGATCTTGCGGCGAGAATTTCGCGATCTGTTCATCCATTGCCGCAATATCCGGAGTGGCGTCAATCCGTCCACCCGCAGCAAAACTTATCCGATACTGTGGGTCAAGTCGTCGCATCGGGATCTCGGACATGAGATCCAAACCGATCGAAGAAAAAATCTCTTGCAGCACCCGAGGATATAGGAAAAAAGTGGGGCCAAAATCGAAGCGAAAACCGTGTTGTGCAAACGTGGCCGTGCGCCCTCCAACCCAACTCTGTTTTTCGAGTATTGTCACACGCGCCCCAGCTTGAGCCAATTGCAATGCGGACGCTAAGCCTCCGGGCCCAGCTCCTACAATGACAACGTGCGGTAGACTCATCGATTCGATAACTTATTCAAAAGCAATTAATTATGGCCATCATTCCCTCGCGGAAGATGCCACGGTCATCACGAAATCTTCCATGACTTTCGGCCTCATAGTCGCACGACTCTCCGAGTCGTGTCTCCCCCTTACCCCTTACTGCTTACCCCTTACTCCTCCAAACCGCCGAAAATCTTGGCGACCGCCGCTCGGTCAAGAGCAGGATTATAGCCTAACGGCAAGCGATGACCTTACCACTCTTCACCGCCGCTGGGGAGCGCCCACTGTGTCCACGCAACAATGGCAACCGCCATCAACAGGCAGACCAACAGCGTGGCCCACAGATTTTTCTTCCTGCTCCCGATCTGCGAATGCCCCACACTAGTCCACTGCGTTAGCGCCGCGGCAATGCCCGGACTTGCCATCGCTAACCAACTTAGCGCATCGGGCAAACCGAGGAAAGAGTTGAACTGCGCACTAGCGACTGCTGCTGAAAAAGCGAACAGACATGGTCCGACAGCCGTGGCCACCCAGCTTGATGAGCCGCGTCGCAAACTCAATAAGCTCAAGCAACCCAGTACGGAGGCCACCGCCATCAAAGGTTCGGTCACTTTCAAGAACGATTGGCTGGTTAAGTAGGCAGCAACGATCAACAGCAAGATCCAGCTCAACCCCAATACAGCCGCATCGCGCGAGCCGCGTCTTTCCATCAGAAACCAGGCAACTAAAGTGCTAAGTGTAATACTCGCCAACCATAGATTCTTGGTGGGCAGCAAGTCCCCCCAGGCTTCACCGCTTGGAAAAATCGCCAGTGCCGCGGTCAATACCGCCACACCGCGGATTAACCAAGCTAGCCAAACGAAGTTCATTCCAGTCGTTACCGCAGCGGCCAATGCTACCAGCGCCACACCTGTTGGCAATCGCATCCAAGCATCTTCGTGCCATATCGCCCACTCATTGCGTAGGGCTACCGCCGACCAAATAGCCAATGCACTCGCTGCAGCGACGCAAACTCCTCGAACAAGCTCAACAGTCCTATTGCTTTCCAGTGGCCGTTCGGTCTCATGCCTGCTTTCAACCGCTCCACTCAACCGGTATCCCAACGCCACTCCCAGCAGCGTTAAGATCGAAGGCAGGATCACGTTGATTCCCAGGACAGTCAATTCAAACATCAAACGCACCCCAAAAGTGATGTGGTTATGATCCCCAAGGCGATGTGGTTAGTTACATCGTCGGAGGGACTCCCGCGGTTGGCGGTCTGCTGTGCTGTACCACAACTGTTTAACCCGCAGTCGTAGGCGAGGATCCTCGGGGAGAACCTCGCCTACGGCTGCGGGTTAAACGACTAAATCAACAAGCCGGTAAGGCACCGGCAATGTTGGTCGCCCGGCCGCTCACGCGCCTGAGGCTCACTATAACAACAGGCCGCTTGCGCCATTGGCCAACTACACTACAGACCTGCTCCCCGCCAATCAGTGGAGGTTTTTAGCGGTATGCTTATAGTTGACCAGCGGATTTTGGCAATAATTCGCCGATGGCAACGAATTAAGTGTGACTTTGCGGCATCTAAACAGTATACAGAGCTCGTAAAGACGCGAGCTCACCTGCGGCGGCGAACGTTCCGCCAACCACCTAAGAATCTCCCTTTCAACAACACGGCGATACGATATGGCTAAAGGCGATCACATCTACGTCCACTGCACGGCGGCAGGCATTCCGTATCAACACCATGGCATTGACATGGGAGATGGTACGGTGATTCACCTTGCCCCCGCTGATGGCAGCCGCATCGTCTTTAGCGATAAAAGCGATCGATTCTCCGTACGTCGCGAGTCGCTTGAAAATTTTTGTCATGGAGCACAACCGATCACAGTCAATCACGACAATCCGCGAATGGCCGACGAAGTGGTTGCCGCGGCTGAGGCACAACTCGGACGTTGTGGCTATAGCTTGCTCGACGGCAACTGTGAGCATTTTGCTCGACTGTGCGCCTGTGGTCGCGCTGAAAGTCATCAAATTGAAATGGGACAAGCCACAGTATCTGCCGTCGCGTCGATGACAACCAAAGCGTTTTGGTCGGTCACAGGCAAACTTTCAAGTCGCTTTGCCCTGCGTGGAGTGATGAAAGTTCACCCCGCATCGCTGCTGGCTGACGGTGTTGAGATTGCCACCTTGGCTATTGGTTGTCGCCAGGGGATGAGTTCCGAGCGTGCGCGACGCGTCGCGCGCATCAGTGGTTCCGTTGCGGCAGTTGGTATTGGGGCTGTCGTGGGCGGCCCTGCCGGAGCCGCTCTTTCGCTGGCCGCACATTCCAGCTCCACTGCCATCGCCGACTCCCTCTGCCAAACGCTGCGCCAAACTTTTGCTGATAAATAAAACCCCGCGTACGGTAAACTCTTCTAAAAATGAAAGCTACGACAAGTCGCAGCGCTCAAAATTTGTTTGGCGGCATTTAGCTCAGCTGCGCTAGTTCGCATAGATTGGCGGCGACGACCGGCTGAGGGCAACTCCAGACCAAAAAGAAGAGCGCTTCCCGCGCCAAACGCCCAGTGAGATGCGTGGCAACGAAACCGGCTCCCTTTGCTGCCGACAAGGCGGCTTGGGTGGAACGTAGGGCCAACGAATTAGCTCGCTGCCGCAATTCGGCCGCGGTGATCGATCCCACACCATCGGTCAAGTTGCGCAACGCTTGTCGCAATTGCTCACAATCACCACGCAGCTTTAGAGCCACCGGCGAGAGGTCGCTGCGTCGAATGGCTTGTTCCTCAATAAAACCGATTGCAGCCAGCGACAATCCAACCGCCAACGTCGATGTTTGTAAGCCCCCCGTGCCACCACCGGCTCCTGCGGCCATGACGTTTTCAACGGGACCAGCAAGTACCTCTTCGGGAGCGATCTTAACGCCGTTCAATTGCACTTGATCGGTGCAACTAGCTGTCAGGGCCACCAGCATTTGGCCGGGATTGGCTTCGACTCCGTCGCGCTGCGATGGCAACGCACAGAGAACTTGTCGCCCATCCTGCAGGGTGGCCCCGACAACAATCACATCGGCCGCGCTGGCCGCAGTGACCCAGGGGCTATAGCCATCGAGAACTAGGCTGCCGTCGGCTTGCAGTTGGGCCGCCAACACGGGTCGCCCCAAATGCTGGCGACTGGTGGTCAGATGGCTGATACCCACCGTCACAAAAATTTCGCCAGCTGCCATGCGCGGCAGCAACTGTTGTTTGAGTGATGCGTTTTCACTGGCCACGATCCGTCGACAGGCCGCGTGCCATTGCGTGAGCACAAAAGAAGTCGTCATGCAACTTTGGCTCAGTGCCAAATAACCGTCGAGAATTTGTTGCTCGCTCCAGTCCCAACCACCATAGGCTGCTGGAATAAACCAACGAAACACACCTGCCTGTCCACACCACTGCATCTGAGCCGCAGGCCACTGTCCAGACAGATCGAGGGCGGTAGCCGCATTGCTGAGTTGTTCACAAAGTGCGTTTAGCTGTACTTCCTGTTGTGCATGGGACGATGGCGTGGGATGTGTCTGGTTGGACATCAATTTCTGCAATTTCCCTAAAAACCGACGGGTTAAAATGGTCTATCCACTGCCATCTGGGGAAAAACGGTTGGATTGAAAGTAGGGCGTCCGCGACAAATACTGTCTCGGCTCGGAGAGCCGAGCGACGAACTATGTCTCAGCTCGGAGAGCCGAGCGACTAGGTTTGGCTGGTCCAAGGACTGGTCTGCCAGCTAGTATTTCGGCGATGTGCATGGTGACCAGCGGCGTGCGGCGGCGGCGAATGATGCCGTCCATGTGCATCAAACAACTGGTATCGGTGGCCGTCATTACCTCCGCCCCAGCTTGCACATGGTCGTTCACGCGATCGACGCCCATCATCACCGAGACCCCCTCCTCGGCAACAGCAAACGTGCCGCCAAATCCGCAGCATTCGTCAGCACGTTGCAACTCCACCAATTCTAGGTCTGGGACCAACGCCAGTAGCTGACGCACTTTATCGGGCTGCTGACCCATCCGCTCAGAACAGGCTCCCAATCGCAGTTCGCGCAGTCCATGGCAACTGCTGTGTAAACCAACACGATGAGGAAACGGATGCGGCAGTGATTCGACGTGCAGCACATCAACCAGAAATTCACACAGCTCCCACACCCGTGTTTTCATCCGCTCGAAGCGTTCGTCGGAGTGAAAAAACGACGCGTAGTGATTGCGGACCATCGAGACGCAACTTCCCGAAGGGCAAACCACGTGATCGTAGTCGGAAAAAATCTCGACGAACCGCTCCGCCAATGGTCGCGTATCGTCCAAACAACCAGTGTTAGCCATCGGTTGCCCACAACAAGTCTGCGCCTTTGGGAATTCGAGCTGTATGCCCGGAAAGCGTTGCAATACTTCGACCGTGGCTAATCCTACCTGGGGGAAGAATTGGTCGATGTAGCAGGGGATGAACAGGCCTATACGCATGCTATTTTTTCTGACGTGGCTCGAGTGCTTTGATGCGAATATCTTTAAACTCAACCCACATCGGTTTGCCAGCATGCAGTTGCACACCTAGTTGGCCCTCTTTCAAAGCCAACTCAGGAGAATCGGTGAAGTCCAAGATAAGTTGCCCATTCATGTAGTGCCGGATGCGACGACCACGCGCGATGATGACGACCTCATTCCAGTCGTCAAGCTTGAAGAGCTTTTGGAAATCGTCATTGGTGAGCAGCGTTTCGGTGACGACCTTTTCACCATCCTTGATTTCGGCTTTCTCACCAACTAGACAAATGCGGCCACGGCCAGCCAGGCCTTCACCGTAGATAAAACCCGAGACGCTCGGGAATTCAACTTCATTGCGCAATTCGTGTTGGTAGCCACGCATGACCCATTTGTTCTTTACCTTATCATCCGTGATGTGTTGCGATCGATATTGGATCCCGGAGTTGTTGGACGCATTGCAGCGGAACGAAAGTCGCAGCTGAAAATCTTTGGTTTCACCCGCGTTCCAAATCAGGAATGTATTGCCCTCGGCTTTGACTTCCTCCGTTGTTTCTCCGCGGATTGTCCCATCCTTAACGGTCCACAGACGCGTGTCACCGCTCCAGCCAGTGAGGTCCTTACCGTTGAAAATTCGCTGCATGTCGGCTGGCTCTTTGGGAGCCTGATTGCCGTCCTGCTGCGCCATGGCGGGGAGGGAAAGCAAGGCAATGATTGCCAGTGTGGAAAGGCTTCTAAGCATGATGTTCTCCAAGTAGTTATTGATGTCTGTCAAGGTGTCACCGTTTTGCGATTGCCGTCGTCGCCAACCGTCACGTGTTACTGCCCCAGTCGAAGGAGTTGGCTTCCATAAACGCAACATGCAGGCTGTTGACTGGCAGACTCTCAGGCAAACAATTCGGCGATGGGTTGTCCGTTATCGGTGATCGGTACCGGACGATTACCATCATACAACTCCACGCGGTAATCGATACCCAAGGCGTGGTGAATGGTGGCGTGAAAGTCAGGAATTGAGACGGGTCGCTCGATGATCTTTTTCGACAATTCATCGGTGGTACCAATTGCTCCCCGATGATTTAATCCCCCTCCGGCTAACACCAGTGAAAATGCCCTGGACTGATGACCGCGTCCTCCCGCCCCGTCGAATTCTGGCGGCCTACCAAACTCGGTGCCAATGACGATCAGGGTTTTATCGAGTCGTCCACGGGCTTCGAGGTCATCTATCAGTGCGGCCGTGGCCTGGTCGAGTTCTTCGATCAGCGTCCACTGGTTCTGTTGACCTTCTTTATGCGTGTCCCACCCCGTGCCGTTCACGAAGTTCAAATTGTGTGAGACTTCGACAAAACGCACACCGTGCTCGGTCAAACGTCGTGCCAGCAAACACCGCTGGCCAAATTCGCCACCATACGTCTCACGCAACGAACTCGACTCTTTCTCCAAATCGAACACGCGCATGAATTCAGGACCGGCCAAACGTTGATTTTCAGTGAGCGCCTCATCGTAGGCTCGCAGTAAACGCGAATCGGGAATCGCTTCGAGCGTTGTTTGACGGACCGAGTCGAGCATTGCCAAGCGTCGCAATTGACGCTCGTGAGTGACATAGTCCGGGCGTGTCAAACCGCGCGGACCACTGTGCAAATCGGTCAAATAAAGATAACCGTACTTGGCGCCCAAGAAACCAGGGCTGCGCGACATGTTAGGGTAACCGATAACCGCATAGGCTGGTGCATTGTCGTCCAAAGCACCTCGCTGATGAGCCACCGCGGCACCAATGGCCGGATACTGAATCGTACCATTCACGGGCCGACCAACATGGACCCAATACACTGCGGCTGCATGTTCGTCAATTTGTTCGTGATGGATCGTACGCACCGCCGTGACACGATCCATGCGGGCCGCCAGGCGTGACAAATGTTCACAAACCTGCACTTCTGGTACCGCTGTATCGATCACGTTGTAGTCGGTTCCCGGCTTGCGCTCAGCTGAACTGCCCCGTTGTTTGGGATCAAACGTGTCAATCTGTGCCATGCCGCCACCTAGCCAAATGAAAATCACATGCTCAGCTTTGCCGGCCGGTGGCACGATCGACGAGGGGGCTGCTCCCCAAGTCCGCACCCCTAGCCCACACCCCAAGGTCGCGGCGGCTGTCGTCGAATTCGTCAGAAATGATCTTCTGTCCATGTTTGTCCCCCCGTGGATAGTCGCTCGACTTTCCCAATCGACTCCAGAAACAACCTAAAACATACCAAATTCAACGCTTGGCTTGGAAAGACTAGCGGCTCGTCCTGCTTAAAAATCAGTGTCGTCCAGCCTAACCTCCGGTTGCGCTAGCGTCCAGTATTTGCACGCTAATTGCTTGTCCCGTGGCCCATTTGTTTGACCTTTGGCTGCGGGTTAAACCCAAGACCGTTCAAAATGGGAGGCTTGCGGTCTTTTTGGCGGCTACAACATCTGTCCTGAAGAGATCTCCACGACAAGTCGAAAATGTTGGAGTACCACGCATGGATGCCTGGCAGATCGAGCCACTCGCGGGAATGTAAAAATAAATGAATGCTTCAACCCCTGTCGAGAAAATTCGCCTGGTAATTGCGGAGCAACTGAGCCAATTTGGTGCTCAATATACCGCTTCGATGGGTGAAGCGATTTTGATTCGCAATGGCCTCTTCTGCGGCCGCAAGTTTAAGTGCGAAGGTTATGAAGTGGTGTGGTTTATCGAAGAGGACGAGATCAAGTTCTTTGGTCCTTGCGGCGATTTGCTCAAGTCGACTTCTGCTATTGCTTGCATTCGCCAATACGAAGAGCACCACACGAGCGACAACATTCGCCGCGCAGCCTAGCAGCTCTTGGCGAAGGGTGCCCAAGTTCTCTCTAGCCGCAGCGAATTTCCTTTGCTATCCAGTATGTACAGCGGTTTCGTTGGTTTCATTGAAGCTGCTGCTGCGCATCGACCGAAGATAGCGATAAGTCCGATTTTCCGGTTGAGGCTCCCGACTTGGGGGACTCCGCTAGATTGCCACGTCTCTCCTGGAGCTATGCTCTGTGAACCACTCAAGCGTGAATTGCCCAACTGAGAATTGCTTCACGAATCGCAGTGCATCGCGTAAGCGAGCAGTGCGCCGCGCACTCCTGTTGGGTTTGTCGACGTTGGTCGTTTCCTCGGGTTGCGCTAGCATGCCAGGTCCTACCAATTGGTTCTCCAAGAAGTCACCTGACGCGGCATTAAACGGCGGAGGTCAGACGGGCGGTTCGTTCGCCTCTTCACTAACCAATGCAGGGGCGGGGATAGGCGGACAAGTCAAGTCGATGGGGACGACCATGGCCAGCGCTGTGGGTAAAGCCAAAAATATCGTGGCCGCACCATTCGGGACAACTTCGAACAATGGCGACCCGACGAGCCTAGCCAATATGCCTTCGAATTTGGGCCCCGAAATTTGGGTCACCAATGGGCAACTTTATGAAAGCCAAGGCAAGTTTGCCAAGGCGATTGAAAACTACACCAAAGCACTGGAAGTCGAGCCGACAAACGAACCCGCTCTCCTCAGCATGGCGCGACTGCACGGTAGACAACAACAATACGTCGAGGCCGAGCAGTATTTCAACAAAGCCCTGGCGGTGCGACCTCAAGCCGAGGTGTTCAATGAACTCGCGTCGCTCATGCACAGGCAGGGGCGTAGTTCCGAAGCGCTGGCGGTCATGGAAAAAGCGATCAGTCTGGAGCCTAATAGTCAGAAGTTCCGCAATAACTTGGCTGGCATGTTAGTCGCCAGCGGTCGCTCTGACGAAGCGGTTCAGCAATTGTCACAAGTCTTTACTCCAGCTGAGTCTAGCTACAACGTGGCCTACTTACACTTTGCCAAGCAGGACGTGGCGGGCGCTCAGCAGTACTTACAAGCCGCGCTGCAAGCCGATCCGAACCTTCAGCCCGCACGCGAATTGTGGGCCACGATCAACGGTAGTCCAACAACGGAGTCGGCCGTCGCCGCCTATCAAACCGCCAATCAGATTTATCGCACTGCCCAAGCCGCAGTGACTCCAACCACGCCAGCCAATACAGCCGTTTTCCAGCAACCTACCAGCGGCCAACCTGGCAACACACAAGCCGTCAGCTATCCCCAATACCAGTCGCAGTAGCGAAGGGTGCAGTGGTATCGAGGGCATGTTGATAGGCTACAACATTGCGGCAATCTGTCGTCCACACCTCCGTATGCTGAGCCATCAAGTGGAGATACTACTCATTATCCTTGCCGCGCTAGTTGCACTGCCCGGCACGTGGTGTGGCGTACTGTGGTTTTTAGCACAGCTTGGCGGTTGGTCCAAGCTTGCTAAATACTATCGTTCTGATATCGCAGTGGAAGGTGGAACGCATCGAAAGTGTTCCGGGAAAGTTGGCATCGTCAGCTACAAATCGTGCCTCATCCTCACCTTTTGTGACTCAGGCATACGCGTTGCAGTCACCTTGCCATTTCGCATTGCGCACCCACCGCTGTTCATTCCGTGGGTTGACATACACGATGTTCGCGAGAAAAAAATGATGCTGGGTTTGTCGTTCCTGCAAGCGAACGTAGGGAGCCCTACCGTTGCGCGTCTTTCGCTTCCTATTTGGGTTGGCGAGTATTTCCCCCCTCAGGTCATTCATGCTGGTCTTCCGGGGGGCCGCTGATTGCATGGGATACCGTGATTTATAGTACCGAAATCCAGTCGTCTTCGCGTGTTTATCTTCCAAATAGTCGCTGGTTGAAAAAATCACGACTGGTGTCGGCTTCCGAAATCTGAACCCGCGGATTAAATCTGAAGATCGGCTGCGGTGGGCGTGGTTCCGATGTAACCGTAAATCGCAAACTCCGCGCTCCAATGCCCACGTCTATGATTTGACTCTCGGGATGGAGGCTCATGTCGAAACCACTACCGGCATCTAACGCCAGCCAGGGATTGGAGTAAGCCAGGCGGCCGCTGCGCAGATCAATTAAGGCAATGCTGGCGGGGTACAGCTCGTCCTGCGGAGGATAGATACGAAAGACCAGCATGAAGGGTGATTGACGAGGTTGTGATATTGGAAACGTCATTCCCGACAACTGCCCTGGGCTCGACCACAGAAGCTTTCCGGAGGTTGTCTCCAGTCCGAACACATCTCCGTTGACTTGCTGTATTTCTTCGCGACCTGGCGCGGCTTTCTCTGTGGTGCTGAGGACAACCAATCGGTCCTGGAAACGTTCGACACTGATCGAATTCACGCGTGCGTCCGATTCGATCACATGCTGTACGACAAGCGTTTGGCCTGGTGAATCTAGGTCGCAGTAATGGAGTTTGGAGTTGGGCTCCAAAACTACCAAGTAGCGTCCTTCGCAGACGTCGGCACACGAGCCGATGGCGGCCTCAACTCGCATAACTTCGGCGCCAGTGAACGCGTTCCACACTCGGACCGTAGGGGGAGGCGGTGGAATCACATCGCTCCTGGATAGGTCAACCAGCAGACCGTTGTGTGAGAACCAATGCAACCACTTACCAGCTACCTCCGACTGACGCAATGCTTTTCCGTCGCGGCAATCGAGAATTTGGACGCGTCCTTGGGAGCGATGTACCACAGCTATCTCCAAATCCTGGGCGGCCAGGCTAACGCTGTCGTCGTATCCATCTCGCATCCAGACCTGACGCCCGGTCAAGGCGTCGAGCATCATGAGCTTGGTTCCGATTTGCAGGAGCACACCTGCTGGCGTCAGCGGTCCGACGACGGATTGTTGTTTGCTGGGCATCTTGCGGTGGCTAATAGCAAAACCGAGTTGAGTGTTTTCGCTTACGACATCCTGGGGTGCAAATTGAATTTGGGGGACCGTGCCCGGACTGAACAGGGAATGCCGCCACAGCAGAGCATCACCCCCAGACATCAGATCACGCTGGATATCAAAGGCGGCTACTTCTGAACTCTTTTCAATCAACAGCAATCCTCCCCGTAAAGTCGCGCGAGTTAGCTCATCCGTTGCAGCATCTGCCGATGCGCCGGGGAAATCCAGTCGCCCGCGATCTGTGCCATTGCCGGTACGGAGCATTACCATTGAACCCGACATGGCGACTGTCAACTCAGGACGACCATATCGCTGTGATACTAGGTCTACTGGTTTGCCATAGGCATAACGACTGCGATCGCTAATATCAACGCGTACCAGCCCTTCGCGCCAGCCTGACGACTGAAGTCCTTCGGCCGTTAGATCCGACGCGGGTTGGCCGTCGATAACCGAATTCATTTCGAGACTGCCATAGCGGATCTGATTGTTGTCCGATGAAGTCGGTTGACTCAGCAGTCGTAGTGCAGACTCTGGCAGTTGCGGATCATCGGCGTGGAGCAACGGGAGCAGGATTTGATCAGCGATCGTGTGCTCATCCCCTCCCATCATCGAGCTAGCCAATTCAATCAGCCTTGGTGCCGCGCTGGGAAGCCACTGGAGAAATCGCAACTTCTCACGCTGCAAGGGAATCAGCATATTCTCGATTGATGCCAACTCATCCGCAACCAACTGCTCCATCTGCTGGCGTTCGGCGGGAGAGGCTTGGACATAGGTTCGCGACAATTCGGTGGCTATCCAAGCATCCGAATCGACCACGTACCCGCTTGCCAATTCCAACTCTCGCTGACGATTCTGTGTGGCGGCAAACGTGCTACCCACTTTGGGGACCAACTTTAACAGTTGTTCAAACGCGGCTAGTGGCTGGCCAGAACGAATCTTGCCTAATGTCAATTGTTGTAAGAAGCGAAATTGTTGCGGCCCGAATTCGACCACACTAGCGTACTTTTGAGCCAATCCCTCAAACTTCGCGAAATCGGTTTGTAATCCCTCGAGCAACAGATTGACTAGAAGGTACCGCGTATCGGCACTATTCGAATCGAGAGCTTGCGATTTCTCTAGCGACTCAAGGGCAGCGTCCAAATCACCGCGGACTAGCGCCAATTGCGATTGCTGGTTGAGTGCCCAAGTGTCGTCAGGATTGACTGCTAACCGCTGGGCTACTTGGGTGGCCAGCGACTCGCGCGTGTAATAGACCGTTACGGCAGACGCGCTGACCGATAGTAGTTGTTGCTTGTATGCAAACAGATTTCCCAGAGGTTGTGAGACTTGCATTCGTTCAGCGATCGCGCCGTCGCGCAGGTCGATGCGCACGATGTTGCGTTCGGAAAGTGGAAGCATCAGGCTGCCCGTTTGCCATAATCCCTTGCCCACCAGCGTCAACTCCGACGGATATTCCGTTTGCCACACCGGTTTGCCACTATTCAATTCGATCGCACTCACCTGACGCTCCCCCACGGCAATCAAGCGACCATCCTGAATGCCTGCCAAGTAACGCAACGAATTTCTAAGTTGAGGGCCCAGTCGCATTTGGCCTGTCAGAATATCGCGACATTGAAAATCTTTGGATTCGGGTGGACTAATGATAACCACGCCATCTTGAGCGATCATCCCGGGTTCTTGCCAGCGGCGTTCCAGCGGTGAAAACTCTGGACCGTCACCAAACACGGAGCGGCCGCCACGTTGAAACGATTGCTGTGACCGGTTGTTGCCATAGGTGGCTCCCCATTTCAAACTTCGCGACAATAAATCAACGGCCGCCACCGCCCCCAGACCCGTCGGACAGAGAATCACACCATCCGAAATTGTGGGTGACAGCGCTTGGCTCCGCCGCTCTGCATCGATCCGCAGAGGAGCGCCCGAAGAATGAACCAATTGTTGCTTCCAAAGTAGCCGTCCAGTGGCTGCGTCGAGCACGACAAGTTTTGTTTCTCCTTTGAAATCCGCCAAACAATATAAGTCTCCTTCGTAAGGAAGGGGCGGGCCAAGGAAATATGCGTTGGCCAAATGTGGTTCATCAAAGCCACTCGCTCCACCCACACGCCACAGAATTGTTCCTTCCGCCTCTATGCTCGCTCCTTCCAAAAAGTTATTGTCCGATATGCGCTGATTCGACTGGAACATCGATTCGCTGTTGATCAATTGATCGGTTTGTTCGCTTACTAGGTACAATCGCTGCTCATCGCAGCTGAACTTGCCAAAGGCCGAACTCCCCCACACTCGATTCTGAAGTTCACTGGAGAGTGAGGCACTTTCACTGGTGCCCGCGTAGGGCAAGTTGGTCAGTTGTACCGGAGCGTTGTGGAAATAGAGTGGCCACTTGATGACACCTGTCTCAAAGTCGATCGCCAACAAAGATGCATCTGTGGTTTTCGTTAGCACCAAATCACCGACCATCCGCAACTCGAATTTGGGCATTAAGACGCGACCCTTTTGCGTTTCCGCTTCGCTCTGTCGCATGATGGCTTGTTGCTCTGGAAGGCTGCTGTGAATCTCGCGGACCCAGCGTTCAGTCGGCAGTGGCATGCTGGCTTGGCTGGTGGCATTGCGTTCCGGAGAACCACCCGTCACCGTCCAGGAATCGCTGGCTGATCGATTGACCACCGGTGATCGCCCAGCATCGAATTCGCGTTCCAGCACGGCTACCCAATCGGTGGCTGCGTCTAGTGGGATTTGTTGTCCCGCAATGTTGACGCTCTCGCCTGGGAAATAGGTGGCCGCCATTTTCATAACTAGGCCTGACGTCTCTGGGTTGCCAGCCAGTCTCCAAGCCCGAGCGGCGGCCAACGCCAAACGTGATCCATAACGCTCGCGAGCAGCAGGATATTCCAGGAGGCTTTGCAGGAGATTGGCTGCGGCCAAGGGATGTCCGTTGGTCAGTTTGTACTGGGCCCACAACGCCTGCGCATCGTAGCCAGCTTCCGTGTGCAGAAACTTACGAGCTACATCGCCGATCTTCTCGAAATCCTTAGCCGCAATGGCTGACTTCAATTCGCGTTTGGCAGTGACTCCCAGTTGGACTTCCAACGTACGTCGCCCCTCAGCGGGCAGTTGACTGAGCAAACGCAGCGCCTCGCCCTTGAGACTTTTGTGATATAGCCCGCTAAAGTCGCGATCGACAAAGTAGTCTTGGCCGCGCACGTCGTCCGGCAGTTGCCCCTCATCGGCCAACAACAAAGCAGACAGCGCAGTGATGCCGTCAGCGTAACGCCCTTCCTGGAAAGCGATCTCTCCCTCACGGAGCAGCCGAATGAGCGGTCGTGGGGCCAACAGAAAAACATCATCGCTGTTGTCGATTTGAAACACGTTGTTTTGCGAAAAACTGCTCGAAGCCGTTGTCCACAAAACCAAACCAGCACAGGCCAGTGTCTTAAATCCAATCATGAGTCTTGTCTTCCAATGTGCCTCGACGCTCCGCGTCGAGTGTTGTGAACCCTCAAAAAACTGGACATGCTCGGTGTCCGTCATCAACTCGTTGCCAGGCTCTGGCCACTGATCGGAAACTCGACTCGGAGAGTCGAGCAACAATCTCCAACTCAACTCGGAGAGTTGAGCGACGATCACTTAACTCGAACCGGAGAGCTAAGTAGCTAGCCTTACGGCTTTTCAGTTAGTTCCATAGTCAGTTCCATGCGTTGACCTTGGCGAATGACGGTCATTGGCAAAGGTTCATCTATGGGAGATTGTTGGACGAGTTCCGCAAATCCGGAATTGGACTGCACGCGTCCTCCAGCAAAATCGATGATCACGTCACCACGTTGAAGTCCCGCTTGGGAACCCGGCCGATCCGGAGTAACAGCGTTAACTAACGCGCCGGCTCCTGCCGGTAGGTCCAGTTGTTTGGCCAACTCATAGGGTACATTCCTAATGCTCACCCCAGCAAAACCACGCCGAACATGATCGTACTTTTGCAGCTCATCTTTGATCCAGATTGCACGATCGATGGGAATCGCAAAACCTATCCCCTCAAATCCCCCGGTGCGCGAGGAGATGGCTGTGTTAATTCCAATCACTTGTCCATCCAAGTCGAGCAAAGGACCTCCCGAGTTGCCGGGATTGATGGCGGCATCGGTCTGTAGGAACTGTCCCTTCACATCCCGCGACAGTTGTTGGTAACGTCCCGTGCCGCTGATAATACCTGCGCTCACGGAGGCCTCAATCATAAAGGGGCTTCCAATTGCCAAGACCCAATCACCGACGTAAAGCTCTTTGGAGCTACCGATCTTGGCCGCGGGAAGTTCCTCGCTGACGTTGATCTTCAAGATGGCCACGTCGCTCTGTAAATCAGACTTGGGGAGCTCAGCTTTGAACTGTCGACCATCTTGAAGGCGAACTTCGATCACGGCGGCATCGGCGACCACGTGATGATTGGTTAAGATGAGCCCATCGCTTTGAATGATGACTCCAGAACCGACCGAATCGAACTTCTGTTCCTTCTCTCCACCAATGATGTTTAACACAGGGTTGTTGGCTTCATTCGATCGTTTCGATTGGCTAAAGACTGTCACTACGGAGGGGAGCGCGGTTTGTGCGGAATCGCGAAAAGCGCGGGAGAGCGCTCGTGCATGGGCGATCGTGGCATCTTTGGTAGGGAGATCACCCGTCGGTGAATCTGCTTGCACTGGCTTAACCTCTTGACCATTGCGGCGCGTGGCCCGCTGGCGATTGGGACGAGGTGGCGCATCGTCGGTTTTCGTCGATTGTGCAGTGGCTGCGGGTGCTGCTTCCGCCACCGCACCTTCATCTGCGCGTGCGGATTCCGGCGTGAACACGCACCCCAGTACTGCGCACACCAACATCAATCCGCAATGGAAGGGCCAAGGTGCTATCGAACGGTTCACTTGTTTCATCGTTTATCTCATTTCCGAGGCTAAAGCCCAGTTCTTACACAAATAGTTCTCATCGGTTTTTGTTTAACCGCGCCAGCGTTTGTTTAACCGCGCCAGCGTTTGTTATGCCGTGTCGCGGTTCAATTGAAACGCTGCTCGGCAAACGTGCCCGGCCGCCGTTGAACTCCTATTATAACGCACTTGCTAACTTATTCCCGGGCTTCCGAATCCGCCGCCACCGGGCGTCTTAATCTCCAATTGTTCGCCGCAGTCAATTTTTGTTTGACAGCAGCCTGCGAGGCTGACTCTGGACCCGTCAGTTTTCACTAGCGTATTGTATCCCAGACTCCCCGCTTGCCCACCATCCAGTCCAAAGGGAGCATAAGGCCCGCGACGGGAGGTCAACAGCGATAGCTCGACCGGCTCCAGGAATTCGAGTACACGAATCACCCCCTCCCCGCCGTTCCACCGTCCGCTGCCGCCGCTACCCTTCCGCAAGCCGAATTGTTGCAATCGGACGGGGTAGCGGAGTTCCAGCACTTCCGGATCCGTCAGCCGCGTATTGGTCATGTGGGTATGCACGCCGCTGGCCCCGGGGCTCCCAGTCGTGGCTCCAGCGCCACCACAGATCGTTTCATAAAAACCAAAGCGTTGGTTGCCGAACAGTAGATTGTTCATCGTGCCTTGTGAGGCGGCCGAGGCGCCCAGCGCCCCTAGCAACACATCGACCACCCGCTGCGATGTCTCCACATTTCCCGCAGCCACCGCCGGCGAGTCAGACACTGGCTGCCTCGCAGTTGGATTGAGCACTCCTCCCGGAACGACTAGATCGACGCAACGCATCACTCCTTCATTTAATGGCAGGTCGTCTGCAATCAAACACCGGAGCACATAAATCACTGCAGCCGTAACTATAGATCGATTGGCATTAAAGTTTGTTGAACTGGTCGCCCCACTACCACTGAAGTCAATCGACAGATCGCCCGAAGCGCGGCAATGAATCGACACTTGAATCTTGGTACCGTCATCGAGATAATCCACGAATGTTTTTGAACCAACGCGATTCGCTTTCAAAAAATTCCGCATACGTTGTTCTGCTGCGTTGAGCGCATGAGCGCAGTACGGTTGCAATCGTTCCCAGCCAGTCGTCGCCGCGTATTCGCTCAGCAACTCCATACCGCGGGCGTTGGCCGCCAATTGGGCCGCAATGTCCGCCAGATTCTCGTCGATATTGCGTGGTGGATAGGGATGCGATTGCAACACATGTTTCAATTCAGTTGAGCAATCCTCGCCTGCGACCGTCAATCGCATGGGGGGGATTACCACTCCTTCTTCTCCCAGCCGTGTAGCCACTACCGACATGGAACCGGGTGCCACTCCGCCAATGTCGGCGTGATGTGCACGATTGGCAACGAAGAACCGAGGTCGCACCGCAGCAGTCTCTCCGAATATGGGAGAAACGACTGTGATATCGGGCAAATGAGAACCACCCCGATATGGATCGTTGGTGATGAAGCTGTCTCCTGGTCGCATCTCAGGGAATTCGACCAACATGGCGCGCACGGTCTGTCCCATCGCACCCAAGTGGACTGGCACATGTGGCGCGCTAGCCAACAGATTTCCGTGCTCGTCGAAAACTGCACAACTGTAGTCGCGGCGTTGCTTTACGTTAACGCTCACAGCCGTTTGTTGCAGCACGATCCCCATCTGCGTAGCAATTGCCGACAGACGCTGTGCGAAACAATCGCGAAAGACAGGATCGAACGCGTCACTGAGATCTTCTTTCTCGTGGGATAGCTGGCTTGGAACTGTGGTCGCATCCGGTTCTTCCGTTTTAGCCGTGGCGGCCGCAAGCTGCTCAGTAGTTTGCAACACAAGCAAGCCATCGTCGTGGCAGACGGCTCGCCAACCCGCCTGTACCACCAGCGTTGAACCAACATTGAGCACAATGGCAGGCCCCACCAATTGCTGTCCCGTGGCAATGTCTCGGCGCCTATAGTGCGTACATTGAGGTGCCGGACGGGCCGTACACAGATCCGCCTTATCTCGCAAGTTATCTTCGCTCTCTGCGAATTCGGGTGCATCCTCGAGCAGGATGTCCTCCATGCGCGCCGCCCTAACTTCGACGCGTGTGGCAACTAGCTCTAATGAAATTCCTGGACCGCGCGCGTAGCCGTAACGCTGCCGATGCAACGTGGAAAACTCCTCTATCAAGCGGGCTATAAATCTTGGTACATCCAAGTGGCTTGTATTCGGCCACCGTAGTGTCAGCGTGGCTTCGGTCTTGGCGTAGCGTATTTCAAGCCATCGCACAGCCTGCATATCGGTTGGCGATACCCCTTGGTGTTGAAAGTGGGCGAACAGTTGTTCTTCAGCCGCCCGGGCATTGTCAGCCAGAGCCTGCCAGTCGACTTCGTTGAGGTTTTGATAAACGCTTACGACTGTATCGAGTCGGCGTTCGGCCAATCCCATGCCCAGCGCGCTAAGTAGTCCGGCTTCAGGAGAGTCAACCACACGTGTGACACCAAGTAGCTCGGCGATTTCACAGATATGTTGCCCAGCGGCTCCTCCAAAACCGACTAAGGTCTGTGACCGAGGGTCAACCCCTTGGGCAATGGAAACCGTTCTGACGGCCGCCGCCATTTGTTCATTGGCAATGCGTCGAAAGCCCTGCGCCAACTCCGTTGGCGTGGTAAACCCCAGCGAGCTTCGCGTTTCTTCCAATCCGTGCTGCAATCGATCTGCAATGGCCCCATGGTCGACTGGAAACGGGAATTGACTGGTCGGAACGAGACCGAGAAACACGTTCAGATCGGTAATCGTCAATGGACCACCTCGTCCATAACAGGCCGGTCCAGGGCTTGCGCCTGAACTTTGCGGGCCCACTCGCAGTGACACGCCATCGAACCAACAAATCGACCCTCCTCCCGATGCGACAGTCTCTATCGGTAAGGTTGGTGTGAAGATGCGGATCCCAGCTTTGGTAGATTCGTATTGAAGGTTGTGCTCGCTCGAAACGCGACACACATCGGTGCTGGTCCCTCCCATATCGAGCCCAATTAATTCAGGTGTAAAATTTACGATCGCCGATTTACGAAGCCTGGAAGATAAATGCCGCAATGCCGACACGCCGCCGGCGGGCCCTGACAGAATACTGTCCTTGCCAAAGTAGTCGTGCCAATCAACCAAGCCTCCGCCGCTAGTCATTACCAGCAATTGCACTCTGTTCGCACCGCCGAATTGATCGACTAGCCGTCGCAAGTAATCTCGCACGATGGGGCTCAAGTAGGCATCAACCACGGCCGTTTGCGCTCGGGGCACAATTTCGATTAAGGGTGCCAACTCGCTTGAACAACTAACTTGCGCAAAGCCCACCTCGTGCGCCAGTTCTAGCAATTGCTGTTCGTGACGCGGATTGACGTACGAGTGCATCAGGCAAATCGCCAACGACTCACACCCAGCCTGCCTTGCTCGTTCTAGCTCGCGCCGCGCATCGGTCCGATCGAGTGGCTTTAATATTTTTCCGCGAGCATCCAAGCGTTCGTGAATTCCCAATGTCAATTCGGCCAGTGGCGCGGCACGCTGGATTGCCAGCTCAAACAATTCAGGACGCGTTTGATCACCGATTAACAATAGATCTTCAAATGGCGAAGTGATTGCCAGCGCCGTTCGCGCACCGCCACGCGTCAATAGAGCATTGGTACCTTTGGTCGTTCCCAATCGCACTTTGAATCGTGGCAATTTGTGTCCCAACGCGATTCCCAACAATCTGCGCGTGGCCAGGACAGGTGCTTCGATTCCCGCATCCACTTCCGCTCGTAGATTGGGACCATAGTCGGCGATGGCGTGGTCAAGTTGCAATGTGCCTGATTGGAATCCCAAGATTCGAGCCACGGCCACTTCGTGTTGTTCGGTTGTCGTCAGACGCACCGTCGCTCCCACCCAGAAATCGACTGCGTCGTGGCGCAATTCTGTTGCAAACAAGCAGTCCCCGACCGAATCGCTTCCGATGGAGATGGGCACTTTGCCTGAGCTCAGGATTTTCGTCCGCTTTAGTTTTCCACTGGGATGACGAATGTAGCAATCGGTAAATGTTCCTCCCACATCGATCCAAGCTTCGTGAAAGGTAGTAGAATGAGGTGTCATCGTTGTGAAGCGTTATCGCTGGTGGGTTGTTAGCAGGAAATTGTTTTGTTCCCAATTCTATCGTAAGCTCAAGTCATGCGTCCTCCCACCGTATGTCAGGCTTTCCAGCCTGACCCAGAAACACGTACGTCAGGCCTTCCAGCCTGACCCAGCCGAGTCAGGCTGGAAAGCCCGACGTACGGTATTCCCTCCATGCAAAGCCCCACTATGAAACCATTTGCTTTACTCTGCTTTTTATTACTGGCCCTACCTGTCAGCGCCGTGGTGCATGCCCAAGATGCCTCGCAGCCACAATTAACTTCGACCGTATCCGCTGTGCAGCGGATCACTGTCCTGTCCTACAATATTCACCATGCTGAAGGGGTCGATGGTCGGTTGGATCTCGAGCGTATAGCAGCCGTGATCCAAAGTTCCCGAGCTGATGTGGTGGCTCTTCAGGAGGTCGATCAAGGTGTTTCCCGCAGCAACAACACCGACCAACCGCAGCAACTAGCTGAGCGGCTTGGAATGCATGTTGCATTCGGACCCAACATTGATTTGCAGGGAGGCAAATATGGCAATGCGGTGCTCTCGCGTTTCCCCATCAAATCGTCAACAAACCATTTGCTGCCCAATGTTGGCGGTGGTGAGCAACGCGGCGTGCTACAAGTCGACTTGGCCTTGCCGAACGATCAACAACTGAGAATCCTTGCCACACACTTCGATCATCGCCCCAATCCGGCACAACGGATGGCTTCGGCCGCGTTTGTCAATGAGCTACTAACCAATGCCAATCCCGATCAATGCGTGTGCCTGGCCGGTGATCTCAACGCCCTTCCGGACAGCGACGTCGTCAATGAACTTCGAGCACATTGGACGATCCCTGCCACACAGACTCAACCGACAATACCAGTCGGCCAGCCCGACAGGAAAATCGATTACGTCCTGCTGGGCCTCGTGTCGTCGAGCCAGAATCTCCGCGCGCGCGAGGTCGAGTCTCGGGTACTTGATGAAGCCGTCGCATCAGACCATCTTCCGCTGGTGTCGGTTTTAGAAATCAAGCCAGCGACCAGCGACCGTCCCAATGTCCTGTTTATCGCTATCGACGATCTGAACGATTGGATCGGCTGCTTGAAAGGTCACCCTCAAACGCGAACCCCCAACATCGATGCACTAGCCAGTCGCGGAATGTTGTTCACCAATGCGCACTGTGCCTCGCCCGCCTGCAATCCATCGCGGGCAGCCATTTTCAGCGGACGCACCGCGCATCATACCGGTGTGTGGTCGAACGACAGCGCCCAGTTGTTGAAGCAGCATCCTGACGTATTGGCTATTCCGCGCGCCTTCCAGAAGGCTGGTTACCTTACACTTGGTACTGGGAAAATGCTGCACGGAGGTGGCAGTGACAATGTCCAAATATTTGAGCAGTCGTTCAATCCCGAACAACGCTGGAGCCCATTCAGTGGTAAACAAGTGCGTTACACAGCGGAAGAACTACCCAGTAAGGGGAGCGAAAATCCGCGACATGTCGTTCGACGTCGCGGTGCGGAGCCAATTGATTTGCCACTCAACCGGATGCCCTCGGATCGCAAACCCGATGAGGACGATGGCGAGTCGTTTGATTGGGGAGCGATGGATGTCGAAGATTCGGAAATGGGAGACACGCAGATTACCGACTGGGCAATCGAGCATTTGCGCAAAGGCTTCGATAGTCAACCATTCTTTCTAGGTGTCGGCTACTATCGCCCGCACATACCATTGTGGGCTCCCGCTCGCTACTTCGAGCCATTCCCGCTGGACAACATCCAATTGCCTCCCTACAGCGAAGATGACCTGAATGACCTCAGTGACGCTGGCAAACGCTGGGCCCTGGATGCGGTAACGGCTGGTAGCCATGCCACCGTCGTCGAACATGATCAATGGCGGGCCGCGATCCAAGCCTATTTGGCATGCACGCACTATGTCGATCATGAGATTGGCCGACTGATCGCAGCGCTCGACGCGGGTGCCTTAGGAGACAATACACTCATCGTCCTGTGGACAGACCATGGATGGCATTTAGGAGAAAAACAGCATTGGGGCAAATGGACAGGTTGGGAGCGTTCGACGCGCGTGCCGTTGATCATTGTCCCACCGAATGCAACCACCAGCCACTTCGCTGCGGCCGGTTCGCAGTGCGCTGCGCCGGTCAGTTTGATCGACCTTTATCCTACGCTAGTTGATTTCTGCCAAGTACCTGGGCCAGCAAAGCTCGATGGTGAGTCGCTTGTACCGTTGCTGCGCGACCCAAAGCTCGCGACCCATAGGACCGTGCTGACAACTTTTGACGAAGGAAATATTACGCTGCGTGGTGAGCGATACCGCTATATTCGCTATGCAGATGGAGCGGAAGAACTCTACGATCACACGAACGATGCGAACGAATGGCATAACCTGGCCAGCCAACCTCAGCACGCAGCTACGCTGGAAGCCATGCGGAAACTAAATAGGCTAACTGCTCAGCCAAAGTGAATCGCTCCACAAATAGCTGCTCGACTAATAACAGCTCAATGCGCCAGTTTTGATGATGCGCTAAACCAACCGCGATGCCGTGGCATTTGGTATCCTGGGGCGCGAACCCCAGGAAAATGCTTCAAAGTGTCCCACTCCTACGCGAAAGCTTCAATATGCAAAACTCTCAGGGCACTTCGTTGGTTGGCTACTACAACTCGCTGTTACTGCTGCTCGTTTATGCGTTTTTATGTCCGATCTGCACTGCTCGATCTGAAGCAGCCGATCGACCTAACGTCTTGCTAATTTGCGTCGATGACCTGCGTCCCGAATTGCACTGCTACGGAGTCGACTACATCGCGTCGCCGCACATCGATCGTTTGGCCAGCCAGGGAGTGATGTTTAGTCGCCACTATGTGCAGGCACCTACTTGTGGTGCTTCACGATACGCGCTATTGACTGGTCGCTACGGTGGTGCTTCCAACGAAGCCATTTTCCAACGGGCTACTAAAATGGCTGCCGGGGAAGAGAACTTTCCAAGCATGCCCGAGTGGTTTCACCAACAGGGTTATCGGACTGTGTCGGTTGGTAAGGTGTCGCATCATCCAGGCGGACGCGGAGGGCCCGATTGGAACGACGAAGCGATTATTGAAATGCCAGGCGCCTGGGACGAACATCTCTGTCCATCGGGCGCGTGGCAACACCCGCGCGGATTTATGCATGGACTGGCCCATGGTGAGATTCGTGAAGATGCCAAAAGCATGGACCTGTTTCAATCGTCGGTCGGCGACGATTCCATTTACCCAGATGGACTGACGACCGATGCGGCTCTCGAGCAGCTAAAGAAATTAGCGTATGACACTGAGCAGCCCTTTTTCTTAACGGTCGGCATCCTGCGCCCCCACCTGCCCTTTGGTGCCCCGGCTAAATATATGCAGCCATACACCAACGCGACTCTCCCACCTACACCTCACCCCGAAAAACCGACGGGCCTGACGACGTGGCACAGTTCGGGCGAATTCATGAAGTACAATCGTTGGGGACGCGATCCGAATCAAGACGCCCAGTTCGCAATCGACGTTCGCAAACATTATGCCGCCTGTGTCACGTATGCCGATGCGCAAATTGGCCGCCTCCTCGAACAACTGGAAGCGGTGGGCGCTCGCGACAATACGATCGTCGTATTGTGGGGAGATCACGGTTGGCATTTGGGCGAACACGCCATTTGGGGCAAGCACGCGTTGTTTGAGGAGTCACTTCATTCGCCACTGATCATCAGTGCTCCATCCGGCGCTAGCCGATCCTCAGCTACGTGCACAGACATCGTGGAAACAGTCGATATTTTCCCGACGCTGTGCGAATTGACCAACCTACCTCAACCCGATTTCGTTCATGGACAATCGCTGGCCGGTGCCTTGCGCGGCGAGCCAGCGCCTGAGCCAATCGCTGTTTCGTACTTCAAACAAGCCCGCACGCTACGAACAGATCGCTATCGTTTAATCGAACATCGCGACGGGCAGCTTGAGTTGTACGACCATCAACAGCAGCCTGGAGAAACTCACAACATCGCCCTGCAATCCCCCGCAGTCTGTGCTGAACTCCACAAGTTATTGGACGAGCGAATTCCGCTACGCTGAAGAAAAGGTGTCCGACACCTTTTTTAGGGAATGGGTAGTTTGGGTCGAACTGAGAGACCCCCGGGGGCACACGTCATTTATGATGGGAAAGCAACTCCAATCACTTCCAAGCGTCAGGGAACACGCGCTGGATATTAAGGCGATAGATTTTTTCGACCACATGTTTGGGCAGCGACAGGCCTTGCACTGGCTGGTCTAGCTCGGGAACTTCGACCAATTCGTCGGTATTGAAATACTTCCAATCGCGGAGCCATTTGGAATGTACCTCTGCATGTTTTGCTGCTGCATTGTCCTTGGGGCCGATGCCTGTATCGGTACCGTAAACAAGGCGATCTTGATACTTGGTCAGGAAGTCGATCATTGCCTGCCGATCACGGTGGCTTTGATATTGCACTTGTCCCATGCGAGCTGCCACACCAATCATGGCATTGGGGAAGCGGTCGAGGAACTGCGCCATGCGCTGTGTGCTCCATTCCAGGCTAGCTAAGTGACAACCAATGAAGGTCAGCTGGGGATGTTTGGCGAGCATCGCATCGCGGGCCGCAATCTGCTCTTCATAGCTTGGCAATTCCGGATGAGCGTGCATGTGGTACTCGGGGTGTTCGGCAAAGTAGCTACGGTCATTGTTGGTGGTCATTTCTTCCAGCGGCAACCAGCAATTCTTCGGTTCGCCTAAATGCCCTAGCAGTACTTTGTTGTGGGTTTCCAAATGATCAAAAACGGGATCGAATTTTGGATCATCGATCATCACCAACTTCCCATGCTGGTCTCGCAATTCCATGCCGATGTTTTTCCAGACCTTGACACCCACTGCGCCTTTGGCGAAGGCGTCGTCAAGGTAAGCAATGGTCTGCTGGACCCAATCGGGGTCATCCCAGTTTTCAAGTGGGAACGAGCAAACGACGGCCGTACGATTCCGATCAGCCTCAAACTGCAGAAAGCTAGTCCGATGTTTTTCTTGATTGACGACAGGATCTTTGCTCGACCAGACTGCCATGTTGACGAAGCGGAAACGGTCGCGTTGCGATAAGGAAACAAAATCCAGATTCTCTGTATGCACGTGTGCGTGCATGTCGATTTTATCCACGCGATCGTAATCGTCCATCGAGAACGATTCACTCTGCGCGAAACCGATCGCAGGCAACAGTGGACAAGCTAGTAGACTGAGAAGAATTCGCATCAAAGCGTTCATGGTGAGTGCTCATTTCTTTTCATACGTCAGGCTTTCCCGCCTGACTTTGAAGTACTACTGATGTTAGTCCAATTGGCCACCGAGTTGATTGGCGACTTTTGGGCGGTCGGTGTTGGCGCGCTGCACAAAATCAGGCAGGAAAGCCTGACGTACGGGCAAACCTAAAATATAACTGACCTAAAATATATCGGGATCGCGGTCTGGCGATTTGCCAGCTAGGAAATCAAAGTCACACCCTTCGTGCGCCTGTGTCACATGCTTAGCGAACAGGGTTTGGTAGCCACGTGTCCATTTTTCGACCGGCGGCTTCCAGGATTCGCGACGTTTGGCGATTTCCTCGTCGGCGACATGCCAATGAATTTTACGCTCGGCCACATCGAGCTCGATTTCGTCACCGGTACGGACTAAGGCCAAAGGTCCGCCGATGTGCGACTCGGGGGAAACATGCAATACGCATGTTCCGTAGCTGGTGCCGCTCATGCGGGCATCGGAGATGCGCAACATGTCGCGCACTCCAGCCTTGAGCAATTTCTTTGGGATGGGCAACATGCCCCACTCTGGAAAGCCTGGCGCACCCAGCGGTCCTGCACTGCGAAGCACGATGATCGAATCTGCGGTGACGGGCAAATCGGGATCGTCAATGCCCTTTTTCATCTCAGCATAGTTGTCGAACACAATCGCTTGACCACGATGCTTCAGTAGTCTTGGGTCGGCAGCCACCGTCTTGATAACGCAACCGTCGGGGGCCAAATTGCCACGGAGTATGCACGTGCCGCCTGTTTTGGATAGCGGGTTGTCGCGTGGCCGAATGACATCGGCATTGATGATCTCTTTACCCTTGATCTGTTCTCCTAGCGTTTGACCGCTAACGGTTTGGCAGTTCAGATTGAGCAAATCAGGCATTTGACTTAATAGTGCCCCCAGCCCACCGGCATCGTAAAAATCTTCCATTAAGTAACGGCCGCAGGGGCGAATATCTCCCAACACGGGGACTAACTTGGATAATTCATCGAATCGCTGAAGAGACGTAGTGAGTCCCGCTCGGCCAGCCATGGCAATGATATGTACGATGGCGTTGGTCGAGCCACCGATGGTCAATTGTGTAGTAATAGCATTGTCGATGGCTTCTTTCGTAACGATGTGGCTCGGTCGCAATTGTTCCCAAGCCAACTCGACGGCGCGTCGTCCGGTGGCGGAGGCGAGGCGGCTGTGCTCAGCCACGACAGCAGGCGTGCAAGCGGCACCGGGGAGGGTCATGCCGAGCGCTTCAGCAATACAAGCCATGGTGGATGCGGTACCCATGGTCATGCAAGTACCCGCCGAACGACCGATACAGTCTTCAATCTCGCCCCAATCACCGTCGCACAAATTTCCAGCACATCGTTCGGCCCAATACTTCCAGACATCCGAGCCACTTCCCAGCGTTTCGTTCTTCCATCTCGCTTTAAGCATGGGACCGGCGGGGAGGAAGATCGCGGGCAGGTCGGCCGAAAGAGCTCCCATTAATAAGCCTGGAACCGTTTTGTCGCAGCCTCCCATCAATACGACCGCGTCGATGGGATGGCAGCGCAGCGTTTCCTCAGCTTCCATCGCCAACAAATTGCGATAGAGCATGGTTGTGGGCTTCATCAACATTTCCCCCAAGCTCATCACCGGCACTTCCACCGGGCATCCGCCGGCTTGTAGAATTCCGCGCCGTACATCGTTGGCTCGTTCGCGAAAATGGGAATGGCATGTATTGAGGTCGCTCCAAGTATTAAGAATCGCCACGATAGGCTTGTCGCGGAAGTCGGCATCCCCTAAGCCCATTTGTTTCATGCGCGAACGATGGCCAAAAGATCGCAAATCGTCAGGGGCGAACCATTTCGCACTCCGCAATTGGGCGGGATCACGATGGACACTATTGGATGATGGAAGCGAGGCCATGCATAAGCTTTCCAGAAAGCGTTAGACTGAGTTGGATGTTTGAGACATGATAACCTCTTTTCGGATCGCTGGGACTTGTAACAGCTCCTCTTTTCCTATCGGTCGAGTCCCCAAAAAAGATTACCATGCAGCTCAATGTGTTCGATACAGAACATCCGTGCCCCGGCCTTGCCATCCGTGCTAACCAAGTAAATAGTTACCACGGATGGCAAGGCCGGAACACGGATGGAGGCAGTCTTGGTGCCGACATCAAAGGTACCCTCCCCTTGCCGTTTGTAGCCAACGCGGAGGAAAGGGAAGCGACGCGGATTTGAAGTAGACCAAAGATGACTTCGCTACTTTTCGGTCAAAGCGTGTAAAAGTGCGTTCGAGTTCGGTCCACTGCCGCGAAACTGGGCTGTGCGCATGCCGTCGCTGGCTTGAGTAATGGCAATCGTCAGACAATCGTCGGGCAGGCACTTTGGGAATTTGTCAGCCCATTCGATCAACACCACACAAGTTTGCTCGTAGAGTTCATCTATTCCCAAATCCCAAACCTGAGCAGCAGACTCGAGTCGGTAAAAATCGAAGTGATGAATTTTACAACGGCCAACGTAAGTCTGCTGCAGCACATACGTAGGGCTGGTAACACTTTCCGACGTCACTCCCATAGCGGCCACTAAATACCGGACAAACTGTGTTTTGCCAGCACCTAAGGTGCCGACTAGACCAATCGTCAGTGGTGATTGCACATGTTGTGCTAACAGAGTTGCTAGCGCATCTGTGTCCTCAAGCGTAGGCAGTGGAAAGAGAACTCCATCGGATTCTTCGAACATGCGATCAACTCCAAGTTCCCTCATTCGAGCGGCACATCGCGGTATTGAGCATGGCACGCGCGGCAATTGTCGGCCAGTCGCGTCATCAAGGTCGACAGGGCCGCTATCTGTTGAGCTGATAATGAATCTGCTGTTGTCAGTGAGCCTTCGAGCTCAATGGCTAGCTGCTGACCGTCGCGCAGCCTTTGACGATATGCTTCGTCACGATGCGCCGTATCGGCCGTTCGCAATTGTTCCGTGAACTGCTCGCGGAGTAACAGGATTTCGTGGGCCGCGTCGAGATCTGGGTGAATCGAAACTTTCCTCCAACCCGCTGCCGATAACTTTCTTAGATTGTCGTAGGTATGCTCCATGGCAATCATGCTGGTCGCCAAGGCGGGTACATCGGCTCGTTCCTTGAACTGGGCTTTCAAGCGGTCGAGCTCTACAGTGGGAATGCGTTGCGCCCGTTCAGCGGCTCGAAACAATCCTCGGTAATTGGGATTGGTCCCAGCTAGTTGCAACAATGCGACGCCTCTGGCTGCATCGATGAAACCGACAGCCACACAGGCCACAGCCGCCGCAGCTGGACTCCGGTGCTGGCCATGATGGCAGTGAATATAGATGGTTCCCTCGAATTCTCGTAGCGCTTTCGCAAGCTCTGTGACACGCTCCGCCGGAATGCCATCGTATCCATGCGGCAAATGGACATAGCGCATACCGAATTGTCGAGCCAGCTCGACGTTGGGGACAGCGCCATCTACGCTGATGATGGTCTCGACCCCCAGTTCCTTAAGCTCTTGAAACGCAAGCTGATCGGCGGGTATCCCACCAGAGATGACTTTAGGATGCACGCGAATCGCATTGGGTAAGCGCTGTGTGTGGAGTTTTTCGAATGGATATTCTTGTGCATGAATCTCAGTGACGCTGAGCAGAATCATTGCGAAAAACAACCCACGCATGGGAGATACAGGAAGTAGTGGTGGCAGCATTTTACTTCATTGCAAGCTGATCGCGGATGGCACGGATGAATAAGGCAAGCCAACTAGAACTCTAGCGGAAATGTTTGTTCATATGATGTTGGTCACGGTTCGGAGAACCGTGCGACGATGTGGTCACTGAGCGGTCTGCTTGCGTTTTTGTTTGGGTCGGGCTTTGGGGGCGGGTGAGGCGACCGTTTCGGGACAGAGGTATTCCAACCGCCGTTGTACTTCGGAAGACTGTTTGGCTGCTGCACTTAGGCTGTCTGGCGTGATATCAAAAGAATACCCAGGCTGACCATCTCGCAGCAGGACAACCGAATTTAAAATCAGGTTGGCCTCGATCCCCGACTTTGTCTTCGCCAGACAATCCAGCAAAACTGGACGCGGGTCAGCGGCACCGATCAAGCCCAGAAATTCGGCGGCACGCGTGCGCACCAGCAGGTCGACATCGGAAGTAGCCAGCTGACGGGCGGTATCGGTAAAACTCACAGCCGATTTGCCAAAACAGCTGCACACGATCATTCCCCAATACCGCTGCGTTTCATCGGAGGAGGTAAGCGCGGTGGCTATAAGCGGCTGTGCTTCATGGAAAGGAAGCAGACTCAAGTCGGCAATATCGACCAGATTCGAGATTTTCTCGCGATGCGCTTGGCCGAACTTGACCGGATTCTCGAAAGCATGGTCGGCCAGGTAACTTTCCGGGTAGAAACTCAGATCAGGAAGCGACTTGACTTGAGTTTGCATATCGCGTCGCAGGCTTCGTAGAATCCACTCATACTCTGGATCATCTGCGAGGTTGTTGACCTCATGTGGGTCAGCCTCAATATCGAACAGCATTTCGACAGGTCGCGGGCGAAAGAATTGGCTTTGGGCGTCGTTTAATTCTTCTGCTTGATACATGTCCTGCCACTGGCGATAAGCCAACATGATATAGCGGTAGTTATTCCACAGTCCATCGAAATTGAAAGGTTGGTAACTCCGCACGTATTCATATCGTCCTGTGCGCAATGTCCGTACCAGATCGAATTTTTCATCGAAGCGATCGGCGTAGCCAAAGGCCGTCTGGCGGAGGGCGAGTCCTTCAGCAGAGACGCCTGAGCCAAGAAACGGCAGCCCATCAACCTGAGTTGGGACTGGGATTCCGGCCAGATTTAGGACGGTGGTGCCGAAGTCGACAAACTGCACAAAGCCGTCGATATGCGATCCGTAATCGGCTGGCGCCAAGTGCTTGAAATTCTCGGGCACGCGGACGACGAGCGGCACATGCAAGCCACTCTCATAGGCGTAACCCTTGCCGCGAGGAAGGACTCCGCCATGATCTCCAAAGTAGAAAATGAATGTGTCTTCCAGCAAGTTGTCGGCGGCGAGTTGATCGACCACTGCCCCGATCTGCTGGTCGACCTTGCGAATGTTGTCATGATACTTGGCGACGGTATAGCGAAACAACTTTGTATCGGGATGATAGGGAGCCACAAACACGCTGGAAGGATCGGTCTCGGTGGGATTCGTGTCGAACACTTCCTGTGTGAAATGAAGCGAGCTTTCATGCGTAGTTGTGAAACTCTGCATATGGAAGAATGGCTGTTGTCCCGATCGGGCTCGCCAAAGGGCTTGTGGCGATGATTCGTCCCAAGTTCCCTCGGATTCGTCAGCGTTGTAATCCTTCTTTTGATTGTTGCTGGTGTAGTAGCCCGCTTGTCGCAAGAGAGCAGGAAACATTTTCAATCCATCGGGCATCGGGACCGAGACCGCGCGGCGGTGGTACTGCGTTCCAATCCGCGGGCCGTAACAGCTGGTCATCAAAGTCGTACGCGCTACTGAGCAAACTGGAGCGTTGGAAAAGGCATGGTCGAATTGCAAGCCATGTGCGGCCAGCTCAGCGATCCTTGGCGTGGGTGTTCCGTGCGGATCGAACATCTTCATGTAGTGAACCGAATTGTCTTCGGAGATGAGCCACACTACGTTCGGCCTTTCGGCTGCGGCCAAGGGGCCGGTTGACAGAGAACATAGCCCAAAGAACATTGCCAAGCCTGGTAACGACATGGTCAGTATCCCAACAATTGGAAAATCCAGACGTCCCAAGCGTAAGTATTGCGAGTCCATGATGATCGAGATCGCTATTCATAGTAGGAGCGGAAAGTGGTTTTGACAGGCTGAAATGTCTGGGCGAACCACCAAGATTTTCTGCCTGACGAAGTCAATTATTGCAGATCTCGTCAGGCAATGTTTCGGCTGCACTTCATTTTGTCCAAGCCGAGCGTGGCATCCCCGATTCCCTCGGTTTCACATCCATGAATCACGAGCAACTTGCTAAGATTGAGGGCTGATGTGCGAATAGCAGTATAGTAAAGAGTGCAATGACAGCAGATACTCGGCAAACGATGGATCCGGCGATGAGTTGGACGATGTGGGGTGATCGCCTAATCAATCGCCTCAAGTGGCCCACGGCATTTTTCGCCGCGTTGGCCACGCCGCTATTGGCTTGGAGCATGCTCAGATTGCTGTTGCGAGTCGCTTTGGAGCCACTCAGTTTGCTCCCCTTCCTAGTTGGTGGGGCGTTGTTTGTGGTGCTGTGGCGACGCTGGCTAGGGCGCAGCCGTTTTGGTCGCTTTGCCATAACTCTGGAGCACGAATCAACGCACGCTATGTTTGCCCTGTTGACCGGACATCGCATTGTCGGCTTTCAGGCCACACACGGAAATGGTGGTGAAGTTCGCTTTACGGGAAGCGGGAATTGGTTGATTGTGGCCGCTCCCTATTTTTTCCCAACCGCTGCGTTGCTGTTGGCGTTGATCGCTTTTCTACTCCCCTTCCCTGGCTTGCCTTGGCAGGGCTTCTTGCTGGGCATCGCCCTGGGCTATCATCTCGTCAGTACCTACCGCGAAACACACAAAGATCAAACCGATCTTCAGCATCTCGGTTTGACGTTTTGTTGGCTGTTTTTGCCTGCCGCTAATCTGATCGTAATTGGCTTCTTAATCTCATTTGCTCACTCTGGCTCGGAAGGAATCAGTCAATGGGTAAGCGACACGTTCGCGCCGACTGCGGCGGTGATCTCTTGGTTGAAAACGCTATAGTGAAGTACGCCATTGTGAGTAGCGGAAGTCGCCTAGACTTTCGGCCGATTCAACAACGACTGATCCACCCAGCCGAAAGTCTTGGCGAGTTCCGCTACGACAGCAACTCTTTTACGACACTCCCGTCGCTCCAACGCAGTGGGCGGCCAATGGGAGTCATCGATTCGAAGGTGGGATCAATGCCTAGCGCGTCGAGCAGCGTAGCGTGTAGATCGGGAACAGTCACGCATTGCTCCGTAAAGAGAGTGGGATCAAGCGGCGAGCTATCGGTTTGTCTTTTGATCAATTGGCGATCGGGGTTGGCGGCCGTTGCACCGTGTACATAGCCTCGTCGCAACCCACCACCGGCCAAGAGTACGCTAAATCCGTGCGGCCAGTGATCGCGGCCACCAGCCGGATTGATTTGCGGCGTGCGTCCAAACTCACCACCACAGAAGACGATGGTATCATCTAACATGTCTCGAGCTGCGAGCTCGCAGAGTGTCGCTGCCAATGCCTTGTCGAGGACATGGGCACGACCTGCTTGCAATTCGTGATTGTTGATATGCGAATCCCATCCATCGAGTTCCACTTCGACGCAGCGTACGCCAGTATCTAAGAGTCTAACGGCCGCCAGGCAACCGCGTCCAAAGGGTGTGTCGCCAAAGCTTGCCAGGGTTTCACTCCCTTCTGTGTTTACGTCAAAAGCAGTGAGCTGTTGGCTGGACATCATAGTCAGAGCGCCGCTGGTGGCAGTTTGATGCAAGGTGCGACTACGATTCATATCTACCAGGCGACCGCGCTGAAATTCTTCCTCAAGCGCCTGCAGTAGCGGCCCACTTCGCTGTGCCATGGTTGCGTCATCTACGCGCGACTTTAGATTTGGAATACCCGTTGCTGGATCGCCGGTCTGAAAGGCATCAAAACTGGGACCAAGGTAGCCACCTCTCGCGGGCCACTGGCCCGAAAGAATCGAAATATGCCTGGGGAGTTCGATGTTCGCGGCGGACTGATTGCACACGACGGCACCGATCGATGGATGCACCAAAGTTGGGTCGGGGCGCCAACCTGTCTTCACATGATAGGAGGCTCGCTCGTGATCTCCTTCCTTGCTAATAACCGACCGTACCAACGCGGCCAAATGCAGTTGTTCGGCGGTGGCAGGCATTGTATTTGCCAGTTGTACCTTGGGTATCGACGTTGAGATGGCCTGTGTATCACCTCCAATCCATGTACCTGGGTGTGGATCAAACGTGTCCAATTGACTGGGACCACCCTGCATCCATAAAAACAACAGTGACTTGGGACGCTGGGCGCGATCGCTGTCTGCTGCACGGGCCAATTGTTCCGCCAAACCTGTAAGCAGTCCACTTCCCATGCCAACGGAGGCTTGCAACATTCGTCGCCGGTGTAGCTGTTGATATCCATTGCAGCCGGCCGCCAGTGATTTTTCAGTAGGGCACATAGTTGATCTGGTGTAAGGTTCTAATGATTCCAAGAAAACTCGGTTGAATTTACCATGGCCCACGCGACGTCACCCAAGGCTCGTTGCCGCGACTTTTGCTTGGTACCAGCAATGTGAGCGGTAAAGGTCGAAAGCTCCCGTTCCGTAGGTCGGCGATTGAGCACGCTTAGACTTATCAGCTCGATTGCCCTTGGATCGTCAGCCACAATAGCCGCAATCCGCGAGGCAGCGTTATTGACCAAGTCGACTTTGGTTCGTTCGGCCACCAGATTGCCATTCATCATTACCAAGCGTTGCGTAATCGTGACTGCATCGCTTGCGAACTCATCTTCGCCGCGATCCCCAAACCGTTTAAGGAAATCTTGCATATCGCCAAATACTACCAATCGAGTGACAATCGAGCTCGAACCGTCGATGGCGGCCAATTTATTGGCTTGAAACAAACTACCCGCTACTTGTTCCGGTCGTAATTGGGTTAACGGGAAAACACTCCACGCGCGCTCATGAGCTTCGCTTACCTGGAAGTCTGCGCGGCTGTCACGTTGAAAAGCCGTGGAGGCGGCAATCAAACGAATCAGTCGACGTAGATCGAATTTATGCTCAATAAAATCAGCAGCCAAAGTGTCCAGAACGGAAGGGACGGGATCGTAGAGTGGAATACTATCGACCGGTTCCACCAACGGTCGTGAGAACATCAATGCCCAGACGCGGTTGACGGTAGCCCGTGCGAACGCGCGATTGTCCGGATGAGTGACCCAAGCAGCCAACCGTTGACGGGGCTTTCCTTCTGCAGGTAGTAGCTCGGGTGAAAACGGTACGGCGGGCCGCACCTCCTGATCCTGGCTATCGCCTAAAAATTGATATCGATATTGTTGGTCGTCTTCTACGATCCCTCCAAACACAGGGTCAGCCAGTGCGGTTCCCGCGTAGAAGGCGGCCAGTTGATGAAAATGTTGTTGTGTGCCGCTCGTTGGATGGTCCTGGCGACCGAAGTTGAGCTGTCCCAGAAAATCATCGTGGCACTGCACACAATCGATGCGTTGCGCCAAAAACACGCGGGCAGTTCGCCCGGCCAACCGAATCGGATCGCCACGGCCTTGATTGGCATCATCCATCGTGGCGGTGACAAAGTTGACTTGTGGCGTGTCGGTCCACAAGCCCTCCGAACTGAGCATGGAATGGACGACTTTGTCATAAGCGATTCCCTCGCGAAACTGCTCGGAAAGCCAAGCGGTCAATTTGCGCCGCCTAAACAGCAAGAAGGGGCCATCGTTGGTCCCCACATAGGCTCGCGTGAATCGCTCGGCGAAGTAGTCAGACCAGCGTTTGTCGGCCAGTAGATAATCGGTCCACCATTGCAATTGTTGCGGCGCAGGAATCGATTCCAAAGCCCGCAGCTCTTCCAGGGATAGACCCGAGCCGACAAGCGCCAACGAGAGCCGACGAGCCACGGTCAGGTTGTCGGCTACGGGTGCCGTTTCCAGCTCGTCAGCCTGCGCTAGATCAGCAAGCTGTGCGTCGATCGTTGAAAGGGTAGTGTGAAAATCTCCAGCGCGTTGAGTCGACGACGAGATCTGGGTCGGCTTGAGTTCGATCGCAGGATGGCTGGTCAAACACGCTGCAGCCAGGGTAATTGCCGACAGAACCGCTATCCCCATCAGCATTGGCTGTAGAATGCGCCGTTTGAGCGAGTGTTGGTGGGTGTCGGACATGCAAGAGTGCCTCAGGCGAACAGCGTGGATTGTATTCTATTCTGTACAATCTTGCCAATCTTGGAAAGAATCGCCCATGGAACGCGAATTAGGTTATGAATATCAGCCCGCCGCTCAAGTTTTGAAGCCCGCGTTTAAGTTTAAGTTTAAGTAAATTCTCAATCTCAATGAACGCCGAACCACCCATTCTAATCGCATCGGCTACAGCCGACGCTGCCGTAGAGGCATCCTCCGAGCCAGCGTTGCCCGGACCGTTGAAGCCGCTCTCACAAACTCGCTGGCGTTGGTATCGCTGGCCCGATTGGTGTGTGGGACGCGTGTGGGACGGTGTAAGTTTGTGCGTACTGTTAGCCGTCGTTGCGGCGATGCCGATCGTCCAATTGGCCAGTCTGGGGTATCTACTCAACTCGGCAGCACTATTGGCCAGACGGGAGCCGTGGTTGAAAGCGTTTCCTGGCGCGCGATTAGCAGGTCGGCTAGGGAAGTTCGCATTGCTGGCGACGCTATTGTGGCTCCCAGTGTGGTTCATCACGGATCTATCGTATTCAGCGCAGTTGTTGCTCCCTGCTTCGGGGACCGCTCGAAACTGGCGTGTGGCGGCCTTTCTGACGACCCTAGCCTGGCTGACTTGGGTCGCATGGGCCGCCATGCGGGGTGGTCAGTTGCGACATT
Organism: Pirellulaceae bacterium; assembly: GCA_041739785.1. Taxonomy (GTDB): domain Bacteria; phylum Planctomycetota; class Planctomycetia; order Pirellulales; family Pirellulaceae; genus Aureliella. The sequence goes on from JBGSNE010000195.1 coordinate 55,858, forward strand.
TCGTCTGGCCAGCTCCAATGAAGTTTTTACGGCAAATTGGGTTGCCCAGCACATGGGGCCGAGCCAGCGATGAATTGTATGAACTGGTCGGCGGACTTCAATTTGCTCGATTGTGGTGGCTCGGAGCAAGGGCTGCTGTGGGAGCCCTGATTTGGATTGCCGTCCCCGTTTCAATGATGATCATTGGTCAACGAGCAGAAGATTTTCAGCTGGCCCCATTGATCGGGCTGATCGGTGCGGCAGCTATGACGATCTTGCTCCTGTATTTGCCCTTCCTGCAAATTCAAATGGCTGTCGACAATCGACTGGCATCGCTATTCGCGATTACCACTGTGCGTCGACGATTCCTGTTTGCTCCATGGGCGCATGCGCTCAGTTTGCTGTTGCTTTGCGTGCTATGTATTCCTCTGTATTTGCTGCGCATTGAAGCCACGCCGGCCGAACTGGTGTGGGCGCCCAGCCTCGTGTTCGTGCTGTTCATGCTCCCAGCCAAAGTGCTGTTAGGAGCGGCGATGGGCTACGCAAGCGGTCGGCAGAATAACAGTTCCTTACAGCCACGACATTGGCTACTCCGTTGGTCGGCTCGCAGCCTGGCGTTGCTCAGTGCGTTGGTGTATGTAGGCGCACTGTATGTTGCACAGTTGGTTGCCGGACAAGGAGCGCTGGTCATGTATTTTCAGCACGCTTTTCTTGTTCCCGCTCCATTGATTAGTTCTTAGAGCCAAGCGCGGTATGCACGCGATTGAGTTGCCGTTGGTGGGCATGCCATTGTTGAGAAAGCTCGGCCAGCGTACCGGAAAATGCGTCGCAGGGAGTGTCTGCCAAACTGGCTTCAACACGTGAGCCGACGGCAGCAATTGGCGGCGAAACGCCTTGGGCTGTATCGATCCGCGTCTGTCGCGCAGGTTCTCGATTTCTCGTTGGTGAGATACCTTGCATGTGAGGTGCTCCGAGCTCATCGACGGGCGGAATATGGTCACCAATCAATTCAGCAACTTTTTCGGCTAACTCCGACGTGAGGCTGAGCAAATTGTGTTGGGACGAATAGGCTCCCGACCAATCGGCCAGCGAAACGTTACCCTTTTGAAATACTTGTTGTTGGCGACAAACGGTAGTTTCGCCCTGAGAACGTCCTGGCTGTTGAACCCAGCCTAGCACTTCGGCCAGCGCTGTTGGGATCGTGGCGGAGGTGAGTGGTTGGTCGCCACCTCCATTGCCTGACGAACGTGACTGAGGCGTTATCGACAGCCACAACCAACGGTCCCTGGCAACACGATACGCCAAATCGTTCACACCAGCCGTTTGCTGAAGCCGAGCGTCGATTTGAGTTAGTAGTTCCTGGGCATGGTCCGCGCAGCCAGACGCAGCAGCACTCGAGGAAAACCTAATCGCATGTATTGATACTTGTTGCCGCTGTGAAAGCTGCTCATGCGCAGCCAATTCAGCATAGTTTCGCAGCCAACCACGAATTAATGAGTGGTAATTGTCTACCGGTAGACTTAATCTGATTTCCGTTCCCCCGGCATGTGTCATTTGCGCCGCCAGGGTACCACCCAATCCGCGTGCCAGCAACTTGGCAGTCCTTAATCCCAGACCTTCACCCTGCGAGATGACGGAGTCGCTAGGCCAAGTAGCAGACGCATTGACTTGTCCAATAAGGTTCAGTGGGAGTCCTGAGCCTTGGTCTTCCACAGTCAACACTAAATGTTGCGTGATGTTGGTGAGCCACGCTACATTCAGTTTCAAACAACTGTGCGGTGGGCTCGCCTGTAGCGCATTGGTGACCAGATTGAGCACAATTCGCGACAAATGCGTCGGGTCGAGATACAAACGGGGCAGTGATCGATCCCAGCCATTCCAGTGAAGTTGTACGTGACGTTGCGCGGCCAGCGAGTGTAACAATGGTTCAATTCCCGTTCGCCACTGTTGGGGATAAAACCGCCGACGCACATTGACGGGTTGTCCATGCTCAAGACTCCGCTCTAGCAAGATGCCTTCCGCCCACTGGTGAGCCTGCGTCAGACGCAAGCTGGCTTGGCTTAACAACTCACCCTCGACGCCGGTCAGGTTTGCGCCGTCACGCACGCGGCTCGAAAGCGCGTGCAAGATTTGTTGCGCGACGGCGATCGGCGAGCGTATGTCGTGAGCCGCTTCAGCCAGCAATTGGTTCAAGCGAGCTTGACCCAGCGGGTTGTGCTCGCGCGGAATTGCGGCCGTCTGATTGCTGTTCGTTGAATTGGGGGATTGCAGATTGACGGATGCCCCTAGGTTATCGCCTCCTACAGCCAGTCCGCCCGCTATTTGTTCTGCGGTATTCAAGGCGGTCAAAGGGCGATGCCAACCTATGTCTTCACTCCACTGCGCCAGCAACCAAGGGTCGGGCATCGACTTGTGTGGTGCGTCAAATCGAGCATAGGTAACACGATCACTACGTAGAGATTGGCTGCTACCCAATTCACTGGAAAGAATCAATGTCTGCCAGACTTGGCCGGCCATTGCTTGTCGGACCACGGAAGTGCGGGTTGGACGGCTCAATGGTTCAGTTGCAAATACCGAAAGTCGTTCGGCATGATAGGCAATTTCTGCGGAAGTCGTCATGACGCTTCGTCCTTGAATACTGTTCGTTACCACTATGGCAGCAACTGCCAATCGAATTTCTGAGTCGAGCTGTGCACTAGGCTTAGTTGCCCGGTATGACGCCACCTGGCACCCGTAGCTCGCCAATCGAGGCGTTTGATTGTGCCGATGGGAGGCCTGATTCGAACTATCGGCGCGGCCGCAATTCAAGACTTGGCAAAGCATCTATAATAAATGACGCTTTCGGGTTGTAACGGTCGAGTTTGCGGCTTTTACCGACTGCCTGGGTCAAAATGCGTCATAACAGGCGACGATTTATGCCTCTTCCTTTGAGACTAATGTCTCATAACCCTCAGTGGGTTCAAGAGTTTGAACAGTCGCGGTCCATGATTTTGTGGGCCACGGAAGGCTGGGTGGTGGATGTACAACATGTCGGAAGTACTGCGTTGTCGGACGGGGTCGCTCAACCTATCATCGACTCGCTGGCTGGACTGAATGATTTGCAGGGATTGAATGACGCGGCGGGTTTAATCGAAGGGCTGAATTATATACGCGTGGCTTCCCCCGACTGGTGCGATGATGAGTTAACGGCCATGCTACGCAAGCCGCGGGTGGGAGCTCCCACGCACACCGTGTTGCTCGTACGACAGGCCGGGCCGACTTGGCGACGGACCATGGCCATCCGCGATTGGCTGTCAGGCCACCCTGAAGATCGACAACAATTGCAGGCCCTGAAGAGAGAACACTTCACCGCTGGTTGCGATGCGGTGGAGCGATATACTACGGCCAAGGATCAATTCTTCCATACTCTCGAACAACTATTGAAGTAGCCGCCGATGTCGCTTGCCTATTTGGATACCCACAGCGGTATTGCCGGAGACATGTTGTTGGCCGCTTTGGTCGACGCCGGCGCCGACGTAGCATATCTCAAACAGCAAATCGCCTCGCTCCCCGGTCTGGAGCAGGTCGAACTGCTGTTTACTCAGACCGAGCGGCATTGTTTTCGCGCTCTGCGGCTCGATGTACAGCACCCTCCGGAGCACGCTCATCGACACTTGAGCGATATTGAAGCATTGCTTTCCAACGGGCGACTTACCGCTCGCGAACTGGAACTATCGCTGCGATTGTTTCGACGCTTGGGGGCGGCTGAAGCTAAGGTCCATGGAACCTCAATTGAGAAAGTGCATTTTCACGAAGTAGGAGCCATCGATTCGATTGTTGACATTGTGGGGATTGCCGTGGCACTGACCCAGTTGCAGATTCGACGTGTCGTTGCATCAGCGACTCCTACCGGGACAGGGACGATCCACATCGCGCATGGGTTGGTCAGTGTACCTGCCCCTGCCACAGCCGAATTGTTACGTGGTGTGCCTGTTCGAGGAACGTCCATAGAAGCAGAATTGACCACGCCCACTGGGGCCGCTGTATTAGCCACGTTGGTCGACGGGTTTGGACCACTCCCCGAGATGCAGATCGCTCGCATTGGTTACGGCGCCGGGCACAAAGAATTGCGGGAGCAAGCCAACATGCTCCGCGTCCTCATTGGTTCGCCGCTGATCGACGAACAGGACGAAGTGCTGGTGCTGGAGACCAACGTGGATGATTGCACCGGCCAACAGCTTGGTTTTGCCGTAGAGCAACTCTGGCAACAACGCCCGCTGGATGTGTTTACCACAGCGATTGGTATGAAGAAGAATCGTCCCGCGACGATGATTTCGGTCATCTGTGCACCACATCAACGGTCCACTATCGAAGATACGCTCTTCCGTCACACCAACACTTTAGGCGTGCGACGAACACGCATGTCGCGGCGTACACTTCGGCGAGAAACGCTTCGAATTGCCACGCCACTTGGGTCTGCCCGAGTTAAAATTGCTTGGCTTCCTCAGCTGAGTACCTGGTCTAGTTCCCCTTCCACTGGACTGTCTCCCGCATTCCGCCTGGCACCTGAATACGACGATTGTCGGGAACTGGCGCAAGGCAGTGGTCAAACGTTGGAAGCCGTGACTGAAGTTGTTCGCCAACATGCTGAGCAAGAGCTGAGCAAACGTGTTGATTGGTTTCCAGCGATGCCTGTTGATCAGTCGGACCTTTCGCAGAGTTTCCCTTCTCATGATCACTCTCATGATCACTCTCATGATCATCATGATCATTAAATACGGTGCAGGCCGGCGTCTGGAGGCTTGCTGATTGGGTTGCCCAGGTATTGTGTTCAATATCTGCCGCACAACCGTCGATGCTCTGTGGATGGTAGATTAGCGATGTTCGAAAACGGATAGGGGGCTGACTTGGGACTTTCACCGGACAATATGCAACAACTGATGATGTTGTCCGGCATTGGCCTCATTTGTTGGTTGCTGATACGCGGACGCATGCAGCGTCGCAATTCGAATCCACTGCCCGTGATTATGAATTTAGGCCACAACGCCAATGCGCGGGCCCGCAGCGCGCCGTTTTCTGGGACACAGTCGTTGGGAGCACCGTCTGAAGTGTTGAAGTGGCAGGTGGAACTGCACGACCTGGGACGCGAACTGAAAGCCGAGCTCGATTCAAAATTGGTAGCCGTGCGAACGATGACCACCGCCTACGACCAAGCCGCGCGGCGTCTGGCCGAAATGATTCGATTGGCCGAACAAGTTCAAATGTCTCATCCCAACCCGCTTTCGGAAGCGCGACGCCTAGACAGTCTCGGTTGGGAGAGGCCGAAGATAGCCGCTGTGCTGAGCCTTTCCGAAAGTGAAGTAGACCAGCTTCTTTCAGCGTAGCTGTGCCGTTTATTGAGTCGCCTGCGGCAGGAGCAACCCATTAGGAGCGAGTTCCGTAGGCTAGTGCTTCAGCACAACTTAACTTTGGGGTTGGCGACAAGGTGGCGTAAGCTTCCAGCTTGCGTATTACGATCGATACTGAGAAGGCAAGCTGGAAGCTTACCCCATTTTTTTATCATTGACAAAGCGCTAAGGAATAAAATTCTTCAGATAGCGATAGCTTTGTCTCAGAGAAGCTTGTCGAGTTTCTAGCGAGCCTTCATAGGCGCGGTCCTCAACCTCAACGCATAAGGGGCCTCGATAACCAGCATCCAATAGCGTCGAAAAGAATTGGCCCCAATCGATATCACCCAGACCAGGAAGTTTGGGGGTGTGATACTCCAACGGATGAGCCGTAATGCCAACCTCATTTAGTCGATGACGATCAACCCGAACGTCTTTGGCATGGGCATGCGAAATGCGATCGATGAAGTCGCGAATGGGTTTGAGGTAATCCATCTGTTGCCAAACCATATGCGATGGATCGTAATTCAAGCCGAAATTGGGGCTGGGGAGATCACTGAACAACCTTCGCCAAATTGCAGGTGTGGTGGCGATATTTTTTCCTCCAGGCCATTCGTCCGCGGAGAAGAGCATCGGACAATTCTCAATTCCGATTCGCAAATTCAATTGATCGGCCAATTCGACCAGTGGACCCCAGGTATCAATCACGCGTGGCCAATTTTCATCGACGCTGCGAGTCGGATCTCGACCGACGAAACTGTTGACACGCGAGACGCCCAACTCGCTGGCCGCTTGCATCACGGTGCGTAGATGCTCCACGGCCCGCTCGGCTTCTTGACGATCGGGCGAAAGGCAATTCGGATAGTATCCCAAACCGCTGAACTGCACACCGGTATCGTCGATCAGTCTATGGATTTCCTGTCGCTGAGAGGCATCCAAGTTTGCCACATTGACGTGCGTCACCCCTGCGTAGCGTCGCTCGGCTTTGCTGATGGGCCAGCACATGACCTCCACACAAGCGTACCCAATTTCAGCTGCTAGACGTAGCACTTGCTCAAGCGACAATTCAGGAACAATAGCCGTGGCGAATCCAAGCTGTATCATTGGTCATCTTCCGAAAGTCTGGTGGAAGCTATGAAAGCAAACGAAGCGCACCAGGTCGGTATTAGGAGTTACTATAGTCGTCCAACTCGATGGCAGGAATCAATCGGCCGATTTCCTCGACTCCGGTGACGCCTTGAGCGGTTTTTAGTAGCGCGGCGCGAGTGAAGTCCAACATGCCTCGCTCTAGAGCGACGCGATGGATTTCCGTGGCGCCAGCGCCATCGGCGATCATTTGTTTTAGTTTGCGGTTGACGGTTAGCACTTCAAACAATCCTGTCCGTCCGACATATCCCCCCTGTGAATCTGGGTCACTTTCATCGGGACCATAAATCACATTACCTTGGCCGCTTTCCAAATACTGTTTGACCTCTTCGAATGTGTCCGGGGAGTGGCTGACATCGTACATCTTTCTCGACTTTGGAGACAATCTGCGAACCAATTGTTGGGCCACTACTCCCACTAGTGAATTGGACAAGAAGTAAGGATTTACTCCAAAAGCCAACATGCTTTGCACGGCACCGGCAGCTAGCGGAGAGTGTAGGGTAGCCAAAACCAAATGGCCGCTATTGGCCGCGCGCACCGCCGTCTTGGCCGTCTCCTCGTCGCGGATCTCGCCAATCATGATCACGTCGGGACTTTGACGCAGCACGCCACGTAGCAACTCCAGAAAGCCGATGCCAATTTTGGTGTGCACCTGACACTGTCGCAAGCCTTTAATCAGCCTCTCGATTGGATCTTCGAGCGTGATGATCATTTGCTTGCCATCATTGAGCGTATCCAAGCAGGCGTAGAGCGTCGTCGATTTTCCCGATCCAACCGGACCAGTCACTAGCAGCAGGCCACTGCCACTATTGAGTATCGCGCGCAGATCCGAATACTGCTTCCCAACCAAGCCGAGTTCGGTGAGTTTTAGGCAAGCACTGTCGGTAGGGAGCAACCGCAGCACTAAGTCTTCGCCGCAGTGCGTGCCGATGGTATTGACTCGAAAATCAAATTTTCGTCCATCGACGTCGTGTGTCCACCTGCCGTCTAGCGGGTGTCGGCGTTCGGCTAAATCCATGCCAGCAGAGGACTTGATGAGGTTGATTATCTGCATCCCTTGCTCATTGGAGACCACCACTAACTGGCGGATCACTCCCAATTGACGCAGTGAAACTACATAGTGATTGCCATAGGGTTGCACAAATAGATCACTTGCATCACGCATCGTGGCTTGTTTAAGAATGGCATTTAACGCGCTTCGCGCGTCGAGAGTTTGGATCGAAGCCAACTCAGGCGGCAAGGCGTCGCGATTTTCAACCTGCATTGATTTATTCCGTGGCGATCGAGGTAGCGTGGTCTTTGTCTTTAGCAATCTTTAGAACCGCGTTGAGCTTCATCAGCCCAAAGACGTGTTGAATATCAAGAGGAATCGAGTGCAGAACCAAACGACCGCCAGCGTCGCGGATTTTTTTGTCGGTGGCTAGCAACCAACCTATTCCGCTGGAGTCGATATAATCCGTCTGCTCAAGCGAAACCAAAATCTTTTGGTTCATGTTGGCATTGCCCAAGAGTCTTCCAAGTTGATCGGCTTGGCTATCGACCGCAGTCTGACTGATCTTTCCTGCCAAAGAAAGATTGCAGACTCCACCAGATTGGTTTTCTAATTTCAGATCCACGATCGTCATCCCACTAAGTGCATGCTCAAAGGCCCGGTTATGACTGGCGTGTTGGCCAGAGGGTTCATCAGATGGTAGCCGTTTTGCTTGCCAATTGCCACCCGTCCAGGGCTCTAACTTGCCCTACCATGAGCAAATAAGAGTCGTTCTGTGCGTGTGTTGCTAAGCCAACTTCTTCTCAAAGACGACGCCACTTTGCTCGGCCAGGAAGCCTAGGCGACGTAGTAGTCCATTGACTTTCGTGTCACTGGCTGCGGAAACAGAGCGGACAATATCGATCCTCTCCGCCTGTAATTCTCGACAAGACTCACCCAACAGATACAGCAATTGCTGGCCCGCCATTTCCCCTGGCGAGACGTTTGGCGTCCAAAGCCAGGCGACGGACCTGGGGGCGGCTTGCAATTCCATGGCGACAGTCCAAAAAAGTGCTTCGCAGATCAACGTGGCTTGCGGACGATCGAATAGGTTAAAACGGACTGGCTCCGTGTGCCCCAACAAACAGGCTTGCCACCAAGGTAATTGTGGTTCGTCCGCTTCACGCTCCACCTGTGAACTGCGGCGGATTTGAATTTGTTGTCGATCGACGGGCGGTTGAAAGCTTCCCAATTGGAGTTCCCATTGGGTGGTAGGTAGGGCGGGTTTGAACCCAGCCGCAGAGACCCAGCTACAGCTGCGTCGCTCACTGGTGGTCGCACCGATCATTGAATCGGCCGGACCGAAGCCTTGAAAGTACGCGCATCCAGGAAGCAGAGGTTTGAAGCGACACAAGCCGACGTGTCTTTCTTTTAAGAGCTTCTCTGCAGACGCCAGAAGTGCTCGAGCCACCGAGTCCTCACCGTCACAAGGAACAATACACAACGCGACAATCGCTAAGGCATCCTTCCGCGCGTCGGTCAAGTCGTCGGAGGGTACCGGACCTAATTGCAAAAAACCGACTACCTGCTGATCGTGTTCGGCAATCAGCATGTCTTCGGCTACGAAGTACGGCTTGGAGAGACAAACCAATTCCAATTGCAACGGATTGATGCGACACTCAGAGCCTAGGTCACCAAAATGCGCGTTCCAAACTTTGCATAACGCTGCAACATCCGTATTGCGGAAAGTTCGAATAGCTGACAACACGGGAGGATCAGGTTTCGCTCGAGGTGGAAGTCATCAATCGCTGGCACCGATTTACCAACGCTTTTTTCAATTTAGCCTCTACTCCACAATTGAACATGCCTAACCCCGCAACCCCGGCAGGGTTTGCCCGAGATTGAGCGATCTCACGCCGCTAGGGGACTGGTTGGATTACCCTGCTTGTTGGTCGTTAGGCCTAGAAGAACGGACATTCCCGCCCGTTCGGGTCAGGAAAAACGGACAGGGAAGTCCGTTCGGTAATTAAAGTCAAACCGGGGCATGCCGCCAGCTATTTTCCCACCAACGGATCGTTGGAAAGCCAAGCAAATAATCGGTTCTTGCTGTCAGCGGTAACGATTGTTCGCCCGTCGCTGGAGAACGTCAAACAAGTGATGTCCTCACCGCGATGCCCTTCTAGATCGAACAATTGTCGAGGCTTACGATCGAACGTGGGTGTAGCGAACCAAACCGCTACCGTGCCACCAGGCGCACCAGTGACGATGATGTTCTCGGTCGGAGATACCGCCACTTTTGAGCCCACAGGAATGACTTCCACGTCGGCTTGGTCATCGGCAGCGTTTGCAGGTGCGGCGTCGATAGGTACAAATTGCAAGGTGCCTTTGTTGTCTCCCTCGCTATGTACCAATAGAAACTGGCGAGTCGAATTGCGACTGTCTTCCCAAACTTCGTTGAAAAACTCCAGCCCCACGACGCGTGCATCGCTAGTGAGCAGTGGTTTTTCGGCGATCAATGTTGACTGACCACCAGTCCACAATTCCAACGTTCCGTCGGGGCGACATATCGCCAATCGATCCTGGGAATTCGGATCCCAGTTGACCGCTTGCACCGGGCCTACAACACCGACCTCTTCGCCCGTGGCCGTCTCAACCAATTTGCCTATGCCTTGATTGACGATCAACATTCGAGCCCCATCTGGAGCCAGCTGGATTTTTGTAGCTCCCAACGCGGTATAGCCTAGTCGCGACCACTGGCCCTCAGCTTGGGCAGTCGTAAATTTCCATAGCGAGCCGTCTTCAAGCAGTGTGATCAAGGTCGAACCCTCGATCGTACCGGTTGTCGAGATCAGCCTCGAGCGGCCATAGCTGGTCACCTGCTGTTCGCCGTCAGTCAGCGCCAATACCTGCGCGCCGTTGGTCGAAACAAAGGTTTGATTGTTGAGTTTCACACGCGAGCGAATACGATCAGAATCAACAATCAACACATCGTGAATCCGCTCGGCCAGAACCGGCGTTTGATTGCCCCGTTTCTGCAACCAACGCACGTGCTGCTCAGTGGTTGCCTCCACCAATCGGGGTTGATCGCCATTCAAGGCAAATTCCACGGCCACCAATTTCGTGCTGGCATTCAAGCCGCGTTTGCGAGTGGCGACATATAGGGTTTCATTCCCGTTGGTTCTAGTTACGGCTAAGTCAACATCCAAATGCGATTGCACTCGACCGCTATCAGCCTTCAACACTTCGGCCAGCTGATCCATTCCGCGAGTCCCCTCCAGCTTGCGAGTCGACCATGTTAACTCCAGTTGCGAGCCATTCCAGGCGAAGACAGCCAAGCCGCCGGTCGAAAAGGTCATGTAGAATCGACGGCCGTCCTCCGACCACAGGCCGTCCAGTGGAATGTCGCTTGGATCTGCCAAGCCGAAATTGTGCATGGCTGGGTTCAGCCAGCTTGCCGGGTCGCGAATGTCCAGCAGTCGCACTGAACCGGAACGCTTGACCAGCATCATAAGAGCTGCATTGCGCGGATTGGGCACGGCGAAGTAGCTGCCGAAGTCATCGCGTACAAAAGTTTCGCGACCACTTGCTAAGTCGACTAAGCGAGTTTCACTGTCGCTAGCAAAGAGCATCTGCCGTCCACTGTCCACCAACGAGATGCGTTGTTCGATCGTTTCCGTTCGCAAATCAACGCGTCGATTCGGGGCACTCCAACGTTTGAGCATCTCGCCATTTCCAGCATTCCAAATGCAAAACTCCCACGCGTGGCTAGCATCAGCTAGATACTCCTTGCGTGCATTCTGCAACGAAGCGGCCGTGACGACCACTCCGCGTTCCATGTCAATCGCCGAATTGACCAGCACGGCTCCCGGCGTATGTCCGAAGTAGCTCCAACGACTGCCATCCACGCGAGCAGTCTCTCCATTGGTCAAGCTCCACAAGTCGACAACACCTTCAGCGTCAATGGCGATGGCGCGGCCGTCACTCGGACCTGCGATCACGGCTTGTACTGGCGACAAATATTCGGCAACTTGATTGTCCGTCTCACGCTCCAGGCGACGTCGTTGCTTCTGACGCTCAACATCCCAAACGATCGAAGTCCCACCGGCATCTACGGCCAGAATTTTGCTTTCGCTCATAAGTCCAACTCCCGCAATGTTGCGCGGCGTGCCGGTCAAATAGGTATCGTATTCCCATGCCTTCAGTTCGGAGTTGAATCGCCACACATGCGCTACCGGCTCACTGTCGCTGGAAGTAATCAATTGATCGCTGCCGTTGCTGATTACGTGCGTAACGGGTGCCCTGTGTTTGTCGTCCAGTTCCACTAAATCAGTAACCTGTTTCGCGCCTGGCATTAACGTTCCGACTAGGACTCGATTGTTGTTAAGCCCTAAGACTATGCGGTTATCGACCAACGTATGCGCGGCACTGCTAAGCTGAGTGGCCAATTCGTCACTGGTGTTGACCAGGTCAATCGCCGCGGACTGATGATCGAGAATTCCAATGAGCACCTTGGTTTGACCGCGATCAACGAAACGTGTGGTGAACATGGAGTGCTGGGAATCAATGCCTTGCAGATTGGTCAATTCGCCACGAATACTAACGCGACCGGTTGGTTCTTCTTTCGAGAACCAATCACCAGTGATATTCCACAGCCACACACCACCGCTAATTCCCCCCACCAATTGTTTTCCGTCTGGTGAAAAGGCAAAGCGTTGGAAATTGCGTTTGCGTGTTGAGACGACATCTTGTGTGGTTTCTTGAACCACTTCCCAACGTTTAACTCCGCTTTCCTCGCCACGCGTGTATCCGTAAACGACTTCCTCACCATTGGGTGAGATAGCCAGGGCGTTGATCCGTGCACCCGATTCGACAACTTTGCGTGACTCCGATAACTTCCCGTCTTGGTAACTTAGGATTTGCACCAATCCATCTCTGGTTCCGACGACTGCCAAGCTAGTGTTCGAAGCGTAAGCCGAGGCGGTGACCTGCGGTTCTGTATTCGAAATCGTGGCCGCGTCACCTGGTGCGCTGCTCCCAACTGTGGCCGTAGGCAAGTCGAGGTTGCCCAGCAATTGAATGCGATGCCAACCCCAGGTATCGATCTTAGGAGTATTGCCGAAGAATACATCGTTGTCCTCCGCGGCCTCCCCTGGTTCTGGTTGAGCATTCGAACCACCAAACATCGCCTGGAGTTTGCCGAGATTCTCGGTGCCGGCGGCCAAGTCAAACGATTCAATCTGCGATTTAGCTAGGGCCAGAGACGAATTGTATTCGCCCAATTGAATTTGCGCGGAGCGACGCTTTGCCAACTCGGCTTGCCGCTGAGCTTCTAGCCTGGCGATATCAGCCAGCTTGCGTTGTTCTTCCTTGGCTTTCTCGCTTTTCTCAGCGGCCAAACGTTGTGTTGCCTCAGCCTCGGCTGAAGCTTCAGCTCTCTCCCTGGCTTCGTCCGCGTTCATCCTCTCCACTTCTGCCACTTGTTGCGCTGCGATCGCCGTTTTCTCAGATTCCTCCGCTAGAGTTCTTGCCTCGGCTTCCAGCAATTTGGCTTTGCGCTCACTTTCTGCTGCCTCTTCAGCTATATTTCGTTGAGCTACCGCGATGTTCTTCTGGCTATTGGCTACCCAAGCTAAACCCGATAAACCAACGACGGCGAACAATACAACTGCCGCGACCACGCGTTTGAGCAATTTCACACTTGCCTCACGCTCTTCGGCTTTTTTCTTGGCCTTCACCGCTTGTTGGTACAAAGTCGCTTCATCCGGGACGTCGCGATCGAGCGTCTGCAAGACCAAGTCATAATCGCCCTTGGCATAAGCAGCCTCACCGAATGCCAAGCGGCCGTTTCTCAGCGCACTAGCAGCTGCCTTGTTCTCAGGCCACAAATCAATGGCATCGCGGTAACCAAACAACGCGCGCGAGAAAGTTTGATAGTCCTTTTTCTCAGTCGCCTCTTGCAACAACTCATCCGAGCGTTCCGTCAACGCGATGCTCTCAGCGTGACGCGAATATTCGCGAACTGCGTCCTGCAACTCCTCGACAGATTGATACCGTTCTCCCGGTTCTGTCGACATGGCCTTATAAGCGATCGTCAGCAGTGCATCGTCGCTGTCAGCCATGATGATTTCGTTCTTCAGGGCAGCCCGCAAGCATTGCGTGACCGAATCACCTGTATGCGGCGGCTTGCCTGTCACCAAATCATAAAGAATCGCGCCAAGGATATAGATGTCGCTGGTCTTGCCGATTTTGGGTAGCTGATGGCCAGCCATCTCGGGAGCCATATAGCACGGTGTGCCTGCCAGGTTCATGGCTTTGACGACGTACAGCCTACGTGAGGGCTGGTAGTCCCGAGTCAGCTTTTTACGCAAATAGATGCGATTCGGATTGGCTTCGTCGATATTGATAATCTGAGCGCGATCATACGAATCGAAACCGTCGTGTAATACTAGCGAATCGCCACGCAAAAAATTGCTGGCGTCTTCTAGAGTCAGGAATTTGTCCCCTTTGGAAGCCGGCTTGGCTAGGTGCGTAGTATCCTTTTCCAAGTTGATCGCCGTTCCCCAGTCGGTAACGAAGACCTCACCGAAACGCCCCAGCATGGTGTTTTCCGGTTTCAAATCTCGGTGGATGACACCCTTCGAATGCGCGAAGGCCATCGCGTCGGTGACCTTCATGAAGATTTCTAAGTTCTGCTCGCGCGTTTTCTTGCGCATGACGCGACTCCACTCGGTCCCTTGTACGAGCTTCATCGAGTAAAACAGCATTCCCTCTTCACTAGCTCCCAATTCGTGAATGGGCACGATGTTGGAGTGATCGAGATCCGCGGTGATGTGCGCTTCATACAAAAAGCGTCGCCGACTTTCGTCATTGTTTTGAAAGTTGGGCTTGGCGGTCTTAATGGCCACAATACGATTGACGGCCGTTTGTCGCGCGGAGAAGACGATCCCCATCGCTCCTTCCCCCAGTTTGTCGACGATTTGATAGTCGGCCGACACGTCTTCCGACGTACTGGCGTCCGCCACGCGCCTTGTCGCCACGCGATGGAACACCGAATCGCTGGCCTGCAAACCGACCGCCTGCAGCGAGTGCATGGGGTTTTCGCTTGAGCCTGCAACTCCTTCCCACAATCGCTTCAATCGACCTTCGGTCCCCGATGTGCCTGTCGCTTCGACAGTTGAATTTCCCGCATCATGATGCGAATCAAAGACGACCGTTTTGTCTCCTACCGGTACGGACGCCACGTTGCCGGGTAAGACAACAGTCCCGGCGGCATCATCGATGGCCTCGCCTTTGGCTCCAGGCTCTTTGTGCGTTGCCCGCACGTCCCCTGATTTGGCTTCGTCTGCAGGCTCATAGGCCGATTCGTGTTCGGTGGCATCCACGGTGGCATGGCCCACGGCTGAGTGATGCGTCGGTTGATCTTCGGTGGACATGTCGATCGTCAACTGCCCATCCCCCAATTCCCCATCCTCGTCACTTCCCGATACATGGGTGGCATTGGGATCGGACTGTTCATCATCGGGCATACCAAAGGCGTTGATCGTTTGTTGGTTGTCCCCCTCGGAACCGATGAACTCAGTTGGGAAATCCTCGGAGGCAGCCTGTACGGTGCCATGATCGTCTCCCAACACTATGTCGGGCTGTTCCTCATAAGCGTCGCTCCGTACTCCGGGCAAACTATCATCGAAGTCGAAATCGTCCGCTTCATCCAGTTCGGTCATCCCGGCTTCGATGGTCTGGTCGACATCTTCATCGTCATCCCATGACGACGGAGAACCTTCGGCGACCAGCTCTTGCTCGAAGTCCGAATCTACGCCAGGCGCGCTGACGGTTCCCGTACCACCCGACTCATCTGCTGATGTTTGGTCGGCGTCCTTGTGCTCTGCAGCTGCCTGACGATCGGCCAATTCCAAATCAGCGTCAGGACTTGCATAGTTGATCGTGTCATCGCTGGCAAAGTTGGCGGTTGATAGCACATCGCTATCCCCCGCGGCGGTTGCGTCGTCTGCTTCCGGCGGATCCGTCAAATTGACCGTATCTGCAAAATCGACCGTCTGCTCATCTCCGCTAGAGGAAGCCTGAATGGTCCGTTCGCCTTCGCTGGACAACTCCACCTTGGCTCCACATTGCGGGCAGACCACCAGCTCTTCGTCCAATGGGAAATTGCATTCGGGACAGTGATTCATAGCTTAGTTCCAATGTTCTTATCTAAAATCGAACTTTTCAGTACTTGTGTTGTTGCGGATGACGACAAGGCTTGCGGGCGTTGGCCGGTTGGCTGACTATTGTGTGGGTCTTGGCAACTAACGTTAATTAATACTCAATACAGTGCTTTTGAAATGTCTCGCGACTCACTTCATTTTGTTGCGTTGCAGGCGACGGCTTCTTCGTCCGCGACGGCTTAAGTCGATGGGCGATTGGCCTTCTTGAGTTTCGATCAAATCCACAAACTCCACTCCAAGCTTGGCGTTCGCATTTTTCGTGGTGGTTTGCGCTCGTGCCAACCAGAGTGAACTTGCTACTAAGCCTGCGTGCTCGAAGCGAGACTCGTTGCGTGGGGGGCTCCACTCTTCCAAATTCTGGCTACTGTCTGGATGATAATTGGCACCATCAGTGGCCGGATCCGGAACTATTTCCGCTCCACCTTCGCCCGCCGAATCGAGCTGTTGCTGTTGCATTAACTCATCGGCCGTTGGTGGTCGTACTAGTGGCTCGTCACTTTCCGTCGAGTCCAGTGTCGAATCGCGGACTGAGAAGACATCCAAAACTACTTCCTTGTCATCGAGTCCCTTCTCGATGATCGAGTAGGCACCACTTGGACGCTCGGGATCGTTTAAGTATTCATTTTTCAGAGCTTCAATGTCTTCTGCTGTGGGAGAGCCGCCCGCTTCCGTCTTGACAGTCCCCAGCTTCAAACGCTTGCCCGATTCCATTTCTCCCGACTGCTCTTCTTCCTCTTCTGCGTCGGCAACTTCGGCAGACAAGATCTCATCTTCGCTCGGAAGTTCTGTCTCTTCCGCAACTCCATTTAAGTTTGAATCTTCGTAGAAGACGCGATAGATGGCGACTTCAATCGTCCGCTCTTGGATGGCAGCCAGCTCGATATCGCTGCGAACCAGTTGCGATGGGTTGGCCAGCAATTCGGGAGCCACTGCCAGCCCAACTACCGGTGGTTGGATGGGTGCCGGATCGCGGGGCATCTCCGTGGCGCCCTGAGTACCAAGGGTAAACACGTTCTTGACTTCGAACGATTCAACCGTCAAGTCGCGAATGTCTGACGCATTATCGGCTGCAGCGTTCTCGAATAGGAAGAAGTCGGCGGCGCGACGAGCGATTGCCGCGGTGGGCAATACTTGATTAGTATCCAGAAATTGTGGATCGAAAGAAGTGGCGCGACTGAAAGCAGTTGCCATGGCCGATCCACGCAATTCGGCTGGTAAGGCGGATAGATCGTTGGGATTAGTGTTGTCAAACGTTAGGCTTCGCGCACCCGAGTCACCCAAGGTTTCAAACAGCTGAATCTCGCCGTCCGCATAGCCCACAAAGGTTACGAAACCCGCTTCTCCGGCGAAGCCATATTGCATTACGACACGTTGGAACACATGGGAACGATAGTCCTCACTCAGTGCAGACAGTCCAAACTGTTGATCGCGAATGACAAATTGCGTCGAAGTTAAAAAGGGACTTCGCTCGGTTACGCCCTCTCCACCATTGAAGGCACGGCCATTCAAATAGCCCACCGCCGTCCGCCCCAGTGCATCGGTCGTGGCCAAGCTTCCAATGTGCTCAATGCGCTGCATACGCACTATCGCAGGTGTCAACTGAGCCGACGTCGTCAGCGCTCCATTCATGTTCAGTTGACCACCGGCTACCAATACGATGCCACCTTCAGTAGGCGTTGAACTATGCGTCTCAATCGTTCCGCTGACATTCAGATTCGATCCCGCACCCAACGTTTCGATGTAAACATTGGGTCGCGCAGAGGCCGCTCCGGCATCGAAGGCCACAACCTGTTGTACGTCTAATGACTTTTGGTTTAGTACAAATAGAGCATAGTCGCGTTGGTAAGTGTCCTCAAACCGGAATTGCCTCGCGACATCTTCATAGCTCTCACGTATCGCCGACTCAAGCGTATTGGTCGTCGTCGAATCGATTCCAACGATTACTCCCTCTGCGGCTGCGTTGGCCTGCCGATTGCCCCCCAATTGATCCAGGAAATCGTCTCCCCTGTCGTTGGCCCGTGAATTGGTCTGCTGCCAATCACCGTCTAGTTGGTCACTCGCTCTAACCGTAGCTTCCAGAGAGTTGACATTGACATTGTGCAAATGCGCAAAGCCATTGGCGTTGATTTCAAGATGATCACCAATGATCAGTGCATCGGAAACCGCCCCGGTTGCGTCTCTGGCCAGTTCGGCAATCCAGCCAGCGGAATCCAATACGATTTGCCCCGCATCGCCCATCCCTCGGGTTTCAATTCCCGTCTGGATGGCAATACTTCCCGCTACTGTGGTTCGCAGTTCGATACTTCCCGATTCCGAAACCAAGATCCCTCGGCCATCCGCATCGTTGCCATCTCTAATTATTAGATTTCCACTGTCCACGACGACGTCAATGGCCGTTTGGCTGCCCACTTGCGAGCGAACCGTTTGCAGATCGCTCAAGCCAGTTAGTTGAAGATCTCTAGTGACTAGAGTTTCGCTGGAATTGAAGTTCACTTGTTGCACTGCCACCTGTCCGGCGATCCCGGCAACAAAGTCAATTGTCAAATCCGCGCCATTGGCTACTCGTTGTATGTAGATCCCCGATGTGGTTTGAGCAGCCAAATTCGCAATGTTCAATTCCAGCGGATTTAACTCTGTCCCTAGGCTGCTAGCAATCACGCGCAAGTCGTTTGCGGTGACATTCACGAGTCCTCCATTGCCGTCAAGGATTTCACCGGTAGCTTCGAGCGCTATGTGCTGCGCTTGAAGCGTTCCCAAGAGTTGTCCACCCGTGGCGATCGCTGTCCCTGACTGCACCAACATGTTCTCACCGGCAAGTATGGAGCCTGTCGCCATGTTGATTTGACCGCCGGTTCGTACGATCACGTTACCGGATGTGAGCAACGATCCAGAATGTGTCAGATCACGACCAACCAATAAACCAACATCACCCATGGATGTGCCGATCGCCCCCGAATGTACCAGATCGCGTCCAGCTTCCAACAAAATGTCGCCGTTGAAGCTAATGATGTCACCGCTCAATCGTTGGTCAATGGCGGCCCTGATGTACACGGTTCCGCTGCCGCCAGTTCGGATGGCAGCTTGCGACTCAATATCACCATCCGCACGAATTTCGATGTTTCCGGTCCCACTGACCACATCAACGGCGAGCACAACGTCAGCAGTGGCCGCTAGTAGCACATCGCTGGCACCACCGGCTGTTACGCCCAGTCCATCGCCATCGCCATCATTGATTGTTAGGCTGCCGTTGCGGACGGTAACTTTAATTGGGCCATCGGTAGTTTCGAGATCAGCCAGCGGACCGCTGACTACGGGACTCGACACACTGACGGGAGTCTGCGTGCTGTTGAAACGTACTTGCTGGACGGCCACGGCAGCTGTGGCTGAGCTGGCAACCTGGTCGACAATCAGACTGCCGCCGCCGACCAATTGCTGGAGATAGATCCCTTGGCCGCTGCGGGCCGCTACCGTGCCCACTTCAATGTCGATGGCATTGGCGTTGGCATCGGCCGCGTTAGCCACGTCCGCACCGCCAATGAAGCCGCC
>JBGSNE010000243.1:0-50850 GCA_041739785.1 Pirellulaceae bacterium
AGCTCGACGCGCCAGCCAGTGGGTCGCCCGAACAGCGAGCTTGCCAGTGAGAGTTCTACGTTCAATTCGGCAACCCACTGGCTGGCGCGTCGAGCTGATATTGGGACCGAAATCGGCGTTGTCCAATTAAGAGCCAAACCAAATGGTTTTCCGACACCAATTTTTGGTCGGCTTCAATAGTTAGACGCAGCAAAGTAGAAGTCTATTCCCGAAAACCGAACACTTCTCGCCGATTCTCGGCCCAGCCTGCATCGACGAACGCCACCGCTAGGTTTTTTAGATGGAGAGAAGTAAGCCCAGATTAAAGGTTTAGAACTTACCGATCATCTCCAGCGCTCGTTCGATGAGAATCTCGCCGGTCATCTCCCCAAGCGAGACGCGAGAGATGTATTGATAGCGCGGAAAGCTATCGAAGTCGACTTTGGTAAGAATGTATCCGAAGGCATCGTTGGTCAACCCAAACAACAGGTTATGCTCGCCGCCCATTTTGCGTTTCAGATAAAAACCAATGTTGGGCAGGGCTTCGCCCGGAATCGTCAGGATGCGTGCATTGCCTAGTTCGACTAAATTTAACTGCGTCGTGATCGAACGATTATCATTGTGTGGATAGTTCAATGGTGAGTGCGTAACGACGCCCCACAACGTATCCGATTCAACTGGGAACTCTACTTGCAGCGTTTTACAGGTAAGCGCTGGATGCGATTGCACTGGCGCATGCGCCACTATCCGCAAGGCTTCACTGGCCATCGTGTGACCGATCCTCAGGCATTCGTCCCACGAGCGGCTGTCGCCCCAGTAACCGCGCGCGGCGTCTTTGACATTTTCTAGCTGCCGATTGTCAGCGGTGATCATCCCGCCCTGGGCACCGTTGACAAACAGCGCCAAGCCACCCACTTCAGATTCGATTTTTTCGCACAACGGGCCAATTAGGTCGGGACTGAGAATTCCTTCGTCGGCTCCCAGGACCTCCGGATGAATGGCATAGTTGACGAGCGTCGCGATCGGCTTGGCATCATTGCCAATGGCCTGAATAACACTCATGCGTCGGTCGTAAAGATCGGGCGCGTAGTAGTTGTATGCGATCTTGCCTTGCGCTTCGTCGGTACCAATTTTCAACTGCGCCGGTTGCAAGCCATCGATGGCCGCATTGATCGCCGAGGCCGTTTGCTGGCAGACCGAATCCATCCATTTAAGATCACCCGAATGTCCACCTTGGCCATCTGGGAAGGCATAACAGTCGGGCGCGCTATGACAATGCGTCGCGGCAATCAATATATTTTCGGGCGGAATGCGATCGACGAGCTTGCGCACGCGATCGCCAAGCACGCGAGGAAAGCCCAGTAAGTCGAGACTGACGACCGCCACGCGGGTCGACCCCATTTCAAACACTACCGCCCGTGCTGTCAGTTTGCCGACTGCCTTCTCTGCCAGCTGCGTTGGCCCCATGCCGCCCGAGATCGGCAGCAGCGGTGACGGCGTGATGTCTGCCAGCCCAGTTCCCACGCGAAACTGATCTTCGGCGTTGATGTTTATCGAACAGACCAGCAGTAAAAATAGACTGACACAACGCATCGTTCTCTCCCCGTACGTCAGGCTTTCCAGCCTGACTATTGCCCGTATGCCAGGCTTTGCAGCCTGAATCAATTTCCAGATAGCTACAGCAGCCCGCAGTGACTAGACCTTAAACGGAAAACCATTCAAAAATCGAACGATATGGGCGGCAAAACCAAAAATGTCAGGCTGGAAAGCCTGACGTACGCTCGACTACTTCGTAGACAACTTAAGAGGCGGCAACTCAGTAGTCGACTCGTTTACTTCGGCGATGAGCTTTGAGCGATTGGGGTCGGCATAACGGCCCTTGAGTAGATCAGGGGGATCCTTAATATCACCCATAGACATCACACTTGCGTCTTGTTTCGCAGGGTCTCGCCAAATGACCGAAACCTTGTAGGCACCAGGTGCAATCCCAGGCTTTTGATCGCTCTTCAACGAGTATTTCCCGTCTTGGTCGGTAGCCCCTGCCGCGACAGCCGTCGCATCTGTTGCAGGATTTGGAAAGTAAATTACCGAAGCTCCTGCTGCCGGCTTGCCATCGACGGTTAGCGTTCCAGTAGCTTGCACCAAATCCGAGCCGTTACTGCTGCAGCCGGCAAGAAACAGGAAAGACGACAGGCCCAATATCACTCGAATTCTCAAATATTGATCAGCTTGCATTGCAATCCCTAGGTTGATGCGTCGCTATGTAAAAACCAGCTATTTGTGCTTAGCGCCCAAATAGCTGGCGTAACGATGATAGATTTACAATTGCCGAAAGCGGCAGCACGCTACTCTGGGTTGGCGAATGTCTCTCCGCCACTGCGCGAAGTCAATCCTATAAATACACCGACATCGACGCCATCGGACAGAAACGATACGGAGCCATCTCCGCGGGCCATCTGCACACCCCCAGTGTGAAACGAATAGGGGTTATCATCGTTAAGCACATTGATCACCGAACAACCTTCCAGCAATCGCGGATTGGAAATGTCATTGCTACCCCAACCGCGTACGTGGCGGGCCACATTCCAATCGCCGTAGAACGAATTCAAGTTAATCGCACCACCGGGTGTACTGGCGGGTAGTTGCTTGCCGCGGAAATATCGGTTCTGCTTGCCCGCTTCCTCGATGAAGCAAATCGTATTCGACATACCATCACTCACTTCGCCAAACTTAACGGTGAATTTCTTGATGATGTCATCGGAGCCCAGCATTGCGTTATGAGTTCTTGCTCGTGGTAGCCCCACACACGGCGGCAGCGACTCATGCAAGCCGCGCATAGGGACATAGTCCGTTCGCGGAGTTTTATAAGCCTGGCCGGACGGAAATCCGAGCGGAGCAAAGTAAGCGCCGTAGTCCGATGGTACTTCAGGACCTGAGGGGCAAATAAAGAATGGCAGAGTAGTAAACAGCGCCGGCACGTTCTTCGCACCTGGGAACGGTGGTACCGAATTAACAGGATCGAGCAGCGCCTTCTTTAAATCGACGAGGTTCGAAACATTGCCAGCTTCCAAATAGGGAAGCAGTTGGCCCAGAGCACCGTAGGGCTTGC
Source organism: Pirellulaceae bacterium (assembly GCA_041739785.1). Lineage (GTDB taxonomy): Bacteria > Planctomycetota > Planctomycetia > Pirellulales > Pirellulaceae > Aureliella. Next base: position 3,089 of record JBGSNE010000243.1, read on the forward strand.
GCGCATCACCGGTCAACGAAAAAAACGGATTACCCGTTGCTGCATAGGTATCGGTCGTCGGAAACTCCTTACCCCAGGCCGGGATGTACTTAAAAGTTGACTCATGGTTATGAATCGCCAACCCCATCTGCTTTAGATTATTCGAGCACTGCATACGCCGAGCTGCTTCGCGGGCCGCTTGTACGGCGGGGAGCAGCAAGCCAACCAGAATGCCGATGATGGCAATCACACCAACAGCTCTACCAACGTAAAGCCGATTCGCCGATTGTATCGCAACATGAAAAGTTCCTCGTTTGAGAAAAAAATTGAAAAGTTAGATTTTGGTTCCGCAACGGTGGGCTACTTGGCAAGCAGCGGTTTCCTGGACAGTCGCCGGACGGCATGGGGAACCAATCTGCCCATACCTACTATTAAACGCAATGAGTGCGTCAAAAGCAATCGCGAGACCGCTAAGCTTGGGTTAATTGTTCGTAAGTCTCCGCAGTTTGCGTAGTCTTACGGAACCAGTTGGGATCGACAAACGCCACCAGACTAACCAGCATCACCCACTCAAAGAGATAGATGTTCATGGTGGCTTCGATCGATAGGTGCAGTCCAGCGGCCAGCAGTACCGCCCAAGGTCTGGTTCTTCTGGGCCACAACAGCAGCGGCAACGCAGCTTCCAGCAACAGCACGCCCCAGGTCATCGCCGCCAGCATCCAAGGGGTCTCGAACAGGAAATCTGGCAAAGCGAATCTACCGAACAAATCGTCCATCCGCGCGACATAAAACAGTGCCGTGCCATCCCGCCAAGTTAGCCCCTGGTATTTTTCCCAAGCCGTCGACAGGTAAATTGCCGTGACTTGCAACTGTACCAACCGCAGGCCCCAGGCTGAAGGGAGGGCCGCTGAACGACCATTCAACCCGCTCAACAATCGCCGGCGATCACGCCACCAGCCTCCCAATGACCAAGCATAATCGAGCGGCATGAAGCTCAAATAGAAAGCCAACAATCGCATCAATACATCCTGACCATCACAGATCATCATGTTGCGATGCTGAAACGAGACCAGCCACACAAACAGACACGCCACTTGAAAACGAGACCAAACTCCCAACCACAACAACACCGCTTGTCCGATACCGATCGCCAGGCAAATCTTGACCATGACAGGATCACCGGGCAACCAATACAGCAGCGATGGATTGCCACCTGAAGTGATTTCTTGCATCGTTGCGGATTGTAAAACGCCGGCATCCGAGAACCAGCGGTCCGACTCAGGCCACCACATGACCAGATACACAATCAACAGCGTGGCGTAGGCGATCCGCAGCACGCTACAGATGGTGAGACTAGGACGCTCGAACAACCAGCGATCAAAACAGAATTGTAAATTGCGCAGCCCGGCGATCATGGTTGATACTCCCGCACCGTCAGATTCTGGCTCGTGGAAATCCAGAGCGTTTCATCGCGAGTGGGCAGTGTTCCATCGTCGGGTAACACGACATTGAGTTCACTGCGGGACAATACCAACCGCCACGCTCCTGCCTGATCAACGGCCGGCCCCACCACACTTGAGTCGACGGCGCTAGCCGCAGGTGATATCAGCTCGCGAGCTAAATAGTCAGCCAAGTCGTCGGCTGCCAACTTGCCTTGCGACTGAATACGGTTGTTGTAGTTGATGTGTCGAAAGCCGGAAAATCGCTCCCAGGTCGTTGTCTCTGCCCAGTAGGTCGAATTCCAAAACTGTTGCTGAGTGCCATCGGGCGCGTAGACCTCCGCCGACAACCAGGAATTGTTTATTTTGGGCTTCGGAGCAAACAGCGTCCATTGACCTTGCCATAAGCCGCAGCGATTTAGCCACGGCGACAGCAGCGACTTGGCTTGCGGTGCACCAACGAGCGTTCCCGGCACAGTATCAATGACGAGGATGCCTAAGAAGAGAATAAAGAATAGTCGCACACCCCAGCGTTTCAAACGGCGAGGAAGCTCGATCAGTTCTGTGCGCGAAGCAGTGACACTGGAATCTGAAGACATCAAAATAATCTTTTTACTTGATAGTACGGACTATGCTTTGGGGAACCAATTGACTCGGACGATTCACGGCCTCTTGAGCCGAGGGGCGTAAGGGCTTGTTGATTTAGTGTTGATTCGACGGTTCTCCATCATCCGTGCTCCGGCTTTGCCATCCGTGCTACCCCCTGTGCACTTGTTGGCTAAGCGCGAACACGATGTAGTACTGCGTCACATACGCGGTTAACGGATAGCGCCCCAGGGAACGCAACCAAGCCACTTGCCAGCCTGTCCAATCTAACTTCGGTTGCCCCGACGACGAAAACGTGGCGGCCCAGGCGATTAACAGCGTTGCGGGAATAACGTAAAATAGGACATACACCGAAGGCGCAGGAACCATAAAAGCTCCGAGAGTAACGCAGGTTGCTGTCGCAAACCCGACCAGCCAACCAAATCGCCGCACGATCATGCCTTGGGCCACGCAGGCAACAACGATTGGCAGCGGATAATCAAACCAGGCGACTAGCGGATCCACGGGCGTAAGGAACACCGCCACGACCGCCAGGCTCAACCAATCACGAAATAACCAAAATAATACATAGCAAACCAACAGGCTGGCCAAAATCTCCAGCTTGTGGTGCGCAGTGAAGAAAGCCAGATTGACCACCCCGGCAGCCAGACACAACTGATAGAATCGGTTCCAGTTGATCTTTGGCTTGGTGGCTAAGAAATAGCCCATCAAAGCGCAGAAGAGAGGCATACTTAGCCGCGTGACAATGCGTATCGTATTCGGTGCAATGGGTACATTCCACCAATAGTAGGCGACGTGATCGACAATCATCAGTACAATCGCCACCCCGCGTAAAACATCCAGCGCGGCATTGCGTGGGCTGGTCTGCCTACTGGGTGCAGGTTGAGTCGCGCGGCCATGGTAGTCGCGTGGCAAATTAGCGCGTTTTAGTTTTTTTCTCGTCACGTGAAAATGGGCAATCCCCAAATTTAGCATTTTTATTGTGAGCGACAGCGGTCGGGAATCTTTAATTTAGTTTGCACTCTGATTTGTTTAACCCGCAGCCGTAGGCGAGGATTAGCATGGCAAACCTCGCCTACGGCTGCGGGTTAAACGACATTGTCAACCAGCCCCCCGTGCTGCCATCGGCACACGGTCTTTTTCACACAAAGGAATTCGCTGTTGAGTGGAAGCTTCGTCCATTTGCACTGCCACAGCCACTATAGTTTGCTGGATGGCGCCAGTTCTATTGGCAAATTGATCAACCGCGCTAAAGAGCACGGGATGAACGCGCTGGCTCTGACCGATCATGGCAATTTGCACGGTGCGCTCGAGTTTTACAAAAAGGCCAAAGATGCGGGAATTAACCCCATTGTCGGTTATGAGGCCTACGTTGCCCCCGGCAGCCGCTTTTCGCGCGGCGATGCATCGAGCTCCAAAGACGCTTCGTACCACCTGACCTTGTTGGCCAAAAATCGACAAGGGTTTAAAAACTTGATCAAGTTGGCTTCCCACGCATCGCTGGAAGGCTTCTATTTCAAACCACGTATCGATCGTGAGTTGCTGGCCGAATTAAATGAAGGCATCATTTGCCTCAGCGGTTGTGTGTCGAGCGAATTCTCGCGGGCGATCCTCAGCAATCAGGATACGGACAAGATCGAAAAAGAGGCGATCGAAATCGCGCAGTGGTTCCACGGCGTATTCGACGACCGTTACTACATCGAGGTCATGAACAACAACCTCGACATCCAGCGTCGGCAACTCGAGGGGGCGGTGCGAATCGCCAACAAAGTGGGTCTGCCAATTGTGGCCACCAGTGATGCGCACTATGCCGATCGCTCCGATGCGGAAATCCAAGACGTGTTGCTATGCATCAACACAGGCAAATTCCGCACCGACACCGCGCGCATGAAAATGGAAGGAGACCAGTTTTATCTGCGCTCGCCTGAGGAGATGTACGCCAGCTTCGTGGGTTTGGAAGACGCGGTGGCCCGCAGCCAGGAAATCGCCAACACCGTTGATATCGATTTGGAATTAGGTAAACGGCACTTTCCCGTTTATCCCCTTCCACCGGAGAAAAAAGATCCCGATCAATATTTGCGCGAAGTGTGCGTGCTGGGATTGAAAGATCGCTATCGCGGCGACGAAGAGATGTTGCCCGGCGGAGAGTTGTCGGAGGTAGCACAAGCTCGACTCGATCGTGAACTGGGTGTGATTCAGCGACTTGGGTTTGCCAACTACTTTTTGATCGTGTGGGACTTCGTGCGGCATTCGCGCGAGCAAGGGGTGCCCAACACAGCGAGGGGAAGCGGAGTCGGGGCGTTGGTCTGCTACGCCACCTATTTGAGTCACGTCTGCCCGATCAAATACGATTTGCTGTTCGAACGCTTTCTGGATGAAAATCGACTCGAGGCGCCCGATATCGATATCGACTTCTGCAAAGATCGCCGCGCTGAGATCATTCAATATGTGCGCGACAAATACGGCGAGGCCAACGTAGCGCAGATTGGTACCTTCGGCACGATGGCAGCCAAGGCAGCCATCAAAGATGTGGGTCGCGCGTTGGGTATTCCACTGATGCGCGTCAACCAGGTCACGGAGATGGTCCCTGATGAACTGAAGATCACCATCAAGAAGGCGCTGGACAAGAACATCGAGCTGAAAGCTACCTACGACGGCGATTCCGAAGTCCGCGAGTTGCTGGACATCGCCATGAAGCTCGAAGGGAACGCGCGCAACGTGGGGACACACGCCGCTGCTGTGGTCATCGCCGACAAACCACTCACCGACTACGTACCGCTGGGGCGCGTCTCCGGCAAGACCGACATCATCACGCAGTGGTCGATGGGTGACGTCGAAGAGGCTGGGCTGCTGAAGATGGACTTTCTGGGGCTCAGGAATTTGACCATCCTCTCCAAGGCGGTGCAGATCATCCAGCAAACCACCGGGCAGGAGCTAGACCTGCTGCGGATACCGCTCGACGACAAGGCCACCTTCGCGCTGCTGCAGCGCGGCGAGACGAAAGGAGTGTTTCAGTTGGAAAGTGGTGGCATTCGCGATTTGCTGCAGCGCATGAAGCCCGACCATTTTCGCGACATCATCGCTACCAATGCCCTCTATCGTCCTGGCCCGTTGGAAGGCGGGATGGTCGACGACTATGTGGCGGTTAAACACAAACGCAAAGAAGCCGTCTACTTGCATCCGGTTCTCAAAGACATCTTGGAAGAGACCCACGGCGTGATGGTCTATCAAGAACAAGTCATGCGGATTCTCAATCGCTTGGGCGGCATTGAACTAGCCGCTGCTTATACGTGTATCAAAGCGATCAGCAAGAAGAAAGAAGCACTGATCGCTCAGAACGAATCAAAGTTTATCGAAGGGGCAACCGACAAGGGGCTCACCGAAAAACAAGCTCGCGACTTGTGGGAGATGATTCTCAAGTTCGCGGGTTATGGCTTTAACAAGTGCGTTGTGGGGGAAACACCGATTACACATGCGTTGACCGGCGAGCAAACGACGGTGGGTGATTTGTTTCGCCATCGTCGTGACTGGACGATCCACGCGCTCGGAGATGACTGGCAACTGCGCCCGCGTAAAGTCAGTGATGTGGTATGGAACGGGCGCAAGAAAGTCTATCGCCTGCGCACGGTGCGCGGAGCTGAAATCGTGGCCACAGCCAATCATCCATTGCGTACGATCGATGGCTGGACGTTGATCAAAGATCTCAATGCCGGTGATCGCATCGCAGCAGCTCGCGAATTGAAATGCACAGGTGATGCACACTGGCCACAACATCAATTAATTGCTTTGGCAGGTTTGCTGGCTGAAGGGAATACATGTCACCCCACCTGCTTGTATTACTACAACAATGATCGCAGCTGCGTCGATGATTTCGTGGCGGCCATCAGCCAATTCGAGGAATCACGTGCAACAGTTAACTCACGCCACGGAAGTCGATTCGAGGTCTGTGTAAGCACTGGTGTCGACGCTCGTTTTCCCAAAGACAACATACCTTGGAACGCAAGTCAGAACACCACTCACCCTTCCCATGCAGTAACCACTCAACAAACTAAAGTCGCGAGCAAACGTAGTGGAGCGTTTTATTGGGCTCAGAACCTCGGCCTGCTTGGAAAGAAGGCTGCACAAAAATCGATACCTGCTGAAGTATTCCGGTTGCAGGATGCGGACCTTCGTCTCTTCCTTGGGCGCCTGTGGAGTGGCGATGGGTTTGTAGGCGCACCCGGTCAAATGCCGTATTACGCCACCTCCTCCCCTCGCTTTGCAACCGATGTCCAACATCTGCTATTACGACTTGGGATCGTTTCTCGAATTCACAAGAAAGTCTTTCGCTACCGGTATAAAGGTCAATCGCGGCAACGTGAAGGATATACCGTTCATCTTCTCGGAAAGGACGCCGTTCACCACTTCGTAAATCTAATTGCTCCCTTTGCGATTGGTCGAGAATCTCAGGTCTCAACTTATGAACAATATTTAAAGACGGTTTCTTCGACGGCCACCAGTAAGGACACGATCCCCGCCGCTGTACGAGAGAACGTGAACGTCGCGAGAATGGCCAAAGGACTCGGCTGGCGAGAGTTAGAAACTCAGTCCGGAGTGTCGATGAAGGAGTTCTATGGCAAGGGTTCGAGTGGAAAAAGCGGTTTTCGCCGGTCGACGATTCGCACTCTCGGTATTTACTTTGAAGACCCCACGCTCGAAAATCTGGCAGAATCGGACGTATATTGGGATACCATCCTATCGATCGAGCCAGCCGGAATTCAGGATACATATGACCTGACCGTCGAACACGACCACAATTTCGTCACCGACTCGCTAATCCTTCACAATTCGCACAGTACCGCTTATGCCCTACTGGCTTATCAAACGGCCTATCTAAAAGCTCACTACCCAGTTGAATTCATGGCCGCGTTGCTGTCGGGAGATATTCCAGGCCGCAATTTCAAACGCAAAGATTCGTTGATCGAGCATATCGAGGATTGCGAACGAATGGGGATTGAAGTGGTCAATCCCGACGTCAATTCGTCCGATGTTGATTTTGCGGTAGATGAAAAAAAAATCTTCTTTGCGCTTTCGGCGATCAAGGGTTGCGGTGGTGGAGCGGCCGAGGCGATCTCAGCCGAACGCAAGAAACATGGTCCATTTAAGAACATCTTCGATTTCTGCGAACGCTTGGAAACGAGCGACTGCAATCGGGCTGCTATTGAAACACTCATCAAAGCCGGAGCCTTTGATTCGACGGATGCGAAACGGTCTCAATTGACCGCCGTCGTTGAAAAAGCGATTCAAGCCGGCGCCGCTATGCATGCCGATCGACGCAGTGGCCAGATGAATCTTTTCGGCGAAGAGTCCGCCGAACCCGAAACGCAACGCTCATTGAACAACATGCCAGAGATGGACGAGTTCCCGGAAAAAGCCAAATTGATGATGGAAAAAGAAGTGCTGGGGATGTACCTCACCGCGCACCCCTTGGAAGAATATCAAGCCCTGCTGGCTACCTTCTGTTCCCACGAGACATCGCAACTGAAGGATGTTAAAGATCGGCAAGAGGTGATCGTAGGCGGCATGATCTCTTCCATCAAACTGGCTAATACCAAGAATCCCAAACCGGGCGCCCCCAGCAAGTATGCCAACTTCGATTTGGAAGATGTGCAGGGGGCCGTGCGCTGTATTTGCTGGCCGGATGGCTATGAAAAAGTGGGGCACATGATCATCCCCGAAGCGGTCGTGATTATGCGGGCGACGGTCGACAAACGAGGTGGCAGCGACGACGTCAATCTCCTGGCCAATGAGATTATTCCCATCGCTGAAGCCGAGACGCGTTTTACGGCTGGGCTACGAATCAATATCGATCAAGATCAACACCCCGAAGAGTTGTTGGCCGGTTTGCACGAAGTGCTACGCGGCTATCCAGGGGGGATGGAAGTGCTAGTGGCACTACGTCTGTCGACCGGCGACACCGTGCAGCTGAAGAGCAAGCGGCACAAAGTCACCATCACCCCCGAATTAAGGGGCAGGCTCGACGATTTGCTGGGGACCAACAGCCACCGCTTGATGATCTCTCCGCCAAAACCCAAGCAGAATTCAGGGGGCCGACGCTCGGGCGGAGGGAAGTAGTAAAAAAGAGTCCGGTGGGTCACGGTTCGGAGAACCGTGCGACGATTCGAGTCACGGTTCGGAGAACCGTGCGACGATTCGCATCACGGTTTGGAGAACTGTGCGACGAAGGGGGGGTGAGCGGAGAAAAAGCGCCGGGTTTGTTGCGTAATGCTCAGCCAGTGATTAATCTGAACTGTAGCTAATCGCGCACAAGCCGCGCGCCCTGCGGAACAGTACTTCTCGACCTAAGGCCATTTTTCCCATGCGTCGCTCCATAATTGCTTGCCGTTTTTCGGTAGTCTCTCTCTGCTTTGCCTTGTGCATGTCTCTGTCGACTTCCGTATGGGCGACCAATACAACGGGTACGACGACAGGTACGACAGGTACGACGGGTACGACAGGGACAACGGCTACTACAGCAACGACCGCCACTGGCGGAGCAGGTGCCTCTGGTGTGGAAATTGATCCGCAAGGTGTTTTGCGTACGGTCTATTCCGACCCGCGCATTACGATGCAGCGTTTAATGGCTGCCAGGCAAGCCCTACCGCAGCATCTGGCCAAACCCAGCAAGCTACGCAAAATTTCACTCAACCGGCTAGAAGCGGCCGTGGCTAAGCAAGTTGCCGAGGGGGGGCGTCCTACGACTGAAATGGTCGCACTAGCTGGTTTGAACCGACTTGAATATGTTTTCTTCTATCCCGAGTCAGGTGACATTGTTATCGCTGGTCCCGCTGAAGGATTTGCCCAGGACGCAGTCGGACGTTTAGTTGGCATCGACTCGGCCAAACCCTGTCTGTTGCTGGACGATTTGATTGTCGCCCTACGAGCCTATTCGCCCAGCGGCGACAAGACGAACGTGATCAGTGTTTCGATCGATCCTACTCAAGAGGGATTGGCTCGGATGCAAGAGACGCTCAAGAGCTTTGGCGGTAAGTTCGGTGGTCCAGCCAACGTACCCTTTATCGTTAACAGCCTCCGACAGTCGTTGGGACTCAACGAAGTAACCATCAAGGGAATTCCCGCTGGAACCCACTTTGCCCACGTGTTAACCGAAGCCGACTATCGCATGAAACTCATTGGCATTGGACTCGAACCAACTCCAGTACCGATGGTCAATTACATTTCGAAACTCACTGCCGTCATGACCTCTTCAAACGCCCTGGTGCGTTGGTTCTTTGTGGCCGATTACGAGGCGATAGCGGCGAGCGAAGATGGACTGGCCATGAAAATGGTTGGTCAAGGGGTAAAATTGGTCGGCGAAGATGAAATGGTCAATCGCGACGGCAGCCGTCAGGCCTCGGGACGACAAATGAATCCAGCCAGCCGCGCTTTCACCACAGACTTCACAAAGAAGTTTCCACAGATCGCAGACAACAGCGCAGTCTACAGCCAATTGCGAAATCTGGTCGACATGACCATTGCCGCTGCCTACATCCAAGACCGTGGCTTCTATGACCAGGCCGGCTGGGACCTTGGAATTTTTGCAGACGAGGACAAGCTGCCTGTGGCCGCGTTGCCTGCACCGCGACAAGTCGAAACAGCCATCAACGCCGTCATCAAAGGGAGTCGGCTCATCACTCCAATCGGCGGTGGCGTGCAAATCCAAGCGCGTTATGCACTGGAGGCAGACAACGTTCAAGGTGATGCCGATGGCCAAATCAAGGGCCAACGCGAGCAAGTGCAGCTCGACAACATCGCCTCCGACCAGTGGTGGTGGGACTGAGTGGGTCACTCTTGCCGAGAGTGACTAAGTGGGTCACTCTTGCCGGGTGTGACTAAGTGGGTCACTCCTGCCGGGAGTGTCTCTTTCTGCAAGCCCCTATTCCTGGGCTGTTAAGCGATTGGGATTGGCTGATGGTTTCGGTCCCCTTCATGCACACGTTTTAGTTCCTCACAAGCGGTTTTCATCAACACTAGGCTGAGCGTTTTGAGCAATTTCTTAAACTTAAACTCGAACTTTAACTACAAGCCTGGAAGATAGAGTTTAAGTTCGAGTTTGAGTTTAGGTTTAAGTTTGCAAAAACTCACAGCACGATTACCAAGGAGCTTTATCTTGACGCGCATTATGTTCGTCGCTGTGATCGCCCTCTCGGCTGCGATCACCAACCACTGGAGCCACGCACAAGAAACGAAGCCAACCGTCGCGAGCACCATCGCGGCCACCATGGACGATACTGGTCCCGGTTGGAATTCACTTACCGAAGCGGACTTTACGCATGTCAATAGCGCGCCAGAAACCTGGTCTTGGAAGGACGGCGTCCTGCACTGTACGGGACAACCGGTGAGCGTGCTACGTACGAAAGAACAATTCAAGAACTTTGAGATGGTAGTTGAATGGATGCACGAGAAAACAGCTGGAAATTCTGGCGTCTTCGTGTGGACCACTCCCGCCTCGATCGAGCAACTGGCAGAGGATGGACAACCCGGTTTACCGGCTGGTGTCGAAGTGCAAATCCTCGATCACGGCTATACGAAAATGATGCAGGATGCTGGCCAAGCCTCCGATTGGTTCGGCACGAACGGCGATGTGTTCCCGGTCCGAGTCAAGATGACGCCCTTCCCACCATTGTCCCCCGATGGCTCGCGCAGTTTCCCCAGGAAACATCTCGCCAAGGGGCACGGCCACTGGAATCAATATTACATTCGCGCTATCAACGGCGAAGTGCGCTTGTGGGTCAACGGTGAAGAGGTCTCCGGCGGCACAGGCATTGATCCAGCGCAAGGCTATTTGTGCTTGGAAAGCGAAGGCTCTCCGATTCAATTTCGCAAGCTCCGCATTCGACAATTGCCATAGGCGCGGACAGCGAAGCAGGGTTCCTTCCTGCATCTTCGTTCAACCCGGATTAACGCCAAGCCGCAGTGGGCTGCTGAGGTGAAGGCGATTTATCCGCGACGCTGACATCGCGGACAAAAGAACGTCGAACGTTGAGCTTGCACCATTCGCACAATCTGTCCTTTGAGGCAGCTAGGGCAAGGAAGGCTGGCTCGATCGTAGACCAAGTGGTGATTCTGATAACTACCGGAGGCATTTAGTGCATTGCGATAGGTACCATCAGCGAGCGTCGAACCTTCGTGCTCAATAGCGGTCAACAAGATGGCTTGCATGGCCGCATGCAGCTTGGCAACCTTAGTACGCCCCACCTCGGCACAGCTTGTCTCGGGATGGATCCGCGCGACATGCAACATTTCAGATGCATACAAATTGCCAATTCCTGCCACCAGCTTTTGATCCAGCAAGGCAACTTTAATTGGTCGCCGCGTGCTTGCCAGTCGCCGCGAGAAGTCTAACAGAGTGATTGCCAGCGCATCGGGTCCAAGTCGACCTTCGACAATTCGCGACTGGATCTCCTGGCTGGGAACCAATTCAACCGTCCCTAGACCTCGCCGATCCCAAAATTGCAATCGCAAGGCGGGTCTGCCAGCGAAATCGATCTGCAGACGCACATGCTCGTGATCGGGTGGCAGCTCAAGCGCCACGAGCCCTGTCATCTTGGGTTGGAGAATCAGCGCAAATTTTGAAGTATGGATTAACACTCGTTTTCCGAGGCGCGATACGTCGGTCACCTGTGTCCCCTGCAAGCGGCCATGGATCGTCGAGACGTTGGGCTTGATCGAGATTGGTCGATAGCGACACCTGGGCTTGGTCACCGACTCGATACGCCGTCCCACGATCGCTGCGATACCACGACACATGGTTTCGACTTCAGGTAATTCAGGCATCGGTAGCTTCGGATGCGGATGGTTCAGGCGCTGATGGTTCAGACGTTGATGGTTCAGACGCGGGGGGGGCAGTTGCGGTGTCTGCCCTGTCGCTGGCGGGGCTGCTGGAAGTTCCGCCGGCTGTGGCATTCTGTGCATTGGATGTCGATGTGCCGACTGAGGCTGTGCCGGCCGTATTGAGCACGTACTTGTGCTCTTCGAAATGCAACAGTTCACGTTGCAGGATACTCAGCAGAGTCTGTAACATGGCAACTACCATCGGGCCTACCACGATACCGATGGGTCCCAAAGCCTGCACGCCCCCCAACACGCTGAGCAAAGCCAATAGAGGATGAAGTTGCGATTGCCCATGCAAAACAACTGCCTTGACGACGTTATCGACGGTTCCCACCACCAACACGCCCCATGCTGCCAATAGCCCTGCGGCCCAGAATTGGTCGTTCATGGCCAAATACAGACAGACTGGGATCCACACGATGGCCGGTCCGACGAAGGGGACCATTGCAAAGGCCGTGGTCAACATAATCAGTAGTGTTAAGTACTCCATCCCCGCGAAATAGAATCCGATCCCGGCGGTCAACCCTTGAGCCAAGGCCGATAGTATGGTGGCCAACACCACGGCTCGGCTAATGCGGTCGAATTCCAATAGCAGCTCTTGCTCGTAGGAATCGTCAAGGGGACTGAGATACATGATGTTCTTAATCATAGCGGGCCCATCCACCAGAAAGAAAAAGGTGGACACGACCAGAATGACGATTCCAAACACGAGTTTCACTACGAATGTCCCGGTGGCACCGGTTAAAGACAATAGACGCGGACGCACGAAACTAACGGCCTCGCCGACCATCTCATCGATCCTAGCCTTAGTGGGATTGACGGTCTCGCGGGCAAAAGCCATCAACGATCCACCCAGCAGCGCAGTTCGAAGCGTACTAAACTTCGACTTGAGGTCAACCGCCAGTTTTGTAGCCCCAAACTCCTCTTCACTGGCCATGCCAACTCGTTCGGACATCTCGATGAGTTCGCTAAATTGCTCGTCGTACAATTCGCTACTTGATCCCGTTGCGGCAACGGCCTCCTTGAGTTCGTTCAGCGTACTGGTCGTTCGTTCGCCAACGTGTCTTAGTTTGTCATTGTCCTCGCTGACGACCGAATCAGCAGTGCGTTCAACAATCTCGTCGAGTTCCTCGCTGACAACTCGTAGTTCTTCGTTGTAGGGAGGCATTTCCAAACCCAAACGCGAACGAATCTGAGATAGGCGCAAGGCAACTGACTTAGCATCATTCAGCTCGATTAAACGCAGCCCCTGCACGGCCGAAGCGGTCGCCAACGCTCCAATGGGCAACAGTAACATGGTCATTATCAACATCGTGGTAAGCACAGCGGCGAATTGCTCGCGCTGCCCGGTTTTCTCTAGCACCCAGCGGTGCAACGGATTAAAAACGACCACCAGTACCGATGCCAGGAAGACTGGGATAAAGAAACCGATCAGTACTTTATAGAACAACAGCCCAATAATAATGATGATCGCAATCAACACCGCGAAGGAAATCAAACGTGTCATAAAGTCTAGGTAGCGTCATTGAGGTGCAGCGACATGAAAACGTGAGGCCAATTGTACACAACAACGCTCGCTCGTAGATGCTCAACACAGGCCGCATGCAGAAATCGTTTAACGCCCGGTCGCAGTAACCAGGGGAGGCGGCGCAAATCGTTTAACGCCCAGCCGCAGTGGCCGGGGAGGCCGCGCGCAATGCACACCAACGCAAACACGGCCGATCAATAAATAAGCCTATTGAGCAGCTGTCCCCGGCTACGTAGGCGCCGGCTTAGGCAGCCACTGATCTCAACGCGAAGAAATAGCTCAACTCCTGCCGTCGCCTGCGCAAGCTGCAACCCATTCGCAATCGACAAACAGCCTAATTCAAACTCAACAAACCAGCTCCAACCATGCCACCCCAGCAGCCAGCTACGGCTTGGCGTTAAACGAAAACTAGGCCCACAACTCGCTAACAACGCGGCCGTGAACGTCCGTCAAGCGAAAATCACGACCAGCATGTCGGTAGGTCAACCGTTCATGATCCAACCCCAATCCATAGAGCAGCGTTGCGTGCAGATCATGCATGTGGACAGGATTTTCTACGGGACGATAGCCAAACTCATCGGTGGCACCGTAAGTCAACCCACCTTGCACTCCACCACCGGCCATCCACATAGTGAAACCTTGCGGATGATGATTTCGACCATCGCCATTCTCAACGGTTGGAGTACGGCCGAACTCGGCCCCCCACAGCACCAACGTATCTTCCAATAGTCCGCGACGTCCCAAATCGGTCAGTAGTCCCGCAATGGGCACGTCAACTTTGGCTGCTTCGGCAATCGATCCCGATTGAACTTGTTTATGATGATCCCAGGTGTAGTCCGTCGAGACTTGAATGTATCGCACGCCCGCTTCGGCAAACTTCCGGGCTAGCAAACACTGCCGTCCGAAATTTTCGGTCGGCTCGGCACCAATACCATACAAACCAAGCGTCTCTTGCGTTTCATCATCCAAGTTCATGACCTGTGGAATGGTCGACTGCATGCGAAATGCTAATTCATAGTTGGCAATCAAACCCTCTAGGCTTTGATCCTCACCCGCGCGCTGCAAATGCTGTCGGTTGAGAGTTTGGACGAGATCGAGTTGATCGCGCTGTCGAGCATGATCGATGCGTGCATTACCGACATGCGACACGCGAGCTTGTTTGATGGGAATCTCCGCAGAACCAATAGCGGTCCCTTGATGGATCGCGGGCAAAAACGCGCTACCATAATTTTGCACGCCACCGTGGCCGCGCGGGGGAGAGATTGTGATAAAAGCGGGTAGATTATCGTTCTCGCTTCCTAAACCATAGCTGGCCCAAGCTCCCACACTAGGACGGACCAAATTGGCTTGCCCCGTGTGCAGGCGTAGCAAAGCTTCACCATGTGCGCTCCCCTCGGTGTGCAGCGAACGTATCACACACAGCTTGTCTGCCTGTTGCGACAAGTTCGGAAACAGCTCGCTCATCCACACTCCACCCTCACCGTGCTGCGCAAACCGAAAAGGAGAACCGAGCAATTTCCCCAAATCCTTCTTTTCCACACCGACGGAGGAGCCTGCCAGCGACTGACCCTCGCGTTGGTTCAATAGTGGTTTGGGATCAAAGAAATCGACGTGGCTGGGACCTCCCCACATGAACAGGAAAATAATGCGTTTGAACCGTGGAGCAAAATGCGGACGCTTGGGCGCCAGCGGTTGAGGTGATACCTCAGAAGCAAAAGTTGGTGACTGTGAGGCGAGCAGAGCTGACAGTGCAACTTGTCCGAATCCGCAAGCGCTGTTCTGCAACATAGCCCGGCGTGTCGACCGTTGAAAAAATTGATTGCAATTCATCGCGAATAGACTTTCATTGAACGAATTGAAAACGGCTCGACGCGAACAAAGCATGGCAGGCCAGCGTCCAAGTGCGCACCTCGGGCTCCTCCATCCCATCCTCTGTGAGTGAGGCTTGGGTATGTTGCAAGTAATCGATTACAGCTGTACTTTCGTTCTGGGTCGGTGCATCGCCACATACTAACGCAAACATCAATTCGACCTGGGCTGCCGTATTATCCGTTGGACTCTCGGCCAGAATGCGTCGCGCGGTTGATTCAGCAGTAGCCATTACGAATTCGTCGTTGAGCATAAATAGGCCTTGCGTCGGGACAATTGTCTTGGGCCGAGCACCGGTGGACGTATGTGGATTCGTGAAATCGAAGGCCTCAAAGATCTCCGGCAAATCATTGCGAATGACTGGGAGATATACGCTACGACATGGAAAGTCTGTACGGCGACGCACCTTGTTAGCTCCCACCGCCGTGGCCTGATCTCCCAAGTAGTCGACCGTAGATTCGTATTGAGTCAGATCCAGCCCACCTGCAGCGACCAACATTGCATCGCGGATTGCCTCTGGCTCTAAACGCCGGCGATGGGCCCGCCACAGCAGCTGATTGTCGGGATCATGTGCATAGCTATCTGCTACGTAGCGGCTGCTTAGTCCAAAAGTGCGACTGGTCGCAATCTCGCGGACCAATTGTTTGATCGACCAGCCTGAATCGATTAAGCGGCGAGCCAAATAGTCGAGCAATTCAGGATGCGACGAGGGTTCTCCGGTGCGTCCGAAGTTATCTACGGTACGAACAAGTCCACGCCCCATCAAATGTTGCCAAATACGATTGGCCAGCACGCGAGCAGCTAACTGCCCCGAGCGAGATTCGGCATTGGTCAACCACTGAGCTAGTGCTAGTCGCCCGCTCGCATCCTGTGCGATCTCCGGAGAAGAGTTGTCGCTAAGTACCGTGAGAAAACCGCGAGGAACTTTGTCTCCCAGTGCATCATATTGTCCCGCCAAGCGAATCGCTTCATCAGCAGGCTCTTCCACTTCGCTCGGCACCATCGCACGTGGCGGGATGGGGAGAGGATGAGCTAAAGACTCTTTGACCTCCGCCAACAAAGCGCGTTGTGCGGCGATGCGTTCCTCAATGGCTTTCGTTTCATCCTTGGCGAGTTCCGCCACCGCTTCTGCATCTTTCTCCAACAGCCTTGCAAACTTCTGCAATTCGTTTTCCTCAAGTGACTTGAGTATTTGCTCCGCGGGTCCCTTGCGTTTCTTCAAATCGGGCTGCTTCCTCCAATACGCTTCGTACGCATCGTCCTTTTCGCTGCCAGCTTCCCCAAGACCCACCAACTGCTCCATCAAACGTTGTTGATTGAGCATGTGTCGATTCTCCATTACCCGCGTCGAGGTAAAGATACCTGCTAGCGCGTAATAGTCAGCCGTAGGAACTGGATCGAATTTGTGATCGTGGCAGCGCGCACAACCCAGCGTTTGGCCAAGGATCGCGCGACCGAGAGTATCTATGTGCTCATCCGCAACGTCCATGCGCTGTTGTTCCAGCGGCACACCCAACAACACCTTAGGACCCACCACTAAAAATCCTGCAGCGATTCGTTGCGAATCGCGTTGCTCAATCGAGTCAAAGGGGAGCAAGTCACCCGCCAACTGTTCGGTTAGGAAACGATCAAAACGTAGGTCTGCATTGATTGCGTCGATCACCCAATTTCGATATCGCCAAGCTTCACGAAACAGAAAATTTTCGTCGAGTCCGTTCGAGTCGGCGTAGCGTGCCAAGTCGAGCCAGTGTCGCCCCCATCGCTGGCCAAATTGTGGCGCAGCCAATAGTTGGTTAACTTGCTGCTCCACTTGATGTTCCCAATCGGTGGGATCGTCTACAGTCGCTTCCAGTTCATCGAGCATGTAAGCAGTGGGCGGGAGTCCGTTGAGCTGAAAAGATAAACGCCGCGCGAGCTCTCTTGGACTGGCATCTTCGACCGGTCGCAGACCAGCTTGTTCAAGCCCCGCCAATACGTAGCGGTCGATCGTGGTCCGCGGCCAAGCTTGATCGTCGACTTCGGGTACCGTCGCGTTTTGAAGTGGTTGAAAGGCCCAGTGTTTTTTTCCAGCCACCGGATCCGATGGATCGTCTACCACCACGACCTGGCCATCACTTGGTCCTGGGGCACCCATCCGCACCCATTGCTCAAGATGCTCGATTTCGGCAGCCTTCAACGGTTGGCTCGGCGGCATTTCTAAATCGGGATCTTCGTACTTGACCGCGCGTATCAGCAGACTCCCATCGACGTCGCCGGGTATGACACTGGCTCCACTCTCACCACCGGCTAGCCAACCACTGCGCCGGTCGAGAAGTAAGTCCCCCTCGCGTTCACCTGCCCGTTCCGAATGGCATTGGTAACAATGACGGGCCAATAGAGGGCGGATGTGTGTTTCGAAATAGGCTACTGCCCGTTCGTCCTGAGGGGCGTCCTGAGGGGCGTCCTGAACGTCGTCCGCTCGCGAAGCGAATGAGCTAAGACATAACGCACAACCGCAAAACCAAGCCATAACTCTTGCATGGGGCAGCATGGCGAATGACTCGCAGCGATGGGGGGTGAGAATTGAGCCGGAGGGAAGGTATAGTTTAAGCCACTCTGGGGACGAAAGCAACGCAATTAGTGGCCCGCGCAAGTGGGTCGTTTCTGCCGGAAGCGACTAAGTGGGTCGCTTCTGCCGGAAGCGACTAAGTGGGTCGTTTCTGCCGGAAGCGACTAAGTGGGTCGTTTCTGCCGGAAGCGACTAAGTGGGTCGCTTCTGCCGGAAGCGACCACCATTCTGGCCTGACATCACTTTGAAACTTAGTCACGCTCGGCAAGCGTGACCCACTTAGCGCGCGTGACCCACGGAGATAACGTTGAAGTTACACTAGACTACCAATTGTTGTATCGGGCCCGCAAAGAAAAACTTCGAAGGAATCGTGGTTGACGACCAGAAACAAACGGATCCGAACTGTCCTGCAGTTGGTGATCGTGACCTTGGTAGCCTGGGGGATCGTGCACAGTGCGCGCAAGTCGGGGAGGCAACTTGCGACGCAGCGCGCAGCGTTGACATCCCAAGCGACTGAGTTGCGAAACCGCGCAGCGCAAACCACCGACAGCGCCCAGGCGGCCGAATTCCGTCAGCAAGCCGACCAAGCCACAGCTGCAGCTGAAAAATTCTGGCTGGCGCACCCCAGCGGCTTGCTGGCCGCTGGACTCATCTACGCGTTGGGGATGGTCCCTGGGAGCCTATTTTGGCGCCAGTGCTTGCGGGCACTCGACCAACCGACGCATCTACTGACCATCCTATGGGCATACTTCTACGGCAACCTAGGAAAATATTTCCCGGGGAAGGCCATGGTGATTATTTTGCGGCTAGCCGCCCTCGAACCGCTGGGAATCAAAAAAACGGCCACGTCCATTACCATCTTCATGGAAACATTGACGATGATGTCGGTCGGGGGCGCAATGGCGGGGATATGCATGATCGCTTTGAATATTGACTGGCGATTGACTCTCTTATCGCTGGGGCTACTAGCTGCTACGTTCTTGCCTACCTTTCCGCCACTGCTGCGTTTTCTCATTCCCAAACTACAGCGCGGCGTCGATCCTGAAGCACTACAAGCGTGGGCGGAGCGGATTGATGCTAAACTATTCATCCGCGGTTGGTTGTGGCTGAGCGTGACGTGGATTGCCTTTGGTTTGAGCCTGCTGTTGGTCATGCGAAGTTTGCCCATTGCCAACTTCGAACACGCAGCCACCTCAACCTTAGTACTCAGTTGTTTTGGTTCTTGCGCGCTGGCGGTAGTGCTCGGTTTCGTGTCGCTGCTTCCCGGCGGTGCTGGCGTGCGCGAATTAGTTTTGTCAATCGTACTGTCCCCTGTCGTGGGACCAACTGCGGCGCTGTGCGGTGCGGTCTGGTTGCGAGTGGTGTGGTTAGCCACCGAATTGCTCATGGTAGCCCTGTTGTTCGTGGTGAAACGTTTAGTGCCTAAGCAACCAGGTGCTTGAGACGCGGAACGCAAGTGACGCATTAAACCCGCGACTCGGCCCTCAAACTGTCAGACAACTCATTTGTTCCAAAGTGAAAATGCCCCATGCGACTGTCCATCGTCATCCCTGTTTTCAACGAAGAGGAGAGCCTGCAAGAGTTGCTGTCGCAGATTGACCAAGTCACGCAGACGCATGGCTATCAAACTTCGATCCTGATGGTCGATGATGGTTCGTCCGACGGATCTTGGGAGGTGATTGAACGCTTGGCCACGCAACATGCAGGCCTGCGAGGGTTGAAGCTTCGTCGCAACTTTGGTAAAGCTGCGGCGTTAGCCGCGGCTTTCGAACGGGTTGATGGAGATTTCGTCATTACCATGGATGCAGATCTCCAAGATGATCCCAAGGAAATCCCCAATCTGCTTGCCAAGCTCAAAGAAGGCTTCGATGTCGTGTCGGGATGGAAACAAGTTCGACATGACCCCTGGCATAAAGTCTTTCCCAGCCGCCTGTTCAACGGCATGATCAGTTGGTTAACAGGAGTCCGCTTGCACGATCACAATTGTGGTCTCAAGGCCTATCGTCGCGAGGTACTCAACGAAGTCCATTTGTACGGTGAGATGCATCGTTTTGTCCCTGTGCTGGCCGCCTCCAAAGGGTTTAGCGTGGCCGAAATTGTGATTCAACATCACGCTCGCAAGCATGGGTATTCGAAATATGGCTTTGAACGTTTTGTAAAAGGCTTTCTCGATTTGCTAACCGTCTACTTCCTGACCGGATATGGAAATCGCCCACAACATCTCCTGGGAACCATCGGGCTGTGTTCGTTTGGTGGTGGATTTGTGGGGCTGCTGCTGCTGTCGGCCCTATGGGTCATCAGCCGCTTGACCAGCCTGGATGATGTCCACTTGCATAGCAAAGCGATCTTTTACTATTGCATCGTCGCTTTGCTGCTGGGAGTGCAGTTGATCACCATGGGCTTTCTAGCTGAATTGATCACCGCTCAAAATCGTCCGACAAGACTCCCGTATAGTATTGCGCGGGATACGAAATCGGCGCACACCGCCAACAACCAATCCGAATCGCAATCGAACGCCCCATGACTGCCCACCATTCTCCATTAGATTCCACATCGATTGAGCAGCGTGCACCTTCGCTCGGTTGGCTGTGTCGATTACTGCTGGTAGTTGTGGCAGTGGTTCAGCTCAGCCGTATTTTACAAGTGCAGTCATCCACTGGCGAAGTCCCCTTCTTCAGCGCCAATGATCGCAGTCGCTGGTGTACGATCGCCGCGCTGGCTGTCAGCGGCACGTACGAGATTGATCAGTTGATCGAACTCCGCGACCCTAAAACGAGGCGACGCACGTGGTACACCATCGACCTAGTGCGACATCGCGGAGCCGACGGCAAGCAGCATTACTACAGTAGCAAACCGCCATTGTTGCCTACACTCTATACCGGCGTCTATTTGGCCATTCGCGCTGCTACCGCTCAGACGCTGATGAGCAATCCGTTCTTCGTCGCCAAAGTCATGCTGGTGATCGTTAATCTTATTCCACTGGTCGCCTGGTGGTGGTTGATGATCCGTTGGTTCGAACGCGCGCCGTTGGGCAACTGGGCTGTGGTTGTAGCCACCATCTTCCTGGTTTCGGGGACGTATCTATCTACGTTTGTCACTACACTCAACAATCACCTCCCCGCCGCGTTGGCAGTTGGGTTGTCGCTGTGGTGCATCGATCGCATTGCGCTTCAGTGCGACCGCCGTTGGCGATGGTTTGCATTATGCGGATTGGCCACTAGCTTCGGCGGCGCCAATGAACTCCCAGCACTCAGCTGGATTGCTGCCGCGGGGGGCATATTGTTGGTAATTGACTCTCGAAAAACGTTGCTTGCGTATGTACCCGCACTGCTGCCGGTGGCGCTCGCTTTTTTTGCTGCCAACTATGCCGCACATGGCGAGTGGAATCCGGCCTATGCACACCGTGGTGTCGGAGAAAAGCTGTTCGAGTTCACTGTGCCGGCTGATGCTGCCATCGAGTCGCTATCCGTGGAAATGGTCGCCCAGGAAATGCGTGAGCATGGAGTCGAGTGTTCCAACAATGCCCGGATCGAAGCTGCGCGACGCCCCGGTGTCTATGAGTTTTGGGACGCCGACAACGAGCTGCGCATCGCATTGAAAAACCAAAACACATCCGAACCTGCTACTGCGAATAGTCAACGACGAGTAGGTGTTTACCAGTGGGGCGATTGGTACGACTATCCCGGCAGCTACTGGACCAGCGATCGCAAGCAGGGGGTCGACAAGGGAGAGCCCAATCGCGCCAAATATATTTTTCACTCGCTGCTCGGGCATCATGGCATCTTCAGTTTGACGCCGTTTTGGTTCGTGGCTATCTGGGGAAGTGTGGTTGTGTGGCGCCAGCGTCGTAGTTGGTTAGTGTGGCGCGATCATCGGCTACTCGTGGTTGCTGCCATTGTTGCAACGAGTATCGTGGCCATTGGCTTCTATTTGGCGCGGCCCTTGGAAGACCGCAATTACGGT
Source organism: Pirellulaceae bacterium (assembly GCA_041739785.1). Lineage (GTDB taxonomy): Bacteria > Planctomycetota > Planctomycetia > Pirellulales > Pirellulaceae > Aureliella. The sequence continues at coordinate 24,894 of JBGSNE010000243.1, forward strand.
GGAGTCGCCAGCGGGTTTCGCTGGTCGTTTTGGCTAACGCCGCTTTGGATTTTCTTAACTATCTACGGTTTACGAGAGATTAACTCAGCCTGGGTACGTCGCTTGGTCGAGTTGGCATTGGTAATAAGCGTCTTTTCCGCCAGCTACGCTTGGAGCAATCCCTGGGTCAGTCCCTGGCTGATGGAATGGTGGGGACCATAAGCATCTTCTTGACGTAAAGCAAAAAAACATCGGCCGTCAAATCGAGTGACGATTGATGAGTGATGAATTCGGATTTACCTGGCTTGCTGAACCAGCTCTTCAAATTCGGCTTCGCTTAACACTTTGACACCAAGCTTCTGAGCTTTATCCAATTTGCTTCCTGCTTTTTCACCGGCGACCAGATAGTCGGTACTCTTGGAAATACTGCTCGACGCGCGGCCACCGTGCTGGGCGATTAGGGCTTGGATTTCATCGCGAGTGTAGCGCGTCAAGGTACCAGTAACCACCAACGATTTCCCGGCCAACACACCGCGTCCGTCACTGGCCAGGACCAACGTTCGATCCGACTCAGCCAACTCCAATTGCACCCCCACTGCGCGCAGTCCATCGACCACTTGTTGGCCACTTTCACTGTGTAAATACTCACTGATGCTCTCAGCAATGATCTGGCCGATCTCATCTACGGCTGCTAAGTCATCGACCTCGGCGGCTTGCAATTGCTCAATGGTTGGAAAGGCGCGAGCCAGCAAGCTGGCCACCCGTGTGCCGACATGACGAATCGAAATCGCTGCCAACACCCGCGCTAGGCCGCGATCACGCGTGGTGGCAATACCAGCCAGCAATTTCTCCGCCTTGCGATCTCCAAAGCTGTCAAGCGTCAGCAATTGCTCTTTAGTCAAACGATACAAATCGGCGTAGTTGCTGACCAATCCCGCATCGACCAATTGATCGACAATTTTCTCGCCCAGCCCATCGATGTCCATCGCGCTGCGGCCAGCGAAGTAGCGCAATTGCTGTCGTAGCTTGGCCGGACAGGCTGAGTTGTTGCAGCGGATATAGACGCCTCCTTCGTCCTTTTCCAATGGTGTGTCACACTCCGGACACCGCGTGGGAAATACGTAGGGTGCCAATTCGTTTTCGCGACGATGCAGTTCGACACGGACGATGTGCGGAATGATCTTTCCCGCCTTCTCAACCACCACCCAGTCACCCACGCGAACATCCTTGCGTTCGATCTCCTCGGCGTTGTGTAGACTGGCCCTGGAAACCGTGGTCCCTGCCAATTGCACAGGTTCTAACTCGGCCACCGGGGTAATGGTGCCCGTCTTACCCACTTGTACGCGAATTTCGTTCAAGCGCGTGATAGCTTCATACTTTTCGATCTTGTAGGCCACGACCCAGCGAGGTGATTTGCTGTTTGAGCCGAGCAAGTCGCGTTGCGCGAACTGATTAACTTTTAACACCAACCCGTCCACTTCGAAATCTAGCTCGTGCAACTGCTCTTGGATTTGATTGATTTCTTCGAGCACTTGTTGTGCGGTGGCGAATTTGCGAACATGCGGTGTGGCGGGAAGCCCGTAACTCTGCAGTTCGTTAAGGAATTCAAGATGATTGGTGGCGAGCATCCCTTCGCAGTAGCCAACACCGTGACAAAAGAAACGCAGGCGTCGCTCGGCGGCAATTTTGGGATCGAGCAGGCGAATCGTGCCCGCCGTGACATTGCGAGTGTTGGCATAAGCCGGCTGACCGTGTTCGCTCCGTTTTAAATTAAGCTGCGCCAGATCCCCGTTGGTCATGTAGACTTCGCCGCGGACCTCCAACAACTCCGGGGGTTGGCCTGAGAGCTTCAGAGGAATGTCGGCGACAGTACGAATATTGTGCGTGATATCATCGCCGACTTGGCCGTTGCCGCGTGTAACGGCCCGCACTAGCCGACCATGTTCGTAGACGATTGCAGCCGCCACGCCGTCGATCTTCAGCTCCAGCACCCACTCGATCTGTTCTTCTCCCTCGGCCGACAAGTTCTTTTGCACACGAGTGAAAAAACTGGCCAGCTCGTCGAGACTATAGGTGTTTTCGATCGACAGCATCGGCACGCGGTGTTGCACTTGTTGCAACTCACCCACGATCTCCTCACCCACGCGTTGCGTCGGACTGTCGGCGGTCACCAAATCGGGATGCGTCAGCTCCAATTGCTTGAGTTGCTGCTGCAAACGATCGTATTCGAGGTCCGTGATTTCCGGCTGGGCCTCAATATAGTATTTGCGATCGTGGTAGCGGATTTGCTCGCGCAGCGCGTCGAACTGTTGTGCGGGCGTCATGCTGTCTGGATTGCTCTCAAAGATGTGGAGATAAGCACCGCGTGAATTGTGGACGTTTTTAGAGGAGTCGACGATTAAATGGTATTGTGTTTAACCCGCAGCCGCAGGCGAGGATCAGCGCCGCCGTAGGCGAGGATCAGCGCAGCCGTAGGCGAGGATCAGCGCCGCCGTAGGCGAGGATCAGCGCCGCCGTAGGCGAGGATCAGCGCCGCGTACCTCGTCTACGGCTGCGGGTTAAACAATCAGCCTGCAATCAACTATGTTTCAACAGCCCGCCAAGCCGGAGCTACACGTGGCTTTTGATTATAATAAACTTGGCTCATCAGAAGAATCTGTTGTTACCCACTAATTCCACTGAAGAGCCAGAAAAACAAGCGACTTTTCAATTATCGGCAGGAGCTTTACTGGCATGTCTGGCGTCTTTACTACTGCGATTGAATATCCCGAATCGGATGGTCGGCCCATGGGAGAGACAGATTTGCACCGTGACGCGATGGTGCGGCACATCGATATTCTCAAACAATACTATCGCGGGCAAGATGTCTATGTCAGCGGCGATCTCTTAGTCTATTACGAAGAGGGAAACCCAAAAAAGTTTGTGGTCCCCGATGCGTTTATCGCCAAGGGCCTGAAACAATTCCGGCGGCGGACTTTCCGGTTGTGGGACGAGGGCATCACGCCTCAATTGGTGATCGAAACCACTTCCAAGAAAACGAAAAACCGCGATCTGAAAGTCAAACCGGAGATTTTCGCGCACATCGGTATCAAAGAGTATTTTATGTTTGATCCGACCTGCGATTACCTAAAACCACCGCTAAAAGGTTACCGGTTGGTGGAGGGGAAGTACCTTCCCATCAAACAGGACTCTGAAGGGGCGCTGTTGAGTGAAGAACTGGGGCTGCGTCTGAAGTTTCATGAAGGTGAACTCGCTTTCATCCGCCCAGACACTGGCGAACAGCTGCTATCGGCCGAGGAGCTGTTGCTGGTGGAGGCCGAGGCCCATCAACGCGAAGCCAAGGCCCATCAACGCGAAGCCGAAGCCCGCCAACGCGAAGCCGCGGGCCGGCTGAAAGCTGAGAATGAAGTAGCCGAATTGCGCACACAGCTGCTCAAACTCAAGAATGAGAAATAGCCTAGGCTGCGCGTCGCAACGGGGCTGTAACGCAATTGCGAACACGAGCCTGCTCGGCCAAGGGTTGCGTTTCGCGCCGGTGTTCGACCAATGGGCACCGCTGTAGCGCCACGCCGACCAGATGCCCACCGAAGGCGAGCGATAGTTTCAAGGCACGGTCAAGTTCCAGTTGCTCGCCCCACTCTGGCAAGCAGTCGATGTTGCCGGTTGACTCGGGAGAAGTCAAGTGCATGGTGGGTGGCGCGTAACCATCACGCAGCGCCATCGCGGTCAAAGCTAGTTCAATACTCCCTGCCGCGTTCACTAGATGCCCCAGCACACTTTTGTTGCTGCTCATCATGATATCGTCGGCTGCGTCACCAAAAGCGGCGCGAACAGCCTTCAATTCGCTGCGGTCGTTTTGTTCTGTCCCGGTTCCATGGGCGTTGATGTACTGTGGTCCCACATCCTCCCAACCTGCCTTGCGCGTTAGTTGTCGTATCAAATGAATGAGTGTCTCAGCTTCGCCATCCAATCCCGTAACGTGATGGGCTGCACAAAGCATTTGGAAAGAAGCAAGCTCCGCATATATCTTCGCTCCACGCGCGATCGCCGAGGAGCGCTTTTCCAGTACCATCATGGCGGCTCCCTCTCCCATCACAAAACCATTGCGAGTGGTATCGAAGGGACGACAGGCCGAAGCAGGATCAGGCCCAGGGGATAGCACCCCCAAACGATTGAAAGCCGCGATGACCATCTCCGCCACGGTATCAGCTGCACCACATAACGCAAAATCGGCTTGATCGTCTTGGATCATCCGCGCCGCAGTGATCGTGCTGATCAACCCCGACGCGCAGGCGGTGGTATGACAGAGTCGGGGTCCACGCAAATCGAAATGTTCGGCAATTAGACCCGATACCGAGCAGGGGAGGAATTGATCCCACCAACGGTGGCCATCGCTCCTGAGTGGATTGGTGTCGCGCGAATCTGAGGGCAAGTACATATAGCCGATGTCGCCAAATTGCGCTGAAAGACTGCACGCGAAACGATTGCGGTCGAGCGACTCCCACGGTAGGTCGGCATCTGCCAGCGCTTCGCTACTAACGTGTTCCGTGATTCGAATGGATTTGAGCGAATACGGATTGTCTTCGACCCAATCAACCATGCCACACGGTAGACGGAGTGAACCGATCCCGTCGCTCGCACGCGTCAACCGCACACCGCTTTCGCCACGTTGAATCGATTTCCAGACCTCTTCGCGTGAGGAGCCAAGACTCGCACCGATGCCAATGCCGGTGATTACGATGGGATCCTCCGCCACCGGACGCTGCGCAGCAGTATTCGCACGCGGTAGAGGGAATGGAAAGATCATCGACTGCGGTTCAGCCATGATACTCATTGCTGGTGAGTGGAAACGGAAATTAGTTTTGCTAGCAACACATCGTTCTGAACTCGGCGGCAACTAGTCCTACCCGGTATCCAATAATTTGCCGCTGGCTGCAAGTCCAAGATTAGCCCATCCGCAGAATTGCAGAATTCCATCCGTAGCGGAACTCGCCAAATAGACCGGCAGACCACCCAATGATACGAATGTTATCAACTGCTTTAGCAAAACGGCACTCACTTTGCGCGCATTGTGAACCTCAATCGCTAGCCGTGGGCCTTATTGCTAAGCCGGTGCCCACGGCTTTTGAAGTTGCGCTTTTTAGTGCCGAAGGCACGGAATTAGACATCCCTGGATGCAAATCCCAGGACATCCAAACAGCCACGTGTTTTTTCGGCTTGCCTGGGAGGAAATCAAGCCCACAGCACACTTAGTCGAGCAATTCGGCGAACCTCAGACGAATAAGAACTACGCTCCTGGATCATTCTGCCAACCGCACAAACATTTGATAAAATGGGCATCCAATCAAATTGGCAGAATAATTTGCAGTGTCCCTCGCTAAGACCTCGATCAGGCTGCGGTCCTGTTCGAACCGAGATGCACGCTTGCGGCCAACAATCTACAATCCGCCGACCGCCTTCTCGCTGTCGCTGAGCAGATTGTCCTGCATGTATTTCTGCAACATATCGCGGGTGGTTTGAAACATGCGGTCTATGCGATTCTTAGAACTGATCGATACCGGCCCAGCATTCTCGTCGAGCATCCGGCGCTGAATCGCTTCCAACTGGGCGGCCATCTCGTTGTAGTTCCGTAGTTGCCGCAACTCAGTCAGAGTCGCCTTGGCCGCGTCCGTCTTGCCGTTCTTTAAATGCAATTGAATTCGTGCAGCTAGCAAATTACGCAAGCCGATCAAATCGAGAATGTCTCCCTGAAATCCACGCACAAAGGCTTCCGCTTTCAATCGTCGAGTATCATCTGGCAACTTGGCGATTTCAATTTCACGCAAACCGGGGACCATCGGCAACTTGGCTAAGACAGTGTCACCGTTTTTTATGTAGATCTGAGTCAACGGCGCACGGAGCGGAATTACGGCTGGATCGTGGCCCGCCTGCGGCAAGGACTTCAACTTAGCGGCAACTTCTTCAACGGAAGTGTCTTCAACGGGTGCGTCTTGGCTGCTTGGCTCCCCTTCGCTTGCACCACCTTCAGCCTGCGATTCCGCATCAGCTTCGCTGGCTTCTTTGGCTCGTTGGGCTTCGGCTGCCTTCGTAGCGAGAAACCGTTCGTATCGAATCGCTTCGGGGAGGACCCCCCCCAGCTCATACGGGACATGCACGGTAAAGCGGCCCCGCCAATCCGTTCGTCCGAGCAATTCAAACTCGTCGGTCAGCAGATCGCGGCTATAGACAAAGCAGCCCGACTGCGGTCGATTATCGTCGCGCACCAACAATTCAATATCAGTTTGCGGAACGATCGGACGGACCTTGAGCAGCATGCGTTGCGTACGGCGGTTCTTGCGTCCCTGCAGGCCTGGACCGCCTGAATAGGTGTAGACGTTGGCTTCCATCTTCACTCCGTCGCTAGCCGTTATGGCAGCAAAGGTCCAGGCGAGTGGTTCTAACAGGGTGGGAATGCCGTTGCGATCGTCGCGTCGGACAATGGGTTGCATCACATCGCCAATGACGACTGAGGCAGGGTTGTGTTTATCGACGATCAATCCACCAGCTCGCAATCGCAAGACGGCTGTCTTGCTTTCCGCATCTTCGACGCGGGCCACCGGTGCAAATGCGCGGGCCAAGGTCGACGTAGCCAGTCGTGCGGTGTACGACCAATTGGTGGCCCGATCGCTCATAGCTGGCCCCAAAAATTGCATGGGGCAGTCGAGTTCACGGACGTGAATTTCAGTGTCGTCGCCAACCTGGTCGATCGACACAAAAAACAATTTGTCCAATTTGCGAAACAGCGTATCGGTCTGCCAGGGTAGGGGAGTGACCAAAGGCCTCACCGCCTCGCTGTCTTGCGGCAAACTCCAGCGTGGCACCAAGGCTGCAGCGACGGAGGCGTCTTTTAATTTCTGTTCGATGCTAGCTGCACCGGCTGCGTCGACGACGCATTTGGAAACAAGACTGGCGAGCTGCTTGGACTGAGTCGAATCTTCGTCGAGGTGCAAGCTACCGATCGAGTTTTCCAAATGTTGCTTGATGCCGGCGGTACAGGCAATCTCCGTCAAGGACTCGATGGCGGCGTCGAAGGTCCGTACTGTTTTGGTCGCCGAGTGCTGGTCGGCCACTACCAGTACCAATTCGCCCGCCCGCAGCGCATCGAGCGTAAAGCGATCAAAGTCGCGAAGTACTACTCCGCTGAGCTCGGACGGTAGCGGCTTCATCGTCACCTGCCATGCCGCTTGAAAGGTGCGTTCCAAATCGGCTTGAACATCGGCCAGCCATGTTTGCTGCGCCGTCTCCGAGGCATTGACATTCGGAGCGAAGGAATACCAAACTTCGACTTCGTAGGGCGAAAACTCCCAAATTTTCACTGGCTCTTGGGCGGCACCTAAGGCAGTCGTTATTATGGCGAACAGCAACGCCAGCAGGCATGATCGAACCGATATACCAAATTGCCCGTGATTGTGCGGAGCAATGGGAACGTGATTCGTATTGAGTGCAGGTTGTTTCATCTAGCAGCCGTTTGCAGTTGGCCCAAGTCGACGCGCCAGTTAGAAATGTTCTGATATAGCGACAGCGGTCGATCCTCTAATCCATCGACATACTTGCGCACCGCAAAGCGGTCTGCGATCTGCCACAGTGGCAACACGGGCAAATGATAGTCGATCAACTGGTGCAAATCCTGCAGAGCATTACGCACTTCGCGCCAATTGCGAGCCACGCGCAGGTTCTCTAACGCCTGAACAATATAGGGATTGTCAGTCGCCGCAATATCGTTGCCCCCCAATAAGCGCTGAACATCGGTGGCCGGCTCCCACATGGTCGTCGTTACATAGATTAAATCACACTTCTGCACCAACGATTCTTCCATGCTCTGAACCAGCATTTCGGCTTCGATCCCGACATTGGCCCATTGCTGAATCATGGCTTGAACAGCCACTCGCGCAAATTCGTAATCCGGACAACCGATGACTAACTTTTCTAACGTGGGAACACTTTGCCCCGTCCGCTTGGCCGTCTCGCGTAGCTCCTGCTGAGTCATCACCAAGAGTAGCCTCGCCAATTGTGGATTGTACTCCAGCGGTAGGACACTCTTATTGTAGGCGTAAGACAGAGGGTCATTGACTCCACCTCCCAACGGAAAGGGGCCGCTGACCAAGCGCCCGTCGTTGGGATCTTCGCTATTGAGAAGTTCACCGCTCAACATTCCCTGGCGATTGGTGGCATACAACAGCCCACGACGAAATTTTGAATTGGCCAGGTAAGCATGATCCGATAGTGGAATGAGCATGTGTGTGGTGGGGAGCGCGTACGTGCCAATACGGATACGTGGATCGCTGGCCAATCGCTTAGCGTCAGCGGGATATAGTTGATCGAGCACATCCACCTCGCCGCGAAGCAATTCATTGACGGCCCGCTTGGGGTCGCTGTAAAAGACTTCAATCACTTCGGCTGGCTGGCCATGTTGTTCAACCGTTGGACGAATGACAAACGAGGCCTCTTGATCATCTTGCGAACCGGGTTGATAGAGACCAGGCAAAAGCTGCTCTGCAGTCTCTCTGCTCGTGCCACTCGGAAGTGTCCATTGCAGCAACGCGTGAGGTAAGACATTGGGTCGCTTGAGTTGCACCAGCACTTGGTTGGCCGCCGGAATCGATACCGATTGAAAGATCGCCGCCCAGGTAGCGTCGTAGTCTTCGCTGTCCGGATTGGAACGGCTCAGAAGCAATTGCGCCAAACCAAACGCGTCCAATTGAGTCGGAATATTGGGATCCAGCGAAAACATCAATTGCTGCCGATCATCGCTCAAGCGATACGCCCCCAATGCAAAACCGTAGCGACCACCCTCAGCCCCCGTTTCGAGGAATTGGAAGATCGGTTGCTCAACCAACAACCCCGCCCGGCGTGCCGACCAATTGACCAGGCTGGTTGCATCGAGTTCATGGGTTCGCTGCATGACTCCCACGCGAACCATCGGATGCTCGCGATTGATTTGCTCGACTATCTGATTGGCTTCCTGCACATCAGGCAGGATGCTAAGCATCGCTGTTGCCGCCTGTCGCGCGCGACGGTACTCCTTGCGCTGCAGCAAGTCGATCGCTTCGCTGCGTTTGGCGAGCGCCATGTCTTCCAACTTCTGTTCCCACGTGGCGACTACCGGCAAGTCGGAACCATATGCTTCACTCAAGCGATTGAGCAATTGCTTCGCACTCCCCAGATCACTAGCCTGTTGGTAGGCGGAGATCAAACCATCAGCGACTTGCGAAAGGACACGCATGACCGTTGCGGACTGATATGCGGGGGCCGTAGCGCGCAATTCCTCCAGGGCCGACAGGGTTTGCCGGTACTCCCCGGCCTGATAGCGATCGGCGGCGCTCTTCAACAGGAACTCTTGCCGCAGCTCCTCTAGTCGCGTCATCTGAGGATAATGTTTGAGCAAATAACTAAGGTTTTGAAACGCGCCGATAAAATCTTTGGCAGCCAGTTTACTCACGGCTTCCGCATGGACCCGTTGCTCATAGAGTTCAACGCGCTCGATGTCCCGCCACAGCACTTCGTACTCGCGTTCAGGAAAGCGAACCAAGATCACGCGTAGCTTGTCTTGCGGACTGGGGCTGGCAGGAATTTGGCGATCGGCAAAGGGAAGTGGGAAGACTTTCACACTTGTCCCGCCATTGGCCGCGTTGAGAGTGATCAGGTCAAAGGGTTGTTGATCGATCAGGGGCGGTTCCACGCGGGTGATGGAATCTTGAGCGCATAATTGGCTGGATGAAAAGCAAACAGCCAATAGTAGCGTCAACCTCACAGCTAAAGCCTGGGCTCCGTCGACGAAATGACAAGATCGAATCACTGCGTGGACTCCGATCGCTGAGTCGGCAAGGGCAACGCAAGGACAGCTCCCTCATCGCTCCCCACCAACAGATTCGTCGAGACGACCAGCGGTAGAGAACTGAGCGCCTGCCCAGCATCAATAGTCCCAACCACTTGTCCGCTGTCGGCCGAGATGCTCCATACACTACCTGAGCCGGTAACGACAATCAGGTTGGCACCATTGACCAGCGGCGGCCCGAGTAGAGTCGATTTAGGAAAGTCGATCGCCCACTTGATCAGCCCCTCAGGAGAAACCAGCAGCAGCTTTGAGTCCGTCTGCAACAAGCAACTGGTTGGGTCTGACTGGGGCACCGCATAGGGACCCGCTACGCGACGACCGGGGAGTTGCAATGTGGCACCCTTGCTCAAACTAGTTTGGTCAAAAAGCTGCAATATATCTCCACCGCGAGTTGATTCAACGGCGCAAACCTGCTTGCCCACCGCGGCAATGGGACCGACAAGTGGATTCTCGAGCGTCACTTCGCTTAAGCTGCGTAGATCGGCACCCACGCTCAACCGCACCAATTTTTGCAAATCGCTGGCTACGATCATCGTCTTCGAATCGGGCAGATAGACCGGTGTGTTCCACTGAACTTTTTCCCCGGCTTTCATAGCAGGTTGATAGGGCGTACCTGCCAAAGCACCGTTGGTCAAATTGAGCATGACCAGTTGTCCGCTATCGAGTCCTAAGACTACTTTGTCATCAACCGCTACTAGTTCGCTGGTCGGTTGGGCTGCACCAAAACTGGCAGCCAGCAGGGTCATCTTCTTGGTGGTCGGCGAATAGATAGCCAATTGATTGCCACGCGCACGATTCAGCATCACCACGCGACCATCGTCCAGGCGTGTGGGAGCAGTGAAATGGGTGACTGATTTACCCTTTGCCGGATTGCTATCTGCTTCGCTTCGAATCGGTTTGTTTCCCAGCGCGAATACCATGCCGCTCGTATTCAGCGCATCGTACCCCGCCCCCGTCGAGGCAATATAATTCACGGGCATCCCCAGATCGGTTTCCCATAGCGGGCTTCCAGTATCGGCTTCTACCGCGGAGACGCGAATTCCTTGGTTTCCACGCAGCACGCGCGAGTGGATCAGGACATTTCCGAAGAGTTGTGGTGGACCAACAAATCGATCGCCATCGTTTTTGATCCACGCCCGCGACATGTTCATCGTGGCCAATTGAACGTCAAAACGTGTCAATTGATTGTCCACCACCCACACGCGATTATTGTCAGCAACCAGCCAAGACTGTTTAGGAGTGAAAACATTCTTGGGGACAGTAACCAATTCGCTAACCTTTTGTGTTTCCACGGTGGGTTCGATATCGAGCACTTTGATCTGTCCCAGATCGGTCTGCACAATCAAATGACGTCCATCTATCTGCGGTGGTACCACGATGTTGCCATCCATCGTGATTGGCGTCTGCGCATCCTTTAGCTCGATTCCTTGATCGGAAGTTGAGAGGATTCGAATTTTGGCCGATTGCGAAGTAACATTTTCGAAAACAAACAATTGTCCAAGCAGCAAGATGGGTGGTACCACAATGGACCCAGCCCGGTGTCCGAGGTAGAACACCTCTTGGCATACGCCGTCGGTGCGCGACAGAACGTAAAGATTGCTGTGTTCGGCAGGGACGTAGAGCGACGGCTTACCAAAAGCAACCCCCGGAGAGACCGCGGCGGGTTGCGGCAGTTGCGTAGCCCACTTCAGTTGACCACCCGCGACATCCAGGCTCCCGACCGTACCCTCAAAAGTTGACACAAACAGATCGTCGCTTTCCACGATCGGATTGTGCAGGGTCGTCCCTAAGCTGGCCCACCATTGCGACTCGCCACTTTTTCCCGACAAACGTGCCAACTGGCCTTGCTCCGGTTGGCAGATGATTACGTCGGCGGACGAGGTGGCACCTAGCCTTAGTGGATCACTGTGGAATTCGCGTCCCACGAACTGTCTCCACAAGATATCTCCGCTGGATCCGTCGATGCCATATACCGAACCTTTGGCCTTGATAAACAGAACTTGTCCGTTGAGCGGCGTGGCAGCCTTCCCGGACCGCTGGGCTAGGATAAAGCTGCGACCTATGACTTGGTTGGGCAATTCTTGGGAGAGGCCTACATTTAGGTTTCCGGTTTTGACCAGTGAACGTTCGATGACCGAGGCTTGTCGCACACGCTGTGAAAGGGCATCATCGACCTCCAACAAAGGATAGGTATTGATCAACGCCTTGCGCAGTTCGTAGGCGCCAAGTGTATCTTTCGCGGCGAGTTTCTCGTCAATTTGACTCAGTGCTTGTGCCAGATCTTCGTCGCGATTGATTTCGCGCAAGATGCGTTGTCGATCCTCCAGGATACGATTGAGTGTGGGTGCCTGCTGGCTACGTTGATTGGCACCGACGTATTGTGGATCATTGATCAACGCCAGTAGTTTGTCCATGTCCTCCATCAGCAACTTGCGTTCTGCGGTGTCGGAGGTGCGATCGGCGCGCTCATTGAACTTGCCGGCCAATCCAATCAATGCCCCGGCCAAGTCCGATTGCTGTTCGGCCATGGCCGATTCGCCAGCCACCGCCGGGAGCACTCGTAACGCAGCATCCAAACCAAGCTTCGGATCAGGTGCCCCTTCGGCATCCTTGCGAACAGCGGCCAGCGCCGAGCGAACTTTCGCATAGGAGGCCTTTTCGTTCGAAGGAAAGACTTCGGCGAATTCTTTGTACATTACGGCAGCGGTTTCATAACTGCGTTGTTCGTATGCTTCATCAGCCCGCTTCAGCCGATCCTCGGCACTCCCCCGCCAAAAGAAGTTGACTAGGAAAAAACCGGCAATCAAAAACAACGCCAGCAGCAAACCTACGCCTAAGATGCGAAACGAATCGTAGGGATTGGCAGAGGACTTCTTGGCAGGCAACACGCGTTTGGCTGGCGGCGGCGTTGCCGAAAACGCATCGGCTGCTAAGGCTGAGTTGTCGGCTGTCACCGAGCCGACTTCGACGGCTTCCACAACCTCAACAGGCTCCGCCTCGACGACTTCCACTACATCGACGTCTACAACTTCCGCCCCTTTGCCTGCGACTTCGCCGTCGAGATCGCCGTCGAGATCGCCGTCGAGATCGTCATCATCGACAATCATATTCGCCAGCTTAGAGCCCGCTTTCGCGACGGGCTTGTCTTTGCCCCCCATTTCCGCGCCTTCGGCAAAGCCTAATTCGTCATCGTCGTCGGTGGTTGGCAATGAGGTGCCGCTAGCAGTTGCTGTGACGTCTTTGAGCTCAGCGATCAATTTCGTGGCTTGAAACTTAGTCAAATGGCCGTTGTCAACCAGCAGCTTGGCCAACAATTCTGAAGTCAAGCGCGTCTTGCTCTCAGCGACCTGACGTCGCAGTTCGTCCAGAACGTCTGGCGACAACAACTGTTGCGACTCCAGCAATTCGATAAACTGTTTGGCCTGTTGTTGCATAAAATTCAGAACTTTTTTCTAAGCGATTGTGTTTAATGGGCCGTCGCGTCAAGCGTCGATCCTACGAACGGTGTCACTTTGTTACATTCGCAGCGGACGTCGCCGAAGCGGACGCTGCCGAGACTTCCGCTACCTATAAAAGTGCTCAATCGAATTGCTCGACCGTGCTAACTTCAAAACTCTCAAACTGGGCTTCGCGACCAGCATCCAGCGCCGCGATAACTGAGGCGTGAATACAATCCTCGTGCGCCTGCACCACTAGCCTGGATGGTTGGTTCCCCGAGGCATCGCCAGCATGCGCGTCGTTGAGGGCCACAATCAAATCCTGCTTGCTTCCGGCGACTCGGTCCCAATCGCTGGTGATGATGTTGAAGGCGTTGAACTCATCGACTTGAACAGTCACTATGTCTGAGTTCTCGTCGGGAGGCGTTTCCGTTGCGCGGGTACTGGGGTCTTCCTGTCGTTGCGCGGGACGTTGTATGCTCTTTTGTACGCTGAATGACGCTGTAATCATAAAAAAGATCAGCAGCAAAAACGTTACATCGACCATCGGCGTCATGTCCATATCCTCCCCCGACGCAGGTTTGGGACGCACAAAGTTAGCGGTGGCAGCGGCCAATCGGCGTTCATCGGCCGACAGTCGCTCTTGAGCATCCTCCTCCGTCACTTCCAGTTCATCCTCTTCTTCGACCGCCACTAACCGCGGCTGAGCCAAGGCACGACTGAGGGCAAGTCGCTGCGCTCGTTCGTCATCAGCAGCCTGCCGCTTCGCGCGACGCGCCTCTTCGATTTGCTCTGCCGATGGAACCTGCACAGACTCGCCACACTCGGGACACTTTATCTCGCGACCCAGCAAACGTGGATTGACCGACCGCACCACCTGGCAGTTTGGACATTGGAATCGAATTGCCATCAGTCGTTAGGTCCTACGTTTGTTCCATCACGGCGATGTTGATAAGCGCACCTTCCTCCAGTGCTTCGGAAATGGCACCGCTCACACGACCAATCTCTCCCTGTCGCACGGAGCCCTCCGCTCGAATGATGACATGTTTCTTTCCCGAATCGATGCCCTGCTCGACGTATTCCGCGATTTCGGCATTTTGCTGTTCGGTGTCGCTCGAAAAAGGTGTGCCATCCCCCTTCTTGACCTCCGCTTGATCGCCCGTGCCGCGCTTCATGATAATAATCACCGACTCTTTCCCGGCCACCAACCCTCCGTGTCGCGCCTTGGGCAAATCGACCGCTTGCTCGGCAGTCATCCGCGACGAAACCAGGAAAAAGATCAGCAGCAAGAAGGTGATGTCAATCATAGGCGTAATGTCGAGCTCGTCATCGCTACTGGGCGCGCGCGGACGCCAAAAGTCCTCTTCGACCACCAGGTCGTCGTCGTCCAGTTCGATGGGCTCTAAAGCACTCGACATAGTTAGTTAAGGAGTAAGGAGTAAGGGGTAAGGGGTAAGGGGTAAGGGGTGAATGCCGCGAGGTTAAGGATTCCTTTGTAGCGGACTTCGCCAAGAATTTCGACTTTTCAAGGGAAACTGCTTTTGACGAAATCCTTGGCGAATTCCGCTACGTGTTAAACTCGTTTCTTTCGGGGGAGAGGTGAGGGGCGCTAAAACCGTTAAGGCTATTATTTACTGAGCGTTAGCGACTTGTGCCTTACAACTTACAGCTTATACCTTAATCCTTATCCCTTATTACTCGCGCCGCATGCACTACGCCGACTTTTTGCCCTTGCGGGTGAGACCAATGCGATAAGCTTCGAGAAAGCGCGTAACGCCGGATCCGACCAAGGCCTCCATGTGACGAATGCGATTATTGACTGCGTTGAGGGCCATCACTAGCGGAATGGCGATGCTCAAGCCGATGGCCGTAGTGTAAAGCGCCACGTTGATGTCTTTAGCCAACTTCATCGGCTCAACACTCTGCGCCGATGCCAGCGTGGCAAAGGCACCGATCATACCAGTAACCGTGCCGAACAGCCCCAACATGGGCGCGGTCTTGATAACGGTTGTTACCCAGCTAATATTCTTGTCGAGATCGGCCAGCACATCGCGCTGAAAACGTTCCGTCAGCAAATGTTTGACTTTGGCGTATCCCAAATGCCGATTGATGACTCCCAAGTGAACCATCATCGGCACGGCTCGTTGGTCACTTTCGCATGCCGCCTCTACCGCTTCAAAATTACCGCTGAGCAGATCGGGTTCGATGCTCTCCAGAAACGCATCTTGTTCTTCTTCGGTTTTAAACCATTTTTGACCGACTCGGTTCCAGACCAGCAGGCAGCAGTAGGCGCCAAATAGCGCCACGATCGCCAAGGCACAGTAGTCGGCGAGTCCAATCCAATCATAGATCGTTTGCGGCATTTAAACTTCCAGAAGACTAGATAAACAAATTGGATAGTTCGCGTAAGTCGCCCTGACTTACAGCGTTTAAGTTTAACCCATGATCAGTATGGCCAAACGTGCTGGCCCCCCCCCATGACGATGAGACCGTTGGTGAACTCCAGCTTATTGATGATAACTCAGGCCTGCATACAGGGGGTATTGCTTCGGCGGCTATTGCCTATCTTTTCCGAGAAAATCAGCTATTTGGCGACACTTCGATAGCGCTGCTCGATCACCACGAACTCGTAGGCCCCCGAGCTGTTAGCCCGCGATTCGAAGATTGTCTTGGCGATCTCCTTGACGGTTTCATGCCCCTGTGAGATCGCGTACTTCATTTCAATTTGCGCCAATTGCTCCTCCAATTCCTTGGGAATGAATTTTAGCAATTGCCGTCCAGCGGTTCTGACGCCCGCCTGCTCCAAAAGCTGTTGATCGAACTGTTT
The DNA here is from genome assembly GCA_041739785.1 of Pirellulaceae bacterium. Lineage (GTDB taxonomy): Bacteria > Planctomycetota > Planctomycetia > Pirellulales > Pirellulaceae > Aureliella. The sequence goes on from JBGSNE010000243.1 coordinate 41,011, forward strand.
GAGCGGCCCCTCCTGTCGCCACATGAAATATAGTCTCGTGAGCTTGTTCTCCTCAGCGCTGGTTCCCGAGCGTTTCTGGGGGGCAGTCGAGAGCGACGTCGCATAGTCAACCGTTGGCACACCACCGCCGACACACGCCAATTCGATGTTGTAGAAGTCGAGCTGCGTCGCATAGGGTTGCAGCCCTTTGGACTGAAACTTCAATTCCCATCGCTCGAAGCGAGGAACGATATCATCCCCTTCACCCAGTGGTCCAGGTGGCCGGCTGTCACCGCGTCCCGTCCCGTCCACAGACATATCTGCGTTGGTATCCAGTGAATCCAGTGACGCCGCCACACTGGTCACCGCATCCGTGACCGCTTCCAGCGTTTCAGCCAAACTAGGCTCAGCCAACTCCTCCACCTCCTCTGCACCAGGAGGCTCAATGTCGCGTTCAAATCCTTCCGCATGATCTCCTCGTCCAGCCACTCGCTCCTGCTCGATCCGAATATCGCCAGCCGTCCAAGTAAACGTTTGCGTCAGCCAGACCACGAACAACAGCAGCACCAGCAGCCCTACGACCACTAGCCCAGCCATCAGAAGGCTAGCCACCTGATCGACTTTCTGAGTGCGCATGCCCGTCGCCCCCTGTGCGCGCGGCGTCCGCCGTGGTCGGCTGGTCGTGGATGTACTCATGCAGTTCGTCACCGATCGAAAAAAATATAGTCGGGGCGGAGTCCTAGGTACCATGTTTTCCAAAACGCAACGGCAGACTGCTGGTCGGGCAATTCGGGATCGACTCCGAGCTTGCCGGAGTTGAGTTTACGACTGAGAAGCCGCAAGCTTTCTTCGGCAATTTGCGGTACGTAGGGATCTTCGTCCGTCAGCGCGTAAATTAAATCTGGTACTTGATTCAAGTCTTCGCTGCGCCCGATCAGTTTGGCGGACACGCGGCGGGCGGCATAATCGCCGCTGACCAGCAATCGCGCCAGCCGAGCTATTTGCTCTTTGCGTTGCAGTGGATCTTTAGAAAGCTGCAAATCGTCGGGGAGCAATCCGATCTGTATATCGCTGGCTGCGTCTTTCTCCAGCATCGACAACAGGTTTTCAACGCTCGTTTCGGCATCTCCAACGATGCGATCCCCGACCATCTTAACCGTAGTCACATCGCTCGGCAGACCGTAGCCACCAAAAGTGACTCCCTCGTCAAGCTTGCCTATCGCTCTTTGCGTTGAACGGATCAAAAACAGTACGGCGAAGCAAGTGCAAAGGTCGTCTGAGGTGTAGTCGGCTTTCTTGGATTGCGGAAAGCGTCCATCGGCTTCTTGAAGGCCGGCCAATTCGTTAACTCCATCGACATACCATTGGGGACTCTTCCCCTGCTTGGCTTCCATGATCTCGCGAAAACTCTCGTAACGCTCCTGAGAATAACGCCAGTAGTAATACCAGAATCCACCGGTGAAGCCATTCCCATTTTGAAAGCGGGTGGCCCGATCGATCAAAGGATCGATATCGCCACGACTCAGGGTACGCGCCTTGCGATTCGCACGTTGCTTCATCAATAGGTCGACACGCACGAAAGCATCCGGTATGCCCTCGCTGTCATCGTTGTGACGGACATGTCGGAAGAAACCGAGCAGGTCCCCGGCGATCAGCAAAGCTCCGGCTCCGGCTGTCGCCAGGGATTTCGACACTTGTTCTTGTTGGACTGGAGCTCCTCTGGAAACAATGCCTTGGTAGCCCCAACCCCCGGAAGGATCGATCGTGCTTTCCAAATAGCGCACGGTCCCTTCGACGGTATCGACAGGGACATCCAAGCCGACGAACGACATGGTCCACAACGCCAGCATCGCGTATTGCACTTGCGATGTGTCGCCCGTCGGCACACCAAGATAGCCAAAGCCACCATGAGGCTTTTGTATCGAAACCAGCCACTCCAGAAACATTTCCAATTCAGGTCGATAGAGCACTGGGTCCACATCGGCCAACAGTACTGCCGCCACACTGGCTGCGTAGACAATCTTGCTTTCTCGCCCCCCCTCGACATTCGGATTGGGCAAGCTGTGTGCCATGGTGACCGCCGCAGAGATGCCATTTTTGACGGCAGCCTGGTTCGTTTCGCCGGAGGCCTTGTAGATTGTGTAGGCGATCAACAAGTTGTTGCCACCTTCGTACATATCGCGTTGAGGCGGAAGTTTCGTAAGGTAAGCCACGCCTCGATCGACCATCGCCCGCACCTTGGGGTGATCGGGCGAATAGTCTTGGGCCACGGTCACGCAGCTGCCCATTAGGCTGCAATAGATCGCCGTCAACCCAACCAAGCCAAACCAGCCAGGGCGGGAATCTGCCAATGAATACGGGAGGAAAGATAGGGCTGGAATTGGCCGCATTACACTTCGTCCATGCTACCGAGTGGAACTGAAGCTCCCGATTATAACCTGGGCAAAATGATTTCGCGCGGTGTTCGGAGGCATTGTTCCATTTTCGACAGTGAGATCCGCAAGTCTCCCGTTGACATCCAAGGCTAGTACAAATAGCATTTTGGGGATGGTTGATTCGTCGAAGCAAGCTCCTCGCGTTTCCTCCACTGGCCAGGTAGCTCAGTTGGTAGAGCAACGGATTGAAAATCCGTGTGTCGCCGGATCATTCCCGGCCCTGGCCACTTGCGGAGTAAATTCCGTTTCACGCCTCGCGAGTGGCTGATGAAGTCCCTTACCGTCAGTGTCTACCTGCTCGCCCTCACGGCACTGTTCGTTGGTTTATTGTCAGTTGGTTTTCTGGGTAGTTACCTGCTTGACGCCCGCATCCAACGGATGGAAGAAGCCGAATTCCAGGCCCTGCTCCCTACGGTCGCCACGCTCATTGAAGCGACTCAGTGGCAAGCCCCCTGGGACAGCGATCCAGCTTGGCTGAAGCTCGAACGTCAACTCAATTTAGACCTCCTACCCGTTCCCAACCCAACCGACAAACTTGCGGCGAATGCTGCCCCTTCGCAAATCCAGCGAAGCAGCAGTGTTCGGGGGACCGAGCGACTCATCGCCGTCGTACAACTGCAGGGCACTGTTCCATCCGAGCGGCTGGCGCTGCAAGTCACTCGCGAAGTTAGACAGCATGGCGCAGGACGTGTGTGGTGGATCAGCTGGGGACTGCTTTGTTTAGTCGCTTCCAGCGTATTGGCTGTGGCCATGGCGACCGGCCGCGCTCAGCAGCTGCAACTGCATGGCCTTCTCGAACCTTGGCTCCGTGCCTTACGCGGTACGCCCCAGCTCTCGAAATTGCTCCCGCAAATCGAAACAAAATCTGAATTGGTGCCAGCTTTGGGTATGGTCACCGAATCGGTCAATCAACTAGTTAGCGAACTTCATAGCGAGAACCGGCGGAGCGAATTGGTGCTCGGCAACCTTCAGGAGGGAGTGCTGGCAGTCGACGATTGCTCCCACGTTTTACTTGCCAACCAGGCACTACACCAGTTGCTTGGCCTAGCGCCTGAGCCCTTTGGGGATCGCTTGCTGTTAGAGCTAATCCGCCTCCCTCAGGTCAACGAAGTGGCTGCACGAGTTCTCAAGGAACGAACTACCTGCGAAGCGCTGGTCGATTTGCCTCGCCCCAGCCGAACACTGCGTATTATTGGACGACCACTTGCGTTGGGCATCCTGCCGGTAGAAACGGTCTCCGTGGATGTGCGATCGACCAAGCATGAACGTTTTGGCGCGATATTGACAATCCATGATGAGACCATGTTACACCGCATGGAAGCCATTCGCCGTGACTTCGTGGCGAATGCTTCCCACGAACTGAAAACCCCCTTGGCCGCCATTCGAGCCTATGCCGAGACGCTGCAATTGGGCGCATTGGACGATCGTTCGGTTGCCGAGCAATTTATCGCTAATATCATTGAGCAATCCGATCGCATGCATGGTTTAGTACAAGGTATGTTGCAGCTGTCGCGGGTTGAGTCGGGGACGGCGCTCAAATTCGAACGGTTCGACCCATTAAAAGCCGCCCAACCCTGTATAGCCGCGGCAAAAGTCGTAGCGCTGAGCAAGGGAATCCAAATCGAGATATCCATGCCCAATCAGCCGCTCGAAATTCGTTGCGACCGAGATAGTTTCCAAACAATCCTTAGTAACCTGCTCTCCAATGCCGTACGGTACACACACGATGGCGGTCCAATAAGAGTTGATATGCATCACGATGGCCATCAGTTCTTAATGCGCGTAACCGACACCGGAATCGGAATTGCTCCTGTCGATTTGGAGCGCATTTTCGAACGTTTTTATCGCGCCGAAAAAGACCGGTCGACTCAATCTGGGGGCACTGGTTTAGGGCTGTCGATCGTCAAGCATTTGGCTCAAGCGCTCGGGGGCATCGTGCAAGCCACAAGCCAGCCGGGCGAAGGCAGCTGCTTCGAAATCCGCCTACCCGTTGAAGGGCGATGACCGATGCCTAACGTCGAACGCCAATTGCATCTGGCACTGGTTGCCTGGCGAGCTCTCCCAGCGGTCCTGCCTAAGACCGGCACCAAAGTCGGCGGACTCGAAACCGGCGCTTGGGAACTGGCACAAGGCCTAAAGCACCACGCTCATCAACGGGTCACCTTTATCACCGAGCATACGCGGGCCATTGCACGCACGCAGATCAATGAGGTCGACTTGCATGTTTCAGTGAATCGCTGGAAGGACATGCGAGAAGATTTTTCCAAGAGTGTCGATCTTGTACCGCAACTGCGCATTAAAAGGTTTACTTGGCGTCTGCTTTACCAATTCCCGTTGCTGTTTCTTACTCGCCCGTGGCGGCCTCCCGATCCTAGGCGCCTCGCTCCCGACCCGCGATTAGCCAATATCAACTGCGACATCTGGGCCTGTTTCGGAGTCAATCAGGACTCGGCGCGCATCGTGGTGACAGCCCGCGATCAGCATCGCCCCAGTCTTTTATTTTTGGAATCCAATGCCGATTTAACTCCCACGGATCGCGTTGATAGTGATGCGCCCAATGAATATGGAGTGACTGCCGCAGAGATTGACATTTGTCTGACGCAAGCTTCGGCCGTTGTCTGCCAATCCCATTGGCAAATCCGCCAGCTCGCAGCCCAACATGGTCGGCAGGGAACTTTGATCCGCAATCCGATTCGCTTAGAACAATGGGCGGGACAAGCTAAGCCCTCAGACGGATACGTGCTGTGGATCGGCCGTTACGACAACTTTCACAAGCGCCCGCTGCTGGCCCTAGAAATCGCGCGACTCTGCCCCGACTTGCCATTTCATATGATCATCAATGGCAGCTCACCCGAGATTGAGCAACAAGTTCGCAAAACATTACCAGCCAACGTGAGGCTTGTTGAATACACCCCCTACGATCGCATGCCTGAGGTTTTCCGAAAAGCGAGACTATTCTTAAGCACTAGTTCGGCGAGCCACGAGGGGTTTCCCAACGTTATCCTACAAGCCGCCGCCTCGGGAACTCCGATTGTTTCGCTCGAGGACTTTGACGACTTCATTGAATCGTCCGGTGCCGGCTACTGCAGTGACGGCGATGTGCCTAAAGCCGCACAGCTTGTGCAGTCAGCTTGGGACAGCGGCACTCAGCCAGCCCCTGCACGTGTAGCCCACAGCCTGCTCCCTTTCCAACAAACGGTCGTCGCTCAACAGGTCGCTGAGCTAGCGATGAGAGTAGTGGAAGGCTAGAGGCTAGAGGCTAGAGGCTAGAGAGAGCGTACCTTTTTTTGCGGTTGGAGTTCGGGAGAAACATCAAGAATTCGGACACTTCTCGCTACTAGCTACTAGCTACTAGCTACTAGCATCTCGCCTCTCGCTTCTCTACTCCATCTTCACGCAAGCCCGGCCGGAATGATCGATGCGATTTAGTAACAGCTTTAATTTGTGTTGCTCCATGTACTCATCGACCGCCTTGCGCGAGCCGCGCCAGTAGCCATAGTCATCCAGGATGAGTGTTCCGCCTACGCTCAATCTCGGATAGAGGTGCTCCAATTCGTGTTTGGTCGACTCGTACCAATCGGTATCGAGTCGCAGGATGGCAATCTGATCTGGAATCTGCGCGGGAATGGTTTGCTCGACGGGCCCTTTGACGAACACTAAACGACTTTCGTCGAAACCAGTCGACAGGAGATTGCGGCGGACTTCTTCCTGTGGCTCCCGAAACCAATATCCCCCCGACCCTTCGGCTTTCATGCGCGTCGCCGCACTGCGCCCGCGATTGTCCTCGTCTACGGCCGTCGGGGCGGTCATTCCTTCAAAAGTGTCGTACAAGTAGAGCTTGCGGTGCGTGTCTCCGAGTTGCTGCAGACGCAGGGCGGCAGCCATCATGCTCCCCCCTTTCCACACGCCGCATTCCACAATGTCTCCGGGAATGTCATGGCGCACCACGAACTCAACCGCGCGGCACAGAGCGGCGATGCGCGAACGACTGGTCATGGTGTACGGACCAACCCGCCGCATAATCCCCAATTCCTCGTCCTCAGCCCGCAAATCGAAATCGTCGTAGTCCAGATCAGGGTCGAACGTAATCACTTCGTAGCCGGCGCGCTTGAGCCACGATCTTAATAGTTTGCGTACAATCTTCATTGGCTACCTCAAGTGAATTTAGCTGGGAAGCAACCACGATACCATTGGCAACCTTCCGACGTAAGCACCTTCCGAAGTGAGCCTTGCGTAGAAAAACACGGTTCATCCAACCGGCGACGGGGACGACGACGGTCGCTATCGTCGAGGCTATCGGTTAAGATGGATGGGCAGCGATTCGTACAAATTGAGCCCTTTAATATACTCGTCTTTCTCAATGAAACTCCAGCGCATCGCGGCTTGGCTCCAATTCGATCGATCGCTGTCGTTTGCTTTGATAGCGCGTGTGTGGCAGGCTATTTCTGGCCCCATCACGATGGCTTTGCTCGTGCTGACCATGACCAAACTTGAGCAGGGTATCTTTACTGGCATACTAGGTATCGTCGCCATTCAACCATTGTTCGAACTGGGGCTGGGAAGCGTATTAATTGGTCAGGCGGGCAACGTGATCGGAAGAGCCCGCGGACAATCGAACAGCCATACGCTTGCGAATCAACTTTCGGAAAGCGTTGCACAGGGTTCATTGCCTGATCTGGCCCGAGTCTCCTCGTGGTGGTTTGGCTCGATCGCTGTGCTGTATTTCATCGGTGGCGGGTTGATGGGTTGGAAAGTCCTCAGCGGCGACGGAATCGTTTTGATCGATTGGCGTTTGCCCCTGGTGTTGGCCATTGCACTAGCAGCTATGACATTGGCGATATCACCGCGTGTGTATGTGCTGGAAGGAGGAGGCGAGCGGGAACACGTTTACCGCCTGCGATTGTGGCAAGCCGTGGCAGGTAGCCTAACGATGTGGCTGGCATTGTTGCTAGGGCTCAAGTTGTGGGCCATCGTGGCGGTCTTTGCCGTCGGCGCAGTCTTTCAATTGGTGATTGCCTATGGAGCGCGGGCCCAACGCTTGTTGCTCCGTCCGCCGGGTAGGCCGACCGCATCACATAGGCTGTGGATCGCGCAGATCGCCCCCTTGCAATGGCGAACAGCGGCAGCCAGCGCAGCGCATTATTTGGCCTCTCAATTGTTGTACATCTATGTGCTCAATTATCACGGCGCTAGTGAAGCTGCCCCATTCGGCCTGACGCTGCAAGCCACGGTGGCTGTGCAGGCTCTGGCACTAGCCTGGGCGCAGACCAAATTCCCTCTGATCGCTCGCTATCAAGCCCAAGGAGAGCGAGAGCTGGCAGGGAATCTGTGGCGTCAGACCGCAATAGTTTCCAGCGGGCTGCTGCTGTTGGCTCTATGCGCTCTTGCCATCGCCGTCAGCGGACTACCGCTTCTGCTACCTGGTTGGGAACTACGTTTTATTTCCCCTGGTCTGATCTTAGTGTTGGCCGTCGGCTATCTCGCCAATCATCTGTTCGCTCTGCAAGCCTTTTATGTGTTGTCACGAGGCGCCAAGCCGTTCGTGGTCGCTTCCGTAACTGGACTGCTATGCGTGGCTGTGGCAGTGTGGTTTGGCGGCAAAGTTTACAGCGTTCCCGGCGTCATTGTTGCCTTCAGCTTATCGATGGCCTGTATCGCATTACCGCTGCACTCCTGGGCCTATCTTAAGTTCCGAGCCAGAGTGAACAAATCATCGGCGACAAAACAAGTGGGGGAGCAGGGGAGTGTCGAACGATAGTTGATCGGAATTGATTATTTGAAAGGCTCGTCGCGCGAGCTCAGTCCAATGCGACTCACGTGCGAAGCGATACTCCACAAATCAAGACTCCGAAATCGTCACTCATCCATCGGAACTCTATCTGTCAGATACTGATTTCCGTTTAACGCTTTCTGAATTCCGATTGATGATTGATGATTGTTGAGTGGTGAGTGGTGAGTGGTGAGTGATGATTGATGGAGTGATGAGTGATGGAGCGGTGGAGCGGTGGAGTGGTGGAGTGGTGGAGTGGTGAGTAAGTCGGGCATCGTTTAACGCCTAGCCGGAGCGGGCTGCTGGAGCGGAGTGGAGTGCACATACTTGTTGTACAGGTACTAGACTGATTGTTGATGACACATTTGTAGCAGCCTGCACAGGCGACGGCTGGGGCGGAGTGGCACTCGACGTTGAAACCAGTGGCTGACTAAGCCGGCGCCTGCGCAGCCGGGGACCAAGTGCTTAACAAGATGATTCTTTGAGCGGGTTGTATTGGCGGTGATATGCATTGCGCGCGGCCCGCCCCGGCTACTGCGGCTTGGCGTTAAACGATTCAGTGATAGGTCGTCCATCCGCCTTGAGATATCCCTGCGAAGCGTTGTACGAATAGCCAGTCTTGTTTCTGCAGTCCCTCCTTTTTAGGATTGTCTTCTACGTAATGAATGGCATTCTCAATTGCTTCTTCCGTATCCAAATAGACTTTCCAATGATGTTCGGCCCACATTTTCGGCAGGCGTTTGCCAGTGCGTGACAAGTCAGCTAACGGATGCAGCTTGCGCTCGAGCAACATTCGCGTGGCAGCGCCCTTGAGCTGGTTTGCGATTTTTTCCACGATGAACACGTGTCGCGCCACAACTAGGTGAGTGTGCTCGGGAAGAATTGCACAGGCCCAAATCGTATAGTTACTCTTGCAGACGCGATTGCCAAATCCTTCGCCAATAGCTGCTATTTGAGCAGCAGAAAAGTTTACTGGTGGATACGACAATGCTCGTCGCGCAGCCTCGCGACTATTCAGTTCAACTTCGCTTAACGAGTCCAGACTGCGGCGCTCGATGTTTTTTGTGGCGGTTCCAAATCGAACCAATTCCCATTTCCGCACCATGTCTGACCAAGACCCGCGAGGGTCATTGGGAAGCCAAAAACCATATGCCGGAAGAATCAAGTGGTAGCCGTGTATCATCGTTCAGGCTCCAAGAGTATTGTGAAGTCCTATCATGATAGTGAAGTTCCATGAGAGGTTCCAGCATATTCGTTTAACGCCTAGCCGGAGCGGGCTGCTGGAGCGGAGTGGAGTGCACATACTTGTTGTACATGTACTAGACTGATTGTTGCTGGCACATTTGTAGCAGCCTGCGCAGGCGACGGCTGGGGCGGAGTGGCACTCGACGTTGAAACCAGTGGCTGACTAAGCCGGCGCCTGCGCAGCCGGGGACCAAGTGCTTAACAAGATGATTCCTTGAGCGGGTTGTATTGGCGGTGATATACATTGCGCGCGGCCCGCCCCGGCTACTGCGGAGACTGCTGACTAAACATCAATCCAAGCGCATAATGGTAGCAGTATCGTCGCGTCACGTGTGGGAGACCTTTTGATGTTGATGGACCAGGTTTGGCGTTATCGTTTCGACGAATTCGATGACAAAGTTTTCGAGGCAA
>JBGSNE010000095.1:0-25979 GCA_041739785.1 Pirellulaceae bacterium
ATTCGCGGTCGATCGCTGGCAAGCCGGGGTTGTCGGCGGACGTTTTCCCTGGGGTTTGCACCCCAGGCTATCATATGCCACCGCTTCGCGGTTCAAATAGCGCAACTTCAAAACCTGCGGCTGCGGGTTAAACAGCAATGTGCAAACAGCTATTAAACCAACAGCCGATAGCACCTGCGGCTCACATTCTGAAATCTTAACGATTAAAAGCCATATGAAGACTTATTTATTCTTTCCCGCCTCGATATCCCTGCTGTTACTGTCATTATCTTCTCTAGCCTTAGCGGTGATCAACGCAGGCTTGCAGCCGGCAGACCTGTATCACACGCGTTACACGACCGTCTGCATTTTGGAAATTCTGGACATCGATCCCGCCGCGGGAACTGTGTCGTGCAAAATCAGTCGAACGTTGAAAGGGGCTGTGACGGAGGGTGCAGAATTGACACTCCGTTTTACCGGCGCGATGCAGAGCGCCGCAGCAGACGCCATGCGAGAAGGGGATATTGTGGCAGGGGACAAAGCGGTGGCCTTTGCCGGCCGCCAACGTGGCCCCAAGGACCTGATGCTGTATGCCAATGGCTTCTATCTCGGCGAAATGAGCGAGCCTGGAGTTTGGTCGCTAGATAAAAGTGGCGAAGCGACCGTGGGACTCGATGGGGCCGCGATCAGTACGCTGGCGGGGACATGGAACGGTTCCAGCGCGCAACTCGCCTCGCTGGTGGAAGACATTGCCGCCGGACGTGACTTCTTTCCTCGTAAAGGTTACGCGCGATTCCAGACCGATAGTCTGCTACATCAGTTTGCCGCGCCAGTCACAGGTGTCGCCGTCTACGACCTCGATGGCGATGGTGATCTAGACATCGTCAGTTGCGCTGGAAATGTCACCGTGAGCATGCAAGGTGACGATGGAAAGTTCGCCGACGCGACTGAGGCTCTAGGACTTACTGGGGTTTCAGCTCACGGTTGTTCAGCTGCCGACATCAACGGTGACATGCTGACCGATTTGCTGTTTGACTCCAAGCTCTACGTCGGCCGATTCATCGACGGACGATTTTCGTTTGCCGAGCAGAAGCTGTGCGGGCAAGAAACGTTGGTTACGACTCAAGCAAAGTCGATCAAGTCTTCCGCCTTTGTGGAACTCAATAACGATGGTTACCCAGACATCATTATCAGTCTGGCTGGAGGGGGCCTGCGGGCGCTAGTCAACCCAGGGGAAAAGAACGGGAACCTCTTCATCGATGCGACTGCAGCCCTCGGACTTGAGCGAGCCGAATGCGGAGCCGGTGGCGATGGCTTTGTTACCCCAGGACACTGGAATGATGATCTGCGAACCGATCTATTTTATGCCTCAGGCGATGGTTACTTCTTAGTACAGAATGAGCAGGGCAAGTTTGAGCCGGTACCGCACAACATCGACTTTAAATTCACCTCCAGTGCAACGGGACAACCGGGGACCACTGGCGCGGGCACGTTTCTACCGCTCTTCTCCCCCGAGCGCATGGACCTGGTCGTGCCACTGGAAGACGGCTGGATCGTGGTTGCCAATCAGCAGGGTCGGCCTGTGGATGTAACGCGGTGGGGAAATGAAATCAGCGAAGGTTCCCAGGCGCACATGGCGACCATCGCCGAAGACCTGAACTGCGATGGGCATGTCGACTTTTTCACAATCAGTAGTGCAGAGAACGGACATAACCGCTACATCGTCAATCGTGGCTATGGCTCGTTTATGCTTGGTGCGACTCACAAGCACTACGAACATATGTTCGACGGTCCATCCGGCGAACTGGGTGGTTTGTCTTGTGCAACCGGTGATCTAAACAATGACGGCGCACCCGATCTGGTAGTTGGTAATGGCCACGGACACTTAACACTCATCGTCAACGATACGCTTGCAGCCCGAGCTCCTGTGGAGCATCCCGTTCCAGAAATCGAAGCGATTCAAAATACGAAACTATTGACGGTGCATGTCTTGGGTTCCAAAGGGATTGTCAACGCTAGCGTCCAGCTACACGATGCGCGCGGGCTTCTAATGGCGCGGCGCGACTTGACCAACAACGTGTCGGCTGGTTCATGTGGTCCAGCTCGAGTCGAAATGTCCGTGCGGCAACCGGGCGACGGGAAGTGTCAGTTGACGGTCCGATATGCCGATGGCCTCGAACGATTGGCCGAAGTCGACCTGCATGCAAAACCTCATAGCGTCGTGGTGGTCGATCGCGGTGAAACGGGCCCCGATGACGAATTCTAGTGCTTTGACAAAGTTTAATTTGCGGGTTGTTCGGGAAAAGGTGTCGTTCGGGAAAAGGTGTCAGACACCAAAAGCCGGAACGGCCCTGCGGATGCTTCGCACTTTTGGTGTCCGACACCTTTTCCCGACCTAGTCTTTCGAGGTTTGCATCCATGGACTTCCCGAACATCAGCAATGTGTTGCCAATTGGCGTCGTGCCCATTGTTGTCAACGCGGGCGCTGCATTGTTGCCAGCGATTTTGGCTGCGATGACAACCTTTTTGGCACTGCTGTTCAAACCGCGGGAATTGCTCCGCGTCTGTCGAGAAAGACCCGCGGTGCCCATCACCCTGCTTGCAGTCGCTGGTCTCATAGGCGCTGGGATTGCTTTCTGGCCTACAAGTCACGATCAACAATCCACCGCAGGACGGCGTCAAACACTCGCCAACGCACCATCCAATGGAGCGATTCCGGGTAACGGCGCGGCAGTTTACGTCGATTGGACTCGTGTCGCCTTGGCGCGGATCGAAGCTAAAAAACGGAATGGAAATCACTCCCCGGCAGTCACTGAGACGACGTCCGCTGGACTGCCAGACACCAGCCACGACAGCAATCAGCCTTTCATGTTTCGGGCTGGTCCGCAACGCCTGGGTTCGCTGGGTTCAGCACCAGCCATCGGCTTGCAGCGACTGTGGCAGCACTATCCGCGGTGGATCGACGAATCGGGAGTCGAAAGCGAGGACACGGAAGCCATGATCCTCTCCAGTCCGGCCGTGCACGGCGAACGCATTTACGGCGCCTCCTGTCTACTGGATCCACCCGATACCTATGGAGCCATTTTCTGTCTGGATATCAACGGTGGAAAACAGATCTGGTCGGTCGACCAGGTTGACGGCTCGGACTTCAAAGGTTTTTTTAGTTCGCCGGCGATCAGCGCTGACGGACGCTGGCTGGTGATCGGCCAAGGCTTGCACCCCGATACCAATTGCAACTTAATATGCATTGAAACCGCTACCGGGAGCGTGCGCTGGACGCTGGCCACGCCGTTGCATTTGGAGAGCTCACCAGTCATCGATGGCGATGCCGTTTATATTGGTGCCGGTGCTATTGAAGATCCTACTACACACAAACCGCTCAGTCATCCTGGTTATGTGCTGGCTGCAAGTCTGGAAGACGGAAGTGAATTGTGGCGCCACGATGTGGCTGATCCTGAAAGCTCCCCTGTAGTTCGCGATGGTGTGCTATTCATTGGCAGCGGCTTTAACGGCAATGCCATTGTGGCCCTCAACACTGATCCAAGTATCATCTCAAGTTCGCGCGAACTATGGCGCAGTCCTACACCTTACCCGATTACCGGCGCGATCACATTGATGGACAATCTTGTCATCGCCGGTGGAGGCAATGGAGACTTTGTGTACCGCGATCCCAATCCGGCTGGGGTCATCATGGCCCTCGACGCCAAGACCGGACGAACCGTGTGGCAAGCGGAAATGCCCGATGCAGTACTGGGTGCCGTAGCGGCCGGTCAACATCTAGTGTGTGGTGTGGCCAATGGTGAAGTGATGGCCCTCGCCCCTCATGATGGCAAACCTCTGTGGGCGTCGCGCATCAGCGGCTTAGCCCCTGTGTTGGCTGCCCCCGCCGTAACTGACAGCGAGGTTTTTGCGGTAAGCCAAGATGGCTACCTTGCGCGTTTCGACTTGGAGACAGGTAAAGAGTTGGAGAAAATCTACATCAACTCCGAGGACAAACCTGGGGCTCAGGGATTGAGTATTAGTTCGCCACTGATTGTGAATGGACGCTTAATCGTCGGGAGTGAAACCGGTGGTCTTCGCGCTTACACAGCAGGCGCGAGCCAATGACGCCTGACAAACTCCCGTTAATCCTACCGCTGGCTGAGGCATTCGACGCCAATTTAGTTGGTGGCAAGGCGGTCAACTTGGCCGCCATGATTCGCGCTGGACTGCCTGTCCCGGATGGTTTCGTCGTCACCACCGCTGCCTATCTTGCCCGCGACACTCACCGCGAGGAGATCTTCCATCTGATTCGAGAAGCTCACACTGCGTTGGTGGGTCCACTGGCAAGTCCACTGGTGGCGGCACGTTCTTCGGCGACGGCCGAAGATTTGGCGGGCGCATCGATGGCAGGGCAATACGAAACATTCCTAAATCTCGCGACCATTGATGCCGTGCTTGAGGCAGTCACAGCTTGTTGGGAGAGTGTGGAGAGCGATCGTGTTCGCGCTTATCTGCATGAACAAGCCATCGATCCCACAGCGGTTCACATGGCAGTCGTGGTACAGAAGCTGGTCCCGGCTAACGTTGCGGGTGTACTTTTCACCACCAATCCAAGAACTGGCTCACCGGCTGAGATGCTCATCGAAGCCGCTTGGGGGCTGGGCGAAGCGGTGGTTTCCGGACAAGTGCAACCCGATTTGATTCGAGTTGCAACCGATCGATGCGAGGTGTTGCAATATACGGTGGCGGACAAAACGTTACGTTTGCTTCCCGGCGGAAGGGAATTTGAAGCCACGCCGGAGGAACTACGACGTCGCGCCTGTCTGAAATTCGATGCGATCCGCCAGCTAGCGGACTTGGGACGCCGCGCGTCGCGTTACTTTGATCATCCCCAAGATATCGAATGGGCAATTGACGACGGGGGTCGCGTCCACTTGTTGCAGTCGCGAGCCATCACCACCCTGGACGACGCGGCCGCCTATCAGTCGCTGTTGGCCCAAACATCCGAATACCTGCACCGTGAGCTGAACGCTGGACGCGGACCTTGGGTGCGACACAATCTGGACGAAACCCTTTCTAATCCCTCCCCATTGAGCTGGGATGTCGTAGGGCGCTACATGTCGGGCGATGGTGGGTTTGGGCACATGTACCGTCGCGTTGGCTTCTCGCCTTCAGCAGCTGTGGCCCAAGCTGGATTTCTGGAACGCATCGGCAGTGGCATCTACATGGACTGCGCTCGGATGCCCGAAATGTTTTTCGCTGAGTATCCGTTCGTTTACGATATTCAGTTGCTTCGCGAGAACCCCGATGCAGCGCAAGCACCTCCGACCCTACCACTCGGCAGTGCACGACAACGTGGAGCAGCGGCACAACGCGCTGCTGAAGTAACTAGTGCACTGCATCGCGAGTCCGAAACACTCGACCGCTATTTTGACGAAACTCTAGTCCCGGGAATCGACAGTTGGTTGATCGAGCAATCCGCCTGTGAACTTCGACACCTAACCAACGAAGAGTTAGTTGAAAAATGGGGTGAGCGCGAACACCAGGTCATGAATCTATTTGGCGCTGAGGCCTTCTTGCCCAGTATGATCGAGGCATTGGCTCTGGCAGAGTTGCATCGTTTTATTGCTGACCATTTGTGGGATGAAGATCCAGACGAACTCGTACATTTATTGAGCGTCAGTCCCCATCCCGACCGCACATCGATCGCGAATACACAATTGCGGGAGGTGGCGCAAGGCGAACGTCCGCTCGATGAGTGGCTCCGCGAACATGGTCACCGCGCGCCCGGCGAGTTTGATCTGGCCACACCTCGCTGGCACGAACGTCCACAGGATGTGCAGGGGTTGGCCGATCAGCTTCGGGACAGTTCTGACTCAACGGCAAAACATGCTGCCCGCGTGGCCCAGGCCAAAGCCACGTTGGCAAACCTGAAACAGTCGCTGCCTCCCACGGCGGCCAAACAATTGCTCAACCACGTGCGACTATTGCAGCGCTACGTGCGTTTCCGCGAAGACGGAAAGTACCACTTGATGCGTGGCTTTGCCGTACTCCGAGAAACGGCAATCGAATGTGGTCGGCGATTGAATGTCGGTGACGACATCTTCTTTCTGACTGTCGCCGAAATTAGCGATGCTTTGCGCGGCGGTTATCTTCCGGAAGATCAAATCGCCAGGCGGCGCGCCGAGCGTCAGGCCGCCAGCCGCTTGCACCTTCCGCGCGTTATCGATCGGGCCGATGTCGCTGAGCTGGGTCAGGTCCCAATCTCAGATGCTGGAGAGCAATGGTCAGCCCATCCGGTCTCCAGCGGCTCTGCCAGCGGACCAGTTCGAGTGGTGTTGTCTCCCGAAAAGGCCCCACCACTTGATAGCGGCTACATCCTGGTTTGCCCGAGCACCGATCCGTCGTGGACTCCGTTGTTCGCCAAGGCAGCTGGTTTGGTCTTAGAACGTGGCGGAACGCTTTCTCATGGCGCGATCGTTGCGCGAGAACTGGGGCTCCCCGCCGTCGTGCTCGATTCCGCCACCAGCTTGCTTGCCGATGGACAAACAATTCGCATCAATGCCTCGCAAGGACTTGTGACACGGGTTGATACGGGGGAACCTGCCAAGCACAACCCGTCCACAGATCATAGGGACATTACGCGACTCGAACGCAAATTGCTGCCGCCCCCAATTGGCGTGCGCGAGTCACGGGTCAACCAGCTGGCGTTACTGGCTGCCCTGTTTTGGCTCGTTTTTCTCGCAGCCTTTTACCTACTCCCTCCGACTTGGATAAAACAACCCGCGTTTCGACTTATCGACTTGGCACTCTGGCCTCTTGTGCGACAGCTGGGGATGGCGGGTGCCGTGGCCTCGATTGGCGGCGTCTTCTCGTTGGTGTTGATCATCGCCCAACGATGGCTTACCGACAACACTCGATTGCGCGAAGCCAAACATCGCGCGGCCAATTTGCGTCAGGCTGCCTCCAAGTTACCAGCCGACAGTCCACGTCGCTCAGCGATGAATGCCGCTGTCAAACCAGTCACAGGACGCATGCTACGAGCTTCGATGGTGCCTTTGGCTTGGTTGTTGGGACCGATGATGTTGATATTCCTATGGTTCCCCGAACGTGTCGATCCTGCGGTGTGGAATCCAGAGCCAGGTCGCGGCGTCAGCATCGTGGCCGAAGTTGATGGAGAAGCACCGGGGCCGATTAGTTTACAGGTCGTCGATGGTCTCAGCTTGGAAGCGGGAGTTTCCGTTGAGCGGTTTCTTCCCCCGATTCGCGATGAATTGGAGGAGTTGCGAACTGAGTGGAAAAACCCCAGCGAGATGACTGACTATCCATGGGAAGTGCAAGCGGCCGGCGATCATGCCCGCGAAGCCCTGCTCACATCGTTGGATGCCTATCTCCGCCAACGAATTCCGTCACAGAATCTCTCCTGGCGGTTGAAAGTCCCCGCCGAAACGAGAGGTCGCTATTTACTTCGACTGATTCCGCCTGCTCCAGCCAATCCACTTGATATCCCCATTGTCTTTGGCAACGCACATCCTCCCGAGTTGACTGAAATTGAACCACTGGATCAGAGTGTGGTGCGATCGATAACAGTCATTCACCCACGGCCACTTACGCAGCGCAGATTTTGGACGCCACTCGTTAGTTTCGGAGGTCCAGCCTGGGATTTCGGGTGGTTGGGCGTCTACTTAATCGCCTATCTGGCCGTCATGTTCATCGGCAAGCGCGTGGTTGGTGTCCCTTAATTTGTAGATGTAGGCTCGTAACGAGCGCAGTGCTGTTACGGCAATCCAGACGCGAGTTTGCCGTAACGGCGCGTTGCTTGTTACGAGCCTACGCCTACGGTGGCCGGAGTCCTCGCTATAATCGAAAGCCAGTACCTACCGCCAAAAGTTCTACACGCAAGAGACATTCACCAATGAACTTCCCACCTCGCGCGCTGTGCCTCGCCTTGACTGCCCTCACGATAATCGCTTCCGCATCGCCGGCTCAGGAGAAAAAGCAAACTGACTACAAACTGGAAACAGATGTGCTCTATCGGAGCGAAGAGGGGCTCGACGAGTATCAGCAAGAGCGGTGCCGCTTGGATGTTTATGCCCCCGTAAACGGACAAAAGTTCGCGACAGTCGTTTGGTTTCACGGTGGCGGCTTAACCGGGGGAAACAAATCTATCCCGGAAGGGCTTAAGCGCCGCGGCATCGCGGTGGTCGCAGCCAATTACCGTTTGAGTCCCCAAGTGAAATCACCTGTCTATATTGAAGATGCGGCGGCAGCAGTCGCTTGGACATTCAAGAATATCGAAAAACATGGTGGCTCCAAGGAGCAAATATTCGTGAGTGGCCATTCGGCTGGCGGTTACTTGACCAACATGGTGGGACTCGACAAACGTTGGCTGGCTGCACACGACATTGACGCCAACGATATTGCCGGACTAATCCCCTACAGTGGGCACGCGATTACTCATTTTACTGTGCGCCAAGAGCGCGGCATTGACGGCAAGCAACCCATTATCGACGAACTAGCGCCGCTGTTTCACGTTCGCCAGGATGGACCGCGAATGCTGTTGATCACTGGAGATCGCGATATGGAGATGCTCGGACGCTACGAAGAAAACGCCTACTTTTGGCGGATGATGCAGGAGGTGGGCCATCCGAGTACCGAGCTCTACGAACTCGAGGGTTTTAATCATGGCCAAATGGCCGAACCCGCGCATCCATTGCTACTGCGATTTATTGGTCAATAGTTGCAGGCCACAATTGCGTGGCGTTAAGGCGTAGCGGAATTCGCCAAGAATTTCGGCCTAAGCAGTCTTCCCTTGCAAGTCGGAATTCTTGGCGCTTCTCGCTGAACGCCACCCTATTCGTTGAGCTGACTGTGCAGAAAGCCCACCGCCAGCTTGTATTTTCGTACTCGTACTCGTACTCGTACTCGTCCTCAGCCGCAGGCGGTACTCGTACTCGATGCCCTGTCCGAATCGAGTAGGAGTACGAGTACCATTTCATTGAGTACGCGTACGAAAATCCGAGACTTATGGTGGTGATCAGCGAGCTGTGTCGGAATTCTTGGCGAATTCCGCTACGAGGGAATGCAAACAACTACGTAGAGGGGGAGGCTACCTTGTGCGGCGTTGTACTGAAATGTTGTCACTCCCGTTCGCCTGGTTATTGCGGAGCGTCTTGGACTAGAGTAACGTGAGAATTACTTCTCTTCCAAAATTCACATCTTTGGCGTTACTCAACGTGTTCTGACCTCGGCGTTTGATCGGGGTGTGGTTCGTGTGCCTCTGAGCCAGTCGCAATTGGCTGCAGCCGGGACCAACCATGAATCCTATTTGTTCGGGGCTTTCTGTCTCTCGTCTAACGAGGAGTCAATCCATGCCATCTCGATCTGGAAAAGTATTGTTGATCGCAGTAATCATTATGGTCGGCTTGGCAGGAGGGAGCTTTTCCATCTACCGTTTCGGTGGGTTTAGTGGCGTGGGAACAGAAGAACAAATCGTGACCTGCCAAGTTGTCAGAGGTCCCTTCGATCATATTCTGCTCGTCCAGGGCGGCATCGAAAGCAGCGTCAACATTGATGTCGCTTGCCAAGTGAAATCGATCAGCACTAGCGTCGGCGGTAGTAGTAGCGGCGGTAGCGGCGGTAGCGGCGGCGGCGGTAGTGGCGGCGGCGGTGGAAGTAGAGGAGGCGGAGGAGGCAGCAGCGGTGGTGGCGATGCCGGAGGTGGCAGTAGTGGGGGCACGCCGATTCTGTGGGTGATCGAGGAGGGGACGCGCGTTAAAAAAGGGGACAAGCTCGTTGAGCTAGATTCCTCTACCTTACACGATCAACTCATCACACAACGCATCGCGGTATCCAGCGCCCATGCCCTATTGATCAGCTCCGAAGCAGCCGTACGCACAGCGGAAATCGCCTTGCAGGAATACCTGGAAGGGACCTACCAAGCAGAGCGCACAGCGATTCTGGGCGAAATTGACTTGGCCAAACAACAACTTCTCACTAGTGAACTGAAATTAGATACTGCTGAACGACTTGAAGCAAAAGGCTTGCTCCAAGCCACGCAGGTTCAAGCTGAGGCCTTCGCCAATTCTAACGCGCAGAATGTAGTCGATTCCGCGAAAGCTCGATTGGAAATACTAGACCGACTGACCAAGGAAAAATTCAAGGTTCAGTTCGAAAGTAGCATTGAAGCAGCCAAGGCCAAACGCGAATCGGATGCCAGCGTGCTGATGGAACAGGAGAATTTGCTCAAAGATCTCCAAGATCAGATCTCGAAGTGCGTCATCCTCTCGCCCGCTGACGGCATTGTGGTTCACAACAACGAATACAGTAGCCGTGGCGAGGCGGAATTTGTCGTGGCGGAGGGTGCGATGGTCTGCCAACGCAAGGTCATCATCAAACTCCCCGATTTAGAAAAAATGCAGGTCGTGGCCTCGATCAATGAGCAAAATGTTGCACTGGTGGCTGAAGGCATGGCAGCCAAAATAAAGATCAACGCGCTTGAAAAAGAATTGCTGGGACGCGTTAAGAAGGTAAGCAAATACGCCGATCCGGCTAGCTTCTTTAGCTCTTCGGTCAAAAAGTTCTCTATGTTTGTTGAAATCCTCGATCCGCCGGAGGGTGTCCGAACCGGCATGACCGCCGAGACGCGCATCTTTGCCAAGCAGATTCCCAACGCACTGCTCATTTCCGTACATGCCATTCACGATCAAGACGGCCGACATTTTTGCTTGAAGAAAACTTCCATCGGTTGGGAAACTGTGGAAATAAAGATTGGGGCAACCAACGATAAGTTCGTCACGATCGAATCGGGCTTAGCGGAAGGTGATAGGGTGGCCCTGAATCCAGAAGGCTTAAAAGATTTGCTTCAACTACCTGCTGAAATAAAACCTGCCGCCCTAGAGAATGCCAACCAAGAGAATGCCAACCAAGTCCCCTTGTAGGGCATGTTAGAAAATCTACGACATGCGTCTACAAGCCGACAGCTCACGCGATAACATCGCAAATGACACGACCATCGACGTTGGTCAAACGGCGTTCAATGCCATTGTGATAAAATGTGAGACGTTCGTGATCTAAGCCCAGCAGGTGGAGCAGGGTGGCGTGAAAATCGGGTGGCGTGACAATGTTCTCAATCGCCCGGAAGCCGAACTCATCCGTGGCTCCGTAGGAAACGCCGGCATTAACACCCGCGCCAGCCAACCAACAGGTGAAGCCCTTTGGGTTGTGGTCGCGACCGTAGGTTCCCATCTGAAACATGGGCATGCGACCAAATTCAGTGGCGAAGACAACTAGCGTTTCCTTTAACAATCCGCGTTGTTTCAAATCCTTCAGCAAACCGGCAACAGGTTGATCAAGGATCTCCCCGTGAACTTCGTATTGGCTCTTGAGTTCGCTGTGCCCATCCCAATTTAAACGACCACCGGAAGCATAAGCGCCGTTGAAGAGTTGGACAAAGCGCACGCCACGCTCCACCAGTCGACGTGCAAGGATGCAGTTCCTGGCGAAGGCTGCCTTGTGTTCGTTCGAGCTATCAGCACCGTAGAGTTTTTGAATATGGCGAGGTTCGCCTGCAACATCGACCGCCTCGGGAATCGATAATTGCATGCGCGCTGCCAACTCGTAGCTCGCAATGCGGGCTACCAGCTCTTCATCTCCCGGAAACCGCGCAAGGTTTTGTTCTTCGAGTAAGCGCAAGGCCGCGCGAGCCGCACGATCGGTTGATGCAGAAATCCCAGCCGGCCGCCCCAGATAGCCAATGGGTTTTACACTTGAAAATGGCGTCCCCTGAAAAGCCGCAGGCAGGAAACCGCTGGCCCAATTATTGGGGCCCGATTGCGGATTGCCACGTGGATCTTCAATCGCCACAAAGGCCGGCAGGTCGGAATTCTCACTACCCAAAGCAAAATTGACCCAAGCTCCCATACTCGGAAAACCGTCGAAGGCAAAGCCCGTGTTCATGACGTTTTCAGCGGGTCCATGCGTATTCGATGTATTTGTCAACGAGTGAATAAAGCAAATGTCATCGGCCATCGCCCCGATATGCGGTAGAAGATCAGAGATCATTTTTCCGCTCTGGCCGCGAGGTCGAAATTTCCATTGGGGCTTGGTCAAGTTTCCATTGGGCCCTTGGAAAGACACCAGCCTTTCGTTCCCTGGCAGCGGATGGCCATCGAAGCGAATCAGCTCGGGCTTATAGTCAAACGTATCTACTTGGCTGAGCGCACCGGAGCAAAACACGACAATGACATTCTTAGCCTTCGCTTCAAAATGAGGCACTCGGTCCTCTCCAAAGTGGCCCGACGCTCCGCCGTCGGAACTCTGGCCGCCTGCACGTTCCTCCGCCAATAGGCTCGCCAACGCAATCGCCGACAGAAAGCCACGGCGATTCAAACCGCGCCGATTAAACCCATTACCTGGGTCGCTAGCCGGCGTAACGGACGATTGGGATCGTGGAACGGCTATCACCTCCGCTAGTTCGGGCCCAAGTGCTCGTTTGGAATTGCTCATTGAATAAAGGCAAACTCGCTGGTGTTAAAAATTACTCGGCAAACTTGTTCAAGCCCATGTTCCTGGGCTAGCGCTAAGAGTCGCCCTTGCTCAACGGTCGTCGGCCGGCGCGAATAGGCGAGCGCAAAAGCGCGATCGAGTTGTGCAACAAGCTCATCGCCAACTTCCCTGCGCAACCGCTCAGCCAAGAAGGCTGCCTGGCGATTGACAAACGGACTATTAAAGAGCCCCAGCGCCTGTATGGGTGTAACCGATTGGGTACGTCTCGGCTTCATCTGTCCCGCATCAGGACAGTCAAATGCACCAAAAATCTCCACCGAGATCATCCGCACCTTGTGGGCATAGATCATTCGACGAAAGCCGTCATCTTGGAAGGTCTCTTTGGGATGGTAGTCAGATAGTCCGCCGCGCTGATTGAAAAAGTCGAAGCCGGCGCCTCCCATCTCAAGATTCAGTTTACCACTTATGCTCAATATCGAGTCGCGGATCGCTTCTGCTTCCAGTCTGCGCGGCGGGTAACGCCATAGCCATCGTGAGTCGGCGTCGATGTCCAACGCCTCCGCGCGTGGCGTGCTCGATTGACCATAAGTTTTCGAAGTCATGATTAATCGATGCAGGCGTTTGAGAGACCAACCGTCGGCGATGAACTTGGCAGCGAGCCAATCAAGCAGTTCAGGGTGCGATGGAGCAGCTCCCATGCGACCAAAATCCGACGGAGTTTTAACCAGGCCAGTGCCGAAGTGATGATGCCAAACGCGGTTGACCATCACCCGCGCCACGAGTGGATTGTCGGCCCGGGTTAAATAACGTGTGAGCGCGACGCGCCGGTCGATTTCAGTGGAATTGGGCGGCAGTTCGAACGCACCTAAAAACACAGGAATCGCTGGCGGAACTTCTTGTTCTTGCTGCATAGCGTCCCCTCGGCGCAAGAGGTACGTCGCCTGTGGCCGGGGAGTGAAGCTGGCAGCGTAAACTTGCGGACCGTCCGACAACTTGGCTAGCCTACTTTCTGCGCGCCGAATGGTGGCCAACAAATCCAAAATGGTTTTTACGGATTCGTCGTTCAGGTTCGTCAGTTCGACATCTGGCAATTTGCGGGTGTCGTCTTCGCGTGGGAGCCGGTCGCGAGAATGAACAATTTCGCGCCAAGGCGTCGCTGTCGCGCTGTCGATACTCGCCGTTAACTTCTGCTGGGGATCCGGCAATGATCGGTCGTCCACATTGGCAAGCACCTCAATCGAATAGGCGGCGGGCATACTCGCGCCACGATATAAAACGATGCGGTCAATTGCAACGGGCTCCTTGAAGTCAATGCGAAACCAAGCCGGACCGCTTTCCGCCGCCACCCATGGGTAGGCTTGACGCTGATCGACCGATCCGTCAATGAGGTTGTCAAAATGACGCGATTGGTTGGCAAGTGCAAAGCTGGAGGCGGACGAAACTGCTCCTTGAGAGGCGAGCGCGATATTTACGGGTTCACCAACTCCACTCGCCGGCTTGGACCAAACTTCAAATTCATACAATGAGGCGGGCGAACCGTTGTTGGTAGCGTTGATACGCATGCGGATCGCTCTAGCCAACTGCGGTTCAAACGACTCTGTAAGCTTATCACTCAACGCTTCACGAAGTTTGTGCTGTTCACGCAATGCTTCGAGCTCGATGCGCAACGCATTGAGTTCGTCGCGAGCCGCCGGCACTTGCGACGTCCAATCGTCGTTCTCTGGACCACGCAGTCGTCGACTTCCATAACTGAGACCTGCGAAGATGGCCTGCATCGAGTAGTAATCGCTTTGCAGGATTGGATCGAATTTGTGATCGTGACAGCGGGCGCATGCGACAGTCAATCCCAAACAGGCTTGACTCACCGAACTGATCACTTCATCAAGTTCATCTTGGCGAGCCCCGCGCATGGCCGCTTCATCGCGACCGATCTGGCCCGGTAAATTCGCCGGTCCGGCCACCAGGAACCCCAGTGCCGCATCCTCTGCCACAGTGTCACCGGCAATTTGTTCGAATAGAAAGCGATCGTAGGGCTTGTCCGCATTGAGCGAATCGATAAGCCAGTCTCGATA
Organism: Pirellulaceae bacterium; assembly: GCA_041739785.1. Classification (GTDB taxonomy): domain Bacteria; phylum Planctomycetota; class Planctomycetia; order Pirellulales; family Pirellulaceae; genus Aureliella. The sequence continues at coordinate 14,541 of JBGSNE010000095.1, forward strand.
AGGCCACGCGTCTCGACGCTCAGCGTTCGTTTCGAAGCCAACCGTTTCGGCCCAGCGTATTACGTCTAGCCAATGTTGCGCCCAACGCTCGCCGTAACGCGGTGAATCGAGCAGCGTATCGACAAGCTGCTCGCCATTTGGCTGGTGAACGAACGCGGCGACTTCTTCGGGTGTGGGAGGCAGCCCGGTGAGATCAAAGTGCATGCGTCGCGCCAACGTGCGTGGATCGGCGGGCGGATTTCTTGCCAGTCCCATTTCAGCCAGTTTGAAGTCGATAAAGCCGTCGACGCTCTGCGACGCTAACTCGTCGAATTCGGTCAGCGGCTTGAAGCTCCAGTGGTCGCGCTTATCTTCCAACGTCGCTTGATCAGCCCCCTCCGGCCACACCGCCCCCTCGTCTACCCACTTAATAAGTGTATCGATGTCCCTCGCAGATAGTGGCATTGCCTCAGGAGGCATGCGCGATGATTCGTCGCTACTGGTGATCAATTCAATTAAGGGACTTTTACGTGCATGTCCCGCGATGAGGCTGGGGCCCCAGTCATCTCCCCCCTCAAAAGCAGACGCCCTAATATCCAGCCGCAACCCACTTTTCTGCTTCGTTGGCCCATGGCAGTCATAGCAATGCTTCTGCAAAATTGGCCGTACGTCCCGCACGAAATTGACATCGTCAGCTGCGACGCTAGATAAATTGACCAACAGCAGTATGTTAAGGGCTAGTACTCTGTGCATGGGTACGCTGGGTTAATCCGTGCGTGGAAAAGGCTCTATTGGAAAGTGAGCTCAAGCGACCGAGCAATTCGCAGCGCAACTCTCGGTGCCCCATCTATTGTGTCACGTAATATGGTAAAGTCTAGTCTCTAACAAGATTGCGACCGTGCTGACGAACGCGTCCGAATGAACGAATCAAGGAGCTTTAGTGTCGATGCGAATATTTCCACGAACCTGTTTCTTTCTATGGCTGACATGGCTGCAGGCTGCACCGATCGCCGAAGCGGCTGATGCGTTTGAAGAATCTCTGCAGCAATTAAGTCAAATCGAATCGACCGATCAGCCCAATTCAGTAGCCGCTGCTTGGAAGAACGTTGCTCAGGGAGACGTCCAGCAATTGCCCCAAGTCTTGGCTACCATCGATGGTACCAATCTACTGGCCGCCAATTGGTTGCGGGCAGCTGCTGATGCGATGGCCGAACGCGCCCTAGCCAATAAGCAACCTCTCCCGGCTGCTGAATTGGAACGATTCATCACACAAACTCGTCACGACCCGCGGGCAAGAAGGCAAGCCTTCGAATGGTTGCAAAAAGTTGAGCCCCAGCGAGCGGCAAAGTTGATACCAGACATGCTGCAAGACCCGAGCGTTGAACTGCGTCGCGAATCCGTTGCCTTACGCATGACGGAAGCTGGACAACATGAGGCCGCTGGCGCAAGGGATGCCGCCATCGCCGCTTATCGTCAAGCGCTCGACGGTGCACGCGATGAAGATCAGGTAAAAGAGATTGCCAAAAGTCTTCGCGACCTCGATCAAGAAATCGATCTCCCTAAGCATTTTGGCTTCATTCAAAATTGGCAACTAATCGCCCCATTCGACAACACCAACCAGACTGGTTTAGAAACCATCTATCCGCCAGAAACAGGCATCGAACTGAAAGCCGAAGTTCCTGGCAAAGAGACAACAGCCAAGTGGCAAGCATTTGCTGGCGAAGATGACTTTGGGATGATTGACTTCAATAAACCGTTCGGTGCGCTTAAAGAAGTTGTCGGATACGCCTGGGCCGAATTCCAATCTGACGCTGAGCAGGACGTTGAATTGCGATTGGGCTGCAAGAATGCTTGGAAGGTGTGGGTCAATGGCGAACTGCTGTTCAGCCGCAACGAGTATCATCGTGGCATACAGATGGATCAGTATCGCATGCAAGCCAAACTTAAACCCGGCCCGAATGAAATCTTGGTAAAGGTGTGTCAAAACGAACAGACCGAAAGCTGGACTGTCGAATGGCAGTTTCAGCTGCGAGTGTGTGACGCCACCGGCACCGCCATCCTTTCCTCGCACTAGGTGGGTCGCTTCTGCCGGAAGCGACTGTATTCGTGGGTCGCTTCTGCCGGAAGCGACTGTGCTTCAAGTGAGTTACCACTGCCATCCAATCAACAATGTGTGGCATTGACCCAACTAGTAACATCTAAATTCGATCCACTCTACTGAAAACCACATGACACCCCCAACGACAAACATTCCCCTGACACTACTTGTGCTCGCCCTTTTATTGCAACCGACGGTTTCCGCTCGCGCTGGTGATTGGCGCCAGTTCCGCGGTCCGGGTGGTAGTGGTGCCGCGGCAGCCGACCAATGTCCCACCACTTGGTCAAGCACTGAAAACTTGGCCTGGCAAGTCCCTTTACCGGGACGAGGTCTATCGAGTCCAATCGTAGTCGCCGGTCGCGTACTGGTGACTGCGTGTAGCGGAGTTCGTCAAGATCGCTTGCATATCTTGTGTTTCGATCAACAATCCGGACAGAAAATGTGGGAGCGCGAGTTCTGGGCTACTGGCCGCACGCAGACACATCAAAAGACTAACACCGCCGCTCCTACGCCGGTCAGCGATGGCGTTAACATATACGCACTCTTCTCTACCAATGACCTGATCGCTCTCGATCTGGATGGAAACCTGCAATGGCTGCGAGGGCTAACACAAGAGTACCCCAACGCCAGCAACAGTTTGGGGATGGCTTCCAGTCCCGTCGTTGCTGCAGGAAGTGTGGTGGTTATGCTCGAAACCGATAGCCAAGCCGTCGCGTTGGGACTCGACAGCCAAACAGGAAACACGCGCTGGGAACTGGAACGCCCGAACAGTGCCAATTGGACTTCGCCCACTCTCCTGCGCAATGCGGATGGAAAAGACATCGTCGCGCTGCAATCGACAAAAGGCATGAGCGCGCACGACCCGCAGACTGGAACCCAACTGTGGAATTACGACAAGGGCTGCGCCTCGACCCCTTCTAGCGTTTCGTCCGGCGACGTCGCCTATGTACCTTCGAACGGCCTGATAGCCTTGCGCGGTAGCAATTTGAGCGCTACCCCTGAGGTACTGTGGGAATCTAGTCGCTTGCAACCCTCAACCCCCAGCCCACTGCTGGCCGGCGATCGATTGTATGTCATCAATCGATCCATTCTCAAATGCGCCGACATAGCCAATGGCGAAGTTCTATGGCAACTCCGCATCGAAGGGGACTTCACCAGCTCTCCCGTAGCCGCCGGCAAATACATTTACGTATTCAGCGAAGCGGGTGTTGGCCAGGTCATTGAGGACCAAGGCGAAAGTGGGCAGATCGTTGGCGGAGGCGATTTAAAAGAAACGTTCTTATGCACCCCCGCCGTAGCCGACAATGCGATTTTTGTTCGCAGCGACCAGCATCTTTTCAAGATTGCTACCAAGCAGAAATAGACACCCATTCCGCGTTCGTTCGTCATGTTACGACCTCAAGTATCCGTCGCAATTCGAGCAAAAGCATTAGTCGCGAAGCGACGACAATCGCTAGTTGCGAAGCAACGCTAGCCCGGGATGCAAATCCTAGGAAAGACACAACGCCACCGCGCTAGTTGCGAAGCAACGACAGGCGCTAGCCTGGGATGCAAATCCCAGGGTAGACAGCCCAAGGTTCATTAGTCGCGAAGCGACGACAGGCGTCAAAAGCTGTCTAGGCAATAATCTCCGCTTCGAATACGTATTTCGGATCGTATTCAATTCCATGCTTTTTCAGAAAACCAAGATACTCTGTTTCGAACGACTGCTCGCGATGATGCTCTTCTTGATTGGCAATATATTCCTTAACAACTTCCGCCATCGATTGGCTTACGGAGAATGCGCCGTACCCTCGTTGCCATTGGAATTTCCCTCGCATCTTGTGCTGTTCGTTGATCCATTTCGACGAATTGGCCTTGAGCAATTGAACCGTTTTCGAAATTGCAAACTGCGGGTGAATTCGCAATAGCAGATGAATGTGGTCGTCGATACCTCCGGCCTTCAAAAGAATGGCTTTGTGATCAGCCGCAATTCCGCCAATGTAGGCGAACAAATCGTCACGCCATTGTTCGGCTAAAAGCGGTTTGCGAAATTTCGTTGAAAAAATCGCGTGGAGCAGAATTCCGTGGTGAGTGGACATACGAGAGCCTCCTTGATTTAAGGTTGTGGACAGCGCCTATATTCTATGCAGAATTTCCGCCTAGGAGGAACGCCTGTCGTCGCTTCGCGACTGGTGAGCTTTCTTCGATTCACTCTCCTGGGATTTGCATCCCAGGCTATCACCTGTCGTCGCGTCGCGACTGGTGAACGACAAGAACCAAGAACAAAAAGTAGAACTACCTGGCCTCGCGCTTGCGGAACAATCGCCCAACTCATTAAGACCCACTCGCCAAACTCACTAATACACGCTCGCCTAATTGGTAAATACGAACTCGCCTAGCTGGTCAATACTCGGCGGACGTCCACGGCTGCTTGTTGGGGAGACAGGGCGGTGACGGCGATGCCGGAAATAACCTTGGTGATGTTGTGATCGATCGCTCCGGTCGTTTGCCACTGCTGGCCAGTGGCAGTGGTTAGATAGACAGACATTGTGTGATGTCCGCTCCCCGGCCGCTCGCCAATGATATGGATCAGCGTGCGTTGGCCATCGCAACCAGCAAACAGTGTTTCTCCAATGCGATAGCCCGCGCGAACGCGTCCCGATTTAACCACGATGGTTTCGGGAGCAACGTGGTAGTCGGCAGCGGCTAGTTCACTTCTCAGGCGGCTGAGCAATGGCACAAGCTGGCCATCGTCCATAAGGGCTAGGGCATTAAGACCTTCGGACACAACAAACTGCACGTCGTATTGACCAGCCTGTTGCTCACGCAGAGCGCGGACCTGGGCTTGGGCGTCGTCAGTGAGTTGCTCACCGCCGGCAGGCCTGAGGATGTAATCCATCCGCCCTTGTGACGTAGTCTCAAGAACTACTTGTTGCGGGATTTGCTGAATGAATTCCTCGCGCCACTCGACCCAAATGCAGCGTTTGGAATCTTGGTAAATGTGTTCGACTTCGTCGCGCAATGCAGGAGCGAGTTCGGACGGACGGGTACCAAAACCTTGAGCAATAAACACACCACGCGACTGAATCTCCAGCAGCTGTTGTCGCCCAGCAGCCATGATCTGTTGTTCATCGCGTGAATCTCCGCGGCGACGGCAGTACTGATAGTAGACCCACAGCGGGTCGCCAAAATGCTCCGTTGGCTTGCCGTGGCTGTCTATCACTCCCAATTCCATGAAGAATTTCCACATCCCGTCGTTGACGCGAAAACCGAACTGCTCACGTAGCCGTACGTGATCCTGGAAGCCGGTGGTCAAATACCCAAGCATCGGATCGATCTTGGTGGGTAAGGCCATCAGGTACGCGGGGTTGGCTGGGGCAACTTGTTCCAGGCACCAATCGAGATCATCCAGCGTGACATCCATGTGCAGCGTTGAACAGACGTCTAAGCCGATGGTCAAGCCATGCAGTTTACCCATCACGATGTCTTCCAAACAGCAGCGAACAAGTTGCTCGCGTGTCCTAAACACCTCGGGACCAATAAAACCGGCTACATCATTGAGATGTACCCATGCTCGTGCGCTATCCCAATCCTTTCCTTGTGCGCTGGCAACCTGCCGCGCGAGCTGGCGTGCGAAACCGTACTTGCGAGATTCATGCAAGACCATATCTACACCATGATCGTGACCGTTGGTGAAGTCGGCACCTTGGCCGGTTTCAAAATATAAACCGAAGCGGCCCTGTCGCCGCCCAGCGTAGTCGACCATCTTCTCGATCGACACGTCGAATGTGGCGTTGGCCGAGTCATTGCCGGCAATGCTCTGGAACCACAACTCGGTCGAACCTGGCTGAAGATCTTCGGCCTTGGCCTGAATATCAATATGCGATAGCACACAGTGAGGTAGCAGGTGATCGATACCAAAAGTATGCAACACTTCTTGCAACGTGCGTTCAACGGCTAATACCGAAGCCACTTCGCTGGAGACTGGATTGGTCCCCACCAACACGTCACCCACGGCATACGCAAACGCATCAAAGACTTGCCAACGTATGTCGTCGACGTTGTCGGTGGGTGAGTTCGGTTGCACTCGCGCTCCGAGGTAGCCTTTGGCGCCAATGTTGCTACCGGGGAGTGGATTGAAAATCTTGGAACCGAGTTGGATTAGCTCCTGATTTGTCATCAGCTTGACTAGGCAACCGATGGTATCGCTGGAGAGCCCCGGGAGCAGCGGCTGGATGTCTTCCTCGGCAGCGCTGAGCAAGGTTTCTTTCAATTGCCCCAGAGTCCAGGCTGGATGAGCAGCCAGTGCCTCGGGCTTTAGTCCCTGCCGCAAAAAGCGGAACAAGTTGTCGTCCAGTGGCGGATGGCCATCGAGCGCACTCAGGGGTGTGTTGCTGAGCAGCATTCGGGCCGCGGTCCGCGAACGCTCGTCAGCAGCGCTGACGCCCACGATCGCATCCCCCTCTTTAAATTCGTTGGCCGCACCCAGCAATCGTTTGTAGAGTGCCGCATCAAATTTACCTTGCGTGCGGAGCATGTAGCTAAACAGGTCCTCATCCGGGCCAACATCGTGCACAACCAGTCCAGGTTGCATTTCAATCGCCGCAGCCCCAACAGTCTTCCATCCGCAGCTGGCGCTGTATGTCGATAACATCGTACCCATAAATAGTCGCCGATTAATCAATGGTGTCATGTGGTGTTCCCAATAAATTGCTCAAGAGTTTCAACGTCCCCACCCTTGCTCACGCAAGAAACTAGTCATTTAGCGAGCTTGGTTTTGACATAGTCCGAAGTCAAATGTTTGAGAACGTCTAGCGGTTCGCAGCTGTTGTCGTCGCCGTAATCGATGTCGACTGGTCCGATGGCCTTCACCGCACGAATTGCGGCGGTGTTTAGTTTCTTGTTGCGTTTGCCGATTCCAAACAAGGCGGTGTTCATGGCCTCTCGCACCCACATCGGTTCTTCATGAATTGTAGCTTGAATGCGTGCAATGCGATCAAGCAAGAAGGCATCATCCATTCCTTGGGGGTTTTTCTTGGACAATTCGTACAGCAATGCGTAGCCGCAACGACGTCGAATTTCCTCCTCACTATCGATCCACTGACTTGCCAATTCAAATGCAAACGGAGCTTTGGCCAAAGGCGCGCCGCAGGTTGCAAAGACGTGCACCAGCATGCCTTGCCCCAGACCACTGTCGACCTGTTCCTCGGCTTGTTCACGCGTCATTTGTTTGGGATCATCGATCAGTAGTCCTACTATTTTCGCGTCATACACATCACTTTGCCAAAGCACCCGTGCCAAGCGATGATCGCGACCCAACTGCTTGGCGAAGGCCCGTAGCCGAGTCAACCCGATGCCAAAACTCTTGAGCTTGCTTTTATGTTTTCTCCAATGCAACATCCCGCGTTCGTCGGCGTTTTGTTTCAGCCAACTAAGCACTTCCGCTTTGGTCGCCATGTTTAAATCCCCTCTGAGTTGCCTTTAACACGAACCGTGACAGAATCTTCGCCAACCACTCGTTCGAGTTGCGAGTCGAGCACCGGTCGATCCTGCGGATCGGTAGTTGGGCAGTCGGTCAAGCGATAGCTGCCGGGCGAAAGAAACTGAATGGCATGCTGGCTCGCCTCCACACTTCCGCCGCGGGCGTCGAGGCTGAGCTGCCAATCGCAGGTGGCGGCGAATGTCAGTTTGTGCCGCCTCGCCAACAGGATCCCAGTGGTCGATCTCTGAACATGGGTATGTTCGAGCCGAGCAGCTCCAGACAAGATGACAATGCCTACTTCATTGTCGTCAATGATGCAGCTGGTGGCCTGCAGGGCGTCTTCCAAACCATCCACGACGATTCCAGCTGCCTTATTGGATGAAATGGTACAACGCTGTAAGACCGCGCGACTCCCTTCTAACAACAATCCAACTACGTCGCAGTTACGAATGTGCGACGAATTGAGTTTCACAAACGAATTGTCAAGCAATCGCATTCCCATATCGGAACAACCATCGATTGTCAGCGAGGTAGCTTCGACACTTGTTTGGCTGAGTACCACTGGAGCTCGCGCACCGTCGATTTGACACGACTGCAATTTAATGGGGATGTCGGGCTTGCTCAATCCATGAATCAATAGACCGCGGCCATCCGTTCGACCATGATCATCGATCTTGCAATTCTTAATTTCCGCACCGCAGCCAGTAAGTTCAATGGCCGTATGACAGTTTTCAAATAGGGCGCGACCGTGCCCACCAATTCGCAATTCCTGGCAAGCAGTGGCAATAATAGCGCGTTCCAAACCATTGAATTTACAGTCATCGATGGTCACCAAACTCTGCGTATCGCTCCACTCGATGCCAACGGCCAACTTTCCGGTGAAAGTGCAATCTGCGATGGAGCCTCCCGATCCAAAGATCTGCACTCCGGCCAGGAACTTTCTATCGCTAATTTCGTCCGGTCCAATGTGAAAATTGGAATCGCGAACGACGACGTCCTTGGCGAGCTGCGCGAAGATGGCGGGGTGCTTGACGTTATAGAAATCGCAGTTGGTCGCGATCAACTTGGAGTCGGCCTGCAAGTGCACACAATCGTATTCGTTGGCCGATAACGAGCAATCGTCGATCAAGACACTTCCCCCCCGCACGTCGATCGCATTCCAAATACCTGCGGTTGCTTCATCGACGCTGATCGACAAACCATATAGGGCCAGCTGTCCACCAATATCAATGGTGAACGCCGGACCATCCACGCCCACTATTTCTATTTTCTCAGTTGGACCGCCACGGCCACGCAATGTGGCCTTGCGCGACAACACCAACGATTCGCGATACACACCAGGCTCAATCACAATACTGGTGGTCTCATTGGCTGCTTCCAGGGCCGACTGGATCGAACGGTGGGTTCCCCGTCCATCAAGCGAGACAACCAATTCGTTAGTGGATGGAACGGGGAGGAATAGGGCAAAGCCCAATGCAACCAACACTAAGGCTAGCGCACCGCCGGCCAGAGCCGCGATAGGACTTAGGCGAAGGTTGGACCAGCCTGACAAACTTCTGGCTGTTGAGAACGGACTGCGACGAGCGGGATCGCTGGCTTGTAACTGCTGCAAGACCGCATTGTGCTTTTCGCGGCTGGGATCCAGTTCGTGCATAAGTTGCTGTAGATCGTCGGCAACCTCCAATGTATTGTTGTAACGTTCTGCGATCGATTTGGCGCAACATTTGCGAAAAACCTTGTCCCAGTTGCCTTCGAGACGCGGTTGCCGCTGGGCTATCGGACGCGGTTCGAAGTTAAGAATCTTGTCGTGCAGGTCCATTGTATTTGAGCTGTGGAAGGGGAGCCTACCGGTTAGACATTGGTAGAGCATGACCCCCAGCGCCCAAATATCACAGCGGCCGTCGAGCCATTCGACCTTACCCATGATCTGTTCGGGAGACATAAAATTGGGAGTCCCCGCCACACTGGCCGCTGCCAAATTGGGATCGTCTTCGGCAACGGCTAGTCCAAAGTCCGTAATCCAGGGAACGCCCTGGCTATCGACTAGGATGTTCTCGGGCTTCAAATCGCGATGGACCAGAGCTTGAGCGTGCGCGGCTGCAGCGGCTTGACAAATTCGGGTGAACAATTCGGCTGTTTGAGTGGCAGACAAGCAGCCTCCGAATTTGAGGATCTCTCTGAGCGATTTCCCTTCGATCAACTTCTGAATGACATAAGGTGTTCCCTCCTGGGTTTCGCCTACATGATAGATCGGTACGATGCCAGGCACATCGACGCGGGCGGCATTTCGAGCTTCGGCAATGTACTTCTGCCGCTCGCGCTTGCCGCCAATCAAGGGGAATTTGATGGCCACCTGTCGCCCGAGCGTTTCGTCCACGGCGCGGAACACTACGCCAAAACCACCTTTACCAAGCAGTGATACGTGGCGAAAGCCCGGCAACTCAGGCATGTGATGAGGCAGGCCCGCAGAAACTGTTTCAACCGGTGGGGAGCCAGTGTGAAATTTCCCCGTGTCTGCCCCCTCGCCATCGCGCCCTTCACTAGAGGGAGTGTTATGCAGGGCAACGCTATTCTTGACAGTCACTTCGGCTTTGGAAACAAGCTCAGAAATCCAAGGTTCCGCCGGTCCAGGCGCTGGGTCGTCGAGCATCCAAGACGTTTTTCGCAGTACCTCCATTCGCTCCTGCAAGTAATGCTGCCAGGGACCAGCCTCTGCCAGCAGCTCTGCTGGATCAATTTCCTCGCCACGCTGTCGAGCCAACTCCCAATCGACGAGCCGTTCATCGATATCTTCTTGCCGCATCTTTCATCGCCCCTTCTCAAGACAACGTTTCGTGATCCGCTAGCCAGCCCGTAAGCAGAGTTCTCGCACCAATCAAGCGACGAATGACCGTGCGTTCGGACAGACCCAATAATTCGCCAATCTGACGCTGCGTCAGACCAGCATACCACTTGAGACTGAAGGCTTCGCGTTCCAGCTCGGGCAAGCGCTCGATCGCTTCGTGAAAAGCGGTCCAGTCGTCTAGCTCAACAATGGGCTGTGCAAACCGCAAATTCTGCTGTGCCGTATCGTCCTCGGTTTTACCCATCGTCGATTCGTGCTTCGTGCCAATCCCGTAGACGCCATAATAATGTCGCGACAGGTCGATCAAAGTCCGTCGCAACAGCGTGATTGACAAACCGAAGAAACCAGCCGCCGATTGCGGCTTGACCTCGCGCAACGAACGATTCAGTCGCAACAATACTTCTTGTAGCACGTCGTCGGTCTGCTCCCAACGCCTGACGTGCGGATAATTTGCAAGCATGCGGTGCGTGATTGCGCACAACCGACTGGAAACATGATGTATCAACGCGTCGAAGGCTAGCGGATCGCTCCCCTGAGCCATTTCAACCAAATGCCGAGTGTCTGCCGCTTGCAAACCAGAGAGTTGTAGACGACTCGCGCCATCCGCTTGAATTGAATTGCTGTCAGTTGCGGAGTTTTCAGCCATGAATTTTCTTTAGCGGTTACCGGTCAGTGTAGATCATCCTCTTGCCGCATTCAAGCCTCGCCACGCGAGCTTCCGGCCCCGCAGCTTTTCCGGCGAGTCGCTTCCCACAAGCCCCAAATAGCCTCCCGCATCCGAGGGGCACGCCACTTAAAATCTCTACCTGCTTAACCCGGACTATTCATGGCTTTGTGAGCCGAAGGGCTTGAGCCAAACGGCACTCACTTTGTGCACATTGTGAACCTCAGGCGCTAGCCGTGGGCCTTACTAAGCTGGAGCCCACGGCTAGCGCCCAATGGCACTCACTTTGAAGAAGTTTCTTCTGATTCATTGGGTTTATCAGGTTTTTTGCGTTTTTGAAAGTGAGTAGTTTTGGGGCGTCGAGCGTACGCCTCTCGCGGATAGCTTCG
>JBGSNE010000019.1:0-85972 GCA_041739785.1 Pirellulaceae bacterium
GATCGCTGGCGAACCGGAAATACTCGGGGATACTTCGATGACCTGGGATTTGCATCCCAGGCTATCGAATTCCGTGCCTTCGGCACTAAAAATCGCGGGCTTCAAAACCCACGGCTAGCGTCTGAGGTTCACAATTTGCACAAAGTGAGTGCCCAGCCTTTCACCAGGTCATAGATCATCCGCGTCTCACGGCGAAACGGATTCTGTAACCGAAGGTGCGTCAGCGAATCTGGGCGTTTTCTATTTCGTCGAGTGCAAGATACGCGGCGGCAAGGCTCTCGCCGGAAAGTTTTGTTCTCCACCATTCGGAGGATGAGTTTTCGGATCTGAGAGCCCGCCAATACAACCAAACCGAGGCAGCAAAACCAACGATCCCGATGACTAACGACGGAATTAGCGCATTCCGATACATCACGGCGTCGAAGCCAATAGCAATGCTTGCCGGTATCCACATCAGCCACCAGATAAATCCGATGAGGACACCGGCTCTCAAGTAACCGGATCGCACACTGTCGAGTTTGCTGCGGATGTCGACCAGGGATTTTGAGTAGTCGATGCGTCGGATTCTGGTACAGACGAGCGCCGCTTGAGAGATCACGATCACACCGTAAACGTGTAAAATCGCTCCGCTAACAACTCGATGCGGTACATTCGTATTTCGCGCCCAGCATTGTGCTCCGAGCACAATCAGTGCAATGCCAAGTAGTATCTGCAGTAACTGTCCATTAAAAAGTGGGCGCAGTGATTTTTCTACACGTTCCATGAGCTGTCGTCGAGTCAACAACATTCGTCCGGCGAGCTCCTGCTGTGCCAGGCTCGCGGTTGATGTTTCTTTATCAACTTGGGGTCTTGTGTCACTGGCAATTGTCCGCGCCAATGCGGGATCGCTGGTCGCAGTGATCGATTGCACGTCGGACTTAATTTGACTTGCGTGCTGATAGCGGCGTTGGGGCTCCTTCTCTAGCGTGCGCAGCACAACTTCATCGAGGCGGACGTCAATTTCGACCTTTGTAGATGGTGCTGCGAAACGTCCTATCGGGAGCTCGCCGGTCAGCATTTCGTAAAAGACGACACCCAACGAATAGATGTCTGCGCGGTGGTCGACTCCGTGTGAACCTTCCATTTGTTCGGGGGCCATGTATCGCGGCGTACCCATAACTTGATGAGTGCCCGTGAGCATCTCCTGTTGGCTTTCGTTTCCAAGTATCCGCGAGAGTCCGAAATCAGCAATCTTTACCGAACCGTCCACGGCGATCAGGATGTTTTCGGGCTTGATGTCGCGATGCACGATACCCTTGTCGTGTGCGTACTGCAGTGCATCGCAAAGGTGCGGCACGATGGCGAGCGCATGTTCGGGCGCCAATTGTCCTGCCTTAACAACATCTCGGAGCGTTGAACCATCAACGAACTCCATGAGAAAGTAGTAAGTGTCTTCGACATTTCCGAATTCATAGACGGACACGATATTGGGATGAGTCAGTTTTGCCAGCGTCCGCGCTTCCCGCGTGAAGCGCAGCGCGAACTTGACATCGTGCCCAAATTCCTCCGGCAGAATTTTCAGCGCGACAAGTCGGTCGAGCCCTGATTGGCGAGCCTTGTAAACGGCACCCATGCCCCCTGCGCCAATGAGCTCGATAATTTCCAGCGCCGGGAAAAGCTCCGCTAGACGGCCTACCGTCGGCGGCTCAAACGCACCAGTCCGATTGTTGCCTTCGTTGAACGCTTCGTTGATTGCACCGGAACTTTCTGGAAATCGGTCGAGGTATTCCTGCTTAGTCGGCGTTTCACCGCGACGTCGTCGGTAGTCGATGTCCAGTACGATGAGTTCCGCCAGCAAAACGGCTCGCTCGATTGGAGAGACATCCCCCGAAAGCACCGATTCGATCGTGGGAGGCAAATTGGTTTGCCACTTTCGTTCAAAATCAGCGCACAGATCATCAATTCGTTCCAGGGCTGCAATCGGTAGTTTTTTCTGACGGATGCTCATTGAGTTCGACCAATTCCTGCTGACATTTCTCTCGAATTAGGTGCAGACGACGTTCGATCGTCCGTTCCGAGCAGCCCAAGCGCTGTGCGAGTTCCGCGTTGGAATACCCTTCTAACTTAGCACCCGCTAAATCCCTGAGCTGCCCGACACCTAAATGAAAAAAAAGACGTTCCACAGATTCTTGCAACATCAGTACCATTTCCGGAGACGGTTCGTCGCTAATCGCTTCAATAATGTTTTCATCGTCATCAGCCTGGTCCAATGACTGAAGCCTTACGTTGCCTCCACGTCGCTGCCGTAAGTCGTGTCTTCGTTTGTCGACCACTTTCCTGGCTGCCATTCGCAGCAACAGCTGCCAAAGATCGTCACGATCGGTCAAATCTGGAAACCGACCGTTTTCAGCCGCGTGGTAGAAGCTGTCGAAGACACTCAGCACGATGTCTTCCTCGTCCGAGACGGCGCGGTTTTGCCCATACAATCGGGCTCGAACGGAACGCACAAGCCGGTCGAAGTAGTGCTGCCAAATGCGATTCGCAGCGGCCGAATCACCGGACTTCACCAAATTGATCCAGTGGCTGACATTCGTGTTTTTCGACATGCGGGAAGGCCAACAGATGCAAAACAGACGGGGAGCAGAGATTCGGAAACCTAATGGTAACATATCCTGCATGGGCGTCTGTCCGCCCAATCAGTTGGCAATGGCAGTTGTCGGTCGTGAGCTGGCCGTTCCCCAACCGGTCGATCAGACACAGTACTCTATCGGGCTTCGCCGTTGTTTTCGACTGCGCCGATCCGCTGCGCCTATGTCGGGCGGCAATTGGAAAATCTAGGTACCGACTAGGTCAAACTTATACACCGCGCCTCGGCATGCATAACCAACACGGAGCTACCGCTATTGAAAATATCAGTTCTCCATGCACTGCTGCCAAATGCAGAATTTCTTGCCACACTTATCGTTACAGGGTTAGGACCTATGTCAGTGACGTAGCCTCCGCCAACAACAACTGAACCGCTCGGACAAAGGGCTGACAATGCAAGGGACTGTCCAGGATTAATGCTCACTGAGCCTCCAACAACGGTCGTTACATTTAGTGATGGCGTCGCCCAGACTGTATTGAAGTCGGTGGCATCGACTTTTCTAAGAACCTGTCCAGCCGTGCCGCCTGCCGGAACGCCCGGTCCGGCGGGGCCCATCTGTCCCTGGGGGCCAGTTGCACCTTGCGGGCCAGCGGGACCAGTTGCTCCAACATCGCCGGCAGGTCCTGGCGCTCCGGTAGGCCCTTGAGGACCGACCATGCCGTCATTTCCCTGCGGTCCAGTTGCCCCGATGGGACCCATCGGGCCTTGTGGCCCCGATGCACCTTGTGGCCCCGCGGGGCCAGTTGCTCCCACTTCGCCGGTAGGTCCTGGCGCTCCGGTAAGCCCTTGAGGACCGACCGCGCCGTCATTTCCCTGCGGTCCAGTTGGTCCGATGGGACCCATCGGGCCTTGCGGCCCCGTTGCACCTTGTGGCCCCGCAGGGCCAGTTGCCCCGTTGGTGCCAGCTGGTCCCTGTGGACCAGCCGGACCTTGTGTTCCAGCTGCCCCCTCATACAGGAATCGCAACCCCAGAATGCGCAGATCAGATTTTTTGTCCAACTCGAATTCGATGGAAACGTTGTCTTGTCCTGCGGTTAGTGCACTGGGCATCAATGCAGAAATGTCAATTTCTACCAATCGATCTTTGATTAAACTGACTGGGCCTTGATCATCAAACTCGCTCACCGCTGCATCTTGGTCTTCGCCATGCTTCGCAACCGAGATCTCAATATCAAATTTGGAACTTTCCGTCTTCTTTGCAATTCCGACAATCTTGGCACCTGAGACGCCGGTCAGATTCGTTGGCACACCAAAAACGAAATTCGCTTCACCTTTCGAAGTGGCTGGCCAGGTTCCGACAGAATGATCATTTTTGGCGGGAGCTACCCACAGCTCCTGCAGCGATCCCGAAACATTCATCGAGGAACCGACAGAGCTGGGATTGCCAGTGCTGGGTGTTGGCGAATTGGCATTAGAATGAAATGATCCCGGAATGCTGATACAAGCCGTTTCCGATTCGGCCCAAATTGGCCGCTGGCTGGACATCATTGACAACAGATCTGCAGCCATCAACTGGCGTTTTTCAAGGTGCTCTACTCGCAGGCTTGCGTGACGGTTCACGTTACTGACCAGTCGTTTTTGAAATAATAACATCAGCGGTATCCGTAAGAATGGCGTTTGATGGGGGAGCATTTCGCCCCGAGGTAAAAAGAGATATTCCAGCTTGAGAATTGAGCGTGTTGGATGCGCGGTCGTTATTCGCGGAGAATTCCCGGGTAGTAGTTCGAGGCGTCAACGCTTGGGAAGGAGTTAAAACGTTGTAGAGTGAGAAGGCAAACGTGAAGAGATCGACTTGCGAGGGACTATAGATGTAGTCGCCTTGCCAGATCAAGCCATATTCCCACAGGAGCAATTAAGACCAATTACCATGACTCCCCCAACAACGCTTCACGAAGACCGCTCCGCGGTAGCAATGCGCGTCGTCTGACTGGGATGTCAACGCCAGAAGAAGGGTGTCGGCAGTTCGGGGTGAGCCGTGGGCCGTAAGGCACCGGGCAATGTTGGTCACTCGGCCGCTCACGCGTCGCGGCTCACTCAACAGCCCGCGAGCGCCGTTCCGCTGTCATTACTTTCGGTCAAACACTTCAACTAACGACCGAACCGGTCGCTTGGAATTAGCAAATCCGTGGCAGTTGTTCGCCGATGGGGAGGGTGATGACTCGAGATCCCCCTATGGCTGTTTTAGCAACTACCAATCCGGGATGCTCGCTGACAACATTCCCTATCACGGCAGCGCTCGCGCCGAAGGGACTCTTTCTGATCGCGTCGAGAACTTGAGCTGCAGCCTCAGGTGGGACGATGCAAATGAGCTTGCCTTCGTTGGCTACCAGCAGCGGGTCGAGCCCCAGGATTTCACAAGCCGAATGAACGGTGGGGTTGATGGGAATATTCGCTTCCTCAACGACGATTCCGCAGCCAGATGAGGCCGCGATTTCATTTAAGCTGGCGGACAGTCCCCCGCGCGTTGGGTCGCGCAGGACATGCACGTCCAGGCAGGCAACCAGGATATCGGCGACCATCGCGTGCAGTGGAGCCGAGTCGCTTTCGATCTGTGATTCGAATTCAAGTCCTTCCCGTACACTCATGATTGCCATACCGTGATCGCCAAGCGTACCGCTGACCATAATGGTGTCGCCCGGTTGGGCTCGATGCGGCCCGATATCTATTCCTGGCGGAACAACGCCCACGCCAGACGTATTGATGTAACATCCATCTCCATGCCCGCGCTGGACGACTTTAGTATCTCCGGCGATGATTGCCACGCCTGCCCGGCGAGCCGCTGCGCCCATGTCGTCGGCAATTCTTTTCAGTTGGACAATCGGAAAGCCTTCTTCGATGATGAAACCCGCACTCAAATAGAGCGGGCGTGCGCCGCTCATCGATAAATCGTTTACGGTCCCATTGATGGCCAAGTCGCCGATCGATCCTCCGGGAAAGAACAGTGGCTGAACTACGTAAGAATCTGTCGAGAATGCGAGCCGTCCGCTGGCTATATCAAAAACGGTTGAATCTCCGAGTCTGTCCAGATGAATATTCTTAAACGCTGGGAGAAAAATGTGTTCCAGCAATTCGCGAGATAGTTTTCCACCGCCACCGTGCCCGAGAATCACATTGGGATAGTCCTGCAAAGGGAGCGGACAACTAAATTTGCTGAAATCAACTGGTTGGCTGATGCGAGTGGCTTTACCCTGCTGGGCGTCTTTCGACACAATTTGTTCTTTCATGGAGACTAACCCGAAATGCTATTGCGATTCGAGTTGTACCAATCGACCGTAGTTATAGTAGGCCGCACAGGCCCCTTCGCCAGATACCATGGTTGCACCAAGCGGGTTACGTGGTGTGCACTCTTTTCCAAACGCAGCGCATTCATTGGGTTTGATCGCGCCCTTCAGAATATCGCCTGCGCGACACATAGGGGACTCGCAGGGTTGAATGTCCGAGACGGGAAACTTGATCTCGGCGTCATAGTCCCGGTAAGCATTGCTCAACTGCCAACCACTGTTCGGAATCACGCCGATTCCCCGCCACGCTCGATCGGTGAGTTCGAACACGTCGTTGATAACGAGCTGTGCGGCCACGTTTCCTGGTTCGCGAACAACGCGAGCATAAGCATTCTCCAGCTTGGCTTGGCCGCTCTCCAATTGAAGAATGGTTCGCCGGATGCCTTCAAGCAAATCCAACGGCTCAAAACCAGTAACGACAATCGGAATCTTGTACCGCTTGCAAAGGGCCGGGTACGCGGCGAATCCGGTCACACAACAAACGTGTCCCGCAGCCAGAAATCCATCGACTCGATTTCCCGGCGAGTTCATGATGGCTTCGATGGCTGGTGGAACCAACACATGTGAAACCAAGACCGAGTAGTTGTTGATTGCGTGTTCTTTGGCGAGCTTCACGGACATCGCGTTGGCCGGAGCGGTCGTTTCAAATCCAATCGCTAGAAAGACAACTTCTTTGTCTGGATTCTGTCGAGCGATGTTGAGGGCATCCAGTGGCGAGTAAACGACACGAATATCTCCTCCCGCGCCTTGGATCTTAAATAGATTCTCTGTTGAACCCGGCACGCGTAGCATGTCACCGAAGGAGCAAAAGATAACATTGGGAAGACTGGCAATCGCCAGCGCCTGATCGATAATCTCCAACGGCGTGACACACACCGGACAGCCTGGGCCGTGAATCATTTCGATAGCGTCCGGCAGAATCTGATCGATGCCATTGCGAATGATCGAGTGAGTCTGACCTCCGCAGACTTCCATAATCGCCCAGGGCTTGGTCACAATTCGTGAGATCTCTGCCGCCAGGCGTTTGACTCTTTCGCTATCACGGTACTCAGTCAGATATTTCATTGGTCAATTCCTTATCGCGGATTGACTGGACCGGAATGGGTTCTCTCTTCAGAATCCGTCGCACGCAGCTCTTCCAGTTCATCTTCCAACATTCCCAATTCTGCAAACGTGCGCAGCGTCTCCTGTGCCGATAATTCGTCGATTTGGCTAATTGCGAATCCCACATGCACGATCGCATAGTCGCCTATTTGAATGTCCGGTAGATAGGCCAGACAAACTTCTTTGACGACACCGCCAAAATTGACTTTGCCCATCCGGGTGCCATCTTTATCGAAGATGGATTCAATTTGTCCTGGAACAGCCAAGCACATAGTCGTTTGCCCCGAAAAAGCGTTTTGGTGGTTTCGCTCAGGTTGTCGTACTCTCAAACTACCACGCGATTAGTTCATTGTCAGCTACCGCAAACACCGATTCCGGCCAATGATGGCCTGTCCCAGCGCAAGCCCCCCATCGTTGGGCGGGACAATCGAATGCGTTAGGACTTCGAAATCGCGTTTGACGAGCAACTGTTTTGCCAGCCGAAGTAGCAGAACGTTTTGAAAGACACCGCCGGTCAATCCGACCGTGTTGATTTGGTTTTCCTCACGGGCCTGGATGCAGACGTCCGCGATCAAATTTGCAACCGCATGATGAAACCTGGCTGAGATAATGCACGGCTCAACGCCTGTCAGGAGATCTGTACATATTCGTTTAAGCAGTTCAGTATTGCCGATTTCCATCAGACTCATGTGCTCGATGGAGAATGAATAGGCGTTTGAGTCATCATCTACAATTAATTGCGCAGCCAAAGCTTCCATTTCCATTGCTGCCTGCGCTTCGTAGTTCACGACATGTCGAATTCCGATCAACGAAGCGACGGCATCAAATAGGCGGCCCATGCTGCTGGTGGAGATGCAATTGAAGTTCTTTTCCAATTGCTGATGCAGCAATTGGCGTTCGTTTTTCGGGCAAGCGGCAACGCAGGGTAATGCATCTTCCCACGCCAGACCACTGGCCCACAATTGCGCGAGTGCGAGTCGATACGGTCGCCGAACGCTCAAGTCGCCGCCGGGCAACGGGGTGTATTTGAGCTGAGCGTAGCGGTCAAAATTGCTCCCGTCGGCGATCATGAATTCACCACCCCAGATTGCGCCGTCTGTTCCGAAGCCCGTTCCATCAAAACAGCAGCCAATAATTTTCTGATCGGCAGTCAGACTATGTTCGGTGTGTAATCCAGCCACATGTGCAAAGTGATGTTGCACCCTGAAAAAGGGCACGTCCAATGTTTTAGCCAACTGTTTTGCCCACTCCCCCGACAAATAGCCTGGATGTAAATCGGCAACAATCGCTTCTGGCTGAACTCGCATCAAACGTAGCAGGTGATCGACGCTGCACTGCATCGCCTCCAGCGTTTCTAGATTTCCCATGTCGCCCATGTGTTGACTCAGGGTTGCATAATTGCCTGTGGTGACGCACAACGTTGACTTCATCTCACCTCCGACCGCCAGTACGTCTGGCCCAGCCGCCAACAGTTGCACCGGCAGTGGCGCGAATCCTCGTGAGCGTCGGATTGGGAGCACAACGTCATCAACGCAACGCACCACCGAGTCGTCACAAACGACACTGATGTCGCGATCATGCAGCAAAAAAGCATCAGCAACGTTCTTCAATCTCTGCCTGGCTTCCAGGTTCGTGCGAACAATCGGTTCATCCGCAAGGTTTCCGGACGTCATTACCAAGGGAGATTGGTCGATCAGCAGATAGTGCAGCGGTGAATACGGCAGCATGATCCCTATGAAGCTGTTCCCTGGGGCGACCGCTTCATCAGGAGCATCCAAATCGAATCGTGCCTTGCCAGCCTTGGTCAAGAGTACGACCGGTCTTGCACTGCTTTCTAGCAGCAGTCGCTCCTGTGGTGTAACGACTGCAAACTTGGCTGCCTGGTCCGCATTGCGCACCATCACTGCAAATGGCTTTTCAACTCGCCCCTTGCGTTCACGTAGTTTTGCGATCGCAGTAGCACTTGAGGCATCGCAGGCCAAATGAAATCCGCCGATCCCTTTCACGGCAACGATGTGCCCCGCATAGATTGCTTTTCGAAATTCCCGAATGGCAGTCTGGCTGTCAGTGTTCACTTTTGGCCTGGCAAGAAACGCTTCCTCCGAAGCATCCTTGGTTACCCACCACACACATGGTCCGCACGAAGAGCATGCGTTCGGCTGTGCATGAAATCGCCGGTCAGTTGGATCGTCGTACTCCTTTTGGCATGCGGTGCACATCGGAAATGACTTCATCGACGTCAGTGGTCTGTCGTAAGGAATGTCCTCGACAATTGTAAAACGGGGACCACAATTGGTGCAGTTAATGAATGGATACCGATACCTCCGGTCGGTCGCATCGTTCAACTCGCGCAAGCAATCAGCGCATGTAGCAATATCGGGGGAGATGGGGGTGCTTTGAGATAAGGTGACCGAACTCTCACGGATTGCGAACTCGGTTTCCGCAATCGTTTCGATGTTGGTCAGCAACAAAGAATTAATTCTGCCCAATGGCGGAATGGAGTCTCGAAAGCCCACCAGAAAAGCTTCGACTTGTTGTGTCGTGCCTTGGATCTCGATCGTTACACCGGACGATTCGTTGTACACCCAACCGGTCAAACCATATTGAATGGCACGTTTCCAGACGAAAGGCCGAAACCCAACCCCCTGGACAACGCCGCATACTCGAATTCGTGTTCGTAGCATGTAAATCTTTCTCGGTACACATTGCAACAACTTGTGAACGGACATGCTTGTCCTTTGCGGTGTTGCCATCAACGTTCAGCATCTGGAGCTGGATTTTGGCAAACAAAGAAGCAATTTCTTCCGCTGCCGCCGTAATCTCGCAATATGTAGGTTGTGCACGAGGTCGGCAGTACAACCGCTGCCGTTTGTCCTAGCGTGGTACAACGAACGCCTCATCGATCGCATCTCGAATCCGATTACGGAGTTTGGCAAGCAGGTCGTAGTCTTGGATCTGTGAAAAGAACACACCCACCACTTCAGTCTTGTGATCGGCCCATACGAAAGTTCCGCTGGATCCCCAGTGGCTGAACTGATTCTCCTTGTCTAGAATCCAACTCAGTCCGTAGTCTGCGTTCTGCGCAGTCAACATGGCGGCAACGGAGTCTTGGCTCAACACTCCCGGACCGTGTTTGAGAAACGAATTCGCAAATTGAGCAATGTCGGCCGGAGTCGAGAACAAGCCTCCGTCCGGCATGGTCATTCGAACTTTCCATTGGGGATCGCAACGACAAAACACGGACAAAGTGTTCGACTGGCGGCGATAGACGACCGCACTTCGGTTCATTTTTTCTGCAGGTACAAAGAATCCTGTGTCGGACAGATGTAGTGGCTCGAAAATCTCTTTCAGGAGAAACTCTTCAAACGTTTTGCCGGATGTCACTTCAATGATGCGCCCCAAAACGTAAGGCGCTGCATTTGAGTAGTGGACTTCCGTGCCCGGTGCAAAATCCAGTGGACGTTTCGCAATTGCGTCGACTACTTCGGCCAGACTGCGATCATACCATCGTTGTGTAAAAAAGAACGATTCCCGGAGAGGCACGGATGCGGGGATTCCAGACGAGTGGGACATCAGCTGCCGCACTGTAACCGAATGCCGCTTTCCATCGACAGTGAGAAGTTGTGAGAATTGCGGTAGGTATTTCTCGATGGGTTCATCCAGCTGCAATTTACCTTGTTCAACAAGCTTCATTGCCGCGGTTGCCGTAAATGGTTTTGTCAACGAAGCAATCCAGCAAATCGTATCCGTTTGGAAAGGTCGTTCGGGATCGATTTCGCAAACGCCGTAGGCTCGCTGATCGATCACCATGCCCTTCTGCATGATAAGCAAAGACGCTCCCGGAATGCTGCCATCCGAGACCGCCTGCTCCACAATCTGAAACCCTTTCTCCAAAGATTGCGCCATCGCGGACAATGAAACGGCGAGAATTAGAGGAAGCACCAGTAGTAGCGAGCGGTAAGGTCTAAGCATCCAAAGCATGATAAATATGCGTCATTGAAAAATGTCGATTCGCGAAAATTGTCGCTATATGATATCAGCCACCGGATCCCGAACGGGTGCCGATCTAATCACGAATTGCTGAGATTGGATAAACCGACGTGAGTTTGACGTGATGTCACCAGTACCAGGGAACGAATGCGACAGCGCAGTCAATTTGACAAATACTACTTTGCGCCAGCGCTCTCATGAGCGCGAGACCTTACGCTTGACGCTCTGGGTGAAATATCGATTCGTCAGGTGTTACGAACGTCAACCACGGCCGAGACTAGAATCCCCCGCGTCAGCAGCGTCCCACATTGATAGCCAAGAACGAGACCAAGAAGTTGCCCACGAATGGCGCTAATGAGCGCGAACAAGGCAAGTGCTTGGGAGTAACACCAAGTCTTTGCGTTACGTGAATTTCGGGCAGGGAACCCCTGTTGGCTCTATTTTCTCCTATTCCATCCACCAACTAGTTCATCCCTGCACGAACCCCGTTTACACAATCGTACGACGACTTTCTATTGGCGGAAATTCGCGGGATTGGCGGGCAAAAAACCAGACCGGGTAGTTGCCATGAATTTCACGAAGTACGCGAATGAAGCATTGGTTCGCCGGCAAGACAGACTCTAAGCGCTGGTTAACGGAGATCGTGTCTGCTCGGCAAAACTCGAAGTTTTTCCTTCCGGCAATGAAGCCTAGCTGTCGAATGATGTATTGACAGGCGTTATAGGCAACATACCAAGAGTGAATGGGATTGGGTGGTGTGCTACCTGTTCCGAGTTGCAGATATTCGAAGTGTGGAAGCCATGTGCAAGCGAAGTCTCGGAGCCGGAGAGCAGACCCAGCAGGTCTGCAATTGGCCGCGGTTCGGAGAAGTAGTAGCCTTGTCCTAAGTCACACTCGATGTCTCGAAGCCGCCCAAGTTGGTTTTCTGTTTCAATTCCTTCCGCTACCACTTGTGTTCCCAAGTTGTGAGCTAGCGCGATGATAGCATGTATAATCGTCTCGTAATCGTCATTGGCTTCCATAGTAGAAACGAACGAACGATCGATTTTCAGTACGTCGATCGGAAACCGATGCAAGCAACTTAAGGAAGAATGCCCGGTCCCAAAATCGTCCATGTAGAGCCGCACTCCCAGTTTTCGAATTTCATGGAGGATGTCTACGATTTCTTCAGGATTATCCATAATCATCGACTCCGTTATCTCCAAATTGAGCTGATTGCCAGCGATTTGATTGTCGCGCAAAATTTGTTCGAGCATGCGAACAAAGCCAGGCGCAACGATCTGTCGCTTGGACACATTGACTGCGACCATCACTCGATTTTCTTCAGCCAGGGACAAATTGAGCTGACGAATTGTGCGGCAGGCTTCCTCAAGGACCCATTTGCCAATGGGTACAATGAGCCCTGTTTCCTCCGCAATGGGGATGAATTCATTGGGACTGATTGTTCCAATCTCCGGATGATCCCATCGCAGCAGCGACTCAAGACCAATGATTTTTCCACTTGCCACGTTAAAAATCGGTTGGAACACGAGATGCAAGTATCCATCTTGAAGTGAGTCGCGAAGTGCGTCCTCGAGCTCCAAACGTTTTAGTACGGCTGCGTGCATCTCTTGATCAAAGACTGCCAAGCAACGCTTGCCCGTGAATTTGGCACGATACATTGCCAAGTCCGCATTACGCATCATTTGCTCTGCCGTCGAGCCCATATCGGAGCTGGAAAAAGCGATTCCAAGACTTGCGCCAACGGCTACACTATTTCCTCCAAGTTCGTATTGGCAGCAAACCTCCGTACGGATTGTTTCCGCGAAGCGAATTGCCGAATCCTGACTTTCGACGTCTGCCAAGAACAGCACAAATTCGTCGCCACCCAGCCTGGCCACTAGGTTTTGCACCGGAGCAGGGCCAACGCTATCATGGCCGCTGTATTCATCCAATGCAGCCTGCAGTCGCCCGGCAATCTGAATTAGCAATTCGTCACCAATGACGTGACCAAGACTATCATTGACCAGTTTGAAATTGTCCAAGTCCATGAAGATCAGTGCATCGGTCTGAAGCGGGGGCAGATCCTGTTCATCGAACCGTTGAGCCAAAACCGTTTTGAGATAGTTTCGATTGGGTAGTTTGGTCAGATGGTCATGGGTTGCAGCGTGCGCCAGCTTGTTTTCTGCAAGTTGCCGATGGCCTATTTCGTGCTGCAGTCGATCATTGGCTTCACGCAATTGTTCAATTTGCAAACGCGTTTCCAAGACGGCACGATGTTTCTGTGCCAAAGCTGTGGCAAGTTGCAGTACTTCTTCGTTGGCGAAGGGCTTCTTCAGAAGCAGCAGATTGTCTTTGGAACCGAGACGCAGAATGACTTCCGTCCACGAATAGTCTGAGAAAGCAGTACAAATGACCACTTGCAAGAGCGGATCAATTTTCCACAGCCTTTCGATCGTTTCTAGGCCATCGATACCTGGCGGCATGCGCATATCGATGAAAGCCACTTCGAAAGGCCTGCCTGCCACTGTGGCTTTAGCTGCCAGTTCTACAGCCTCTTCGCCTTGCAGCGCATGGGTAATAGAGAATTGGATGGGTGACTCTAGATCTGCGGCACTATCCGTCGTTGCCTCTCCGAAAAGCTCAGCTTCCAAGTCGTCAAGTGCCCCGGTATTTCTTTTGGCTGACAAAATGGTTCGGTAGGCACTGTGAATTGACTCTTCATCGTCGACGAGCAACACTCTGGCTGGGCATGTTCGGTTAAGTAAACTCAATTGCACACCTCCGATTCAATCGCCACACAGGGCAAAGTCAGGGCGAAGGTTGCGCCTTGATCAGGTCCGTCGCTGTGGGCGGTCAGGGTGCCTTTTAATTCTTTCGCAGCGTTTGCACAAAAATGCAATCCGTGGCCGTGACCATCGGCTTTGGTAGTAAAGCCACGACTAAAGATTTTCTGCAGGTTGCTCGAATCGATTCCATAACCGCGATCGGATAACTCAATTGTGACCAGATGCTCGGATGTCGAGTTGATATGCACTTGCAATTCTCGTCTGGACGCTTCGAGATGTTTGACGGCATCTTTGGCGTTAGTGAGCAGATTAACCAAAATTTGAATTAGCTTGCCACGATCAACGAGTAGCGGTGTATTACCATCACTCTGGACATTCACCGAGACACCGTGACGTTGCAACGAAGCTCCCAGCATACCGACAGCGTCCCTGACAACTCGTTGCAAATCAACTCGTTCTAAGATCCCAGTACCGCTGGCAAACTCCCTTTGGGAGTCGAGTATCTGGTTGACATGCTGAAGACTCGTCGACATCTCTGTAAGTTGAGCAAGAATATCCTGATGTTCTTGATCCAAATGATCGGTAACTTGGCAAATGAATTCAGGTAGTTTCTGGCCGCGAGCATCGCTCAGCAGGAACTCGCCCATTTCTTGTTGGTGCGTTCGCAGCAACGCAACCGACTTTCTGAGGCTTGCGATTTTTGATGTCTTGAGTGTATTTGTCACTGAAGACGTTATAACGTTCACGTTAGTCATGACGTTGCCAACGTTGTGCAGAACGCCAGTTGCCACTTCGGACATACCAGCTTCTCGAGACAGAGCGATCATGCGGCTTTGAGTGTCTGCCAAGGTTTGCACCATGCTGTCAAAGCATTTGGCCAGATTACCCAGTTCGTCATTCCTTTGAAGTTGCGCACGCCGCGTTAGGTCACCCGTGGCGGCAATGCGGCTCGCGTGGTCCGAAAGGTAAGTTAATGGCGAAATGACGATTCTCTGAAGTAGTAAGAGTAAGATAGTCAGCACGAAAAAGGCGGCGATGATTAATGAGCTAATGGCATAGTTAATCGCAACTCGTCCTTGCAGAGAGATGCTCCGATCCACTTCCGCCTGCGTCAATAAAACCGGCTTTCCCGCTAAGTCAAACAATACGGATTGGATCTTTAGACGACGAGTATCATCATCCGCAAAAGCAAAATACGGACTATCCAGAGTACCACTCCCATAGGCGTTATCGTCGGACGCAAGCTCGAGGTCACTTAACTCATGGATCGAAAAATCGACAGCTGTTTGATTTGCAATGACGTCAATCGCACCATGGTTCAAGAACCTACCGAAGACCAGCGTTCCGTTGATTGGGCCTAGGTTGCCACTCCGTAGGATGGGGCGGGAAACTACCGCAAGCGGCCCGTGTTCTGTTTTCAGTATGCCTCGAATGACCCGCTGAGACAGAGGTTCTTGAGAGTCCGCATGCCCCAACAAAGGATGCTCAACCGGCCAGCAATTGCTAGGGAACAGCGAAAGTTCAATCGAATCCTGACTTCCACTCTGCTTGATATCATGGTGGACAACGTTAAGACTCGAATCTACGACGATGAGCAGATTGAGATTTGCGTCCCTGAACATGGATTCAACAAAATTTTCATTTTCAAACTGTACATTGTGGTCCGTGGCATAGCGGTGCAAATCGTCCCAGGCTGCCCAATCATGTGCAAAGAAGTCCAGGTGCTCGATGTCATTCTCGATCGCTTGGTGGCAGCGCAGCAGGTCTTGCTTAGCTTCCTCGCGCTCAAGCCTAAGAAAGCCGGGATATACAACGAACTTTTGGATCGCGAAATCAAAGGTAACGTACAGCATGAAGACTGCGATGAGCGTGAGCAGAAGTTTAAGTCGCAGGTTCATGGAAGTATTCAGATTTTTAGATAGAGCTTGCTCGATACGGACCTAACTTTTAAAAATACGACTGAATATTCGCTGCGGGAATGAACTTGTCTTGATTGCTTGGCCTGCCTGAAAGATAGATTCTCAGGGATCGTTACAACCGGTATGACCGGAAGAGAGGTGACCGAAGTTGTTACGAGGGAGTTTCGGCGGCAGGGGCGATAGAACTAGAAGGCGGCTTCAAAGCCGAACCCCACTACTAGCGCATCGCGCTGCATGCCGCCCGGTCGCGCGATGTACTGAATATCAGGTTGGATGGCGAGCCATTTTCGTAACCTGGCCTTGTAGAACAGTTCGATAGCGTTCTCGGAAGTCTGCCCAGTAGCGTCGCGAACAACGGAGCTAAACTCGACCAATGAGAAACCGATCCCAAGTGTGTCGTTGTCTCGCGTTGGAAACAAGCCACGGTAGACCAAGCCCGCCCCATAATGCTGGTCCAGATAATTCCTATCGGCGGGCGCCCAGCTGAATTGGAAGAACGTCCCTAGTCCCTGTTCGGCGTCCTCCGATTCGGCGAACAGCATTCGATCCACGGTCGCGTAAAATCCGTAGTTGCCTTCGTAAGAGGATAGCTCATCCGTGGCCTGGGTATCGCTGCTGGTATACCAGCTGCCGAATCGAAAAACTGTCGGTAGCGAGTCTTCGTACTCGGCAAACGGTTGGTAGTCAGCTTGTCCGATGAAGAACATCCCGCGGCTTGTATTGGTAACCCACCACTGGCCAATGTCTTGGCCATGGTCGTAGGCTCCGCCGCTGAGTTGCAGCTTGTTGCTCGTTTGAACGACAGTAGAAACGCCCAAGGTTTGTGTGGGCCAAGTCGGCAGTGGGATGTTTGGAAGTGTGAGGAATGAGGAGTTAATGAAGTCTCCACCCAGATCGGTATACGCAAAATACTCGTTAGCGTCCTGGCGTCCCAATTTCACCGACACTCTGTCGTCTGCAAACGCATGTTGATACCAATATTCTCCCAGCTGAGTCAGGTCCTGTGGCTTGGGAGATGTGTCGAAGCCATTGTAGAATTGAGCATCACCCACAAAGTCTTGCGAAAGAGTCCTGCCGTGGGTTTGCTGTAAGTAGACGAAAAAGCTGCCGTTCTTCCACCAATTCGCTTGGGCCGTATCTAGTGTTAGCGATAGGTCGAGGTTACCCCGGTAACGTGTTGCCTGCTTTGTGCTAATTCCTCCGCGGGCATTATTATGTAGTTGCCCCGAATAGAGATATTCGGCAGTGATCGGACCTGCCCGGTGCCAATTCTCTGCGAACAGAGTCGCGCGAGCTTCAGGCTCTTGCTCGTCATCTTCTTCATCTTCGCTTTCAGCGTCTTCCTCGTCTTGATTGTCTGCCTGATCTTCTCCGTCCTCCGGTTCTCCAGCCTCCTTTGATAGGTCGAAGCCGGCCGCGTCATCTCGGCTGCCAGCTTGAGGATCATCTAAATTTGCCGCGTCTGGCTTTTGAGACTGCAAACCGAAGGTCACGGGCGGGGATGGGACTTCCCCAGCGGTTGAACAAAGGCACAAGAGGCAGAGGCTGACCAGCGTTGTGAATCCAATTTTCCAGCAATTCACATCCATGTGACACCGCTACCTAACTCGGGCAGATCCGTAAATACTCAAATTCGGCATCGACAATATATGCTCGTCGACGTCGTGAATTTTCGGATATATTGGGTCATAGCGACTGCGCACAATGCCCGCTGTAAAACCAAGATCCTGTCGACGATGAGTGATTCAATGTCGCTTATTACCGTCTCGACGGTTGACGAGCGACTTTGCTATTTCCCGATTTTTGAAAAAACTGGGTAGTACGCTGTCGCGCGTGATACCTGGCGGCCAAGAGTTCCGAATCAGCACCGTGATCCGCGAAGTCAATATCAAAAACTAGTCCGGCCCCGACTAGGATCAGCAGGAACATGATCGTGTTGCGTGCGGTTCTCATGCGTTCGTCCATTCAACTCAACGTGTTGGGTAAGTTATTGCGATCTCCCTACGCTGATTGGTGAGACAAAGGGTGTCAAGAGTTTCGGGTTCACTCTCCCAGTTGTGGCTGTGGGATTTTCGCTACAACCCCTACAGGTTATCTTTCGAGGGGTGCGAATATCGTGAGCTTGACGAGCGATGGGATGGCGAATGGACACAGTTGACTACCTGCTCGATCGCGAAACAAGACAACTGCTGCCTACCTCTGTCGTGAATAATCCGGGAGTAACCATGGGGCAGCCTGACAAAATATCATCGCTGTATCATCTCTGGGCAAGAACATATCCAGCACTTCAATCGTCAAATTGGGAATACGTAAAACAGCGTCTGACCCCAAGATTGTTATGGGCCCGTGGCGAAATTGATATTCCAGCGATCCAGGAGTGTCCCGCGTTGCTCTTCTACGGCAGCTAGCTGCGTATTGAATTCCGCTAGTGCCGATGCTGTTGCCGCCAGGGCATCGACGCGAGCTTGAATGCCCGCTAGGTAATCCTGCAAAGCCACCAATAATGACTCCTGGCCAATTTCGTCTGGTGGACTTTCGAAGCGGATGTTTGCCAAATTGACCCACTGCTGAGCTTGTTCCAACTGCCGCAAAGCACTTTCATAGCGGGCGTAAAGTAGTTGCAATGTATTTAGCGACTCCACAATGGAAAATGCAGCTTGCCGCTCGAGGGCAATCAGCACTTCGTTGGTCCGAGCTAATTCCAATTCAGCTTGCCGATGCTGAGAGTTAGCCGCGCGGTTGCCAATTGGTCGAGTGTAAACTAAACCCACGCTGACATCGACGAACTCGACCTTGGCCATGTCGCCGAGAGCCGAACCCAAATTGTTGTTGAGACCACTGGACCGAACGGCCGAGCGTAAATCCAATTGTGGAAGCAATTGATTTTTTGCGACCAACAGCTGATTCTGGCTGATGGCTATTTCCTGTCGTTGCTGCCGCAGTTTGGGATTGCGTTGCAAGGCAACCCCCACAATCCCATTGACGTCGAATTGGGGACGTGCGTGCTGCGGCGCATCGGTTGGTACTAGCAGTGTATTGCCGTCTAAGTTCATGCCGGTCAACTGGGAAAGCTGCAAGCTCAACTGCTGGATCGACTGCTCGGCTGCAAGTCTTTGCTGAAAGAGGTCCTCTAACTTGACACTCGCGCGGGCAACGTCGGCGTAGATGACTCGACCTGCTTCGAATCGTCGTTCTTCAAGCTCCACAATTTTCCGAGAGAGTTTGATGGCGTCCGCGATTGCCCGTCGACGCACATGCGCAGCGTGCAGCGACCAGTAGACCTGCTCGATCCCTCGCAACTGCTGTTGGATTTTAGCGTCCACTGTGAATACCGTTTGCTGTTGGCGATGTTCGGCAACACGGATCGTGGCCAAATTTACCTTGGAACCCGCTCCTCGAAAAAGCGGCTGAACGGACTGAAGAAGTAAATCTGAGGATTGCGTCGGATTGAAGCCGCCGGGATTGCCATCTGGAAAATAAAGGTAAGCCAACGAGGGCTCATATCCAATGCTAGTCGTCGCTCCGGTGGCCCATTGCTTGCTGAGCCGTGCGCTAAATTCGATCTCGTCGCGTTGATTGGCAACCGGAATACCCGCACCGAAAAACGACGAGGGGGGACGATCGATATGATTCATACCAACCTGCGATGATATCGTCGGATCAAATCGCGATTGAGCTACAGCAACCTGTTGAGCAGAGATCGCGGGGTCGATGCGAGTGGTCGTTTCCACAGCCACTTCACTGCCAAAAGAATGAATAATCTGCTTGCTGACCAACGAAGTGTGAACGGCCTCGATCAGAGAAAGCTGGCGCGGCAGACTCCCGGCAATTACCCATTCGTCGCTCAGCGTGTCCTGGTTTACCATAGCGATACGCGTTTGTGGGGGATTGCCCGAATCGTTACTGGTTGCTTTAGGTGGTGGCGAGTAGGGTTCCTTCGGAGGCACCGCGGGCGGCGGCGGCGCAGGGACGGCAGTCGCATTGCCCGGGGCCCCTGGCAGCAATTTCGCCTCGTCGGCTGGCGACTGAGAATACCTGGGTGCATCAGTACCAGACCCGACGACTGGAACCCGCTGAGCCCAACCCTGGTTTTCTACAATCAAAGGGGAGGGTGTCCATACCTGAATGTTGAGATTCCCGCGGACGGACGGAGCAGCCGGTAGTGGGTCTTGCGTTTCCACAGGTTTTTCTAGCGGAGCTTCAGAAACTGGAGACGGTTCCACATATTCCCGCACACCCGTAATCTGCCCCTGCCCTAGGTTTGGAAAACTCACGAGTCCGGTCAGGAGTGTAAGGATCGCCAAGGAAGTCGGAATCTGGCAGGGCGGGTTTTTTGTAAACCACACCCTGGGGGCCTGCCAAAAGGACTTCAACCCTGACCAGTTAGTGCGCATATCGTCCAAACCAACTCATTCTTCGCGGTTTTTGATGGGCAAGTCCCAATTTGGCGTCGAGCAACTTGGCGGTCAGTAGTGTTTCTCGCGTGCAAACCAAGCGGCGAGACGCGCCCTGAACCAACGCCTTCTAGCCCTATATTCGGCATAATCGCCACGGTTTATCACGCACTTTCGGCAACTCAACTCCTTTAACGAATTGGTTGTGCGCATTCCGCGATGTTTAGACCGACCTGCTCCAAGTCGCGTTAGTGTCGGAAAAATCATCCCAAGCCCTCCATTTTCTCTGAGAAAAATGTTGACATGCAACCCAGATTGCGTAGTATCACCAGTCTCACATTAGGATGGGAGTGTTCCATTTCACTAACCTTTGAGGTATCGAGTATGTCCGAGAAGAAACCAGCCCGCTTCCAGTTGACGCGATTGGAAGACCGAATTGTCCCTAGCTCAATGATGGGCGCTTACTGCGACGATAGCGGCAGCGGTAAAGGCGGCAGTGGCGGCAGCGGGAAGTCCGGGAAGAGCGGGAAGTCCGGGAAGTCCGGGAAGAGTGGGAAGAGCGGGAAGAGCGGAAAATCCGGGAAGTCCGGAAAGAGTGGGAAATCCGGTAAGAGTGGGAAATCCGGTAAGAGTGGAAAATCAGGTAAGAGCGGAAAATCAGGTAAGTCTGGCAAGTCCGGGAAAAGCGGGAAGTCTGGGAAGTAAGGTGGATCCGTGAAGAGCGGAAAGTCCTTGATGGGTGGAAAGTCGGCTTAGTGTTAGTCCGCTAAACCTCCGTTTCCATATTTTTGCGGCTGTTCGAAAACGCTGAGATCAGCCGTTGGGCAAGCTGAATGCGGGCAAGATTACTTACAATTGAGTCCGCGTTCGGCTAGCCGCACCATAGTTCGTTGATTGTTTTTGACTTCTTCTAATGAAAACTTTTTCGGTGCACTCCGCCATGGCCCATCCCATACCGACCCGCGCAGCCCGAATTCCTAAAGCGATTGACGATGAATGTCCGCATTGCAAGGAGGGTTCAGAGGCCTATCGCATGCTGTGGAACAATTTTAAATTCGATGTGGACTTGGCCCGGGAACTTGTTTCCGATGGCCGGGAACCGATTGAATTGGAGCCGGATGATGTGCGGTATGCGGTGGAACGCTGTCACATCTACCCTCAACATCTGCCCCATGTTGAAATCAAATACCCCGGTATCGTCGCCCATTACTGGTGCCCCGATGCGGATGGAGAAATTCTGCACGGAACTGTCGTGATTGATGGTCACCATCGCGCTGCTAGAACACTTGAGCTAGGCGTTCCCTTTTACGTATTTATTTTGAGCGAAGAAGAAAGCCGTCGCATTACGGTCCGCGCACCCAAAACCGAGCACCTATCTTAGAGGAGTTGCACAGGCTATGCCCATGTCAACCGTCTCCGAGACAGAGTCCGTGGGCCAGATTGCTCCAGCCGGCGCCGTGCTCCCGCGCTTGCATCCCTGGATTCAGCTGTCGGAATTGGGTGGGGGAGAGTACGTAGTAAAAAACGCCCGCAGTCGCAGCTATTTTCACGCCGGGGCAGAGGAGTACTATCTGTTAGGTGCCCTTACGAGCGCCTGTACGTTTACCGAACTAAGCCGCGGTTTTGCTGAGCGTTTTGGCGACGAGCTACAGTTAGACGAGCTGAATGAATTCCTGAAGTCGATTCGCCGACGGGAGCTCATTCCCGCGACTGAGGATGGCTTGCCGCACGAGGCAACGCAACGGTCACAGCAGCGGGCTGGCGATCTTAGCGACGAGGAAGACGACGAAGAAGACGCGGTGGGGAGTGACAGCCACGGGGCCGCGCGATTGCGGGGTAAGGGGTCGATCTATTTTTATCGGCTCCCACTGATCAATCCCGACACAATGTTGAGTTGGGTAGTGCGCTGTGTGCCTTGGGTTTGGACGAAAGGATTTTTGGCCGCTTCGCTGACTGGCATACTCGTGGCCTTGGGCGTTCTGTTCGGTGCCCGGGAAGAATTGCTGGCTTCCTTCAACGCTTCTCTGCGCTGGGAAACACTGTTGTTGGTGGGGCTGACGACACTACTTGTCACCGCTTTGCATGAAGTTGGGCACGGAGCGACTTGCAAACGTTTTGGTGGCGAGGTGCATGAAAGCGGCGTGTTATTCTTGTTGCTCATGCCCTGCCTGTATATCAATGTCTCTGACGCATGGTTATTGTCTGATCGTTGGAAACGCTTGCTGATCACGGCGGCTGGAGGTTACACGGATTTATGCCTCTGGGCCTGCGCGGTATTCGCTTGGCGGTTCACGCTTCCGGGTACTCTGCCCAATCACCTGAGCTTTGTGATCCTCATGACATGCGGCTTGCGTGGCTTGATCAATTTCAATCCACTGTTGCGACTGGATGGCTATTACCTGCTCAGCGATATCCTGAGGATTCCCAATTTGTACTCTCAGGGGCGTAAGCAATGGATGCGGCATCTGGCCTGGTGGTTGTGGGGGGCGCCACGACCTCCATTGATTCCGCGGGCAAAAGTGCTTTTGGGATATGGGTTTTTGAGTTGGACGTTTGCGATCGGTTTTCTGAACGTCGTTTTGATTAACATTGTCAGTTATGCCAGTCAGCAATTCGGCTACATCGGCTGGCTGTTTGGCCTATTCATCCTAGTTTATGCAGTGCGTCGCGTGTTTCGTGGTTTTTTAGGGAATGAGTTCATGTCAATGCTACGAACCCGAGTTATCCGGACTTGCGGCTGGTTGGCTGGGCTGGGACTGATGATTGCTGTGATAGCCATGTTGCCAATCCGCCACTACACCTTTGGCGACTTTGAAGTGCGTCCGGGAGAGCGCGTCGATGTCCCGGTGCCCTCGGACAGTTTTATTAGTCGTGTTTACGTGGAAGATGGTGATCGCGTTCAGGCCGGCGACGTCTTGGTGGAATTGCAGGCACACGATCTGCTCAGCCGAATCTTGACGAAAGAGGCTGAGCTGAAGGAATCGGAGGCCAACTTGGCGCGGCTCCAGGCGGGACCGCGAGCCGAGGAGCTTGCAGATCAGGAGTCTCGTGTCAGTCGACTGCAGGCTTGGTATGAACTCGGCAAACTGGAGCTTGAAACGAATCGAACCGCTTTAAAACATCAATTGGCGGCTGTGCAGCACCGTATTACCCAAGTGACTACGGAAGTGAGCTATGCCGAAAACGCGTTGAAACAGTCGCAGCGTTTAAATGAACAGGGAGCCTTGGCGGATGTCCAGCTGGAGAAAGAACAAGCTCGACTAGCAATTTCACGCGAGCGGGTTGAGGAACTTGAGGACGAGTATTCCGCTCTGGCTACGGAAGGCATTCGAATTGCCACAGCCGAGCTCTCCCGTCGCGAGCAAGAGTTAGCGGATGCTGAGGGTAAACTCAAATTACTGAGGCTTGGTTCGCGACGAGAGGACATTGCCGCGGAAGAGGCTCGCCGTGAGCGGCTGGTTGAAGAGCTGGACTTCTTCAAAGAGCAACGAGCGCGGCTGGTGGTTGTGGCTCCAACGGACGGCTACGTTTCAGCTCCGCGCCTGCGTGAGAATGTCGGTCGTTTCAACATCCAAGGGACCTTGCTCTGTCAGATTGAGCGACCGGACGTCCCACGCGTGGAAATCTTTGTTTCTGAGGATGATGCCATGAGCGTAGCGGCCGGCCAACCCGTATTCTTTAAAGCCCGCGCGCTGCCCTTTGAGACCTTTGAAGGTCGTGTCGAACGTATCGCGCCTAACGCAGCTAAGCCTCTCGAGGCGGTCGCTTCTCAGCAACCGGCGATGCGGCAAACAGTGGTGGTCCACTGCCGTGTCCCCGGTGCAGAGGGAAAACTCAAGTCGGGTATGACTGGCTTTGGCCGCGTCTCGCGAGGCTGGAGTACGCTGGGCAAGGTTTTACTTATCAAGGCCCATCGCTACGTACGCACAGAATTCTGGTGGTAGCCACTTAAAGGCGCTTGAGTCCCGGACTCCTGCGAGCCGAACTTCGATCGTTCACTCAATTCCCGCCGCACTCCAAATTTGACCAGTGGTCTCTTGGAGTGCGGGGATTCATCACCGCTTTCCTTTTCCCTGCAGCATGCACTACACGGATAGACAGCGGTACCATTAGCAGTCAATCCATCCGTTCATCCGGATTGTTGCGCAATCCCCCGAAACCGATAATCTATTCATGCCTTCGTACGATTTCCAAGTGCATGTCGCGCATTGTGAGCCAGAAGTCGTTTTTGTGCTTAAGGTCGTTTGAGCGAACAATATTCAAACTCACTTGCAGTTTCTTTAACGCTGTTTCGAATTGGCTCTTGGTACACGCCAGCCGGGCGAGCGCCCGTTTGCGAAGAGAGCCAGTGGTCCCAGGCTCAAGTCGCACAAGCTCATACACTTCCCGCGCGCGCGGATCTAATTCGCTGACCGGCTGAAACGCAGCAGGGTAGTGCACTTCGCGAAAGTAATCCATGTCCATCAAAACGGCATCTCCACCTCTCACTTTTCCGTAGAACACCGTGTCGGGATAGGTCTGCGGGATGCGAGTCTTCCAATCCCAAACCGCTACAACCTTCGGGCTCCAACCTCCCCCAGTCGGCTTCTTTTCTGAAAGTCCGGTATGGTCCCACAACGAAGGGTACGGTGAACCCTGGCTACCGAACACAGTGCAAACTTTTTGCTCGATCACAAACTGGTAGGCTTCCTCAAATGTCTTGATCATGCAACGTCCATAGCGAAAAGAAGGTGTCGGGCACATAAGCTGGTCACACAACCCAGGACTCAAACGTCAGGCATACAATATATGCTCACTATATAGAAGTACTTAAGCTTCATTGACACAAATGGCCGAGACGAGTCTGTTTGTCTGATCTCTTGAGACCTTCCCAGCGAATTGGGAGTTTGTCAACTAGAATGAGTTTTTTCGGAGGTCGAGACGTGTCGAGCTGGGCTGGTGGATTCGCAACAACACAATGGACCCTGGTGTGGACGGCTGCCAAGGAAGATCCGCAATCGTCGCGCCCGGCGCTCGCCGAGCTCTTCCAGCGGTATTGGCAGCCGTTGTACTTCGTCGCTCGGCAGAAGGGACTTGCGAAGGAAGACGCTGAAGATGCCATTCAAGATTTCTTCGGCAGCTTGCTCACTGACTCGTTTCTTGGCAAAGCTGATCCGATCGTTGGACGTTTTCGCAGCTATCTCGGCGTGGCGTGGAGGCGTTTCTTGATCGATGCCCATCGCCATCACAACTCGGAAAAGCGAGGGGGTTCTATACAGCGATTGCCGCTGGACGTCAATTTACTCGAATCACAATGGCAAGCTGCTGCATTCACCGCGACAGAAGCGGAGCAACTGTTTGAAAAGGCTTGGGCGGAGAATATCCTCGCAAATGTACGAAGTGAATTGGCCAAAGAATACGCTCAGCGTGGTCGCGCCGAGATGTTTGAAATTCTGTTGGCCTACGTCACGCAGCCGCTGGGGGCTGCCGACTACGAAAAGATCGGAGCCGCCGGAGACATGTCACCTGGCGCTGCAAAAGTTGGCCTCCATCGACTGCGGCGGCGATTCGGCGAGAAGTTGCGTGAAGTGATCGCAGAAACGGTTGAAGATCCCGCGGAGATTGACTCAGAAATTGACGAACTACTGGCAGCACTGAAATAGGGCCAATCAGTTTTCGAGTTGGATCGACCGTGTGAAATAGCAGCGCACACCAACAATTGTATTTTTTGACGATTCTCGCTGATCACCACCACCGCCTTTACAAGCCCCTTACGTTCGCCCCGTTTTCAACTGTTCGTCAGTCACCGATACTAAAGAGCCAACGCGTGGAAGCGAGTTTAGGTTGGCAGTAGATTGGTCTGTTTAACCGCGAAGCGCCGCCGCATGAGTGATAAGCAAACCGAAACGAATGGGTGGCACTCAGTGCGGCTGACCAGCGTGTGGCTCTGCTCGCACTGTCCCGATAGCCTCAGTCAGACGCGCTGCGCGGTTAAACAGACCACAATAAAGACGGTGTTTTGCTGAGAAATGTTGTTTTTTTTTGCGATCACTGTAACCGGAGTAGGTTAAATCTCGAATAGTTTGGTGAAGAGACGTTTAACTCACGTCGGATGTCGACCCGCGACCCAATCCCGAGAATTTAAATAATGCAGCCGCAAAAACCAAAATGCTCCGCTTGCCAGCGTCCGACCGCCG
The DNA here is from genome assembly GCA_041739785.1 of Pirellulaceae bacterium. GTDB lineage: Bacteria > Planctomycetota > Planctomycetia > Pirellulales > Pirellulaceae > Aureliella. The sequence continues at coordinate 26,259 of JBGSNE010000019.1, forward strand.
CAGACGGTTCGTGCAACTATTGCTTGCTGCAGTTAGGCAAAAGCGATCGTCAGTCTGTTGTTTCGCCGCTGGGCGTCGATTTGCCAACTCCGGAACAACTACAGCTCAGCTTCCCTCAGCTTGATGTTACGCGACTCATTGGCTGCGGCGGAATGGGGGCAATCTACCATGCTCGGCAGCGAGCGTTAGACCGCGACGTGGCGCTTAAGATCATCGCTCGAAATGTTTCCGACGATCCTGCTTTTGAGGAGAGATTCACGCGGGAAGCCAAAACATTGGCTCGGCTCTCGCACCCCAACATCGTCACCGTCCATGATTTTGGTACGACCGATGACGGCCTGGTGTATCTGCTGATGGAGTATGTCGATGGTGTAAATTTGCGGGAAGCCATGGATGCGGGCGGTATTCGTTCCGACGAAGCCATCCAGATCATCGCGGAAATGTGTGCCGCGCTGCAATTCGCGCACGATCGTGGTGTCGTGCACCGCGATATCAAGCCAGAGAACGTGCTTTTAAACGAAGAGGGTGTCGTAAAAGTTGCCGACTTTGGGTTGGCAAAGCTCCTGAGTGAGTCCCCAGGCAATTTGACTTTGACCAACACGCGCCAAGTTATGGGCACGTTGCGCTACATGGCTCCAGAACAGTTTGAAGACTCCAGCTCGGTCGACCATCGCGCCGACGTTTATTCGTTGGGCGTTGTCTTCTATGAGTTACTAACAGGTCAAGTGCCGGTGGGACGCTTCGATGCCCCCAGCCACGTCAATGAATCGGTAAGTCCTCAGCTCGACGCAATCGTCATGCGCACCCTCGATCGCAAGCCACCGAATCGCTATCAGCGAGTTAGTGAGATTGCATCCGAGCTGTCCGAAATGGAGGTTGTGACCGCCTCGATCTCAGGATCCTTGCCACCACTCCAGCCTGGACAGGATATGTCTAGCGGAGGAGTTGCGTTTTCGATTAGCACGTGGGGTAATTTTGCGGTTGCGGTCGGGAACCTTCGACTCGAAGGCGACTGCCTCGAAGTGAATTACCTAACCCGCGACAATATTTTTCACATCGTGAAATCGTCAGCCAAGTCGGTACGTATTCCCCTGAGTGAGCTTGCGAAATTGGAATGGCGACCTGGCGTGTTTAATTCGACTATCACGATTGCCCCCAAATCCCTGTATTTAGCTGAACAACTGCCAAGTGCAACAGACGGATACTCGGTGCTGAGAATAGGCTTGGCCGACACTCAGGCGGCTGCCAGCCTGGTATTCGAAGCAACCCAACGCGCGCCCGCTCTACGAAATAGTTCCACAAACGTCATTACACAAAAGTTTGCAAAGAGTGAGGCCACGAATTTTTCGTCGGTCCGAGTAGCGTTGGGTATCTTATTCTTCGTAAGCGCGGCCTTGAATATATTAGGAATGGTCTTAATGCTTGTGCATTTCGCGCCGCTCGCAAAAGACAGCACGCCAGTTGTTGTCTCCATCGTGCTCGTACCAATCCTTACCCTAGGGACAGTGGCAGTTCAGATCGTGGGAGGCGTGTTCTGCTTTAGTCCCTTCACCATACGTACGCCTTTAGCCGCCGCAACGGTATCCATGTTGCCGCTAGCCTTCGGTTGGCCGTTTGGCTTCTGGGTTGGACTCTGGGCTTGGTGGGTCTTGGGACGAGGCGACCCAAGCTCCGCACACGACCGCGGCATCCCACTGCTACGCGGACTTTTTGGCGGTTCCAACAACCGCCTGCAAACGACGTTGATGTACCTTCGAGAATCCCGTTGGTCTAAGTTCGTAGCAATTGCCAATATTGTTGGTTTGTTCGCTGTGGGAGCCGGACTCGCTGCATACAAGTTGGAAACTTATCCGGTCATATCATCGTTTCGTGCGGTCGGCGACGTCGGAGATGTGCCGCACAGCGTTCTTGAGATCAACGGTCGGCTTCAGTATCTTCGCGGCAATCCCAAAGTAAGCACGCCAGATCGTGACGATTTACCCGGGCAACTTATTTTTGTGAAGTGCATGAAATGGAATGAACCCTCTGTCCGCCATGCATTGGCCATATCGGAACGGATTGAGTGGGCATGGGTTATCGAACCCATAAGAGGCTCAGAAATCGATGACGCTGAGCTGCAAACGAGTTTAGGAGGGACCATCATTGGAAATTCCATGACACTGAAGGGCCCCATTCAGTTGTCCGATATACCTAGTCCGATTGAAGCGAGCCACTGCAAGTCTGTGTCGAGAAGCGGAAGCGAATTGGAGCTCGTTTGGACAGTGGCAGGACGAAATGCCATCGAAGCCGCCAAACCAGACACGCAGAAAGTCCTCGGCCTGGCATTGATCGTCGAGGGGCTGGTTGAAGGCGTTGCCCCCGTTGATTCTATTGCGATCCGAGGTGCGAAGTTTTCAATTGTTGAAGGCTCTCAGTTTGATCCGGAATCAATCGAAGCAGCTATCCGCGGGCCGGCACTAACCAAACCGCTCGAATTTATCAACAGCCGTTTTGGTCTCTGAATTTATATCACCATGAAAACAACTTGATGAACATTGAATCAAACTACGCTGGCCAGCCCCTTGGGCAAATCGTTGCTGATTGGAGAGTTCCGCCATTTCCCCAAAGGGAAGTCATGGAAGGGCGATTCTGTAGGCTTGAGCCACTGGTAGCTGCTGTGCATGCAGAGAGTCTGTTCACCGCCAACCAACTTGACGAACTTGGCCTCAACTGGACTTATTTGCCCTATGGTCCTTTTGCCAGCCTAGCTGAGTACCAAGCATGGATGGAGCTGACTTGTAACAGCCACGATCCGCTGTTCTTTGCGATTTGCGACTTGGCCAGTAAAGAAGCAGTTGGGGTGGCCAGTTATCTGCGGATTACTCCGACGAGTGGTTCGATCGAAGTTGGTCATTTGAATTTCTCACCTAAGTTGCAGAAGTCTCCAGCAGCCACCGAAGCCATGTTCCTGATGATGGAGCGGGCTTTCGAACTGGGCTATCGGCGCTACGAATGGAAGTGTCACGCACTCAATGCACCCTCACGCGCCGCCGCCCAGCGACTTGGATTATCGTTCGAAGGTGTGTTTCGTCAGCACACCGTTGTCAAAGGGCGCAATCGGGATTCGGCCTGGTATGCCGCGATTGATGCCGAATGGCCCGAGCTTCGAGCCGCATTTCGAACTTGGCTTTCGCCCCAAAACTTCGATGCAACTGGTCAACAACGGACGCGGCTGTCGACGCTGACCGAACCGATACTGAAACAAAAAGGCTAATAATGGAATTCCTTGGTGAACACGACCATCGATCGTTTAACCTCAATTCCGTTCAATTCAGTTTTTCAGATGTGGAATTTGTTTAACGCCGAGCCGGAGCAGGCTGTCGATCCGAGTTCGATCAGCCAATCGCGAAAATCACAACTAACAAAAGAGTTTCCCGAAGGTTACGTCACAGCCTGCGCAGGCGACGGCAGGAGTGATGCCAGACGCACTGGGTACCTCCTCAATATGCCTGCCGTCGCCTGCGCAGACTGCAAACTGGGCTGCGCTCGAGCGTGGTGTGAATTGAAATACCGTTCGAACAAGGAATCCATACCAGCCCTGCAGTCTGCTGCGATTCCTGAGACAGACTCAACCGGCACTGTGGCAGAAGGCCCACTAGTGCGCAGACTATCGAGACGGTCCAGTAACTTCGATTCGCATTAAGGAAATGCACGATAATTGACTCCTGCCAGAGATGCTTAGAAGGGCAACTAGTGCTCTGTCACAGCTTAGTTTTAGGGTAAGTGCTTCGCGCTTCACCTTCCCACGCAGTTGGGTTTCTACGGCTGACGACCCTCCCGCTAATCAAAACTACCTGCTGTAGCAGCTGTTGCGCGCGGGAGGGTAAACGTCCAGTTTGAGGCACTCAGTTTTATCAAGAAGTTGGAACAAGTCAGCGCGTGCGATGCCGGTCCGTACGACCGACTCGGTGAACATAAAATCCGAAGCGAACAGTCGCTTCACCAATTCATCGACATCTCGACTGGTGGCTAGTGGATCGATGACAATGTCAATATCTTGAGTCAACCGAGGCTCGCCGTAAGCGGAGCTAATCGCACCGCCGGTAAGGTGAAAGCGAATGCCCAAGTCTTCCACGATGGCAACGAATTTGGCGATGGTTCGCTCGAAGGCTTCAACGGGAAACATCGGTCAACTTCTGTTCGATCATCTGCACCATTTCCGGTTCAGCTTGATACATCCACAGGGCAACTCGCCACTTCAATTCCTCGTCGCCAATGCCTGGCTGCGCATTTTGAATTCGTCTGGCAATTTGTTGACGAGTCCAGGCCAACATGGCTGCGCAGCGCGACATCCGCTGCGCGGGAGACATTTCGCTGATGCGTCGTGCGTATTCGCGTTCGACTTCGCTAGACACTGCCTGATTCCTGCCGGCGATGAAATTTGTAATGGAAAAGTGATTGTAGCTGAATTCCAGGTTCGCCTGACTCGATTCTGAGAGAAACCGCCCATGGTATCCACTGTTTCACGCTCAGTTTTGACTTTGTGGGATTGATCGACGCATCCACCACAGGCGAAGCGACACGAGAGGAAACACAATCAGAATCAGCCAAGCCCAAGGCGTCCACTCTGTATATTCCTGAGTCTTCGCGTTCGCGATCCACTGCAGGGCAGTCAGAACAATTGTCGTCAATAGAAACATCACGGCGAGCATTGCCTGGTACGCAATGTATACAGGGACGCGAGCGCGTAGACACCATGTAGTGATGGTTAGGGCCATTCCAATGGCAAAACAAACGCTGGTCACGACGCCCAGAGCAGTAGACTCGAACCAAAATGAGACTGCAGCAAGTGGCAACAGCCACGCGGTAGCTCCGATACAACTGCCGAACCATCCACCAGCGTACCAACGAAAACCTTCGAAGCCGGTGTTTTCATCCGGCTCTGTCACTTGAAGCTGACAGCGAGCTGCATCGCGTGCGCGTTGAACTGGCTCGCGAATCGGGAGTCCTGCCGCTTTAGCTTGTTGGGTCAATCTCTTGTAGTCGCGAATGGTGCGCCACATCCAGAGGAAATTAAGGCCTTGCGAAACAAGTATTAGTCCGCCTAATAACCCACCATACATAGCATCACTTGCAATGCTTCCTCGTAGTCTGGCGGTGATCAGGATTGCCAGCAGAATGCAAAAAACTGCCATTCCAGCGACGAATAATACCGCCTGCCGGACGATCAACTTTTGTTGGCTTTCGTACTCGCTGTTCTGCCAACTCATCCACGTTCCGAAAGCACCTCCCAAGACTCCGATCAATGATCCAAAGAGGGCGCCGCCAATAGCCGATGACGCAGCCGCGCTCCCCAAGCCGCTCGTCTTACCGGCCGCCAGGGTGGTGGCAGCAGCGCCCGCAGCATAAGTGGTTGACGGTAGACTGGCCATCACCAATGCCGCAAATGCGGCTTTCGGTGCCGACTCGCCAAGCGTCTTTCGGATCGCATCGCCCACATCGGCTCGAAGCATCTCACGTCCTCGCTTGAGTCGTTGGCGGATCGTCGCTTCATTCTCACCCAACGCCAGCGCTACGTCGCGAGTGGATTCTTCGCAGCGATAAAACAGTACCATCGGCTCTCGATACCCTTCGGGCAGTCGAGCAAGCAGCGACCATACCAACTCACGTTCTTCATTCTGTGACATGTTGGCCTCCGGGGTTAGCTGATTGGGATCCCTGATTTCAAATGGGATGTTGTCAAGCGAGCGATTGGCACGCGATGGCTTGGCGGCACGCACGGCATCCACAGCGCGGCGTCTAGCAATAGTACAAATCCATCCCGCAAATTTCTCAGGATCACGAAGCGTCGCCAGGCTTTTCCAGGCTTCGATGAACGCTTCCTGCCCGATGTCTTCGCTCAGTGGAAAATCGCCACAAACGCTGTAGGCCACGCCTGTAACCATCGCGGCGTGCCGGATGATCAGCAGCCCAAATGGCTCACGATCGCCCAAAACAGCAGATTGGACCAGGTCGGGGGTGGCTTGATGGTTCAATTGCATTTCTCCTTCTGGCCAACATTGTGCAGCTCGTATTTCGTGCCGCCAATAAGGAGTCGGTTGCCAGCAGCCATTTGTGACAGAAACTCCAGAAAACCTAGAGAATTTTTGGGCCGAATGGCACGATGTTTATTCGTAGCGGAATTCACTTTTTCTAAGGGCTGGTCGACAAACCTGACGGACTATTCGCGGACTCGCTTTGCTTGCTGAGCGGCGCCGTTTTGGTGAAGCGTCAGCGCGTAGGCGGGTCCAGTGGCTCTAAGGTGGAATTCTAGCTTGGCATCCACACCGCGGTACGACCATTTCGTGGGTGAATCTGCAAACACTTCCTGTATGGGCTGGTTCGTGATGCCAACCATCAAGCGACCGACTTTGTTTTGTACGTCAAAAATGAAGTTGGGCGTTAGTTGATAGCGGCCGACCAGTCGCTCGGGGGTGACTGACCCGGGTTCCGTGGCGGGCGCTTCGGCGTGATTTGTATTCTTGGCGTCGGCATATTCCGTTTTCAGATGATTCATCATTTCTTCGCAAGCGGAATATCCCTGCGTCTGCCCCGTGTTAGTGCACACGACGGCCGCAAAGTCGGATTCGGGAAGAACCCAAATCAAAGCCCATGAATTCGTATTGGACCCAGCGTGAGTAATTGCAGGACCGTATTCAGTATTCAAACAAATCCAACCGCACGCGTACGTTGCTCCAGAGTCGTCAAAGTCGACAAGAGGCTTGTGGAGATGATCAAAAAAGTTTTGGTTTTGTAGCACCGGCGATGGCTGGCCTGCTACTTGCCACCGCGCATACTTTGCGTAGTCTTCGATTGACAAGTGAACAGTTCCCACGGCAGCATAGACTGTTGGGTTCTCAGCCCCTACCGTTCTTGGATCAACCGGCTGGCCGCTGTCAGCTTTATGGCCCCACAGCAAAGGAGACTGGATGTGCTGTGCAGATTTCATAGAACGAAAGCTTGCCGAACGCAATTCCAGCGGATCGAAGATATGCTTTTTCATGAGCGACTCATACGCTTCCCCACCGCGGGTTTCAAGCATGGCTGAAATGATCGCGTAACCGAGATTCGAGTAGGCGAATGCTCCTTGCGGTTGCGAAGGCGCCTGGGAAAGCGCCAGCTGCAACATGCGTCGGCGCTCTGAAACAGGAGATTGCTTTTCCTCGAAGAAACTAGCCCAGGCCTGACCGGGAAGGTCTGAAATGTTAGCGGGTAGTCCGCTTTGGTGAGACAACAATTGGTCTAGCGTGACTCCGCGCAGTTTAGGATGTATGTCTTTGTCAGTGGCTTTGGGCCAAACGTCACCAATGGTCGTTTCCCAGTCGATCTTTCCGACCTCCACCATGACTGCTGCTAAAGTTGCCGTCATCGATTTGGTGTTAGAACCAATCGGAAATCTGTCTGACAACTCTACCTTTTCGGACGTCCCCCTCTTGCGCACACCAAAGCAATCCGTGATTACTAGTCCCTTTGCGTTGACCATTGCGACGGTCATCGCAGGTACGTCATGCTTGCGACAGATTTCCGCCAGCTTAGCGGCCAACACCTTCGTATGATCCTGAGCGTAAGAGCTTGAGCAAATGTTCGCCGCTACGAGCGATGAGAGGAACACAAATAATCTGGCAACCGGTAAGACACATCTCATCGTGAAACTCCCAGCGTAATGTTATACGGAAAGTAGAAATATGGTTGGCGGCAATCCACCGTTGCGTCGGGTACGAAACTACTGTCGAACGAGATTGCGATTGCCTTCGGTCATCATCAATTGCAACTGCTCGACCTGTCCAATGTTGGTCTCCAGCCCAAGAGTCACTTGCCAGTCCGGTTCGTGGCCCATCTTAGACAGAACTTCCACTAGGTCTTCGGCGAAGCGTTTACGGGCTTTATCGTCGTATTCCTGGTTTGCAAACTCCATGATGCGATCGATCGAAATGCCATCGATTGTGACCAGTGGCGTCCAAAGGTCATTCACACGAACTATGGGACGATCGTTCTTCCAGCGGACACCCGTGTAGGGTGCAACTTTGGCAAAACCATACTTAGTAGCCGGCTTATAGGCACCAGGAACAGATCGCTCCAACAGCCAACGTCCGATTTGATCGACGTCTGGTCCGCCACAATTGGTGACCACTACAACGCCGACGCCGTGTTCGGGCGCGAAACCGATCCACGCGCTGCAATTGCTGCGGCCACCATTCTTTTCCAGGTAGGTGCCCAGAAAACTGCTCCACCTCACCGACCAACCGAGCGCAGTCCCTACCAGAATCCCGTTAGACAGACTGGACCTCGCATGAAGTTGCTCAAGCATTTCTCTGGAGAACACTCCTGGCTCCATTTGGGCTGCCAGAAATTTCGACAAATCCTCAACCGAAGCGACCAGACCTCCGGAGGCAGCCAAGCGTTCGCGGAAGGAATGGCTCTTTTCAAAATGCCAGCCACTGGCGTCATAGCCAGTCGCGGGTTGAAGTTTGTCGTCAGACTGAATTGCAGTTTGTTCCAGCTTCAATGGATCGCAAATCATCTCCTGCAGCAGCCGGTCAAACGGTTTGCCGGCGGCTCGTTCCAACGCATGTCCCAGCAACCCAAAACCAAGATTGGAATAGAGTTCTTCCGTGCCAGGATCGGAAGCTAGTTTGGTGTTGGCTAAGTGGTCATAAAGTCGCTGAGGTTCCAATTCGTACCAACCTTCCACCGACTGGACGCGCCCCGGAACGCCTCGTGGTAAACCGGATGTATGTGAAGCGAGCTGTCGCAACGTAATCGTTGCTCCGAGCTGCTGCTTGGTGCTGATGGACACATCGTCGGGCAGGTATTTCACGACAGGTTGATCTAGGTCGACCGCACCTTGCTCATGCAGCATCATCGCCAGCGACGCCGTGAAAGCCTTGGTAACCGAAGCGACGTTGTATTGGGTTTGCAGCGTGGCTTTTTTGCTTGTCTCGATATCCTCGAATCCTAAAGCGCGCCTGTAAACGACCTTGCCTTCGCGCACGATCGCCACCGTCAAACTCGGATACTTGGCAAGCTCGACCTGTTCCTGCAGCCACGTGTCAACACCCGCGATGTTACTATCGTCGAATGCACTGACGTCACCAAAGGCAGGTTCAAGCGGCTCAGTTGCGATGCTAAATGGAGAATCGGAGCTGGCAAAGAACATGAATGCGAGGATTGCCAGCACCGCCATAATCCCTAGGAAAAGAGTTAACACGAGGATCAGCAATGCCGGAGCCCTCGGTACACGCTGAGGCTTTGGATTTGCCGAGTCTTCAAGGTCAATATTTGGCGCCCGCGACTTTGACATATGGTCCGCTGGTGCGGATCGTGTCTGCTTTATCAGGGACCACAGCCAGACGCATACCAAAGTAGTTTCGAATGGGATCACTGCTCCCACTACCGTTTGAAAAAAGACCGGTCCCATTTCAGGTATCTGGAACCAAAGACCGGAAACTAGGCCGCAGAACGCTCCGAGTAGCGTGGGCAGAATGATCGCGGCTGCTACACCCCACGACGGTATAATGAGATTCCAATTCTCCGCCCAACTTTCCCAACTGGAATTCAGACCAACATCGCGAAGCGGATCGGCGAGCGCGGACGCAAGATCGATGATTTCGTTGGGGGCTTCGCGGTTCGCTTCACCTTCGAGACTTGCGACGAGTTTCAACAATTCTTGGCGTCGCGGCTCAAGCTGAGTACGCACGGCGCGTTGATTCAGAAAGTAGACCGACCCATAGACTGCGAGCAGGAACAAGCCCAGAAAACCTCCAAAGAGGGCGAACTCCCACCAGACACTGGACGTTTGCCAGGCAACGTGAAGAAAGAAGGCCATGATCGGAATGCAAAACGGTAGTAGGTACCACCAGAACACATTGCGCAACAACCAGATTTGATGCTCTACCTGAGTCGATGACTCTTTCACGTAAAGCAGTAGTGGTTCACCCGGTTCACTCGGCCGTTGCGGGTGTCGCCGACGGTCCACCAGAATGAACCCCGCCACCCACATCAGAGCCGGCACCGTCAAATACCAGGTCCATGGCAACGACAAGAAGATGCCCATCGCGAACCAGACAGGTATGAGTAGCAATGCTGTTCCTGCTTCACGAACATCTCGCCAGAAGATTAACGATTGAAGATTTTGGTGGGAAAGCTGCACTTCTTTCGACAGCAAGTCGGCATCGATCGTGACTTGCATATTTGCCGCCTCCGCCTTCCACGCTTGCTGGTATTTGTCAGACTTCATGGGACTCTCCGTTCATCAGTGCGCTAAGAGACTTTTTCGCTCTGTTCAACTTCACGCCCACGTTGCTTTCAGAAATACCCAGCACTTCGGCCATCTGGAGATAACTCAGTTCGTCCAGGTACAACAGCACCAGCGCTGCATCGGTTTTGGGCAACTGGTGAATGGCTTTGTAGAGTTGCTCAACGGTCTCTCGTTGCTGAACCTGCTCGGCACCCTCGGTTCCATCAGTTGCCGAGGCTTGGACCTCGAGCAACGGTTGTTGCCTAGCTCGACGCGGCCTGTCTTTTCTGTGCCAGTTCATGGCTGTATGCAATGCCACGCGATAAAACCACGTTGCCGCACTGGCCTTACCCTCAAAATTTGGCAAGGATCGCCAGGCCTGGAGCAGGATCTCCTGAGCGAGGTCCTGACACTCTTCGCTGGTGAGGGTGTAAGCGCGCGACACCTTCATGACTGATGAACTATGCTCCTCAAGCCATTTCGTGAATATCGATTTTTGATCTTCGTCAAGCACTGATGGACTTTGCCGTGCGATACAAATTGTCGTTCCAGTTGTATTAGTAGCTCGAACAAGCGACTACTTACAGAAAATTTAAGAATTGTGGCACGTTCCGGTCCGCACCACCATCTGATTACCAAGTTCCCGCTTGGAAACCAAAGTTTAGCCTGCTCCTACTAAGCCATTGAATCATTCTGCCCATCCCACAGCGTTCCACGGCAGAATAATAGCGACAGATGAGTTTCCAGTGTTTCGGAACCGGAAACGGGCGAGGAACCACTGAGAATGAGCGGCAACAACGCTCGAAAGCAAGTATGCTTTGACGGCGCCCTCGCCGCCGTGGGAAACTGAGACTAATGGAGGAAACTATGCACATTCAAATTCCGTCTGACCAAGAACTCATCATCAAGTCGCTAGCGATCAACGCTGGTTTTAGCAGTATGGACCAATATGTTTTGGACTTGATTGAGCGCGACAATGAGCGCGCGGCGGTTCAATTTGGACTGGATCAGGCTCGGCGAGTCCAAACGAGCCAAGCGCAAACCCAGGGAATATTGCAGCACGCACTAGCGGACGAGCGTTTGACATATCTTGAAACAGGTTTCATTCGAGCTCCGCAACACTCAAGTCGATAGAAGGGGGGGGCGGTGTTATAAGGGAAAGTGCACCGCATTTGCTTGCATCCGTCCATCCGGATGGGCAGGTGGATGTGCGGCGTATGCTTATCCCCGGATTATTCACTTGGGCCATAAACAAGTGAGGGTTCAGGCGTGCCGCAACTGCGCAAGTCCACTCGTAGTTAAGACTTTCAGCGAGGCAGTGTGCGAAATGGAGCTTGCGGCGTAAGTTGCGGCGTGCAGAGGACTTGCTTGTTGCTGCCTACCTTTGTCGTGAATAATCCGGGTTAAATGCTACGTCCTGAGGCATTCGCAACTCCTGAAAACAGGGTCGCTGACCCCTAGAGACCCACGAGTTTCTTTTCTAGTTGGTTGCATCGTCGATGCGTTTCATCAGCCGTTGGTGAAGCTGCTCTTTTACAGAAACAAACTTCGGATCCGCCGCAAGATTGGTGAACTGTTTGGGATCATGCTGCATATCATACAGCATGAATCCTGCCTGTTTGGATTTCTTTGAGGCGGGATACCACATGTAAGCCCACTTGCCGCTGCGGAGTCCGAATCCGTCGCCGACTTGAATCAGGGCGTCTGTTCTTGACATGGTACTTGTCGGATCGTCGAGCAAAGGAGTGAAGCTTTGGCCTTGAACAGCGGCTTCTGGCGGTAGTCCCGCGAGCTGCGTGAGCGTGGGATAAATATCGAGCAGCTCGATGATGTGATCACACTTCACAGCTGTCTGCTTGCCGGGCACGGAGATGATCAAAGGCACACGGATGGCCTCTTCCCATAGCTTGGACTTCTTCCACATCTGATGTTCGCCCAGCAGATAGCCATGGTCGGACACAAAAACGACGATGGTATTGTCGCGCAGTTCCAGGTGGTCGAGTTCGGCGAGCAGGCGGCCTACCTGCTGATCCATAAAGCCAACGGCGCCATAGTAGCCGCGTCGAAGTTTTTGGATGGATTCGTCTTCGAAATCCATCACGGTATTGATCGCCGGCGGCGGTATGTCGGCATGGTCGTCCGTAGGAAACTCCGGCAGGTCCATTTGATCGGCGCGGTAGCGATCGAGTCGGCCGACGGTGGAGACAAACGGAAAGTGAGGTCGCACGAAACCGACGGCCAGGAAGAATGGTTCTGGTTTGTCAATCCGCCCGCGCAATAGTTCAATCGCTTTGTCCGCAGCCAGCGTATCGGGCAGCAAGTGGGCGTTGTGGTTCTCAACTTCCACAACCGCGTAGTCGCCGCGAACTTCCTTGGGCATGTTATATTTTCCGCCGCTGGCCTGCGCGGCCTGCCACTTCGCACGTTCGGTCGGATAGCTGGCGGGCGATTCAGGCTCCGTGAAATTCTCTACCTTGCCAGGAGTCAACGTTTCGAGCGCGGTTATGTTGTGCCGCTCTCCCCACGAAAGCTGATGATCGCCACCATTCCCGCCAGTGATGATGTCGGCGGGAATTCCCATGTGATAAATTTTACTAACGCGCGCCGTCCAGTAGCCATGATTGGCAAAATGGCGAGGCAAGGTGATGCGATCTGGGGCGACCTTGCCGCCATTGCCGGTGACTCCATTCTTCACCGGGTATTGACCACTCATGATGGAAGCCCGTGAGGGTGCACAGAGTGGGAATTGGCAAAAGGCCCGCGTGAAGCTCACGCCCGATTTGGAAAATTCATCGAGGTTCGGAGTGTTGCATTCTGGGTGGCCGTAGCCGCTGAGCGCCGTGTTGAGATCATCAGACATGATGAACAGCACATTAGGTCTGTTGGTATCAGCGGTACACATTGCGCTACCAAGGAGCACGATGACCACGAGGTTCACCGAAACATGGTTTTTCATGATCAATACCGTCTGATTGTCTTTAGATTGGTGCCGATATCCGCCAAAGTGTTTCTTCGCTTAGTCTAACAACAATGAGCGCCGCAAGCCTCAGCGACTTTCGCTTTTTGCGTCATCCAGCCTGCAAACGCTTGAGTATACGAGCGTAGTTTGCTGATGGGACGACCTTGTATTGGAGGAAATTTCCGGCGACGGCGGACTGAGCGTCGTTGTCGAACCGCTCCAGTATTTCGGCGCCGCGGTCCAGCAGGAGTGTGAAGACGCGGTCCGAACCGGCGACGATAGCCCAGCCGGCGGGGCTGTTGTTGTGAATTTTTCCCGAACGAATGTTGATGTCTGCGCCACAGTCGAGCAGTTGAGCGGCGACCTCGGCGTTGTTTTCCCAAGCAGCGATGTGTAAAGCCGCCGCGTCGTCATAGCCACCGCGGCCGTTGACGTCGGCACCGCCAGCCACCAGTGTTTCTACCATTGACGCGCGGTTTCCTTTAGCAGCTGCCTGCAATGGCGTCGAATTCATCCCGATCGTGAATGTCATTATGTTGTGTACGTCGTGTTTCGAGCTTGGTGGAAACCGCTGTTGGTTGATTCGTTGTTCAACTACATCTGAGTCAACGTCCCGCAACGATTTAAGGACTTCAGTGTCTTCGGCCAGAACCGCTGAAAAAATGTCCGGCTGGGCACCCTTGGAAAAAAGATACCTCGCGACATCCGGTCGAGGCAGCGCCAGATACTGGACCGGCGTACTGTAGTGATCGACGTCGCGGGCCTCGATGTCGGCTCCGTGACTCAATAGAATTTCAGCCGCTTCGACCGAGCCCGCAAAGTGCAGCGGCTGGCAACCATCTCCACCGCGCTCAGCCACCCGCTCGGGAGACTCTTTCAGCAGTCGCCGCAAATCGTCCAGCCGATTAAGACTCGCCGCTGTATGAACATCCATCACCGCTCCGCGTTCGAGTAGGTGCTCGGCCAGATCGCTATTGCCGTTGAAGATTGCGCAGTGAAGCGGAGTCCACGGCCCAGCCCACCAGTCACTGGCTCGATTCACATCGACGCCAAGCTCTAGCAACAGATCGATCATCTCCCGGTCTTCGTGAAAACAGACGAGTGTCAGTGGCGTCGCACCAAACGCCTTTTCGTCATAGGCCATGAGCAACGATTCATCTTGACCAACCCGATCGCGCACTTCATCCATTCTTCGATTGCGAATCGCTTCGAAGAAAGGTCTTGTTGTATCTGTGATATGGTTCATAGAATTGCCTATAGTTTTTATGACCAACCTGCAGGCACTGCGATATCCGCTAAACAGAGAGTGGCTGCGGTACTTAGACTGTGCATAGAATACTGCGCTCGAGCCTCGGCTGAATACCACGCTTTGACGGGATTCAATTCCGTGCCTGCAGAAGCTATACTTTGACCTATGTTGTCCAACAGTCCTATCCAATCGTCTGTGAATACTAACGCGAAACCGCTGCCGCTGTCATGCCTGGTGTGGTCGATCGGTGCAGTCTTGGGAACGGCGGCCTTATGCGGCGTGTTAGGCATGGCAGTTGGCGCAGCGCTTGGTCATTTCGTGCCCGGATATTATCAGGCCGTTTTTGCTAGCGGGAGTTCCCCAGAATTCGATCCCGTCGCTGTCGGGGTTGGTCAAGGCTTAACTCAGGGGTTTGTTTGCGGGGCAATTATCAGCCTTGTGCTTGTGGCCTTGTTCTACTGGTACCGGTCTCGATCGATCGCTCAGACGCCCACTGCATAATTCGACTCCCTGAGTTGTCGCGGATTTTGAACAGTCGAGTTGGTGGGCTTCAATGTGCTACACGCATTTTCTAGGTCCTGGGGACTGACAACTCCACGGTGAGGAGCGCTTGATGATAGACCGCTTCGGCTCTGACTACGAACACTACTGTCGACAGACAGGACGATTGATACCTTGGGTATAGTCAGTCTCGAAACAGAACGCTTGTTCAATGGCAGGCGGGTAGTGTCTGTGGCAGCTATAGTTGAGACGAAGTTCCAATCTCATTGAGATCATGTTATGCGTCAGTTAGTGATCACTACAATCTCCATGGCGGTCATGCTTACCACATTCAACGGAGGGGCCTGCCTCGCGGCGCCGCGGAAGGCTACATCACGGACCTCATCAACCAGCGCACGGTGAGCTATATTCATCAGCAGAAGCAACGCCCATTCTTCATCTATGTACCGTACAACGCGGTGCACCATTCCTATCAGGTTCCCGATGATCCATCGCAATACTATACGAACTTAAATAAGAATGATGGGACACGGGCGGGGTATGCCAAAATGGTGGAGCGGATTGACCAGGGGATCGGTGATATTTTTGCAGCGCTGGAACAAGAAGGGGTGCTCGACAATACGTTGATCATATTCTCTAGCGACAATGGTGGCGAGCGGTTTTCTGACAATCGACCATTGTTCAACCACAAAACGACGCTGTGGGAAGGTGGAATACGCGTTCCACCGCCTATTTGGGTTCATTGAACTGATAGTCACACGCTACCTGCCAAGTGGGGCGCACTTGGTTTTCTCTGGAGTGCTACGACGAGTCATAGCACTCCAAAAGTTTCCGTGGCTGGTACTTGCCGAGTAAGATCCAGAACTGCTTTGCGGAGAAGGACTAGACCTCCAGGCCGTCCATGGTGCCGGTGCTGCTGGCAAAGCGATCGACTTCGAGTCCAAGTTGTTGCAGTATGGAAACATACAAGTTGGGAAGTGGGTAATTGTTATCTTGGTCAAAGGCCAAGTGGTTTCCGTGACGAAATTTTCCACCGGCTAACAAGACAGGCATGTTCTGATTGCTATGATTCGATGCGTTCCCCAAATTGCTGGTCAGTAGCACCGTTGTATGATCTAGTAGACAGCCGTCCCCTTCATTGGTCGCCGCCAGATCGCGTAGAAATTCGCCCCATTGCTGCAACATAGCCAGCTCAACCAACGCCAACTGAGCCAGTTTTTCCTCGTCCTTGCCATGATGGCTGAGCGTGTGATAAGCTTCCCGGACACCTTCGACTGGTACCACTCCCCCAGATCCACCAGTGTGGAAAGTGATGAACCGCGAGGAATCCGTCTTCAGAGCCAAACGGATCACGTCCTGCATTGTCTTTTGCCGCGCTACTAGGTCGTTATCATCCGCAACATCTTGGGGCAGGGGGGCATCGACTACGGGTTTGGGCAAGTGGGCCCATCGTTTGGATTCACTCATCCGCTTTTCAAGATCTCGGACACTTGAGAAATAGGCGTCGAGTCGATCTTTGTCGCTGCGACCGAGTTCCCGTTGTAGCGACCTAGCATCGTCGGCCACGACATCCATGATGCTACGTCCCTGCTGCACGCGTTCCGCTTGGCGACGACGATCGGCTTCTGAATCATCGACAAACAGCTGTGTGAACAAGGCGGAGGGGGAGGTCCGCGCGGGAACCATCGATCCATTTTCCGTATAAGAGGGACTGTCTGTTCCACCAGTGCCGAGTACCAAGGATGGAAATCGCGTAACCGGCCCGGCGTGCTTAGCCAGCAGTTGGTCGATGGAAATCGTATTGCGTGCCTGTCCATTGCCAATCGGCGTGGCAGTTAAGATGCTCGCTTCGGCGCGATGCCCATTGTTGACCCCGGGATGCGATGTTCCGGAAATGACGGTTAAGCGATTTCGCAAATCTTGTAGCGGCTCCAGATAGCGCGACGGTTGGTAATCTTGTCCAGCCGTACTTGGAAAGAGGTTCTCCCCTAACAGCCCTAAACCGAGTGTCATAGCGACAAATCGTCGAGGCGGTGGGGCAGCCGTTTGTCCACAGGCGCGTTCCATGGCGGTTAACCATGGCAATCCCATGGCGACCCCAGCGCCACGTAGTACCGTGCGGCGGTGAAGATGTCGCCCCGAAACAAAATGTACTTTTGGTAGCATAGCTGAAGTCCAGTACTTTGAGGTAAAACCCTTGCCGGAAATCGCCAAGATTTTCGGCGATTGGAACGCGGCAAGTAAGTTTCTCTGCCGAAAGTCTTGGCGACTTCCGCTACAGCAGGCGTTTGGTGTAAGCTCAATTGTTTAGGAAAATGCGACTGGTCGTGACTGCTTTAATAATCGATCGCAGACCGTAGTTTTGATAACCCACTTCGTTGACAATTCGCTCCAGTTCTTCGCGGTCGGCAAAGTCGGGTGTGGCTCCAGTTCCATAAGTTAACAGCTGGCTGGCGACGTTCCGTGCCAAGGGAATGGGTTCGCGGGCGTTCAACCTTCGAAACTCTTGAAAGTTGGCAAAGGGTCTTCCATCGGCTAAGACGTACGAAGCGTCAATTACAGCGGCTGATTTTACTTTACCACCATCTATTCGCGGGTAACGTTCGCGCCAACCGCCGGCCGCGTCGAAGTTCTCCAAGGCGAAACCTGGCGGATCGATCTTCGTATGGCACACAGCACATGCGCTGTTATTGCGGTGCAAATCCAATAGTTCGCGAATTGTTTTGGCACCGCGGATGTCTGGTTCAATGGCCGAGACGCCTGCGGGTGGCGGTGGAATGGGGCATCCCAATAGACGTTCCGAGATCCATACGCCGCGCACCACGGGCGAGGTGTTGGTTCCGTTGGCAGTCACTTTCAGGATTGCCCCTTGGGCCAGCAGGCCGCCGCGAACGGAATCTTCATTCAATTCGATGCGTTGCAGCGCGTCTCCATGGACATCCTCGATACCATAAAACCGTGCTAGTCGACTGTTGAGAAAGGTAATATCGCTGTCGATCAATTCGGTCACGGAACGATCGTTGTCCAGTAGATATTGCAGGAACGCATGCGATTCAGCCAACATGGCATACTGCACGATCATATCGAAAGTTGGGTGCAACTTCGGGTCGGGTTCGGTAAAGCTGATGTCCCGCAATTCTAGCCACTCGGCGGCGAAGTCAGTCATAAATTGCTGTCCGGCGGGTGACTGTAGCATGCGATCGACTTGTTCTTCGATCACCGCTGCAACTCGCAACTTTCCCTCTTGAGCCAATTGCGTTAGCTCCTCATCTGGCATACTGTTCCAAAATAAGTAGCTCAGCCGTGAGGCGACGGCATACTCGTCCAACGCTCCTGGCGATTCATGGAAATACATAAACCGTGCCGAGCACAAAATCGCGCGGTAGCCGGCTCGCAATGCATTGATAAAATGAGCATCGGCTGCCAGCGAAGTTTGGAAGATCAACATGAATCGATCGAGTTGTGTTGCATCCACGGGACGTCGAAAGGCAAGTGACGCAAAGTGCTCCAAGAGTTCTCGGCCGACAACCTCGGGATCTGCGACATCGACCGTAGCGTTGTCCTCGCTTGGGTTGGGATTTACCTTCAATTTGCCGAAAAGCAACTTTCGAATCTGTTCGTCGTCGAGGCCTTGGTGAATGCGCTCGAGCTGCATACTTTGGATCGCTAAGCCGGGAACGTTTTGTTCACCCCCTTCGCCATTGGCAGCTTGACCACCTTGGAATTTAGCTTGCCTAAGTGTTGGATCACCGGGACGGATCTCCAGCATATGGCCAGCCGGTAGCCAAGCTTCAAAAGAAATGTTGCGTTGCTCAGGGAAAGCTTCGAAGGAACCAACCCATGACAATTGAGCGGCCGAAGAAACACACTTGCCACTGCGAACCGTGCACCATACTCCGTCATCGCCCGAGTGTTTCAGTGAATGAGCGGGAAACGTCACGCGATACCATCCGTCTTCTTCGGCGGTGATGGCAGGTATCCGTCCGTAAAATGACAGCCGCCCCGACCAGACCACCGCTTCGCCGTCGATATACTCAGGTTCGCGCGTGCGCGTACGGATTCGCGAAATGGATTGGGCTGACAACTCCTTCGACCACTCGTCGCTCGGCGTCAGCGCGCGGCGAAAGGCTTCGTCTAAGGCCAAGTCGACAACCTTGAGGTGTTCGGCCAGTTGGTAGTGGGATAGCGATTGTTTTTCAGCTAGCGTCGTGTACTCGCCGGTGCGTGGCGACTCGGGCATCCGCGCCGCTAGTGGGACGTCGATACCCAGCAGCGCGTGGAGTGTTCGTTCGAGTTGTAAGTTGGTCAGTCGTCGCGGTGGCACACGTCCCACTTGGGATCGCATTTGTGTTTGAGCTTCGATTAACCAACGCTGTGTGTCATTCGCAAATGGAGCTACCTCTTCAGCTTCGAGCAGTGCGTAGTCTTTGGGTGGCATTTCGCCAGAAGTGACGCGATCGTGAATTTTAACCCAAGTTGCAAAAACGTCGGGGGCGGATAGATCGGTCGACAGCTCTTCTAAGTCCAAACCCACTTCAGCTTCTTTACCCGCGTGGCAATCGAGGCAATTCTCCGCCAAGAATCTCTGGCGTGGAGTTGGTGGTTCCGCGGCGAGGACTTTGGGAAGTACCACAACGCAGGCTAGCACCAGCGAGCTGAGCCAGGTTTTGGGCTGGGGAGATAGAAAAGAAAAGTTCTTCATGGGATGAAAACGGGAGGGTCGATTGTGGGGCAGGAACGCTCTCTATTTTAACTAGTATCGCGCATACTGTGGATAGCAATTGCCTGTGGAGTCCGAGAAACGAGGTTGAATCTGTCAATTGGCTAGGATTCTGTCAATTGGCTAGGATTACGAGTCAACTTGGCTACATCTTTCATTGAATGTGCTTACGCTTCTACAGTCCCGATATTTGTTCTGTCCCTTTCTGACTAGGAGAAGCCATGATTCGCTCCCAATGTCTCACGCTGCTTTACCTCTTTAGTTTTCTCGTGGCCGCAAGTTGCAAGTTGCAAACTGCTGTGTGTGCCGACGAAGTAACCCGCGCGCTACCGAACATTGTAATCCTCTATGCCGACGACCTCGGCTATGGTGATGTGCAGTGCTACAATCCGCAGCGAGGAAAGATCCTAACGCCGAACATCGATCGACTGGCGGCGCAGGGCATGCGTTTCACTGATGGCCATTCGTCATCTGCCGTTTGTTCTCCCTCACGCTATACATTGTTGACAGGTCGTTACCATTGGCGAACTCGATTGCAATCGGGAATTGTAGGCGTATTCGGCGAACCCTTAATCGCTCGAGATCGTTTGACGATTGCAGGTCTAGCAAAGCAGCACGGCTATCGAACCGCAGCGATTGGCAAGTGGCATCTCGGCATGGGCTGGCCGCTGGACGATAAGCAGCGCCAGTTGTTGTCCGCCAAAGCGCCGGACGAGCCAGATGACGAGGCGACAATCACGCAGGACCATCGCGAAGCATGGCAGGCCATCTTCTCTCAAGCAATCGCTGAAGGTCCCACGACGCGAGGTTTCGACAGCTACTTTGGCACCGATGTGCCAAATTGGCCTCCCTATTGTTTCATCGAGGACAATTTCACGCTTGGTATTCCATCGCGATTTTTGCCCGAAGTGAACTTTGTCAAGAACCAAGCAAGTTTACGAGGGCCAGCGATCGAGGATTGGAGCCTATCGGATATTCTTCCCAAATTGGCTGAGCGTGCTTCACAGTTTGTTACCTCGGCTGCACTGACAAATGAGCCTTTCCTGTTATATATGCCGCTGACCAGTCCGCACACACCGCTGGCTGTAAATGCTCCCTGGCGAGGAAAAAGCAATCTGAATTTGTATGCGGACTTCGTCATGGAGACAGACGCCGTGGTTGGCCAAGTACTTGAGGCCTTAGAGCGAAGCGGCGCTGCGGATACTACACTGGTTATTTTCACCAGCGACAACGGCTGTGCGCACTACATTGGCACGAGTGAACTGGAAACACAGGGGCATTTTCCCAGCGGGCCGCTGCGCGGATATAAAAGCGATGCCTGGGAGGGTGGGCATCGCGTTCCGTTTATCGTTCGCTGGCCAGGGGTGGTAAAACCTAATTCGGTTTGCCGCCAACTCGTTCATCAAGCTGATTTGATGGCCACCATGGCGGAGCTATTCGCTAGACAGCTTGCCAATGACGTAGGGGAAGACAGTCACAGTTTTTTACCTCTGCTCAACGGTGAAAACGTAACCGTACGTGAGACGTCGGTAAGTTGTTCTATCAAGGGAATTCCCAGTCTACGAGTCGGGCGGTGGAAGTACATTCCAGCAGCCGGCTCAGGAGGGTGGAGTGAGAGTGAGGACGAAAGCCAGCCGGAACAATTGTACGATTTGGAAGTTGATCTCGGCGAAACGAACAACTTGGCGTCACTGCAGCCCGAGCAGCTAGCGCAGATGAAGGTGGTGCTGGAGAAAATAATCGACGATGGACGCAGCACGCCCGGCGCGCCTCAGCAAAATGATGTGTCGGTCAAACGCTATCCGTTGGAGGCAAGCCAGGCGCCCTGAGGAGTCGCCAGCGCAGCCGTCGCCTGCGCAGGCTGTGACTCATACTCCGGGAAACTCTTTCCCTAAATGTGATTCTCACGATGGATCGATCAAACTTGATTCTTCAGCCTGCTCCGGCTCGGCGTTAAACAAGTTCCGCGCCTAAAAAAAGGACTGTCTATTGGATTGGCCAATTCCGATGGTTATTTCAAGCTGGCCATCAAGCCTTTGTTATAGCCGACTGATTCCGCTAAACCGGGGACGGGATTCTTGGCATCCTTTTCATACTCGAAGCCCACCAACCCTTGGAACTTGATCTCCAGCAACGCAGCGAGAATCGACTTCAGATCGAGAATGCCGCGTCCGCCTTCGATGGGCGTGTTTTTGTCCCCCATGGCGGAGATATCCTTCATGTGAACATCGTACAGACGCTCCTGGCACTTAATCAGCGAATCGGCTGGATCCACGCCGGCCCGCGCTGTGTGCCCGACGTCAATACAGAGGCCGATACGTTTGTCATAATCTTCAACCGCCCGCATGACGTCGTATGGCGATGGGAAGAAGCCTTTGTCCTCGGGGCCATGGTTGTGAATGGCCAGACGGATATCAAACTCCTTTACTAATTTGTCCAAGATAGGAATCGCATCATGGCTCGGAGCACAGACGATGGTCGGCACACCGAGGTCGCGTGCAAACTCGAAAGCCTTGCGGATTTCCGCCTCCCCCTCTCGCATCGATACATTGCCAACACTCAAAGGCGTTAGGCCCGCGTCGCGAAACATCTGGGCCCGTTGCTTGCGTTCCTCGCTGGAGTGTGTCAGGTCAATGTGGTTGCGGACGTTCTTAATTGACACGTATTTTAGCCCAACTTGTTGGACCCCAGCGATCGCTGCTTCGATCGGCAATTCGCGTAGCGTATAAGTTGCCACCCCCACCTTCAATCCTCGCCAAGGATCAGTCGCTGGGGCGTCGGCTGGGTTGAGGAGTGCCCCAAAGCAAGTGTTCGTTAGAAGTGGAGCCGCGCAGGCTAGCCCACTGGCATGGATCAACTTTCGTCGAGAAATGTTGGTCATCATTGTGTCTCCGCTAAATGGTTTGAATGAGAGCTCGTTCCAAATTATCAGAACGATTATAGTCGCTGAAAATGCGGCCATGCTCGCCGCTTGCACTAATAATGGCGTGGATTCGTGCGTTGTAATTGCCGATCGCACCTTCGCGCTACGTTATACTCAGAAGGCCGATAGTTCCGTTTTTATCCCGCTGACCGATGGTGGGAATCCCTGCGTGCTTACTGGAGTAGAGTTATGGTTACGAATCGTTTAATAGCTACGGCGGCGAGCCTGGTGGTTTTCTCAACCCCCCTGGCTTTTGCCGACGAAGCGCCTCGTCAAGTTGCACCCCCCAATGACGAGCAGCAGTTGCCGTTCCAGATGCATTCACAAATGGAACATCTTCCTCGGATTACCGTTGGCCGAGAAGGTGCTACTCTGATTGGTGAGGACAATCGAGCTTTGCAAGCAGCGGTCGACTACATCGCGGCTTTGGGTGGCGGCACTGTTGAAATAGGTGCAGGCGAGTACTTGATGCGCGATTCGCTACACTTGCGACCCAACGTGACGATCGTAGGAGTCAAGGGCAAGACCGTCTTGAAGAAGGCCGACTCATGTGGCTCGACATTGGCCATGGACGGCGACTTCGGCGAACAACAATTTACGGTCGTCGACCCAACAGGTTTTGAAGTTGGTAGCGGAGTCGCAATTTCCGATGACCACTCAGGGGGATTTCACACCACAGTTGCCCGAATCACAGGTCGCAATGGCAATACATTTTCGATCGATAAACCACTAATGGCTGATTGCATGGTCTCAAATAAGGCCCGCGCCGCCACCGTGTTTCCCGTCGTCAGTGGCTACGACCTTCGCAATGTTCGGATCGAAGGACTGACGATCGATGGCAACAAAGAAGAGAATGAATATCTAAACGGATGTCGTGGTGGCGGCATCTTCCTGTACCGCGGGTTTGGTACTTCGATCCAGGATTGTACAGTTAAAAATTACAACGGCGACGGAATTAGCTTTCAACAGTCCAACGACGTTAGCGTCAGTCAAAGCGTGTGCGAAGGTAACACACAACTCGGCCTTCATCCGGGGAGCGGCTCACAGCGCCCGACCGTCCGCGACTGCATAGCTCGCAACAATGGAACCGATGGATTGTTTTTGTGTTGGCGGGTTCGCCACGGCTTGTTCGAAGACAATGTCTTGGTAGGCAATGGACGCTACGGTATCTCGATTGGGCACAAGGATTCCGACAACTTGTTGCAGCGGAATCAAGTCCGCAGTAATGGCGAAGACGGTGTGTGCTTTCGCAACGAGTCGTTCGGCATGGCGGCCCATCGAAATCACTTGAAGGACAATACGATTGAAGACAACGGCACGAAACGCGAGTCCGCCGGCATTCGCATCCGTGGTGCAACGAATGACTTAATCTTCGAGGGGAATACCATTCGCGATACGCGGGATGCCTCCGCACAAACACAACGCGTGGGTGTGTTGATCGAACAAAATGTAGGACCAGTACAACTGGTCGACAATCAGATCGAAGCTGATAGCAAAGTCGAAGATCAACGGAGTCAGGCCACAGTTGCAGTGCCTGAGGAATAGTACTGTGCATCGCAGGAACCTGTCGCTGAGCTCGACCAGTGGTTGGTTTGGAGTGCTACGAGTTCTCGTAGCTTTCATTTTCCAACGAGCGGCGAATAAAGTGGAAATGCAACGCCAAGCCAGATTGCCAGCACCAACGAATACAGTGCGAAAGGTGCACGCGACAGTTTGTGGTACCGGAGCAAGTATTTATGCATGTTGCGTTGAGGTTCATAGCGTTGAGTTGAGCAAGGATAAGATGAGTTGAGCAAGGATAAGTCGATGGTCAAATTGCCTCAAGTTGTTGCGGATCTGCCGGTTTCGCAAGCGACCCAAGATTTGCTGCGTGGCAAAGTAGACCTGCTACCGTGGAGCCACTTGGAGAGTTGCCGCGATGTAGATGGCATCTATGTATTTGGACATCCACGGTTGGATGGCGAAATGATGGACAACGCGCGTGGCCTGAAAGTGATCAGCAACTATGGTGTGGGTGTGGATCATATTGATTTAGACGCGGCCAAACTGAGAGGCATTCCGGTGGGAAATACGCCGGGAGTCTTGGACGGTGCAACTGCTGATATGGGATTCTGTTTGTTGATGGCCGTCGCTCGTCGTTTGGCGGAGGGAGACCGTTTCGCACGCGGCTCGGCGCTGGGCAGCTACCCTGACGGACGTATGTTGGGGCGTGAGATTCACGGCGCCAAGTTGGGGATTATTGGCCTCGGACGAATTGGCCTACAAGTTGCCAGACGGGCCGCCGGTTTTGAGATGCAGATTGCTTACCACAATCGCACCAGGCGCGAGGAGATCGAAGCCGAATATGGTTTGTCGTATCTGTCGTTGGAGCAACTTCTCTCCCAATCAGATTATGTCATGCTCTGTGTGCCACTAACCTCCGAGACGCGTGGGTTGATAGGTGTAGACGAACTGCAGTTGATGCAATCCACCTCCGCGATCATCAACGTCGCGCGTGGCGCGGTTGTGGATACTGCAGCGTTGACGAAGGCCCTGCAAGAGAAGTGGATCTTCGGCGCGGGCCTGGATGTCACCGAGCCAGAGCCGCTACCCGCAGGACACCCACTTCTAACGCTGGATAACGTGGTGCTAACACCACACTTGGGGAGTGCCACAGTCCAAACGCGGCAGCTAATGTCGGAATTGTCCGTTCGAAATTTGTTGGCTGGCATGTCCGGAGAAGGCTTGCCTTCGCGAGTTGCTTAGTTCGTCGCTATTCGAAAATGCAGGCAACCACCAAAGCTCATCAATCATCAATCAATAATCACCAATCATCAATCGGAAATTGGACGTGGTAGGTCGATTGACGAGTGATGATTGAGGAATTTTGAGTTTGGATTGGGAGAGAAAGGCTACCCGAGTAGCTCTCTAATCACTTCGCCGCCGAATTGTGAGAGTTGTTTGTGGCGACCGGCGTGGTAGTAGGTCAGCTTGTTGTCGTCCAAACCCAGCAGATGCAGCAGTGTGACGTGGACGTCGCGGATGTGATGCACGCACTCGACGGCACTCGCCCCAATTTCGTCGGTTGCGCCGATGGTGTGTCCAGCCCGGGTGCCGCCGCCAGCGAACCACATGACCATGGCTTTGGCGTTGTGATCGCGACCGTAAGATTGACCACCTCCGCGCAGTCCGTTGTCCGGAGTGCGCCCGAATTCGCCGCACCACACGACCAAGGTATCTTTTAGCATGTCGCGCTGCTTTAGGTCACGCAGCAAGGCAGCGATCGGTTTGTCCACGCTACGAATCAGCGAGCCATGTGCTTTTTCGATGTAATCATGACTATCCCAGTTGCCTGCATAAGCTTGCACAAAGCGGACTCCCTTTTCAACCAATCGCCGGGCCAGAAGACACTTGCGACCAAAGTCATTGGTGCTGGCCTCACCAATTCCATAGGCTTCCAAAGTGTGTTGCGCTTCACCGTCGATGTCGATTACGCCTGGAACTTCGGATTGCATCGCGTACGCCAGTTCATAACTCTCCATTCGCGCGGCCAGATCACCTCGCTCGGGTCGCGATGCGAGATGCAGTTGATTGAGCTCGGCCAAAAGGTTTAGATCCTCGCGTTGACGCTCTCGCGAAATTCCCGCAGGAGGACTTAAATCCAGGATGGGACTCCCTTCGGCGCGCAGCGGAGTGCCTTGGAACTTGGCTGGTAGGAAGCCGTTCGACCAATTTGCGGCACCACCCTGCGGGTAGCTGGTGCGCGGCAAAACGACAAAACCGGGCAGGTTTTCATTTGGTGAGCCCAGTCCGTAGGTTACCCACGAACCCACCGCAGGGTCACCACCGAATTGGTTGCCCGTGTTCAGCTGGTAACAGGCGGTTGGATGATTGACCGATTCGACTTGGGCTCCTCGGTAGAAGCAGATTTCGTCGACCATCTCCCGGAGATGAATCCAAGGACTGGAAATGTCCGCGCCGCATGCGCCTGCCTTGATAAAGTCGAAGGGGCTTTTGACGAAATAGCGTTGGCCGGACGACATGGCACTTTCCGTCTCGCCGCTGCGTGTGAAGGCCTTCAAATGCTGCTTCGTCAATTCCGGCTTCGGATCGAAGGTGTCGATGTGCGACGGACCACCTTCCATCATCAGGAAAATGCAACGCTTGGCCTGTGCTGCGTGGTGGGGCAAGTGGTCTTCGCTATGAACCAGCGAGGCCAGGGCGACGGACCCTAGCCCGGCACCAGCTCCGAAGAGGGCCACGCGGCGTGTCGGTCTGACGATCGTGTTATGCGTGGCTTTCATGTTCAGTCCAGATACGAAAATTCGTTGGTGTTCAACAGCGCTCGAATAACATGAGTCAATCCTCGCGTTGGTGCATCGACATCTGCGGGACCGAGGTCTGGCTTGTAAGTAGCATACGCGGGCATGATCTCCTCGAAGCTATACGGCTCGCCGGTCTTTTCCGCCATCACCGTTCGCGTGACGCGATCTGGGAACTCCGGCAGTTGATAGGTTTTAGACTTCTCCTCTTCCGTTGCCTTTCGCCAGTGCGTCAAGCAGGCTTTGAGTTCGCGCGTACTCGGCTCCCGTGCCAACGCCAGTCGAAACACACGGTGGAGCGTAGCCTCTTCGCTGGGGTGCGCTTCCTTCGCCACACGATCAGCGAAAGCAATCGCGCGGTCGAAAACTTCCAGCGAGTTGATTAGCGTCAACGCCTGAGGTGCCACAGTGGACGTCTCGCGCAGCTCACATGACTTATCCGGTCCCGGTTGGTTGAAGGCCTCCAAGAACGGATCGCGCAGGCCTCGAATTCTCTCGGCGTACAGCGTGCGACGATTCCGCTGGGCCGGCAGAGGATCGGGTTCGTAAACTGACGCACTTCCACCCATGATCTGTCTGGGTTGAAAGGCGACTTCCATGTTGATGTCGGGTCGGCATGGGATGCCGCCAATCGTCGGGTTCAGTTCACCGCTGACCATGAGCATTGCGTCGCGCAACTCTTCAGCCGTCAAGCGACGCGGTTGGAAGGTTGCGTAGAGTTCGCCCAGTGGGTCCTTGTCGGCTAGCGTTTGAGGGTGCGGGTGACGACTGTCGCGGCGGTAAGCCTCAGAAGTCACGATCAGTTGATTCAGTTTCTTGATTGACCACCCATTGTCCATGAACCAGGACGCCAAGTAGTCGAGCAATTCAGGATGCGTCGGCAATCCTCCTGTGCCACCAAAGTTGTTGGGATTCGTCGCAATACCTTTGCCAAAGTGCCAGGACCACACACGATTGACAATAACCCGAGCTGTCAGAGGGTTCGACGGATCAACAATCCAATCGGCCAACGCCAACCGGCGACTGCCTCGATCACCGGGAAACTCGATCGCAGGCATGTTCCCCAAGGCTTCCGCCGCACTGAGCGCACCAGGTGTTACGGGATCACCGAGTGCATGGACATTGCCGCCATTGTGTATGACATCCTGTTCGATTTCGCCTTTGTTCCATCGATTACCCGGCAACTGGATTCGTCCGGAGATATTGTTGCGATGAATGGTGGCACCCGTGTAGACGGATAGAGCAAATGGTTGGGTACGATCCTTTTCGATTTCATGTCGCGAAATATTCTTCGACATACGAGCACTTGACGCTTCGTCGCCTGGATCGAGACCATTGTTGCCGACCTTGGCGTCACCGCTTTCCGCCTTTCGCTGTTTTTCCATTCTTTCGGCTAGCTGCTTGTTCTGCTCTTCGTAGGCAGCGATTTTTGCTTGCACCCATTTGTCACTGGAATTAAAGCCGTCGAGGTTTTCTTGAGTGAGAAACGGCGCGTCGCGTTCGGCAAACTGTGTCGTCGAAAACACAGCCATCATGCGGTAGTAGTCACGCGTCGGCACTGGATCGAACTTGTGGTCGTGACATTTGCAGCACAGCATCGAATGGGCGAGAAACACTTGACCAACCGTATCGGTAACGTCATCCAGCCACTGGCCACGAGTTTCCTTGAACACGCTCATGCCAGTTTGTTCCCAGGGACCCATCCGCAGAAAGCCAGTCGCGATCAAGTTCTCGACATCTTCTTCGTCGATTTCGTCACCAGCGATTTGTTGACGGACGAATTGGTTGTACGGCTTGTCTTCATTGAACGCGCGAACAACATAGTCGCGGTAGCGCCATGCATTGGGGCGACTGTAATCGTTAGCAAAGCCAGCCGTGTCTGCGTAGCGAGCCGCGTCCAGCCAGTGCCACCCGAAGTGCTCACCGTAGTGCGATGATGCCAGCAACCGCTCGGCGTAGCTCTCGACAGCGGCATGCGGATTGGAATCGTAAGCGGAAGTGAATTGTTCCACTTCGCGGGGGGCAGGTGGGAGTCCCGTCAGTCCGAAACTTATTCGCCGGACCAAAGTGTGCGCGTCAGCGGGCGGAGCAGGCTCAAGTGCTGCTTCTTTGAGTTTGAGATTGGTGAACCAGTCTATCGGATGTTGTCCTTCAGGGACTGCATGTTTCTCGACCGGTCGATAAGCCCACAGCTTGTGTTCTTCATAGCGTCGATTCTGCCACTCATCATTCAGCGCCCGTGAAACCAGTACCTGCACCCCTTCGGCATATTCTTGCTGGATCAGATGAGCTCGATTGTCGTTCGGCCAGGGCGCTCCGGCATCGATCCAGTCGCGAATCCACCATTGTTGTTCCTGCGTCAAGCGATCCGCCTCTTTGGGCGGCATTTCGTAACCCTCTTCTTGGCGAGTGGTGGTGACATACAACAGACTGTGCAGGCCGTCGCCAACGATGACTACCTCTTCCTCGAAGGAATCGCCGCCCGCAAGCAGTCCCTCGCGCGATCGCAAGTCCAAGCCCCCTTCGATTTCCTCTGGATTCGCTCCGTGGCAGGCCAGGCACCTCTCAGCCAACAGCGGCTTGACATGCAGCGCGAACAATTTTTCGCCCTCGCTGACCTTACCGAGGTCATCCGCCAGCGCGGCCGTGGCTGTGCAGTTGAGTATCGCGAGTACCAAGACTATTTTCATTGCATTCGATCTCAATCGCGGCATAGGATTGCCTAAGAAGCATCGGTCGGATTCGTGGTAGCAACCATGGCCAGCTGGCAGACCCTTATCGAATTATAGATCCATGCTTCAACTATAATCCTATTCTAACTGATCTCCAGCCCGACCAGGAACATGAGCAGCATCAATCCCCACTGGCTGAGTACTCGAAAATACAACGGCTGTTTGAGTGGTAAAGATAAAGTTGTCGACATCTGGTGCGAATTTACCGAGCAAGGATGGACCAAGTAACAATCCGGCAGCGATTTCGCCCACGGTTTGGGGTTGTCCCATCTTCCCGAAGATCCAGGCTCCTAGTCGGGCAGATCTCTTTCACACTTTCGATCGGCACTGGAAGCATACAGTGTTACGCCAGCTATTTAGAGCGAGACGACGACTGCGCGATGACTGGATTCGCAACAGCCGACACAAACGAATTCGTCGAGGTTGTTGTAGGGGGAACGATCGCGATTCAGCAGGCCGGATCGAGTTTTGGGTAGGCACGTTGGGTCGAGCGTTGTTCGCGCTGTTGGAATTGTTGTGTTTTGGTTGGACCTTTGTGACCGCAACTGCGGTGTGGTCCCTTGTCCGCATTTTGTCTAATTAAACTATGGCAGCCACATCCAATTCGACACCTCCGTCAGAGATTTTCACCGCTGGAAACCGGTCGAGAGTAGGTCCGCCTGACGATTGGCGGCTTGCTGATTCCAACACAATTCGGATACCATCACAGTCCATTCCGGCAGACTTGATACCTATTTCGGCCTGTCGGCTTTTCGAATGATCGGCTTCACGTGTGAATCGAGCAATACGGCAACTACTGGGCAGGCATCAAACTCAATTTGTTTGCAACTGAAACCAAGGGCCAACCACTGACCGAATCAATCGCTTCAAAATCATTGTTTTGTCCAATTCAGATTATTAATTGGCAATTGGCGTGAAAACTCTAATGTCACAAAACTCTTCGCTTGTGCGTGCAGCTTGGCTGGCGGTTGCTTTGCTGTGGCCCGTGGCTCTGTTGAATTACATGGATCGCCAGATGCTGGCTGCCATGAAGATGTCGGTGATGGCGGATATTACGGACATCTCGAAAGATGCGAATTGGGGGTTCATGTTGGGGCAGTTCAAATGGGTTTACGCCATTTGCAGTCCGGTGGGGGGCTTTATTGCCGACCGTTTCAGTCGTCGATTCACTATTTGCGCTAGTCTGTTTGTTTGGTCGATCGTCACCTGGACCACGGGGAACGCGACGACCTACGAAGAATTGCTTTGGACGCGAACTCTGATGGGAATCAGCGAAGCGTTTTATATTCCAGCTGCGTTGGCTCTAATCGCGGATTTGCATTCCAGAGGTACTCGTTCCCGAGCGATTGGCGTCCATCAAACAGCCATCTATTGCGGCATTATTGTAGGTGGATTTAGCGGTTACGTGGCTGATTCTCCTATGCTGGGTTGGCGCTTCGCGTTTCATGTATCTGGGGTAGTTGGCGCAATTTACGCGATCCCGTTGATCTACTTTTTGCGAGACAATCGCCGCGCTGCTGACTCAACTCAAGCTCAGAAATCCGATAGCTTCTCAGTTAATACTTTGTTCCGAGAACTAATAACCAATCCTTCGTTCATTCTTCTGGTCTTGTGCTTCACCTTACCAGCGCTGGCGGGTTGGGTCGTCAAAGATTGGATGCCAGCGATTCTCAAGGACAAGTTTCCGTCGATAGGCCAAGGCATGGCAGGTGTCTCGGCAACGCTATACGTCAATATTGCCTCGCTCTTGGGGGCATTCGGTGGAGGTTGGTTGGCAGATAGACTCATGCGCGGCACAATGCGCGGGAGAATATATATTAGCGCTATAGGCATGTCGCTTCTGATTCCGGCGCTGTTCGGAGTTGGAAACGCACCAACACTCTTGGCCGCGATTCTTTTTCTGTCCCTCTTTGGAATTGGTTGGGGCTTCTTTGATTGCAATAACATGCCCATTCTGTCACAAATCGTTAGGCCCGAATTGCGCGCCACTGGTTACGGAATCATGAATTTGGTAAGCATCAGTTGCGGAGGATTAGCAGATTGGGGCTTTGGTATCCTGCGAGACCAGGCAGTACCGCTCAATCAAATCTTTGGCGTTTTTTCTAGCCTCGCTTTTTTTTCTGTCGTGTTAGTGCTTTGGATTCGCCCTAGAACGGAGCTTGCCCAGCTAGATTCGGAGCGAAGTTTCTGAGTTCTAAACAAATGACAGCCTTAACGTTGCCTGCCACGAAATTGGGAATCTTCCAAATCAATTCGAAGAATAGTGCCCGGCACTGACGGAATCACTGTTAGAGAGCGAGCTGTTCGGGCATGTGGAAGAGGAAATCCAGCATGGGAAATTTCGCAAGGATCTGTACTATCGCTTGTCGGAGGTGAAGTTGCGAAGCCCCGCGCTGAGCGAACGGCGCGAAGACATCCCTTCCCTGGTGAACGGAACATTCACTATTTCAGCACTCGCATGGCGCACCAAGCTTCCAAGTGTAGCAAGGAGGCAGTCGAAGCACTCATTCGCTTTCACTGGTCTGGAAATGTTCGCAAGTTGATTAATGTAATTGAACGAGCCATGTTGCTCTGTCCAAGACATGAGATTGGATAGGTCAATCCACGTGTCCCGCTGCCTCGGCAGCTGTTGTTGCCAAGCTGTGATGCCGATCATCATCGGATGGGCCGGCATACCCTTGGATTCAACAACCAGGAGTTCCTTGTCAAACCGAACTTTCACTGCGTCTTTGAATGGATCAAACAGTTTTGCCAACTCGGGCTGTTCCGTTTCCAGAGCATTTTGAATCACGACGAAACGTTGCTTCGGCTAATCCAAAGATTTGCCGTGAATGGCTAGATGAGCAGAAAGAATCAGCGCTCCAGAAACGGGTCTAGATACGGTCCGTAGCATAGGGCACTTTGACCATAATGCGGTAGCCTTGCTTCGTAAGCGCAATACCAAATTGGGTGACTCAGTCAAAGTTCCGCCAGCCAAGCCCACTGAGAATTCAGTACCTGCCAGTCCCAGATGCTCCGCAGTCACGTGAATCATCGAAAGCAATTCGTCAGCCGCGGCGTCAAGAATGGCAGCGGCCACAGCATCACTTTCTGCCAGGCCGACGACGATGGGTGCCAAGGCGGCGAGATCACTCCGTTGAAAATTTGGATGATAGACTTTGGGAACCAAGGCGTTCCACTGTTTTAATTGAAAATACTCAGTGAATGCCTCGACCAGCTGAGTATTGACTCCTCGACCATCGACCGCGCGACATGCCGCCTGCAACCCTTGGCGCCCGATCCAGTAGCCACTGCCTTCATCGCCGAGCAGATATCCCCAACCGCCGCATCGCGTTTGTGCTCCGTTTGCATTGCGTCCCCAGGCCATCGATCCAGTACCGCTAATCAAAGCTACGCCCTGCATTTGGTCGAGTTGATGTGCGGTTAATTTTTCGTGGAGTGACGCCAACACAATGGTAGCGTCTGTGGTGACGTGTACTTGCGCCGCATGCAGGTCATCGTTCATCCATGTGAGAATGCGTTGCTGTTCTTCGATTCGCCCGGCGCCGGCGATACCCAGGCAGGCTGCGGCAATCTCGCGCGGAGTTATCTCAGCCGCTTGACAGACGACTTGTATGGCCTGCTGCAAATTGGCGGTCGCCTGAGAGAAGCCCACTGCCATGGGATTGCCGGGTCCCGTGCGGCCTTCACCGACAAGTTCGATCGCGGTATCAAACGTTTGATCGGCGGAAACAAGCCGAGC
This sequence comes from Pirellulaceae bacterium, assembly GCA_041739785.1. Classification (GTDB taxonomy): domain Bacteria; phylum Planctomycetota; class Planctomycetia; order Pirellulales; family Pirellulaceae; genus Aureliella. The sequence continues at coordinate 59,641 of JBGSNE010000019.1, forward strand.
GAGTCTGGCTGTGGTTTTGGTTCCCCCGGCATCGACGCCGAGAATCCATGTGGGTTGTTTCATTGGACGTGTGCAATTAAGTAACTGTCACGGTTGTTTAGAGCGCCAACGCGCTTCTCAAATGTCCATCAACGCTGCGGAGACGCTCGCGAGCTGCGTCGGGATCGAGTTGGCACTGTTGAGAGACAATGGCAGTTTTTAGTTCCCCACCGCAGCGAGCCAGCAACGAACTGGCCGCCTCGGGGCCCAAGTTGGTCAATTCTTGAAGGATGCGTACACTCCTAGCTTTCAATTTGGTATTGCTGGCACGCAGATCAACCATGAGATTGCCGAACGTTTTCCCTAATTTTACCATGCTGGTGGTCGTCAACATATTCAGGACCAATTTTGTTGCGGTCCCGGCTTTCAAGCGTGTAGACCCGCTAATGACTTCCGGTCCTACTACCGGTGCGATCATCACGTCGGCCTCGGCCTCCACAAGCGATCCAGCACTGCACGCCAAGCCGATCGTCGTTGCTCCAATGGAGCGTGCGTAGCGCATGGCGGATAGTACGTAGGGTGTCTGTCCACTGGTAGCGATTCCAACCAGCGTGTCGACCGGGCTCAGCCGTTGTTGCTGTACGTCGACTATTGCCTGCTGTTCATCATCTTCGGCTCCTTCAACGGCCGTCGTTAGCGCTCGCGAACCTCCGGCAATAATTCCAACGACCAGACTAGGATCGGTACTAAACGTAGGAGGGCATTCCGAAGCGTCCAGCACTCCCAGACGCCCCGATGTGCCAGCACCGATATACAACAAGCGTCCACCTGCACGCAGTCTAGCGGCAATGAGATCTACGGCAGCAGCAATGTGGGGAAGCTCCCTGGCCACGGCCTCCGCCACGAGATGATCCTCGCGGTTGATGATCTGCAAAATTTCAAGTGTTGAAAGACTATCGATTTCAGTCGATAGCGAGTTGCGCAGTTCTGTAGTCGGTTGGGGCATATCATGCAGCCTTGGGGAGGCCCTTTGTAGTATTCTAGTAGCAATACGACGTCTGGTGGAACGCGGACGTTCGCCCACTATAATCGAACTATTCAGATTTTCCCCCGCCCCTCTCCTGTTGCCAGCTTAGAGCCAAACGAAAAAGGTGTGGGACACGCTCAAGAGCGGGTCGGGAAAAGGTGTCGGACACCAAAAGTGCGAAGCACCCGCAGGGCCGTTCCGGCTTTTGGTGTCCGACACCTTTTCCCAGACAACAAAAGGTCTCGTTGCCTCGTCCACTACCCTAAGATTTAACGTTGACAAAACACTAAAGATTTTGACTGGCTCCAAAGTGTCCGACACCTTTTTTGTTTGGCTCTGAGAACTCGCATGCTCACATCGCTTGGCATACTGGATCAACTTATTCTTTTCCTAGCTGTCGGTTCAGCCGTCGCTATTGGACTTGGGCTACGCGGCCGAAGCAATTCGGTCGAAGCGTTTTTGTTGGGAAACCGCAATTTACCATGGTGGGCAATTTTAGGGTCCATCGTGGCTACGGAAACGAGTACTGCAACCGTGCTGTCTGTCCCAGGCTTGGGCTATGGAGCCACGGGATTGAGGTTTCTACAGTTGGCAATGGGTTATATTCTGGGACGTGCCATCGTCGTCAGTATACTTCTGCCACTCTATTTCCGCGGCTCACTCTTCAGCGCCTATCAGATTTTGGGAGATCGCTTCGGTGAAGCCACCAAGCGAACAGGTTCTGCTATCTTTTTGGTGGCCAGAAATCTTGGCGATGGACTAAGGTTGTATCTGGCTGCGGTCGTGCTTCAACAATTGGTTGGCTTGCCGCTAGCCGTGAGTGCCATCACCGTCGGCGGCGTGACAATTGTCTATACCTACTTCGGCGGCATGCGTTCGGTTGTGTGGAACGACTGCATTCAATTTGCGATCTATATGGCTGGAGGTATCGCCAGTGTTTTCATCATTGCGAATGCCATTCCAGGCGGCTGGGAAGCCTATTGGGAATTCAGTGCACAGCATCACAAGTTGCAGGTTTTTGACTTTGATTGGTCGCAAAGTTATAACTTTTGGGGAAGTCTCATCGGAGGTGCAGTATTAACTATTGGTACGCATGGCACCGATCAGATGATGGTTCAACGCTATCTTAGCGCTCGCAGTCAACGGGATGCGAGCAAAGCGATCTTGGCTAGCGGCGTGGTTGTGCTGCTTCAATTTGCACTGTTTCTCTTTATTGGGACAGAGTTAGCTGCGTATTACTCGTACTTTCCCGATGAGGTTCCCGCTAAATCAGACCAAATTTTCGCGCACTTCATTATCCACGAATTCCCTAAAAACACTGGGCTGGTTGGACTCATGTTGGCTGCAGTTCTAGCTGCCGCCATGTCGACGCTATCCAGTTCGCTCAATTCGTCTGCCTCGGCGTTGATCAACGATTTTTGGCTACCCATTCAGACCCGTCGAAACGGAAATACCACACCCGCGCACCTATTCCACTTGACTCGATATTTTGCGGTAGGGTTTGGGGTAGTGCAGATTGCGATTGGCATTCTGGCTGCCAGTATGGGCGATGCGGTCGTTGAAAACGCTCTGCGCATTGCCGGGATCTCCTCGGGGTTGATTCTAGGGCTGTTCTTGTTGGGGATTTTCTCGCCGCGCACGAATCAGTTGGCAGCCTTGGGAGGTTGTTTCTGTGGTTTCTGTGTTCTCATGTTTGCACAGTTCGGATTGCCTTGGTTCGAATTGTCCATTAGCGTCCCCTGGCTGGCGTTGCTTGGAGCGGGAAGTACGTTTCTGGCAGGTTGGCTGGCGACAATCTTAGCAGCCCCCATTGAGTAAGAGTTTTTCGTAGGATGCTTAAATTGGACAGCGCCGAATCTAGCTAAATCGCCGCTGTCCAAATAGTTCGGTCTTCATAGTTGAGAGGTCACATCATGAAACTTGCACCGCCGAGATGGCCGTTTCTGCTCGGATTGTTCGTTGCTCCAAAGTGGCACGACGCTCCGTGTCGTTCATGCCTCATGGCATGGCTGCTAGCGTTGGGATTGTTCATTGCGCCGGATAGTTGGAGTCTCGTCGGGGAAGAACTATGCCCGGCATCTCGAGCACAGTCGCAGGAAACTACTGCCACCCGCTTGCCTTTGGCTACGCCCGAGAGCGTTGGACTGGATGCTCAACGATTGGCAAAAATGGAGGAGCTTATTGCCCGCGGAATTGAGGCGGGGAAAATGCCCGGTTGTGTCGTCTGCGTCGGACGTCACGGACGAATCGCTTGGCTGAAGGCGTACGGCAATAAACAAGTGGAACCTGATTCTCAACCCATGTCGATCGATACCTTGTTCGACATGGCTAGTATTACCAAGCCGGTGGCGACTGCGACCAGCATCATGAAATTGGTCGAAACCGGCGAATTACGCATCAGTCAAAAAGTCACTGACATCTTTCCCGAATTTGGTTCACATGGGAAAGACGCTATCACGATTCGCGATCTGTTGATCCATCAAAGCGGGCTCATTCCCGACAATGCGTTGGCCGACTATCTGCAAGGACCGGAAATTGCTTGGCAGAAAATCTGCGACCTCGAACTATCGGCTCCAGTGGGCGAGCAATTCAAGTATTCGGATGTAAACTTTATTGTCCTGGGCATGATCGTCGAAAAGCTCAGCGGCTTGAGCTTGCGGGAATATGTTCAGCGGGAATTGTTTTCTCCGATGGGCATGATGGAAACTGGATTTGTTCCCAAGCTGGATTTGCGACAACGAGCGGCTCCCACGGAACAGCGCGATGGAAAATGGATTCAAGGCGAAGTGCATGATCCGCGAGCGTATGCGTTGGGAGGTGTGGCTGGCCATGCAGGGCTATTTTCCACGGCAGCGGACATGGCCGTTTACGCTCAGATGATGCTAGGAAAAGGGACACTGCGCGTCGCAGGCCTGCACACGGAAAGACGTATTTTGTCCGCGGCAACCGTCGAAACCATGACGGCAGCCTACCCTGTTTCCGCCGGTTCGCGTGGTTTGGGATGGGACAAGCAATCTTCCTACTCCTCCAATCGCGGCGACTTGTTGAGCCCGCAAGCGTTCGGGCATGGGGGCTTCACCGGAACCGTCCTGTGGATCGATCCAGAGTTGGACCTGTTCTTTGTGTTTCTGAGCAATCGAGTCCATCCCGATGGTAAAGGTTCGGTAAATTCATTGGCTGGTCAGATCGCGAATCTTGTCGGCTCGGCAGTCGTGCAGCCACCGGTCGCTGGGAGCGACGTATCAATGCAAGTTAAAACTCCCCAGCCGGTGTTATGTGGCATTGACGTGCTGGTGCGTGATGATTTCAAGCCATTGGCAGGTAAGCGAGTTGGGCTAATCACGAATCATACAGGCCGCGACGCTCAAGGAGCCTCGACGGTGAGCTTGTTCCACGATGCCGAAAATGTGGAGCTCGTCGCCTTGTTCAGCCCAGAGCATGGCTTCGAGGGGAAGGTGGATATTCCACGCGTCGACGATGCACAGGATCGAACGACTGGTCTGAAAGTCTACAGCTTGTACGGTGAAACCCGTCGCCCCACTGCAGAAATGCTAGCTGGTATCGATGTTTTGGTCTTCGACATCCAAGACATCGGCGCGCGTTTTTACACGTATGTGTCGACGATGGGTGAAGCCATGCGCGGAGCCGCAGCAGAGCACAAAACGTTCGTGGTGCTGGACCGTCCCAATCCAATCAATGGCCTCGATCTGGCTGGTCCGATGCTCGACAGCGGCCGCGAATCATTTGTTGGCTTTCTCCATCTACCCGTTCGCCACGGTATGACAGCCGGTGAGTTGGCGAGTATGTTTCGCCAGGAGCTCGCTTTGGATTTAGAGCTACAGGTAATCCAGTGTGAGAACTGGGAGCGAGCTCAGTACTGGGAGAGTACCGGTTTGACTTGGATTAATCCTTCACCCAACATGCGGAGCTTGAATCAAGCCGTACTCTATCCGGGTATCGGTTTGTTGGAGATGACGAATGTCTCTGTGGGGCGTGGAACGGACACGCCCTTTGAAGTCTTGGGGGCTCCGTGGATTGCGAACCGCCCGCTGGCTCAATATTTGAACGGTCTCGGCCTGCCAGGTGCGATCTTTTATCCCATCGAATTTACTCCAGATAGCAGCCAGTATTCCGGGGAGTTATGCCAGGGCATCAGCATCGGTGTGATCGACAGGAGTTGCTTTGAGCCGATTCGTTGTGGCTTAGCCATAGCGCACGCGCTGCGGCGATTTCATTCGGACCAGTGGGATACCAAGTACGTCAATCGCCTCTTAGGAAGTGAAGCAACGTCCGAGGCCATTTTGCAGGGCGCGAACCTGGGGCGACTAAACGAATTGGCAGACCAAGGGTTGTCCGAATTTCGCCAGCGTCGCGAGCGGTTTCTTCTGTACTAATAGGCTGTATTTGTGTCATCCATTGCAACAGGCTTAGATATCTTTCTCGACTCGTCTCAACTGGTCGAGCCAGAGTGCCGCGTGGGGCTGTTATGCAACCAAGCGTCGGTCAATTCGGGCTACGAGCTGGCAGTAGATTTGTTTGCGCTCAAATTTGGAAAGCAACTGAAGACGGTTTTTTCGCCGCAACACGGAGTGTGGGGTGAAGAACAAGCGAACATGATCGAGACTCCCCACGCGAGCCACAGTCATTGGGGAATGCCGATAACCAGTTTGTATTCTGAAACCCGCTGTCCAACGGCTGAAATGCTCCAGGACATCGATTGTTTAGTCATCGACCTGCAGGATGTGGGAACACGCGTATACACGTTTATTTGGACGATGTTGGCTTGCATGCAGGCCTGCTCGGTGGCGGGTAAACGCGTCTACGTTTTGGATCGTCCCAATCCACTGGGAGGGACTATTTGCGAAGGTCCCTTGTTGGAGCAGGGCTACCAGAGCTTTGTCGGGAATTCGTCCATTCCACTCAGGCATGGCCTGACCATCGCTGAACTCGCCAAACTTTTCAAGCAGCGGCATACTCCGGAGCTCGATCTCGTGTGTGTACCGATGCAGGGGTGGCGGCGCGAGATGATGTTTCCCGATACGGGGCTACCGTGGGTGTTGCCAAGTCCAAACATGCCGCGATTTGAAACGGCGGTTGTATATCCCGGTCAAGTGTTGCTGGAGGGGACCAATCTCTCCGAGGGGCGTGGCACTACGCTCCCCTTTCAGTTCGTGGGTGCTCCGTTTATCGACCCTTGGTTATGGTTGGACGCGCTGCAAGACTTTGAATTTCCCGGTGTGCACCTGCGGCCTGTGCGATTTCGCCCTGTATTCGATAAGTGGAGCGGGCAAAGCTGTGGCGGGTTGCAAATCCACGTTGTCGCCCCACAACTAGTTCGATCGGTACGGTTAACGCAAACCTTGATCGCCACCTGTTCTCAAATCTACCCCGATTCTTTTCAGTGGCTTCCACCTCCGTATGAATACGAATTTGAAAGACCACCCATCGACATCTTGACCGGATCGTCCGAGTTTCGCGTTTTGAATAAGGCCAATTCTCAGTCACTCGACGGTTGGTTGAATTCCTGTCACGATGCTTTGGACGACTGGTGGCAGCAAGTTGCAGCCAGCCAACTTTATGCATAAAGTTGGCGGTAAGGTTTGCGAACAAAACGGATCGAGCACACCAATGCGAGCTTGAACTTGACGACCAGGCAATTGGACGCCATCGCGTCACAGACCCGCAGCCTAGGTGGGATTTTGCAACGTGTATTAATTAATCATTCGACATGGGACGAATCTTGCGAAAGCCCAATCGCGGGACCGGGTGTTTTTCTGCGGGGCGACCTAGTTTTGCGGAGCGATACTCGATCCGTTCGGGATTGAGCGCTCTAAACCCTTTTCCGCCCACAGCACTTGGTGAATCCATGTATCCTCTTAAAGCAATCCTCATTGGTAATGACGAATCGCTCTTACCGATCATACGGCGGGAGCTGTTGAATCAGAATGTTGAAATAGACCAAGAGTTTGCTGATGTTGCGGCGACCATCGAGAATTTGAGTCTACACTATGACGAAAACAGACTATTCGTTTGCCATTGCGACGTCGACCATCAAGGGGACATGATCAAGCGGTTGAGCGGAGCGTTTCGTGGTCGACCTATTGTCGCCTTGATTGAAGGTGAATCGAATTCTTCATCGCTTGTTCATGCGATGCGTGACGGGGCGGCTCAGGTCGTGATGTTGCCGCTGGATGTCATGGATTTTCGTGAAGCTATCAACATGGTGGCACTGCAGTTTGGCCACACTGCTAGCCGGTCTCAAGTGATCGCAGTGACCGGCGCGCACGGCGGAGTCGGCTCAACCACGCTAGCCCTAAACTTAGCCTACGAATTGGCGCACAGCTATCAACTTGAAACCATCGTGGCCGAACTATCGCTCAACTTTGGTGTCTTCTCCAGCTATCTGGCAATTGAGCCGGAGTACACCACTTTAGAGCTTCTTCAACATCACGCAGATATCGACGTATACATTATTAAGAAGGCTCTGGTTCCGTTTGGTGATCGGATGTCGGTATTGGCTGGGCCTGGGCACGCCGTGCCAGCTCCTGATGTGAAGCCAGCCACCATTGCCCGCCTGATCGACGGACTTCGACAACTTGCGCAGGTCGTAATTCTCGACGTTCCGAGCACACTCGACGATGCACAACTGGCCGCATTAAACGCAGCCGATGAAGTAGTTCTAGTCGCCGATCATACCGTCCCTTCCGTTCATATGTCGGCGGAGGCTCTTCGAATCGGAATCCGAGCTCATTCGCCATGGGTTGTTGTCAATCGATTCGAATCAGAAATTGAGGGGCTCGATGTGGGGCATATTAAGGACGTACTTGGAATCGATTCACTGCGAACGATCACTCTCGACCACGACGCTGTCAACGGTTCGATCAACTGTGGCCAGCCTTTGAGACTTTGCGATCCTAAATCGAAAGCTCTCGCGGATATCCATGCCTTAGCTCTAGATCTAGTCAACATCAAACAACCAGTCAAGCCTGTCAAATCCACTGGGCTGATGAGCCGTTTTGGCCATGCCTTGGGGATGAGCTAAACGCCAACCTCGATAGCAATCAGACTGGCAACGAACGCAGCACGGGCATGGTGGGGGGCAGCCTGCAGTAGTGTGTATCTACCCATCCGGATGGACGGATGAAGCAGTTGCCTTTTAGCTAAGCAGGCGTGCCAACCGACAAACACACTCGATCGATAGGCGAGGTAGAAAATAGCCGGTAGAAGATTTTCTTGGGCTAGTAGTTGTAGCGACGAAGTCGCGTCAGACACTTTCTACCGGCTAGCCGTAACCAACTGCTGGGGCGGTGCTGACCGGTCACGTAAACTACGGAGCACTGACCAAGAGCGGCGGCATCGGGCAGTCCAAGAGATCGGAAATGCCGCGCAGCAGCTCAGCTTCTTGCCAAGTGACGTGATCGTCGGCGCAGATGGCCGCAGCACAAGCGTCGACCACTCGGCCGCGCTGTTTGGCAACTACGGTTGATAGTGTACCAAGAGCGATTCGCAGTTTCTCCATCGAGTCATCACTGCGAGGTTGTTGGGTCAACTGCAACTCGGGCAGGTGGGCGGCTCCACGGGCGAACGATATTTTCGCAACGTCCTCGGCGTTGCCTGCCGCGGCGACGACGGACAAGAGCGTGGCACACTGCTGACTGAGCTGTTTCAAATTGTAGTAGCTGGTCCTGGTTGGTCGGGCCGGTTCATATTGAGGCTTCAAGTGCCGCATGAGGACTTGTGATAGCGTCCATTCAAAAAGATCGATCGTGCCGTCCGCGCTGGCCAGTTGGACGAAGCAGTTTTTGAATTCGATGTACTGCGATTGGCACATCGCTCGCAGACTAGGTAAGGCCAGGTCAATGATGGGCAGTCGAGTTCTGACGTCGAGGCCATCCACAATGGCTTGCAATTTGTGGACCAGGGCCACCACATCCGGCTTGGCCTGTTGGGCGAGTATCTGCAGTTGGCGGACACGAATTTTGGCGTCGGAATCCAGCAGCAAGCAATACACAACCGCTCGGGCTGAATAGGGTTCGCGCACATTGTTGATAATTGCTTCGGGCAGAGAGGCAATCAAGTCAACGGCGTAATCGCGGTGCCGCTGGCTGGGTTCACCGACATGTTCCACGGCGTGATCAACGATGGATACCGGAACCTCGGTAGTGAGTGGGATTGGCCTAGCGTGTCCCGTCTGTCCAGCAAAACCCGCCGCGCCTGGCCCGAAGTTGGCATCGGACTGTCCCTTGCTTTTTAGGTAGCCACCCTTCCAACCGGGCTCAATGGCTCGGATTCGCTTTTCCAGCGGCGGGTGCGTAGCCCATAAACCCGAGACGCCTTCCCAAACGCCTTGCGAAAAATACATGTGGCTGGCTTCCGCAGCGTGCGGGGCCTTGAGCTTCGAGCCTTCAGCAAATCCCCCGATCCGCTTAAGTGCATCGGCGATTCCCGATGGGTTGCGAGTGAACTGGACAGCAGACGCGTCGGCCAAGTACTCGCGTTGGCGAGACACGGCCGCTTTGATCAAGTTGCCGAAGAAGGTGCCCACAAAGCCCAGGATGAGCAGCGCAACACCAACGGCCATGATAACGATGATGATTTGACCACCGCTATTGCCGTTCTTACTATTTCGCGGCCTTCCACTGCCTGAATAGATGAAGATCCTGAAGATCAGTTGTCCGGTGAGCCCGATTAGCAAGATGCCGTGCAGGATTCCGATCAGACGAATACTCATCCGCATGTCGCCGTTGAGCACATGACTGAACTCGTGCGCAACCACGCCTTGAAGTTCATCTCGAGTCAATTGTTCGGCACAACCTCGGGTGATTCCCAGAACGGCATCGCTGGGCGAATAGCCCGCAGCGAACGCGTTGATGCCGGGTTCTTCGAGCAAGAAAACTGGAGGCACGGGCGTGCCGGAGGCTAGCGCCATCTCCTCGACGACATTCAGCACGCGACGTTCGACTCGGTCGGAGGTGTTGGGATAAATCCGCTTCCCACCCAGGCTCTCAGCCACACTGGTTCCGCCACCGCTCTGTAGTTGGGCGACTTTAAACAGCGTGCCACCGACAATGATCAGCAGTGCGACGCCACCCGCGATCAGCGGCACCATTAACTGTTCGGGCTGATCAGCGATCGAAAGCCGCTCGCCTCTGAGCTGGGTCTGCATGACAATCGTCGCAACTACGACCACGATGCCGACGATGCAGATGACGGCCAAGCAGAACATGCTCACCAGCCATGTCGTGCTACGGCGAGCGTCAGACTGTCTCTCGAAAAAATTTGTTGCCATGAATCCACACACGCGAAAGGACAAACCAAACTGCTTAGACTAGTCTTGCTCGGAGAGTGTCAGACACCTTTTGAGACAAAGACTAAAACGAAACCTTAGGTGCCGCTTGAATCTCGGCGCTGTCTTCGAACTCGAGCAGGTTTGCGTCTTGGGCGTGCCCAAACATTCCTGCTAGAACAACCGGTGGGAATGTCTCCTTGTAAACGTTGTAGGCAGTCACGGAGTCGTTGTAGGCTTGGCGAGCGAAGGCGACCTTGTTTTCCGTTGAGGTGATCTCTTCAGTCAACTGAGCCATGTTCTGATTGGCCTTCAGATCGGGATAAGATTCCGAGAGCGCGAAGAGCTTGCCTAGTGCTCCGGTCAAACCTTGCTCAGCGCCAGCCAAAGCCTGCATGGCGGCTGGATTGGTTAAATCCGCAGAAGCCTGTTGAAGACCGGTCACAGCTTGATTACGCGCTTTGATTACCGCTTCGAGTGTGTCTTTTTCGTGCGCCATGTAGCCCTTGACCGTTTCTACCAAATTCGGAATCAAGTCGTAGCGTCGCTTGAGCTGAACTTCGATTTGCGAAAAGGCGTTATCAACCCGTCCTTTATATGTCACCAATTTGTTGTAAATGCCGACCACCAGCATACCGACAATCAACACCAGACCGACAACCGCGGCCAAACCAATTGCAATCCAACCCATAATTTAGCTCCAGATACTGTGAAGTTTCGCCAGTCAGGCGGCCCTCTAGTTCGAGTCGCACCAGCCGAGTGGCATTCGAAACGTTTTGCCGTGCCACGCGCTTGCTCGCTCGCCGAACACCGGTCGAGTCGAACTTTTTTAGTGAACGTGTTTTCTACACAGCAGTAGCATAGTGTATAGCGGCCTGCAAACCTATTGCGGCCAGCCATCCACGCTCAATGGCAGAGACTGAACCAATGCTGGGCGCGCCATTGGGGCGAAGTTAGTACAAGGCAAGTCGTCCAAAGCAAGAAATGTTGCAAACGCAAACGCAGGAGTGCCACTAGTTTGCGATGATTTCGGGGAGGTTTGGATGATTTGACCGTAGCTGTGGCGTTTTTTGATGTAAATTGTGAAAACAGATCCCGAATTTGGTACTTTCGGAATGAGTACGTTAGGCAACGGTATATTTTAGTTCGCGTCCGGTATTTGAAGATTGAATCACAATGGTCCGTCAAGCAGCGATTTTCGTCGAACTTGGCGGCGACCATTTTCTCGGCAACGGCTGGAGTATGAGCGACGCTCCACGATCCTTGGCTCGTTTATCAGCCGTTGTGATCTTGTTCGTTGCTGGTGTGACATGCACTCAGGGAAAGGGTGTTGCCGTAGCCCAAGAGGCTACAGCGTCGAGCAGGCGAACTCTTGAACAAGAGAAGGCAGCGGGCGCGCTTCAGTCGCGTTATCGGACGCCAATTTCGCAATTGCAACTGAAGGAGATGCCGCAGGCCAATTTGAAGGTGTTTCAAGCTGAGGTTGAGCCGGCGTTGAAGCAGGCCTGCTACCAATGTCACGGCTCCACGACTGCTGAAGGCGATTTTCGGGTCGACACGTTGGATCCCGATCTGCTCCACGGACAAGATGTGAATTGGTGGTTGGAAGTTTCCGCGGCCCTGAGCAATGGCGAGATGCCTCCCGAAGATGGGCCCAAGCTGGCCGATGTCGATCGGAGTAAGATCCTCGAGTGGCTCTCGTCCGAGATTCAGATCGCTTCGCAAATACGCCGCAGCGAGCAAGGGCATTCGTCTTTCCGTCGCATGACGCGGTATGAGTTCGGCTATGCGCTGCAAGATTTGCTCGGCCTGTCCCAGGATTTCGGCAAAGACCTACTTCCGGAAACAGTTTCTGAAGATGGATTCAGGAACAGTTCGGAGATGTTGCAGATGACCTCACTGCAATTTGCGACGTACCGCGACATTGCGCGTGAAGCTTTGAGATTTGCGACTGTTCCGTATTCAACGGCTACGGGGCCACGTCCCGAGCCGGTCTACTTCTCGATCACGATGGATAAAGCGGGACCTTATTATGAGGAGTGGGTTCACAGGAATATCAGGGAACTCGAACTGCAGCTGGAGACCGGGCTGGAGCCCGATGTGAATGAACAGCTCCATGTCGATATCATCACTGACTTTAAGAGCGCACGCGAGCGAATGGGGAGTACCGGCAGTCCGCGAGAGGGTGGCCGAGACGGTGCCCGAGAGCAACGGAGTAGTCGTCGGCGAGGCGGCGGCGCCTACTTCCTGAATCAGGAAACCGGAGAACGTTGGAACCGTAGTTTTCCGTATGGATGGTCGCTCTGGCAGCCGACCGACCGGCAGCCCGTCCTCCCCGAAGTGCAACCGTTCGTCGTGGTGCTCCCACATGGGGCAGGGCAGCAGTTCGATCTTGGGAACTATCTGCCGGATCGTGGCCTCATGAAGATCCGTTTCCGGGCAAGCCGAGCGAGCGCGGAGGGAGATAGTTTTCCCAGCTTGCGTCTCTCTTTTGGTTACCGCCCGAGCAACAACTCCAGCTATGAATATGTCCTTAGCAAAGAGGATGAGGATATCGCCATCACGGCTCCACCTGACCAGCCCCAGTTTTATGAATGGCTCATCCCCTTGGATGGAATGGAGCGCAGTCCGTATCTGCGAAAAAGTCGGTTGGGGATTAGGCCGAACCCTTCGGAATATTTTACCCTCAGCAATGTCCATCAGGGGGCGGAGCATGCAGAGCAGGCTACGGTTCACATTGACACCATCGAAGTCACTGCCCCTTTTGTAACTGAGTGGCCGTCGGAATCCCATCGCCGTATCTTCCCGGAGCAAGCGCAAGTAGGCGATGAGGACAGCCGTGCGCGTAGAATTCTAGCGAGCTTCATGCCCAAGGCCTGGCGGCGCGGCGTGAGCGAGGAAGAATTGGAAGGAAGGCTGGCTCTGTTTCAAAAGATTCGCCCAGCCTACGGTGACTTTCAAGAGACGATGATTGAGGTGCTGGCAAGCGTGCTTTCCTCACCCAATTTTCTCTACCTGGCTCAATCCGGCGAAGCCATCACGGATAGTGAACTGGCCTCGCGCCTCTCATTTTTCCTGTGGTGTAGCCAACCGGACGAAGCGTTGCTCAATGCGGCCTGCAGTGGGCACTTTCGCGATCCTGGGACGCTTGCTCAACAAGCCGAACGCATGCTGGCCGACCCGCGCGCGGAAAGGTTTGCTCAGCAATTCACCCATCAGTGGCTTGGCATGGAGTTGCTCGATTCTCTTCAAGTCGATGAAGCGGCCTATCCGGAGTTTTCAGAGGAACTAAAGCATTCGATGCAGCGGGAACCAATCGAGTTCTTCCGGTATGTGTTGAACGAAGACCACTCGATTATGGATTTTCTCCACGCGGACTACGCGCTTCTGAACCAGAATCTGGCGGGACACTACGGGGTAGATCAGGTGTTTGGCAATCACTTTCAGAAAGTCAGCCTGACTCAGGAAACAAAACGCGGCGGTCTGCTGGCTCAGGCTGGCTTGCTGGCCATGAATTCCGATGGCAAAGATTCACACCCGCTCCGGCGCGGTATTTGGCTGCTCGAAAGCCTCCTTCACGATCCTCCGCCACCTCCACCCCCGGCGGTACCGACGATCGATCTCACGGACCCAGAAATTCTCAAAATGACTCTTAAAGAGCGCATCGAAGATCATCGGAACGATCCAGCTTGCATTTCCTGTCATGCCAAGATCGATCCTTGGGGGATCGCTTTTGAAGAGTTCGACGCAATCGGGTCCTGGCGAGATTCTCTCAACGGGAAACCGGTGGACGCGACCAGCTTCCTTTATAATCAGAGCGAGTTGGCGGGAATGGATGGTCTCAAGCGCTACCTGCTCGAAAACCGACAGGATCAGTTTGCCCGCGCCATGGTCCACAAGCTGGCGAGCTATGCGCTCGGAAGACCCCTCAGTTTTGCCGATCGCGCGGAAGTGGAGCGGATTACTGCACAACTCCGACATAAGGGCGATGGCCTAAGAACATTGATTCTGTTGCTGGTTGAGAGCGAGCTATTTCAGGAAACCTAATGCTATTTGGCTTTCACTCTCCCTTGGGGAGAGTCGAGCCTTAGCGAGGAGAGGGGCCGCAGCAGATCCTCCCCTCGCTAACGCTCGACCCTCCTTGAAAAGGAGGGTGAAGTATGTAGTTACTAGTGCCTGGCGACGAGGAAATTCACGAAGCTGTTTCCGAACCGTTCCAGCCCAAGGAAATATCATGAACCCCACCACTATAGATCGCCGAATATTCCTCCGCGGAACCGGAATCGCGCTGGCGCTGCCTTGGTTGGAAACCTTTGCCTCCGACCTGCCATCGGTCTCAACCCCCAAGAAGCGCCTAGCCTGCTTTTACGTTCCGGACGGCGTCCCCATGCCCCGCAGTGACGATCCTGCTTTTGAGGACTGGGCTTGGTTCCCGCACGGTGACAGCCAGGATTATCGCTTCACCAAATGTCTGGAGCCGCTCGAAGCGCTGCGCAATGAAATCACCCTCTTCAGCGGGCTTTCACACCCTGCGGTGCGGAATGTGCACGGACATTCTAATGCCGACCAGTTTCTTACCGGCGCCGATACGGGAGGCCGAGGAGACTACGCAAATAGTATCTCGATGGATCAGGTCTTCGCCGCTCAGGTCGGGGATCAAACCCGACATGACTCCCTTGTCCTGAGCACCGATGGCGGCACCGGCTCGCCCCGGGGAATTCAAACCATGTCGTTCAATCGCCAGGGACGCCCCATCCCGGCCGAGAATCGACCGAAGCGCATTTTCGATCAACTCTTCGTGACGAGCGACCAGCAAGCGACACTTCAGCTAGCGGCTCAGCAGTCCGCGCTTGATATCCTTCTGGATGATGCCAGCACTCTCAAACGCCGATTGTCCAACCATGACCAGGAGACCCTTGATCAATATCTGCAGTCTGTGCGAGAGACCGAGCGGAGGGTGGAGAAGGCGAAGGCATGGTTGGGCATTCCTGTCCCAGCAGTCAACGTGGACCATCTCAATTTGGAGATCACGCCCGAAGATCCCCGGAATTATTTGAGGACGATGTTCGATCTCATCTTTCTCGTACTTCACACGGACGTGACGCGCACAGTGACCTATCAAATCGGGCGTGAAAACGGGGTTGGAATCAGCGATCGACTTGCACGGGCGGTAGGCTTCAATCTCACCCACATGCTCTCTCACAACGTCAAAAAACCGGGCGGATGGGAGAATTTTGGAAGCTACCACCGATTCCTCTGCGAAGAGTGGGGGCGCTTCGTGACTCGCTTGAAATCGACTCCCGAACCTGGAAGTCACGGCAGCATGCTGGACAATACCCTGTGTCTCTATGGTTCGGCCTCCAGTGCGTTTCATATGTCCCAAAACTATCCTCTCATCCTCGCAGGAGGCCAGCGGATGGGCATCCGTCAGGGACAGTATCTGCGATATGGCTCAGTAGACATGCAGGCCATTTCCGGATTTGCCAGCGATAGTGTTTGGAAGGCCGAAATGAAAAATGAAGAAGATCCGATGGGGCGTTTGCTGCTAACGATGCTCCAGCAGTTGGGCGTCGAAGCAAATGAATTTGCCGGTTGCAGCCAAGTATTGCCCGAGATGTTGGCTTAACAAGATTCTATAAAAGTAGATCACTATGAGACTGCCTCACTCTATTATTATCACCAGCCTGTTTCTGTTGGCGTCTTCTTCGCAGGCAGCCGATGAATTGACGCTGGAACAGATCAATCCATCGCTGCCGACGGTTTTGGCTAAACAGGGCAAGCTGATTTTGGACGATGACGGCTCCATGGAACGCGGCGGCCCGACACTGCGGAGTTTCGGAAACGGCGTGAGTCTCAAATCAGCCTTGGGGAAATGGGAGCGTTCGGAAGCGGATGCCAAGGTCTGGCGTTCAACTTGGACGGAGGGCATGGGGCACCCGCCCGTCGTTTCGTATCCAGGGGTGCTCGCCGACAACCTGATCGTGGAGGTCACGTTTCGTTACGGAGAAAATACGGAATCGTGGCACAGCCAGTTTCTGCGAATCGCTGCGGATCAACGTCCTCAAATCAACGGACACATCGTGTCGGCCTGGGTCAACCCAAATGGTCGCTACACTGAAAAGAATAGTATCGTGCTCGAGCACGTTCCTCCGCGCGGCAGCCAAGGAAGTTTGATGGACCATCAGCCGCTCAAATCCCAGCCCAATACTTGGTACACAGCTACGTTGGAGATTGTCGAGGACGAGGCGTTGTTTCGCGTGGGCGATCAGGTTGCCTACGCAAAGGAAGAGCAGATCCGTATTCCCAAGAACCTAGTCTCATTGACGCTCGGCACAACGTGGCACGAGATCAAACGAGTGCGCATTTGGCAGGCCGAGGCGAATCCTGATTGGGAGGCGAACAAGGACACTATCCTCAAATCGCGCGAACCCTTTACCTCTCGTCGCCGATGACACACGGTCCAAAAACCATTAACTGAATCACCATGAGAATGCCGAACTGTATTGTTGTAATCATTGTTGTGATCAGCCTGTTTCGGCTTGTGTCTTCTTCGCAGGCAGCGGATGAATTGACACTGGAGCAGATCAAAGCGACGGCGGCGACGCAATCAAAGTATCTTTTGACGAATTTGCAGCCGGTTGCAAACGATGCCCCCAAGGCGGATCTGCACGGGTTTCGGACTGAGATCGCGCCGATCCTCGCTGGCACCTGCTACCACTGTCACGGATTGGAGACTGCAGAAGACGAGTTTCGCATGGACACTCTCGATCCCGACCTGGTCCACGGAGAAGATGTGAGTTGGTGGCTTGAGGTGATGGAGGTCCTGAGCAACGGCGAGATGCCTCCTGAGGATGAAGCGGAGATGAATGGCGAAGATCGCGGCAAAGTGATCGATTGGCTCGCGTCTGAAATTCAACTAGCTTCGCAAATACGCCGGAGCGAGGGAGGGCATACGTCCTTCCGCCGGATGACGCGCTACGAAACCAACTACGCGCTTCAGGATTTGCTGGGACTTCCGCTGGACTTCGGGAAAGACCTGCTCCCTGACCCCGTGTCGGAAGACGGCTTCCAGAACAGCTCTGAAATGCTGCAAATGTCAGTCAGCCAGTACGGCACCTATTTCGAACTGAACCGCGATGCCTTGAATCGAGCCACGGTGCGCGGTGAGCGTCCTGAAGTGTTGTATTGGGGCATTTCCGCTCAGCGGGCGGCAACGAGAAGAACGAAAACCGTTAAGGAGCTCGATGCCGAGATCCTGGAGAATGCCAAAAAGAATGGCGTGGAGGGTAAGGTAGAAGTCGAAGAGGAAGCCGTGGAGCAAGTCGAAGTTCCGGTGCAAGCAACCCAGGTGCAAGTGAAGCAGTCACCGGCTGCAGCGAGAGGCGATCGAGACCGAGGTGGTAGAGGTGATCGAGATGGTAGAGGTGGGCGGGGAGCGCACTATTTGAACACAAAAACGGGCAAGACGTTGCCGGCGACTTGGGAATTCCGCCGGGCGGTTCACGCCTGGGCGCCCACGATGACGCGTCCCGATGTGCCTGAGCCATCGGACTATGTTGCCGTGCTTCCGGCTGGGCAGGCGTTGATCGTCGAACTCGGGAATCGATTGCCGGACGAGGGGACACTTCGAGTTCGCATCCGCGCGTGGCGAGTTTCCACCGAACCGAATCTAGTTCCCAGCATCGCTCTGGACTTCGGCTGGCAGGGAAACAACAACTCGAGGGGCTCCGTCAGAATCAGTGACCGTGACCTGGTGATCGATGCGTCTTCCGGGGAACCGCAATTCTATCAGTGGGATATCCCACTAAGCGAGATCTACCCGCGCAATCCGGCCCGCAAGACCATTGAATTGGGAGCCCCGAAGAGGACGAATCCGTCCGAGTACCTTCAACTGCAAAACACGTCGCTTTCACCATCAGCTGACATACAGTTCGACTATGTCGAGGTGTCGGCTCCTGTCTACGAGCAATGGCCACCCGCCTCACATACGAATATTTTCATCAACAGCGAGAACAGCGAGGACGAAAACGCGTATGCACGGGAGATCGTGTCGCGCTTTATGGCACGGGCTTGGCGGCGCAACGTCTCTGACGCGGAAGTCGATCAGAAGATGGAGTTTTTTGCTCGCACCCGCCCCGTAAGCGAAGATTTTCAGGAAGCTGTGATCGAAGTGTTGGCCACGGTGCTATCTTCTCCGCGATTCCTGTATCTGGTTCAGTCCGATCAGGCGTCGACAGCAGCGGATCGCAGGCTCGACGAATTTGAATTGGCGACGCGCCTTTCCATGTTCCTTTGGTGCAGCACGCCGGATGACGAACTACTCGACCTCGCGGCGAAGGGGCAACTCGGCGAGACGGACGAACTGGTGCGCCAGACGCGGCGGATGCTTGCCGATCCTCGGCACGAACGTTTTTCCAAACACTTCGTGCGGCAATGGTTAGACCTGGAATTGCTCGATTATCTGACGGTCGACGGGGCAGCCTATCCGCAGTTCGACAGCTCGTTGAAGGATGCGATGCAACAGGAGCCGATCGCATTCTTTGAGGAAGTGCTACAGACCGATCGCAGCGTGATGGATTTCATTCACGCCGATTACGCGCTGGTCAACGAGCGGCTTGCCCAACACTACGGGATCAGCAACATCCACGGAAACCACTTCCAGAAAGTGTCGCTGAAACCAGAGGACAATCGTGGTGGGTTACTGACTCAGGCAGGGTTGCTAGCCATGAATTCCGATGGAAAGGACTCGCATCCTCTCAAACGCGGTATCTGGTTGCTCGAGAGTCTTTTAAACGATCCGCCTCCACCACCTCCTCCCGCCGTTCCTGAAATTGATCTGGCTGACCCTGAAATTGCCAAGCTCACTTTGAAAGAGCGAATCGAGAATCACCGCAATCATCCAGCCTGTATATCCTGTCATGCGAAGATCGATCCCTGGGGTATCGCTTTCGAGAACTTCGATGCGGTGGGAAATTGGCGCACGCAGATCCAAGGGAAAGACATCGATGCTTCGAGCCGGTTGTACAACCAGCATCCACTTGACGGTGTCGACGGATTGAAACGCTATCTGCTTGCGAATCGGCAAGACCAGTTCGCTCGGGCGATGGTTTACAAGTTGACCACGTTCGCTCTAGGGCGACCGCTGACCTTCGCGGATCGCGCGAGCGTCGAACGTCTGACTGCCGACCTCAGGAAAGAAGGGGACGGACTGGCGACTCTGATTAAATTGATCGCGACCAGCCAATTGTTTTTATCGAACTAATGAATGAGGTACTTCAAGATTCAAGTGGCAACGCGCTTCTTCACCCTCCCTCCGGGAGGGTCGAGCCTAAGCGAGGGGAGGGCCTGAGTACCTGTTATCATTATACGTTTCACCGGAATATGAGCATGGCCAAAAAGCAACCTCATCCCGATACGACGACTCGAACAAGATCGCTGCGTACGAATCAAACAAAATCGGAAGGATTGCTATGGAGTATCCTGCGCGCCAAACAGTTGTGTGGCCTGAGTTTTCGTCGACAGCATCCAATCGGACCTTGGATGTACCGTACGAGTTTAAGAAACGTAATGCGATGGGATCGGGAGCCAAAAGCGTGAAGGCCGCTAAGGCGAAAAAAAGGCAAAGCCCTTCCGGAGGGTCGTGCAGTTTTTGAGTCACCATTTTTCAGAGGTTTACGACGATCACTTTACTCTCCCTGGGGAGAGTCGAGCCTAAGCGAGGAGAGGTGGATTTCCGCTTGCTAGAACAGCTTCGAGTATGCAGCGCTGAGAAGCGCCCTCCCCTCGCTTAGGCTCGACCCTCCCGGAGGGAGGGTGAAGACAGATTCGCAGAAGAACTAACTATTAAGCGCCGGACTCCGCGAAACAAAGAGAGAATGATACTGCTATGAAAATAAACCTAAACTCAATCGAGCGTCGAAGATTCATTCGTGGAGCAGGTCTGGCCCTTGCCCCGCCGGCTTTCGAGACGTTTTCAGGGATCGCTGGTGCCGCCGAGCGGCCGGCTAGCTGCAAACGACTCGCCTGCTTCTACCTGCCGAACGGCGTGCCAATGCCTCGCGTTGACGACCCGGCCTATGAGGACTGGAGCTGGTTTCCGCAGGGGACTAGGGAGGATTTCAAGTTCAGCAAATGTCTCGATCCGCTGGAACCACTGCGCAACGAGCTGACGGTGTTTTCTGGTTTGTCGCACCCTCCGGCACGCAACATCCACGGCCACTCTAATGCTGACCAGTTCCTCACGGGTGCCGCTACTGGCGGGGGCGGCGACTACAAGAATTCGATCTCGCTCGATCAAGTTCTCGCGGCTCATGTTGGAGAACAAACCCGCATCTCGTCGCTGGTCATGTCGACCGATGGAGGCGCGGGAACGCCCCGAGGCACTCAGACGATGTCGTTCGACCGCAACGGGCGTGCCATTCCGGCAGAGAACAAGCCGAAGCGCATCTTCGACATGCTGTTTGTGAAAAATGACGCGAATGCTGCACGGCGTCTGGCCCTCAGCAAGAGCGCGCTGGACGAACTCATGGACGATGCCCGTTCGCTGCGGAGGGAACTGTCTCTGCAAGATCAGAATACTCTCGACGAGTTTCTCGATTCGGTGCGCGGTACCGAGGTCAAAGTCGAAAAGGCCTCGCGCTGGGTTAATATGCCGCTGCCCACCGTCAACGTCGATCACCTAAATCTCGACATCACACCCGATGATCCGCGCGAGTATATACAGACGATGTACGAGTTGATCTATCTGGCCTTCAAAACCGATTCGACGCGAGTCGCGACCTATATGATCGCCAAGGAGCTTGGCGACGGGATCAGCGACTACCTCGCGCGCGCCGTCGGGCTAAATCTGACGCACAAACTCTCACACGATACGAAGTTGCCCGACGGCTGGAAGAATTTCGGCACCTATTGCCGTTTTCAAGCCGAAGAATTCAGTCGCTTCGCGGCCAAACTGAAATCGACGCCCGAGCCTGCCGGCGAAGGCAACATGCTGGACAATACGCTTCTGCTGTGGGGATCTGCTTCCAGCGCCTTCCACCTTTCTCGCAACTATCCACTGGTATTGGCGGGAGGTAAGAAGATGGGCTTCAAACACGGACAATACCTCGACTTTGCCGGAGCCGGCGCCTACCGAGGAGGCTGGGCTCCGGGGGACACCGAGCCGTGGAAAATGAGGACAAACTTCGAGGATCTTCCCCTATCGAATCTCTACGTCACCATGCTTCAAAGATTAGGTGTGGAAACGGACACCTTCGCCGACAACACCGGCACAATTTCCGAAGCTTGACGGAACTGATCTGGTCCAGCAACCCTTTCCAGCTTCAAAGTAGAATCGAATTGATCATGCAACTTTCTACATACCCTCCACACAGCCGTTCCGGTGTCCGTCGGGGACAAGCCCCTGAGCGGACATCCGTTTTAGTCGCTGTGCTCTGCGGGCTGTCAACGAGCTTACCGTACCAGGCGTCTGGCACAGAGCGAGTTACACCTGCACTGAACACAGAATCGACCGCCCAAGTCGGCGACGAAATTCTGCATCAAGGAGAGATCTATCAACGAGCGGCCATTCATCTCTCTGAAGAGATCAAGTTTGGTAAGGATGGAGCCTATGCCTTGACGCCAGGCTATTACTTTCGAACCGGTGAGAGCATCGGCTGGGAATCTTATGCGCCGGCGGATGGTCCAGAAGCTGGTAGCGTCAAGAAAGCTGCGGGCGCGATAACGTTACAAGGCTCGTTTCACTATTCCGATGATGGCCGAACCATCGGCCTGATCACGAACTTTTATCAGGCGGTGAACACGAAAGCGAAAGGCATCACCAGGACTACTCGGCCATCTTTGTCAGATGATTCGATTCAGCGGTCTGTGGTCTATGGCGGTCGGGTGGGAAATAGAATCAAACTGGGTTACCGAGAGATTTGGAAGAACATCACCAGACCATCACGCGATGTTTTTGTTGAATACGACCTCACTGATTCGAAGATCGTCGAGTTCAAAGGGGCTCGTATTGAAGTCCTTGAAGCGACCAATGAATCCATCCGCTATCGGGTAACTCAAGCTTTCGATTCGACGAAGAAATAGACGGAAATAGACAAGGAACAGTTGGAAAACGACTATCGGGCTTTACCCTCTCCGGTTGTGGGAGGGGCGGGCTCCGTCAAGAAAGACCCTCTCCGCTCGTTGCCCTCGCGACTCTCTCCGAGGGAGAGTGTAGTTGGATGGTTTATCACCTTTCACCTAATCGGCCAATCCTATGAAATTCAACTCACTTCGCTCCACGGTTCATCTGCTGATCAGTGCAACGTTACTCTTAAGCGCAAGTATTGCGAACGCCCAATCGAGGAATGTGCGGCCGCCGGTCGCGGGAGACGGGAAGTTCAGCGCCCTGCCTGATGACACCGTCATTCCCCAGGAATTCTACATCGAACGGCCCACGCTCAATAATGCGGGCTTCGAATGGTATGTCTCCGGCGATAACAACCATAACGCTGAAGTAGCCGTCCGGTTTCGAGAGGTGGGGACGCAAGAATGGCGCAAAGGCTTACCCTTGTTGCGCATCCAGCGGGAGAAGATTTGGGGGCACGAACAACGCGATGTATATGAAACACCTAACATGTTCGCTGGCAGTATTTTTGGACTGGAGCCAGCCACAACCTATGAATGTGAATTCACGATGACAGATCCTGACGGTCTGATCGGTGTCGCGACGAATACGGAAAGAGTTACGACCCGCGCCGTCCCCAAACCCTACGAACACGGCAAGATCTATCATGTCTATCCACTCGGTTACGATGGCCCTCGCGAGGAGCCTGCCTTCACCGGCTTGAACGAAGCCTACTACGGCTACAACGGTAGCGGCGACTGGTGGCTCTATTCCGAACCACGGGTGAGAGCCGGCGATACCATCTTGGTTCATGCTGGAGTTTATAAAGGTGAGCGTTACAAATATGCCAATCCGCTGGGACTCGATTTTCACGGAACCTACGTGCTCACTCAAGACGGTACCGCCGAGCGCCCCATCACCATTAAGGCGGCCGGAGATGGCGAGGTAATCTTCGACGGGGAAGGCAACTATCGTTTGTTCGATGTAATGGCGGCTGACCACCACTATTTCGAAGGACTTACCATCGTGAATACCGAGATCGCTTTCTATGCTGGCCTCAAACGTGTCTTAGGCTGTTCCGGACTTTCTGTAGTAAACTGCAAAACGGATCGAGTCGGGCAGGTCGTCATGACCCACTGGGCTGGATCCAACGATTTCTATGTTGCCGATAACACGATGATCGGGATGCATGACCGCACGCGGGTCCATGGCTGGGCGAGAGTTCCAGATCCTGCGCCGATCACCTCCTACAACGCGGTGAAAGTTTATGGCCAGGGGCATGTCGTGTGCCACAACTACATAGCTTATTATCACGACGCGATCTGCATCGATACCCATGGGCGACCCGAGGGAGGGCCCGGCGAGCACTGTGCTTCCATCGACTTCTACAACAACGATATTTTCTTGATGGCGGATAACTTCATCGAGACCGACGGCGGTGCTCACAATCTTCGCGTCTACAATAATCGTGGGATCAACGTTTGGCATTCGGCGCTGAGCAGTCAGCCCGTTTTTGGTGGCCCAGCCTACTTCATTAGAAACATCGTGCATGCTTCGGGAGACTCGCTGAAATTCTCCGCACGTCCGACCGGGATGGTTGTCTACAACAATACGTTCTGTACCGAAACAAGGCCGCGAGAGTACTCCAACGGTCACTTCAGAAACAATCTGTTCCTGGGGCATCATCCGGACCAGCCTACGCTGTCGTCCATGAGTTACACGTCCTACACTTCCTTCGACTACAACGGCTACCGAATCAAGCCCGCAGCCAAACCGTTGTTCCACTGGGCGCAACCCACCGATCGACTCCAAGACTTTACGCTGGCCACACGTGGAACTCGGGATGGCCCGGGCAATGGCACGCAGTGGTTTGAATCGCTGGAAGCATTCAGTGCGGCCACCGGGCAGGAAACGCACGGCGTCATGCTCGACTACGATGTGCTGGAAGGCGTGGGACCACTCGACCCAGCGGACCCGTCGCGTGTTTATAAGCTGGAGGAGCTCGATTTCCGGCTTCGCGCGGGATCGGCTGCCGTGGACGCGGGATGCGAATTGCCCTCGCTGACCGACGGCTTCACCGGAGAGGCGCCTGACCTAGGCGCTTACGAACGCAGCCTACCGCTACCAGTTTACGGTCCGCGTGGTTGATAGGCGTGATTGGAGATTTGGACAGGACAGCGCTACTGTGCGATCTGACGCAAGTTGATCCGATCAATCCACGCACGCTATTGGAAGCCGACGAACGGGTATTGGGCGTTGGCTTGCAAGGCAATGCAGCACATTTTTTGACCACTCAGTACCGCTCTTTTGGCCGCAAGCCCAGAAGTAGGTACGTTAATCTTACGCGGACACACCGGTACCTCCAGTGCACTTGCAAACAGTTCCGACAATAGGTTGGCCTCTCTGGGGGGAACGACGGAACTGTTCGACTGTGGGCCTTAACACCTGGTGAGATGCTTGACGGACTGGGCATGGCCGAAACAACTCCAGGGCCATTAATTCAAGTCGTTCAGTATTTATCGCGTCGTTGCCATCTAAGTTGCGATTGCGCGATTGGCGAAAGCAATCATTAATTACTAATTAACTGAGCGATCTTTGTAAAAGAATTGTAAGCGCTCCGGCGACATATCCGGCTAGGGCCCAAGGTGCAATTCGCCGTAGGTACCACAGAAAGTCAATGTGCTCGAGCCCCATTGCCGCGACACCAGCCGCAGAGCCGATTATAAGGCAACTTCCTCCCGTGCCAGCACAGTAGGCGAGCATCATCCAGAAATCGTCGTTGGTTGGCAGCGAGTACATTTCAATTCCGCCAGCCACTAACGGCACATTATCGACGACGGCAGAAACTAAGCCTATTGCCAACGCAACTACATCGCGGTTGGGCAACACAGCGTCGAGCCATTCGGCTGCATTTCGCAGGAGCCCCATCGCACCCAAGGAGCCAACCGCCAATAGGATCCCTAGAAAGAAGAGAATACTCGACATGTCAACACGGCGTAGGGCAGCCAACACACCTGTACTGGACCGAGTCGCTTCATCCATCGTATGGCTAACCCACTCGGAAACTACCCACAAGACTCCTAGACTAAGCATCATTCCCATATAGGGCGGCAAGTGCGTTGTCGCTTTGAAGACAGGGACGCTGATAAGCCCTAACAAACCTAGTACTAAAAAAAGCCATTGCTGCCATGGGCGAATACTCTTATCGAAATGGTTCTCCTTTTGAGGAGCTGCTTGTAGTTCGCCTCGCATAACGAATGACATGCCAGCGAGGGGAACTAGGAGGCAAACGAGACTGCCTAGAAATAATTCCGACATGACTTCGACGGTACCAATCTTATGCTTAATCCAAAGCATGGTCGTTGTTACGTCGCCAATTACTGTCCATGCTCCACCTGCGTTGGCGGCGATCACAACAAGCCCCACGAATCTCAATCGATCTTCGCGGTCACCGACGAGCTTTCGCAACAATGAAACCATGACGATCGTTGTCGTCAAATTGTCGAGTACCGCAGACATAAAAAACGTCATTAACCCCACGATCCACAACAGGGTGCTCTTGCGACGAGTTCGAATCCGATTGGTTACGAGAGCAAACCCTTCGTGTGCGTCGACCAACTCAACGATGGTCATAGCCCCCATGAGGAAGAAGAGAATACCAGCGATTTCGCCGGTCAGATGAAGATGTTGAGATTCGATGACGAAACGCTGTCCAATATTCTCGACATGTTCAGCGGTTGCCTCCTCGCTAAACCACTGGGGTATGGCCCCACTGGGAAGCAGTTGCTCAAGGTTCAAAATATGGCTCTATGGAAGAATGTGTGGGTGGATTCGCAGGGGGATTTAGGTTTTCTGAGGCATGGGAGGATAAAAACAATTCCTAAAGAATGCCCTGCCGCATGGTGACACACGGCAGAGCTGGCGGATTGTTTCCACC
>JBGSNE010000230.1:0-3510 GCA_041739785.1 Pirellulaceae bacterium
GCGGTGGTCCGACTGGCGGCGGTGGCTTCGGTGGATTCGGCGGCGGTGGATTCGGCGGCGGCGGCGGTCGTGGCGGAGGTGGTGGCGGAGGTGGTGATACCGGTGGCGGACGTCGAGGAGGTAACTGATGGTGATGTTAGAAGCGGGTGAGATCCTCGTCCGACGCGGCTTGCTCAATGCCGAACAACTCAGCACACTTCGCGCTCAGTCGCTGGGAGGTCGTGAGCTCATCGGGGCAGCGATCGGACAGGGGCTGGTCGAAGAAGAGCCGGCCCTGCGCGCCCTGGGCGAGGAACTGGGGATGGATTTCGTCGACCTGCGCAATGCGGAGGTCGATCTGGAAGTCGTCAAGAATTTCCCACAGAAACTCATCTATCGTCACTCGTTGTTTCCACTCTCGCGAGTTAACGGCTCGCTGACTCTGGCGACCAGCGATCCGCTCGACGTGTACGCGCTCGACGAAGCCAGCGCAGCGACGGGGCTGACGATCATTCCCGTCGTGGCCGAAAAAGCCGAAATCGCTCGGCTCATGAAAAAGTATCTGGGGGTCGGATCCGAGACGGTCGAAGGGCTGATGGCCGCCCGAGAGGATGACGAAGTCCAATTGCTCGAGGACATCGAGACCGACGGCAGTGAATTGAGCGAGATGGCTCAACAAGCGTCGGTCGTACGATTGGTCAACGAAATCCTGGTCGAAGCAGTCGACTCAAGAGCGAGTGACGTGCATGTTGAATCGCAATCGGCCGGGATTGTCATCCGCTATCGCATCGATGGCATCCTGCACGATCAACCGGTACCACCGGAGATCAATCGCTTTCAAGCTGCCATTATCAGTCGCCTGAAGATCATGGCGCGGATGAACATAGCGGAAAAGCGCCTGCCCCAAGACGGACGTATTAAGCTCAAAGTCCATGGTCGCGAGATTGATATTCGAATGTCAGTTATCCCCATGATCCACGGCGAAAGCATGGTCATGCGTATTCTAGACAAAGGGTCGATGAAGTTCGATCTGCAAGGTCTGGGGATGGATAAACATACCTACGATTTGTTTAAGCAATTGATTCGACTGCCGCACGGTATCGTGCTAGTCACTGGTCCCACCGGTTCTGGTAAGACCACCACGCTTTACAGCTCGCTGCTTGAGATCCGTAGCCCTGAGAATAAGATCATCACTACTGAGGATCCCGTTGAATACCAATTGGATGGAATCAATCAAATTCAAGTGCATGCCAAGATCGGTTTGACCTTTGCGGCGTCGCTACGCAGTATCTTGCGTCATGACCCCGACGTAGTGCTCGTTGGTGAAATTCGCGATCAAGAGACTGCTGAGAACGCGATTCAAGCCTCGCTGACCGGTCACTTGGTTTTTAGCACACTGCACACCAACGATGCCGCCGGCGCGTTCACTCGGATTGTCGACATGGGAATTGAACCCTTTTTGGTATCGAGCACCGTGGAAGGCATCATGGCTCAGCGGCTATTGCGAAAGCTTTGTCCAGCCTGCAAGCAAGCGTATACGCCCGCTCAAGAAGACTTGCCCAATGATTTTCCTTGGGAAAAACTAGACGGCATACAGCTCTATCGCAACGTCGGCTGTCGTACTTGTCGCAACGTTGGCTACTCTGGGCGGATGGGTATTTACGAACTGCTAGTAACCAATGAAGAGATTAAGACCTTGGCCCATGATCGCGTGAGCACTTGGGACATCAAGCAAGCTGCCTTGAATGCCGGTATGCGAACATTGCGCATGGACGCTTGGGACAAAGCTATTGAAGGCCGCACCAGCGTCGACGAAGTATTGCGCGTCACCAAAGGTGACCGGTTGAGTTAGCGTGACGGGGAGTGGGGAGCCTGGGAAGTGGGGAGTAGTTGAGAGGGTGTGTGGAATCGTTTAACGCCGAGCCGGAGCGGGCTGCTGAAGCGCGTCCAACGATGGCATAGGTGCGCATGATGTTGACGCCCACCGGTCACTAGTCGCAGCCTGCGCAGGCGACGGCATGCGGAGAGCTGGCACAACCACTCTTGCCGATCGACAACATTACAACCGAACGACACCCTTCATGGATGGACGCTACAGGGCTGAACGACGTCACCTCTGCCGGCGCCTACGTAGCTGCAACCACTAATTCGTCACAATGCCACACAATGTCAACCACTGGTTCCTAACACCCACACTCGCCGCACCGCAGCTACTCCGGCTAGGCGTTAAACAAATCCACTAACAACTAACACTCCCAACTCCTTCGCCATGCCAGAATTTGCCTACATCGCTCGTGACCTTAGCGGGCACCGAAAAACGGGAACGCTGATAGCCAACAGCCAACATGATGTGTTGGGGATGTTGGATAGCATGGCGCTCATGCCGGTCGAAATTAAGGTCGCCAAGGCAGCTGGGGCCGCGCGTGGCAAACGCGTTAGTGGGCAGGTGATGGCCAATGCCTATAACCAACTCGCTTCGCTACTCCGCAGTGGTGTGCCCCTATTGCGAGCGTTGACGGTGATGAGCAGTCAAGCCAGCAAGCCGGCGCTAAAGGAAGTATTGGAAGAGGTGAAGGCCAAAGTCGAAGAGGGCGAACCACTGCCGGTGGCGATGGCGCGTTTTCCGCGGGTGTTCAATGATATGGCAGTGAATATGACGCGTGCTGGAACCGAAGGTGGTTTTCTGGAAGATGCGTTGGAACGTGTGGCTGCTTTTACTGAACAACAGGAGGACATGAAGGGGCGTGCGGCTGGGGCGTTGGCCTATCCGATCTTCTTGTTTTTTGTTGGTTCCGGAGTGGTTTCCGTATTGCTGATTTTCTTCGTCCCAAAATTTGAGACACTATTTAAGACCTTGCGCGAAAAAGGGAAGCTTCCGGCGGCCACCGATTGGCTGCTGTCGTTTAGCGCCTTTTTGCAAGACTATTGGTGGATGATGATCGCCGCAGCGGTACTAGCCGTCTTTGGCCTGATGTCGTATTTGCGGACCGACGATGGCAAGCATTGGCTCGATTGGGCAAAGATTAAATTCCCACTATTTGGCACCATCTTTTTGAACCTGGCGGTGGCTCGCTTTTGTCGCGTGTTGGGGACGCTGCTGAGCAACGGCGTTCCCATTCTGAAATCGCTGGAGATCAGCGGTAGTGCTGCGGGCAACCGCATCCTGTCGGCTTCGATTAAAAAGGCCAGCGAAAATGTCACGGCGGGCGAAAAGCTGGCTACCCCCCTGGCTCTTTCGGGACATTTTCCCAATCAAGTCGTCGAAATGATCTCGGTGGCTGAGGAATCGAACACCTTGGACAAGGTGATGGTCCAAA
Source organism: Pirellulaceae bacterium (assembly GCA_041739785.1). Lineage (GTDB taxonomy): Bacteria > Planctomycetota > Planctomycetia > Pirellulales > Pirellulaceae > Aureliella. The sequence goes on from JBGSNE010000230.1 coordinate 3,297, forward strand.
TTTCCGATAGTTTGGAGCGAACCACCTTTCGGCGGCTGGACATGCTGGTCCGGTTGCTGGAGCCAATGATGTTGCTGCTGATGGCTGGTATCGTGTTTTTTATCGTATTAGCCTTAATGGTACCGCTACTTAGCAGCTCCGATGCGGTTTAAAATACACAGTCGCTCGACTCTCCGAGTCGAAACCTATGTCACCTCTGAACTCGACTCGGAGA
>JBGSNE010000273.1:0-2425 GCA_041739785.1 Pirellulaceae bacterium
TACCACGTCCCCCGGTGGTGAAGTACAACGCTCCGTCGGCGCCGACGACCGCATCGGTCACAGGTAGAGCCGGGCCGGAGACGAACTCTTCTGCTTCAGCTCGGTAGCTGGCTCCGTCGGGAGTTAGATGAATTGCCAGAATACGACCGTAGGTCCAATCGAGTGCATAGATCGCGTGCTGGTACTTGGCTGGAAAACGAGTCCCTCGACCGCTGATCATTCCAGTGGGCGAACCCGGCCCGATATTGACGAGCGGAGGTAGGCTGTCTTCGTAGTATTCCTTCCACTTACCTGAACCGTTACGCCAACCGTAGTCACCGCCACTGACGACGTGACAAATGCGCGTCGGACGATACCACGGTAGCCCGAGATCCCATTCCATGTCGGCGTCGTAGGTGAACAGGTCGCCCTGAGCGTTTAATGTCACGTCGTATTCGTTGCGAAAGCCAGCGCAGAAAAAATCGTGCGTTCGATTGACCAGATCAAATCGAGTGATCCAGCCACCGGGCGCGAGAATACCTGCCGCGTGTCCTTTTGGGTCCTGAAGACGCGGCAGGACCAAGTCTTCGGCCGCCGACGGATTGCGATGACGAACGACGTGGTTAGCGTCGGGCAACGGCGTGTGATTTCCGGACACTGCGAAAATATGCTCGCCATCTTCGGCATCAACTAATCCATGATTGCCATGTTCGCCCTTCCCGAAATAGGCTGACAACAGCTCGGCATGATCCAGCAAATCGTCGCCATTCGTATCGGTGACTCGATACATCCCTTCGCCCGTGATCGATGCGTACAGACATCCCGATTTCCAAAGCAAACCCTGAGCGCCTGACAAATCCACAGGCAGCTTCTCGACACGTGGCGGACCGTCGGTATTGACGGTGACTCGATACAAACCATGCTTGGCTTGATCGGAAGTAATCATGCGTCCTTGGTCGTCGATGGTCAGTGCAACCCATGAGCCCTGCGTCTCTTTGGGCACCGAGTAAACTGTCTCGACCTTGAAGCCACGCACAATGCTTAAGCCACGATCGTTGGTCGTTCGCTTGCTTGCGCCGCGGTTGGCTCTTCCAGTAGCTCTTTTTAAACTAGGTATTTCAATCGCTTCGTCCTGCGAATTGGCAGACGGCGAAGCGGCTGCGTTGGTAGCGATTGTACTGAGAAGCTGCTGACCCTCTGCGGCGTCCAAGCGGCGCAACCTCAAGTCCTTGAACTCGGCTCGCATCGCAGATCCTCGGTGCAGTTGCAACCCAAGCACGCCAGCAGTCATCGCGTCTTTATGGTAATCGGTGGCGTCGATGGTCGTGACCCCGTTCACTTGATGGATCAGTCTGCTGCCGACCGCAATGATACGAATTTTATTCCACTGCCAGTTCGAGAACTCGTCATCGGTACCGACTTTGCCAAGCTGCTTTACAGTTCCATCACCATCGATTTCCACGCGTTGACCACGCGTGGCAATCATACCCCGCCCGTCATACTTCTCGCCGTACAACATGCCGAAGCATTTTACCGTTGGGTGCAGATCCAATTGATATCCCTTGAGAGCCAACATCGGCTCATCGATGAATTGACTGCGATACTGCACACCCGAGTTATTTCCCTTAAACCTTACGGTCGCAGTGAATTCGAAGTCAGAGACATTGCCTCCCTGCCAGATCAGAAACGTGTTTTTCTCAATCTTCATTTCAGCCGTCGTTTCGCCAACAATCGCTCCGTCTTGAACGCTCCAGAATCCATCCAGCCCTTTCCAGCCCGATAGGTCGTTGCCACTAAACAGGGTTTCAACGTCCGCAGATGATGCGATCGGTGCCGCAAGTAGTACCACAAGGCCACCGATCAGCAGTTGCTCTATCATTGTCTTCATTTGTTTGGCTCTAATTAACGCTGTGACTCGGTGGTTCATTTGTGACATTTTCGAATTCATTCTATCTCTTCGCGATCGGATTTGCCTTTGCGGGGTGCTGGAATCCATGATGCTGGAATCGACTTTGCAAATTGCTCAATGATCGGATTAAGTTCAGGCTGATTCGCGAGGTTGTTGTATTCTCGCGGATCGGTCTGGTGGTCGTAAAGTTCTTCGCTGCCGTCGGCGTATCGGATGTAGTGGTAGCGTGCATTGGTGAGGGCAACGTTGCCCACCCCGTGTGACGTCACAGCAACGTAGGGCCAATCCTCATCGGGGTCTTTTAATAGAGGAGCCAAGTTGTGACCGGCTAACTTCTGTGGCACGCGCTGGTTTAGTTCACAAAGTTCCATGAGCGTTGGATAGATATCAAGCAAACTAACGGGGGCCGCGCAATTCTTGCCAGCCGTAGTCATGCCTGGAATGCTAATCAGAAACGGAACACGTGTTGTTTGTGTCCACAAGGCCCGCTTGTGTAACCATTCTTTCTCGCCGATGTGATAGCCGTGGTCGGACCAC
>JBGSNE010000278.1:0-10661 GCA_041739785.1 Pirellulaceae bacterium
GCCCCAAGCTAGGGGCCCCTACTTACAAAGTAATTGAAGTAGACCAGGAAGGGATACCAGCGAGATAAATCTCGGATTTCAATTAGGAACCGAAGTAGCCGACCCAAGTAGAAGGAAGACAAGGAAGTAAGGCTCCCAGTGCTGGCACCCTCGCTACCGATGTATTCGGCTCCCTTTCAAACGTCGGTCACACCGATCACTGGCAATTGCAAAATTCGACCGAGCAATGGTGGCTGTTGCACGATACCCGCGCTGTCAACCAAGATTAAGCGGTCAACGAATTGCGGGTAAGTGACAGCAAACTTTGTAGCCGCAATGCCTCCCATCGAGTGGGCGATCAGGATGAACTTGCTCCAGCCAATTGCATCGACAAAAGCTTTTAACTGTTCGCCATACCAAGCCGGATCGTAACGGCATGTTTTGGGTGACGGCTTGTCGGAATCGCCGAATCCGATTAGATCGACTGCGCAATAATGAGACATTTCGTCGAGCCCTGCCCAGCATTCTCGATACAGCTGGTGGCTTGAAATCCAACCATGAAGTAATAGGATGCGAGGCTTTTCTCGCAACTTGCTGCTAGAGGATTCGTTGCCGCCTGTGACATAGCAAACTCGATGCCCGCCTGCTTGTCTGAATTGAAGGACTGGAGAATTCGCTGCAATGGATGGATCAATCATAACCTTGCCGATTACTTGGAAGTCTCACACTCAGATTTCGTGAATTGAAATAGGGGGCGGGGGCAGCTTCATTTCAAGATGCTTGCCACCTTCTCCTCAAAATCCGCGATGGTTCTATCGTTCCGCAAATTGTGCATGCCGCCCATAATTGAATGCCCTTTTACGTCGATAGAATTTGATTTGAGCTCGAGCAGCCGGTCACTAGCACTGGCATTGATCTTTTCGTCCTGCGTGCCGTGGATCAAGTGAATCGGGCAGCCTGCGGACATCAGAAACTCATGTACTGGAAGTTCATAACGGAACAGTAAGGACGGAAGGATTCGACACTTCTGCTGCGCCAAATCGACGAGCGACCAGTACGGCGTTTCGAGAATAAGCAAATCGGGTTTGTGGTCGGCTGCGGCAGCTACGGCTGCGGCGACTCCACTTCCGAAGGATCGTCCCCAAACAATAAGCGGCTTCCCAAGATCCCGAGGGTTGATATCGGCAAAAACCCGCGACGCATCCTCTTTCAGGGCTTTCTCGCTCATTGTGCCGATGCTGTCTCCGAACCCCCGATAGTCCATGGTCCAAACGTCGTATCCGCGGTCTAGTAGAAAATCGATTTCACACTCGCATCTATCCATGTCCCCTTTGTTCCCGTGAAGATAAAAGACCGTGCCCTTAATGGGCTTTAGTGTGGTCGTATATCGTCGGTAGTGGATTTCTCCGTCATCGCCCATAGTCTTGGGCAGCGTGAATGACGTTCCCTGGCCCACGTAATCCGAAATTTTCATGTCGGTGGGGTTCTCCTTGGGCTCGAGGAGATACCACTCTTGCCAGGTCCAAAAATGAGACAGAAAAACAAGGTAACTCCCGACTATCGCACATAAGATCATGCGATAGATCCGTCGTGCGTTAGGGTTCTTCAGGGATTTAAGGAAAGACAAGGTCAACTCTGATTCGTTTCAAATTGAAAAGTGGAATAGCCGCAAATTGACGCTTAGTGATTGCCCGAACGGCTCACTTCAGCGTTCACGATTGTCACCGAACTGAAGGGCGGAAGAATTTTTCGGTGCTTAATCTTGCGGTTGTATCCTCTCACTAAAGCGTCCCTTTCGATAGCTTCTTCAATTGAGCTCCGCTTATTCGCATCAAGAAAATAAAAATGAGTGAAGCCGGAGGAAGAGTACGATTCGTAGGCGTTAATTCCTTGCTCGCCCAGCAAGGAATAAACAAACTGTTCGTTCTGCTGGCTTACGATAACTGAACCTTTCTTGGCATCGCGTCCGGAAAACACCAAGCAAAACGCTACGGCCGCGGTCACCAAAATCACATTGCGGAGGGAGAATTGCATAGTATCCACGGGTTAGTAAGTGTCCGCATTTAGCCTAGGGTTGCTGGGATTTCGCATTTAGCACTACACGGAAACCGAGCAATACGGAGCGGTCTATCGGCACGTAGGTAAAACGTTTTGCGGACCGGATATACGTTTTGTTAGCGACGACCCAGCTGCCACCCCGGATGACGCGGTCCGAGCCCCGGAAAGGACCCTGAGGATCGGTTGTCGCACCTGCTGGGTAGTCGCCATACCAATCATCGCACCACTCACAGACATTACCGTGCATGTCATACAAGCCCCATTGGTTTGGCTTCTTCTGGCCGACTGGATGGTGCTTGTTTTGAGCGTTTTCAGCGAACCAAGCATGCTCGGGAAGCAACTCCGCAGAGTCACCAAAACTAAATGCAGTCTCACCTCCGCTGCGGCAGGCGTACTCCCATTCAGCCTCGGTGGGTAGACGATACTCTCGTCCTGCTGATTTCTCCTCTGGCAATTCTGTAAGCTTCGTACAAAAAGAAACCGCGTCTTCCCAACAAAGCGTTTCTACTGGGTGCTTCGCTCCCTTGATAGAACTGGGATTGGTTCCAGTCACTTTTTGGTATTCATGCTGCGTTACCTCGAACATTCCCAGGTAATAGGGCTCACTGATCGTCACTTTGTGCTGCGTTTCGTTTGGGTGCCTGCCGCCCTCTTCCTCAGGCGAGCCCATGGTGAGTGCACCAGCGGGAATCAGAACCAATCCCATCCCGATGCTATTGGTAAACTCCTTCGGTTGCTGACCAAATGCCGGGCTGATCGCAAGAACAATCACACACAGAACAAATGCTCGCATTTCGTTTTTTCCTTTTGAAAGTTAGATGAAATTTTGAATCTAGAGTTCGACTTGATTCTATCAGACTCTGCGACTTCATTGCCGAGCTCCGCAACTCGCGTTTTTCTTTGGGAATTAAGGAGCGAACGGTCCATCCCTGCAATATCGACGTATGTTGCCGCGGGCAGCGGTGCGAATGGATCAGGTGTGGGCAGTTAACGCAAACTCAATTTGCAAACGTGAAGATGCGACGCCTCTTCAACACGTCGTCTTACCACCTGACTTAGAGTCCTATGCCGAGACAACTTTACGCGGAGCTCTCAAATTTTGTGCGAATTTGTTCTAGCGTGAGTATTGATGCATCTAGAAAATTGTCCAACGGGAAGAAGATCAATTCGGCGTGGGTGATCTTAGCCAGATCGATTGGCTGAAATACAACGCTGGCTTCCTCGAGGGACGCAACTGGTTGGCTTCATCGCCTTTCATCGACCGGGATCTCGTTTGCGTACTGCCATCCGACTATCTGCTAAGATGATTTTGATGAAACACCGTAACCAAACACAATGGGCTACGTTTCATTCTCGTCGAACCACACACCCATAAACTTAAGCCCATATCTGCCGATTCGTCAAGTCCGTCGCAGAAGTCAAGTCTGAAACTCGACACCAATAGGCACGCCAGGAGAATTGGGCTGGACGGCAGCGCAGTTATCACCGTTCGCATTGACCGAGCTCGGTTCAACATGGAAAAAAGTTTTCCATCGCCGCATCATCTCACTGTCGACACACGAAATCCGGTTGAGTCCCCGAGCCAAGTCGATGTTTTAAGGCCCGTGTTTACACTGTCTCGGAAGACTCTCCGTCAGCGGACGTTGCCAAGGTATCTCTAGCGGTTGGCAATCGCAGGGCCGCCGGCGCGCCCGCTGGCACGATGGGGTTCCTCGGATAGACTGCTGGCAATCGTCGGTAAGCTTCGTTCATGGCCGGTCGAGGATCTTCGTCGCCCAAGTTGGGCCACAGTGACATCGCCCGCTCGGCCTGGGCCGTGATGGTCAACGAGGGGTTCACACCAAGGTTGGCAGATACCGCTGCACCGTCGACCACGTGCAGACCGGGATAACCGTAAACTCGTAAATAAGGATCGATCACTCCGCGTTGGATCGAATCGCCAATCGCGGCACCGCCGAGAAAGTGCGCAGTGATCGGAATATTGAAAACGTCATTCCATCCTCCATACGCGACGCCGCCAATGTGTTTGGCGATTCGCCGCACCACTTCATGACCGATCGGGATCCACGTCGGGTTCGGAAGACCATGGCCTTGCTTGCTCGTGAAGCGTCGCCCGAACCAACCGCGTTTTGTATAGCAGGTGATCGAGTTGTCATGGGTTTGCATTACCAAAGCGATTATCGTCTGCTGCGACCATTTTCTCAAACTCAAGTTGCGCAACACTCTGGCCGGGTGTCGCAGCAGCTCAAACAACCAATTTGCCATCGGCCAACGCGCACCTCCTTTGGCAAGCGCCGTCGACAGCAGACCCATGGCATTGCTCCCCTTACCATATCGTACCGGCTCGACATGCGTTTGCGGATCAGGATGAAATGAAGACGAGATCGCGATGCCGCGGGAAAAGTCTTGATCGGTGTCAAAGCTGCGTGCGCCCAAGATCGCCTCGGAATTGGTCCGCGTCAGTAAGCCCAACCGCAAAGATAGATCGGGCAGGTGACCTTCGTCACGCATTCGATGCAACAACTTTTGTGTGCCCATCGTTCCGGCAGCCAATACGACTTGAGGGGCGATAAAAGTGCGACGCTTGGGCTTGCCCAAGCCTCCCAGAAACAGTCCGTCACTTGGCACGGTGTCGATGGCATAACGACCATCGTCCAGCGGCCGAATTGTGGTGACGGTGGTCAACGGGTAAACCATGGCCCCGCCGAGTTCTGCCAAGAAAAGGTAATTTTTCAGCAGCGTGTTTTTCGCGTTGTGTCGGCAACCCGTCAGGCATTCTCCGCACTCGGTGCAACCGCTTCGGGGCGGACCGATGCCGCCGAAAAAAGGATCTTCAGTCTCCACCCCAGGCTTGCCAAAAAATACGCCCACTGGTGTCGGTCGAAAGCTGTCCTCCACTCCCATCTCTTTGGCCACAGCGCGTATGACCTGATCCGCAGGCGACGTGCTTGGTGCCGATACGACTCCCAACATACGACTGGCCAGATCATAAAATGGCGCCAACTCGGCCTGCCAATCGGTGATATCGGCCCATTGGGGATCGGCGAAGAACGCCGGAGGAGGAACGTAGAGTGTATTTCCATAAACCAGCGATCCGCCGCCCACACCGGCGCCGGAAAGGATCATGACGTTCTTAAGCAGCGAGATGCGTTGGATGCCGAAGCATCGCAGCAACGGAGCCCATAAAAATGCGCGTAAGTCCCAAGAGGTTGTCGGCAAACTCTGCTCATCGAATCGGCGACCGGCCTCGAGTATTGCCACGCGGTATCCTTTCTCGGTCAAACGGAGCGCCGCGGTGCTGCCCCCAAACCCGCTGCCGATGACGACAACGTCAACCACCTCGTCGCCGTTGCTCTGCCCAACCATGGCTTTGTGAGGGGCCTCGGGGGCGCTCGGTCCCAGGTCGGAGTAATCAGCCGACGTGTGTGATGTCGATTCCATGGAAGTTCTTTAACAGTCGTCAGCTCATAGTGGTTTGTCTCTAACGTAACAGTATCTGCCGCTCACGGGGTGAAACTTGGGGACAGAACAAATTTTTCGGGGGTGATTTTTTGGCATGTTGCGGCAACATCGGTTTCAGTGATTATGCTCAACCCTACGCGATGGAAGTCCGAAAATGGCCCGAATGGCTCGTGCTGAAGCTCATGATCCGGCTGCGATCAACGTCCTTCACGTCTTTTCTGGCGTGTTCAGACGTTGTCTCCTCCTCGGCGATGAGCTGAAGAAGCGTTGGCTTCTTGGGATGACGAAGACACGTCCAAAGCGTACGTGCTCTGGTTTCCTGGCGTTGAACGATGCGGCTGCTGGCGATCGGGCAAAGGCGGTGTCTTGGCTGAAGCAAGCCAGAGCCGCAACCGACGAAGAACTTACCGAGCCGCCGATCCCGCCGTGGAATCGCCGCGCGACACTCAGGCTATCGCAAGACGAAGCAACCGAGCGAATCAGCAACGCAGGCGTCAATCGTTAGGAAGTAGTGGGATGGGACCACGTAGACGTGATTTGCTTCAACGACCATTCCCTGCTTGGCTTCGACAACCGGGAGCAAGCTGACCTTGGATAACAGCGACACCATCTGGCTCTCGTGCGTTGGATCGAGGTGAGGAACCAAGACGAAGGCCATTTCGCTGTCGACGGGAACTGAACTCAGGAATTGTTTAAAGGCGTCTAATCCACCTGCCGAGGCAACGACTCCGACGATCGGAAACCGAGCACTTTAGAGACGTCGGTGTTTCTCAAGATTTCCGCTCTCGTCATTTACAACGCTACTCATTGGCTTTACGCACGAGGATAAAACGCTTTCTGGTCAATCGACGATCGGGGGGCTGCGTGAAGCAATTTGCCCCTTTCAGTAACCAATTCTATCCACCAAGTGCAGCCTTCGCGGGCCACCGCGATCAGAATGGTTGAATCCTCCAAGCCCACCCGTGACCGATATACCGTCGCATGGTATTTGCTCGCTTTGACGGGTTACTCCCGGTCGTCTCTGCGATGGCATCGGAGCGTACGCGGATATCATTTTGACTTCGCAGAATCGTCGAATTCAGGCCCGACCGCAGTCGTTGTTTGTGACGCATGACGAACCGTCATGGTGCGTAAGGAATCTCCTGATTTCTGAACTTTAAATGGTTACCCACCCGCAAACCATGTGGCACAACGCGTTGCATCAAAGTGCTTGCTTCCGGCGCAGACGACTCACTCGCCCATGGCGATCGAACACTTGGGGATCAACTCCTGAAGCAGTTTTAACGCTGATTGATCCTGCTCAATTACCGTGCCACCCAAATCGAGCGAATTAAGCATGGGGCTGTGTTGGAGGCAGGTCAGCCCCAATGCTGAAACACTGGTATTGCCCAAAGCCAAGAATTTGAGACTTGAAAGTGAAGAGATGGCATTCAAATCGGCATCTCGTACGTTCGAGTGGGATAAATACAGTTGGCGCAAATTAGATAGTGAGTCAAGCGGCTCAAGACCGGTTTCGGGCAACTGGCATCCATACAGGTTAAGCGCCACCAATTTGGCCATCTTTTCTATCGCTTCCAGGTCAGCTGCCGTGAGACGGTAGCGGCGGAGGTGGAGCGTTCGCAAGTTTTGCATTTCGCTCAATCGCAACAAGCCTGTTGTCGTCACTGAGCCATCCGATAAATCCAAGGTCTCAATGTTGGGGAAACCCATCAGATAGGAAACAAGATCGTCACTGGCATGGTGACCGAGCCGAATCTCCCGGAGGGTCCCATTGAGCTGCGAGACAGACGGCAGAGCTGGTTTGATATTTTCGAGCTCGCGCAAGTCTATCATGAAAACGCGGGCCTTCGAATCCCGATAACAGCCAACGCGAAGCTCAGCTAGCGGCACCATGGCTGCATGGGTCTCGGGCGATATCAGCCTAGGCGCGCTAAAGGAACCTGAGGGAACAAGCGACTGCAACTGCCTAACTCCGCTTTCGGTCAGCATGGTATTGCCGGCAGACAGCCTACGCATTTCAGGGAACGGCCTTAACGCTGCAACCGTCGCGTCTGATAAGAAGGTCGAATCAAGATCCAGCTGCGTTAGCCCCTGGTGGTCAGCCAAGTAGACCATGCCTTGGTCGACCAAAACTTCGCGCAAGCTTAGCGATTTCAGCTTTTCTAGACCTCGTAAATGGGCCAGCGAAGCGTCTGTAATGCTGGTGCGATCTAGGGTCAGTTCCTCAAGATTGCTTAGAGTGGCAAGATACCGCATCCCCTTGTCTTTGATTTCTGTTCCGTAGCCGCCAAGCCTGAGGGTTCTCAACTTCGAAAGATTTCGCAAGTGAATGAGTCCGGCGTCGGTGACCCTTGTTCGCTGCAAATCAAGCGACTCAATCTGGCGGAACTCGCCAAAAACAGCCAGATCGTCATCACGAATGCTTGCGCGATAGAAGCTGATTTGCTTGAGTGATGGAAGTTGAGCGAGTGCAGGCACGATGCCATTGATGTTGCGGACGTTAATTACGTTTGCGGATTCGATCGTGCGCTATCGCGGCAGACACTCGATTGTAACATCGCGGATTCCATCGGAGATCTCAATCGATTCCGCCAGCTCGGAAAAAGCGTCACCGTAGATCTCACCCAACCCACTCTCAGCGATCCGCGTTCGCACGGGCCCCATTTCCTCCACTCTCGTGAAACCTTGCGGCAGCCGATCAAATTGCCGTTTACGTCCTCGGATCGCTTCCAGAGCCAATCGTTGCGTTAGTAAAACTTCCACGCCCGGATACTTGTCCCGCCAATTGTTGATGGTTACATTCGACAGGCTGCCGCTATCGACGACCAGGATCTGCAAGCGGGTTAATTTTCCGAGCGATTCAAGTTCCGCACCGTTCCGCAAGGATCCGCTCAAATTCAGGACTCGCAAACGCGGAAGCGAGTCGCCAAGCGATGCAAACGCGTCAGCCTCCAATTCACAATCCGTTAGGAAAAGTTCTTCCAAATTCACAAGGGAAGCTAGTTGACTCCTACCCTGACGCGTTATCTTGCCGCCGACAATCCACAGCCGTTTGAGCGCATGAAGTGCGCGGAGATAGGATAAGCCTTGATCGGAAATCTGCATCGCAGGCAGAAACAAGGTTCTGGCTGGCTGGTATTGGCTGATCGTCGCCAAATCCGATTCGTTCAAGCGGAAATCGCGTAGGTCTAAAAATTCTGACTCGCCCCGCGGCAAGCCGCCGGGAGGAACCAGAGCTTCCGTGATTTGCAAAGCCTCAGACAACGACCGCTGTTGACCTTCGATCAGCATGTCGGTCGTCGCCGTAAACGACAGATTAGAATTGCGGATCGGCAGCTTTTTCAGGTTCGTAAGCCCGCTAAGCTGACACAGACCGTCATCGGTGACCAGCGTGCCAACCAGGTTCAGATACTTGAGCTTGGTCAACCCAGTCAAGTGCCGTAGTCCGGCGTCGGTAAGATTCGACTCCCCAAGATCCAACGACTCAAGATGTTCAAATTGGCGCAACAAAACCAAATCATTCTCTTGTAGTAGTTGCTGTTTGCGGAGATTGAGATGCACCAAGTGGTTCTGGCGATCCACTCGCCCCAAGCCGGAAGCGATCAGGACTTGCTTCAAATCCATATGTTGGTTGGCGTTAGCAAATCCAACCAAATCGGAGAAAGAGTGTAGATAACCGCTGATGTCGAGTTCCTGCAAATTTTGAAAGTCCATCAAGGCTTCGACGGTTTTCTCGCTCATCCGGTTCAGCGACAGATCCAACTTCCGAAGCGACTGCAGCTCGCGTAGAAGACGAATACCGTCCGGACTGATGTTCGAGGCACGTAACTCGAGTTCCTCCAGCGAGGGCAGTTTGGCAATTTGCTTCAACCCCTCATCACTGATACGCACAAAATTCAGCTTGAGTGACCTTAGCCTTTTCAGTTTAGCCACATGCTTGAGCGCTTGATTTGTGATGCCAGTACGACTGAGATCCAGGCCTTCTAGATCATGAAGCTCCACCAGTTGTTGAATGCCGGCGTCGGAAACGCGCGTCATCACCAGAGATAGCTCCTGCAGTTGGTCAAGTTTGGCTACATGGGACAGCCCTGCGTCTGATATTCCGCTTCTCAATTCGCCCAGCGATCTTTCCGAAAGCTCTCTCCAACTCTGGCTATCCGTATTGACTTGGATGTATCTTCGCCAGATATCGTCGCTAGACCACCGATTGCTGGTTCCATCTAGACGTAAACAACGGACCTGCTTGAGTTTTTCGAGATACTTGGCGGCGTCGTCGGTCAGCCAATAACAACGGGATAGGTTGAGCGTTTGCAATTTGCGTAGACCACTTAGATAACCTAGCCCAAATCCCTTAAGGGAGGTTCGGGAAAGATCCAGCTCAACCAGGCTCTCGATGCCCGCTATATATCGCAACCCTGCATCGGTAAACGCCGGGCGGTTTTCGAGTGTCAAGCTCTCAAGATACGGTAAACCGTTGAGACGTTTCAAATCCTTATCGAATAACGAGTCCGGAGTGAAGCCGGGGTCGATCCCACGAGTGCGGTCCAGTCTCACCGCCACAACCGGTTGACCAGGTAGATTGAAGTCTACATCAAATTCGCCGCCTTGCTCGAGTATCCATTGCTTGATTTCAGTGCTGCTGGTGTGGCTTTGCCCGCACGCTGTGACGGCAAATGCGAGCACCCAGCAGATCGTTAGTAGCACGGGGACATACTTGTGAGCTTTGTAGACAGACTCCGCGATGACGCACAACGTATCGCTGACTTCGGATTGTACTGTCGATCGGTGACTTCTACGCATGACTCGACTCCGTGAGATCGCTTTGATTGGGCAGCAGCCATTTTCACGCAAGTTGCATACCTTGGTCAACTTGGCTTCATCAGGTATGTAAGGACAATTAGACTTGAATAATTAAGGGAGATAGGTTCGCTACTGCATACCCCGCAACCGCAAAACGAGCCCCGCGACCGCGCAGTCAAATTAAGCATAGCCTGATTTCGCTGGAAGCGCGTTCGTGCGTAAGGACGAACCGTCGAATGGCACGTAGTTCTACGTAAGTCGTTTGAGCATTTCGCGTTTGAGCACGTTCCTCGGCTTCATCATTCGATCGTATTTCTTCTGCCGCCGCTTTCTCTGCCGTGGCTCGAAGCGATCCGGTCGGT
>JBGSNE010000283.1:0-24206 GCA_041739785.1 Pirellulaceae bacterium
CCTCCGAAAACGCTCCGTCCGGCGCCCCCCTCGCTGGCTAGCCGGAAAAACGGGGGGATGCCTCAATGACCTGGGATTTGCATCCCAGGCTATCGAATTCCGTGCCTTCGGCACTAGATTGTGCAACTTCAAAACTGGCGCTTCGAGCTGATATTGGGACGGAAAGTGACGCTGTCCGAATAATCTTAGCACCGACCGTACGGCCCGTTTGGCTTAGTCATCAATATTCAGCGAATCAGGTTCAGGTAAGAAGAAACTAGCTACGAAGTTAATGGCGAACATCAGCCCAGCCACACCTCCGGCCACCAAAGCGAATTTGCCCGAAGGCGTAGCCGCCGGAACCCAACTCATGGCCGCCAACGTACTAGTAACCCAAGCCATCGATGTGCCGATCATCCGGCCGCCAATGTTGGCGGCAAAGCTCTCACCTGTGCCACGCAAGTGAATCGGAAATACGCGCGGCAAGTAGTTTCCCCAAAAGCTAAACTGCCCCACCGTTAGCAGGCCAGCCAAGAAGAGCAGACCATCAAGAGACGTAAACTGCCATTCGCCAAATGAAAACAGTACGCTGTTGTCACCCTTCATGAACGAATAGAAGACGTACGGGCCAATGATCATCCCGGGAATCACGAAGAAGCGAATCAATCCGCGCCGCGAGACAATGATCACCGCCAGTATTGCCAGCAGAACACGTCCCGTCAGTCCGCCGATCTCTTGGCTCTTCGTGTATTCGGCAGCGCGCTTTTGAGTGTATTTGGCTTTCTCTGGCGGCGGCATATCTTTGACTACCGCTTGCACTTCAGGCAACCCGGGAACGATTTGAGGAATCTGTTGCAAGGCACCAAATGCCACACCATAGCTCGCCGCAAACATCAGAGTCGTAACGATCGTCGTTCGTAGTAAACCGGGCTGAAAAAGTTCGGCAATACTCGGACGCTTCAATTGACCCGTCGCTCGTTTGTGTGCCCAGACTGGTGATTCCGGGAGAAATGGGCGAATGATGATCAACGGAATGGCTGGAATCAATCCACTCATTAGCGTGTAACGCCACGCCGCATGAGGATCGCTGATTTCACCCAACCCCGACAAGAAGCCCGGCAATTGAATGGCTGGGAGACTGGTCGACCACTCCACTGCTAAGTGATTCGCCCAAGCAACCATTAAGCCGCCGACTGAGGAAAACGCCTGGGTCCATCCCAGTACCATTTCCTTCCGCTTCTTATCGGGAAACAATTCTGCCAACCAAGCAATCGCCGCCACGAACTCAACGCATACCCCGATGAACGTGGTGCAACGCAGTACCAACAGCATATACATGTTGGTCGAATAGCCAGCCAGAAAGGCGCTAACCGCGTACAGCAAAATACTGAAGGTCAGTACGCGACGACGACCAAAGCGATCGGTCAGGTAGCCACCCAACAATCCAAAAATCCCCCCCAAGAACGCAGGGACATAAAACATGATCCCCAACCATCGAGAAAATTCAGGCGTGCCCGGCGTGATCCCACCCAGCTCCTGGCACGCATAGCGAAAAATCAACGGCAGCATCAGCAGCTCGTATATATCGAACGCAAAACCAATCGAGGCGATGACACACACCAAAATCACAGCGAATTTGGAGAGCGACGGAGCGTTGGAACCAGAGGTTTGTTGGGTCATGGCGGCAGGAACTTAGCTCCCTCGATGCGCTCAATGCGTACATACTGCGCATGAAGCTTGCCGAGGGGTTGAGGGTGAGTGGGAGTAGCGGAGGCTGCGCAAAATGATAACTCAAGTACGTCCCGCTTTCCAGCCTGACCCAAAGTGCTGAATGGTTCAACAACGCTAATCGTGATAATCAGCACAGATCCCCAATCCAGTTCCTGCTTGTGTTTGGCAGACCAACTTAGCAAAGACGAACATCCATAGACATAATTGCGGTTGTGCAGCTAAGCAGATTTTAATTTCTTTCCGGACGTGGTCGAGGTCGGCCCGTTCGTGGAGTATATGCTGCTCGCGATAAACAATGGGCCATATGCAATGCCAGACACGCACCAACCAAGGAGAAAAATCATTGGGTGATCGGCTAAATAGTTGATGTAGTCCACTCAAACTCTCGATGCAATCCGCCCAGGGTGGCGACTGGGGTGTGAAATCACATTTAGGACTCCTCTTGTTGATTGCCTTTTCTCCGCCGGCGGCAATGGTCCACACCAGAAACTCTTCCAACTCAGCAAAGCTGGGACGAGCCACGTAGGGGATATCGTCATAGTTCACCACAACCCAGTTAACTTGATCGAATCGCACCGACCATGACCGTGTATCCCAACGAGCGGTGCAGGGAAGCCGAAGAGTCGTCGCCTGTTCGACCGCAGACATATTGAAAGCCCGCTGAAGTCGCACCGCTTCCTGACGCACCAGACTTGCCCAATCGCCACCATTTACCTCCGCTACCAAGGATACTTCCGTATCGACGAGTCCCAGGGCCTGTTGCCAGGCATCGCAATTCCAATTGGTCGACCGCTGTGCCAGTGAAACGCCAATGGCTTTGCTAGAGCGCTCATACAGAAAAACATCATCAGCGCTAAAGACCCATTTCGATTGAGCTATCGGTACGACACCCAGCAACTCTGTTAGTCCTTCGGCTTCGGCCAATGCCCATAGTTGCTTGGCCGCATCGGCGCGGTCGGATTCTCCGCGTGACAGGGCCAGCGCGTTGATCAGTTCCAATTTGGGTTTGATGGTCCGCGCCAATGGATTGTCAGCCACGACAGTCAAGGCTTGGATCCAACTCTGCGAAAATGGAGATTGAATTTTAGGCGCTATCGCTGAGCGAGAGTTGGGCAAGCTTGATGACATGGTGTTCGTCCCTGGGTGTGGTTTTTACTGAGTGGCATTTTCGCACAACGCTCCGAGTGGTGCCTGGCCTATATGGAGAGGGGATTCTAATGCTTGGCCGTACAATTTGATACTTGTGGTGCTGGTTCTTGAGGCGTTTCGCGCCTTGATTGATGTAAAACCGGGCCTTAGGCACTGTTCAAGCGAAAAACTCGATTACTCATGAGCCGAGGGGCACTCACTCTGTGCACGTTGTGAACCTCAGGCGCTAGCCGTGGGCCTTACAAAGCTGGAGCCCACGGCAGCGCCTGAGGTTTACTAATGGGGCCGGTTCACAAAGTGAGTGCCATTGGGCTCACGCCCTTCAGCTCGGAAGGTCATGAATAATCAGGGGAAATCCATGGCAGAATCAAAGCAATCCGCCGGCGAAAACTGGGTAAGCTGCGGGCTGGAATTAGTGAGTCAGATATTGAGCGATTTGATCTTCGCCTGGATCAGTTAGTGTTGAACCGGTAGTCTACTTTGACGCTACCGCAGTATTAGACTATAATTTAGACGCACATTCGAAGTCCGAAAACATCCCGCCTGGGACTTCAATCAAGCCCACCTCCCACTGCATATTTGCTTCGGGCACTACAGCTGAAGCAAATGATCGGTATCCGTTACACATCGTTTTACTCTGTCGAACGAGCTAGTGTCTATGATTGACTCAATTCGCCATTCTGTGGCGTTGCTGTTGTTGCTAGTTGCACCTCTGAGTTCATTCGGTCTCTGGGCCCAGGAACCAGCTGCCACCGCGATCACGACACACATTAAGAATACGCCGCAAGCGAGCGAGCGGAATCTTACATTCACCTTTGAACGAACTCCGTGGCGGGACGTCATCCGGTGGATTGCTGATGAAAGCCGTCTGGCTTTGCACTACGAAGATCTCCCACCAGGTAGTTTCTCATACAGCGATTCTAATTCGTTCTCGGTACCGTCCGCCTTAGACCGACTCAATCTGTTCTTGCTCCCTCAAGGCTACACACTAGTAAAAAGTGGTCAGCTGCTATCGCTGATTAACCTGGCTGACCCACGAAGTTTGCAGCAACTTGACGCCTTGGCTACCTTAGTCACCGTTCAAGAGCTTGCGCAACGTGACGACTACGAAGTGGTCAAATGCATGTTTCCGCTGGGCGAACTGAGTGTGGATGATGCGCTTGAGGAGCTGTCGCCACTGAAACTGATAAAGCCTCCGGCTGCATTCCACCGCACCCATCAGTTGCTAGTGACCGACACGGTCGCCAAGCTGCTGAGCGTCCAAGCAATCTTGGGGGCCTTTGAGCCGGAGGGTCTGGGCAATGGAACGATAATGAAGAGTTTCGCGCTCCAACACGCTACCGCCGAGGACATATTGCTGGTAGCTCGACCGCACCTGGGCCTGGCCACCGGTGAAATGATCGGCATCGATGTAAGCCTTTCGGCCGATCCCCGCGGCGAGCACATTTTCGTGACTGGTGCGGAGGATCGTGTCAAACTGATCGAAGGCTTGGTGCAAGCCCTAGATCAGCCATTGGGACAAGTTTCAACGGCTGACGGAGTAACTGAGTTGCGATCGCACTTGGTTGAAGGTGGCAACGTCGAAATGGTCTATAACGTTTTGCAGACACTGCTGGCAGGAAAATCGTTGCGACTTTCCATGGATCCGACGGCAAGAAGTATTGTGGCGCTGGCGACACCTGAGGTGCACGCAGAGATCGAACAAACCGTGTTTCAGCTTCAAGCCTCAGATGCAGACTTCGAAGTCATTCCACTTAAGAATGTAGACCCATACTTTGCGATCACTCTGTTAGAAGAAATGTTGCAACTCGGCCAAGTACCTAAAAGCCGCAATGATCCACCCTTGGACTTGCCCAAGATTGACGCGGATCCAGGCAACATGCGGTTGTTCGTTCGAGCCAAGCGGCATGAAATCGAACAAATCAAGAAGATTGTTGCGGGACTGGATGCCGGTGGCAGCTCGACGGGAAGCGATCTACGGGTACTCCCCCTGCGTGGTAAAGCTGCCCAGCAAACGCTGGAAACCGCCGTAAAGTTTTGGAGAATGGAAAATCCTATTTTGCTTTTCCCATCTACCGACGCAGAAACTGACGAGCAACCGCGCGAGCGTATCGTCGGTAAACAGGTTGAACTCTCTTCGAAATTCGTCACTGTCTCCGACCAGCAGCGGAGCAGCGGAGCAGCGCGGTACCTGACCGACAACCTACGCAGCGAAGCGCCAATCATCCGCTGTCAGCTCACTCCGCGCGGGTTGTTACTGCAGTCTGAAGATACCGCTGCGTTGGATGAGTTTGAACGCCACCTACGGACCATTATTGGTCCAACGGAGAGTATTCCCTCACCACCGGTTGTCTTCTATTTGCAGTACACGAAACCGGACGATGCGTTGCGGATGCTAGCCGAATTGCTTGATGGCGGAGAATCGGCCAAGGAGGCGGAAGCGGGCACGTTGGTCAATGGCTATGTTTCATCATCCAGCTCTTTTCTAGGTAGCATCGTCGCCTCGCGCGATGGCACGATGACCATGATGGCGGGTACCATCACTGTCGTGGCCGACTCGCGACTAAATCGTCTGATTGCCCAAGGCACCAGTGGTGATATGGATTTGATCGAGAACTACTTAAGTATCATCGACAAAGATACCAGCATCGCGGAAGTAAAGACTTACGGTCGAGCGCACGTCATTGAGTTGCGCTACACGCGGGCCAGCGAAGTGGCCGAATCAATTCGTGCCGCTTTTGCCGGTCGTGTGGCTGCGGCGGCTCCCGCAGCCTCGTCGCTTGGCGGCAATGCCCAGGTGGCCAGCGCCGCAGAGCGAAGCAAGAAAGAAGCCGAGGAGGAAGCTTCACCTGACGACAAAAAAACACCGTCTAAGAAGTCCAGCGGTGGACAAGCAGCTCGCAACCTAGAACCAACGATGACGATCGCTATCCACGAAGCGAGCAATTCGCTGATCGTCACCGCACCCGATCAATTAGTCGCTGAGGTGCAACAGCTGGTCGACCAAATCGATTCACGCAGCGAACAGACCGTCGAAATTTTGGCACCCGGAAATGCGGCGGTGCTACAAGCCATCCTGCAGCCAGGCACAACGCGCCAGCGAAACAGCGATAGCAAGAGTAACAGTTCCCGCAGCACAAGTTCAAACGCATCTGCGGCCAGTTCGCAGATTTGGGATATGCTCAAGAGCCGTTCACCGAGGTGACGCGTCAAGATGAATCGTCTAGAGCTGACAACATGAGCCCAGAGCCACTAAGCGCTTCGCGGAGTGGGTTGCTTGGCCGCATGAACAGCACCCGTAATTACATTCTGGTCGTCAATGGGATCGAGGTTAACTGACATGTCTGCTGCGGCCTACCATCAGCTCACACTTAGCCTACTACTGTTTTCAGCGGGAATATTCCTTCCCAGTACACTACGGGGACAAGCTGGGCTGCGTGAAGCGCTGGAACGGCTCGATCGTGACTCCGATGGTGAAATCGAACCAGAGGAAATCACCCCACAAGCTCGGCCTTATCTGGAACGCATCGCTGGGAAAAGGCTGAAGCTGGACAGAGACAACGACATCGAAGATCTCCAAGAAGCTGCACGGATCTATCACGCTTTACAAAATGGCATGATGGGCAAAGACATCACTCCCCAGACTACTGGTTCAGTGCGGTCCTTTGGTGTCGAAAACGACCAATCATTGATCCCAGAATTCGGAGTAGCTGTACTCAAGTACCCCTATACCTCGGAGGACCAAGAAGAAGCAGACCGTACGCTGAGGCGCTATGACGAGAACAATGACGGTTTCATCGATCGGCAGGAAGCACTAGACTCACGTTGGACTCATAGCGATCCGTTCGAATTTGACTTCGACCATGATGATCGCCTCAGCCGTATGGAATTAATCCAACGCTACGCTCGTCGAAGGCTCATGGCGAGTGATTCGCAGGAATTGATCCAACGAGCGCAACGAGTGGGTAATGGAATTCGAGCCGCAGATTCAACCCGACGCAAGAGCGATGATTCCGATTGGTGGCGACGCGGTGGAAGTAGCCATTGGCTAACCGCGAGCATGATGAGCCGTTTCGATACCAACCGCAACGGTCGCTTGGAGGAAACCGAGTATCAGGATCTCGGCATCCCCGCAGCGCGCATCGATATCGACCGCAATGGGGAATTATCGCGCGACGAATTGCATGAATATTTGTCGCAAGTACAAGCTGAGTCGGGAGACGAATCGCAGGGTATCCCTGGCTGGTTCTACGAATTGGATGCGGATCGAGATGGCCAAGTAGCCATGGCGGAATTTACCGAGGAGTGGACTGAATCCAAAAGTCAAGAATTTGCCATGCTCGATCTCAACGCCGATGGACTCTTAACCTCGACGGAAGTTGCCCTATCAAAGGCCTTAATGGGGGGCAGCTTTAGCAACGAAGCTGCCGAAGCCATTCCACCGCGCAAGACGATAATCTCAGAAATCGACATTGCCGAAGATGTGCTGATCGGAGATATCAATGTGCAGCTCTCGATAACGCATTCCAACACGAGCTTTCTCGATGCCTTCCTAACAAGTCCCAGTGGTGAACGAGTTGAGTTGTTCAGTGAAGTGGGCGGGAGCGGCGACCACTTCGATAACACTGTTTTCGACGACCAATCACAATCTCCGATCAACAAAGCACAACCACCGTTTCGCGGTTCGTTTCAAACCACAGCCCAAATCAAACGCCAGCCAAGCCTCGGGCAATTCAATGGTCAGAACGCGCGTGGCGTCTGGCAACTGGTCATTCGCGGAACTCGCAACGACCGATTTGGCATGTTGCACAGTTGGTCTTTAAACATCCAGCCCAAAGAATCGATGCTCGACGCTCAGCCGCTTCCAGCGACTGACCCGCAGTTGCAACAGGCCTCTGCAAATGGCGACAGAGCGCTAGGTGCTCAGCCAAACGCAAATGACCAGTTCCAAACGGCTCAAAGAGTCGATTCAGGGTTGGAACGCGCAAACAAGTCTTCAGCTGCTGCTTTGCCGATAGCAATGTGGGCTGGCGCTGCAAATCCCGATCGAGAGCAAGCCAAAGCTGAATTTCTTGACCAATTAAAGCAGAAAAATATTAGCGACGAAGATACCGCCAAATACCTACAATGGTTCGAAGCTAAACAGCAAGGGAGTCTCAAAGGGTTGAACAAAGATGAGAAACGCGAAAGAAAGCTCGGACCTAAAGAGCGCTAGGGAGAGAGTGGCGAGCAGCCCTTATCGCCCGGATTATTCACGACATAGGTAGGCAGTAACAAGCAAGTCAATTCCCGCCGCACCTTAGGTCGCAAGTTCCATTTCGCAGACTGCGCGGCTCACCGTTTTGACTACTGCAAGACTTGCGCAGTTACGGCACGCTTGAGCCCACACTCGACTATGGCCCGAGTGAATAATTTGGGTTATATGAGAATGCCGCGAGGTTAGGAATTTCCGCGTAGCGGAATTCGCCAAGAATTCCGGATTTTCAAGGGAAAACTCCTTAGGCCGAAATTCTTGGCGTATTCCGCTACGCCTTAACCTCATGTCATTCGGTTATGAACGGCTTAACTACGCTGGGCGCGAGATAGTTGATCGAGCAACAATTCTAACTCAGCGTCAATGGTTGAATTCTCACGCCGCCGACGTTCAGCCTCGCCCTCAAGTCGCGGGAGTGCAATCGTTTCCGCCACAAGGGGCGACTCACCTTCAGGATGTAGGCCATGAGCCGCTTCCCCACTGCCGCTGGAAGTAGAGCCAAGAGTTCGATTGAGGCGATTGATAATTATCAATGCGTCAACCGGCGAAACAATACCATCGTCGTTCACATCAGGCATTTCCGCTGGAGGCTCACCAGTCGCCGTGCCTCCAGTTGGTACAGGGAACGTTCCCCTACGATTGAGTTCATTAACAATGATCAACACATCGATGGGCGACACATAGCCGTCACCGTTAACATCTTCAGGGATTCGAGCATTGTGATAGGGAGACTGGTTGGCGATGATGGCGATCGTAAAATGCCCTGAGGCCCGGTCTCCGGCGTCTCCAGTGGCGGTAATTGTCAGCGCAAGTGGACTGTCGGCCTGGACGGTTACTTGTTGATCGTCGCGAAGTTTTAGTAAGTCCCCGACAACGACAAACCTCCCGTCCGAAACGGTAAATTGATACGAGGAATCCTTCGGGTTAACTACAGAAACGGTTCCCACGGGAGCACCCGCCAGGAACTCGTCGACTTGGCGACTGTTCAATTCGATCGAACTAGCCACTGCGGCAGTATCATCACGGTCGATAACATGAATCTTGACGACTTCGAAAATCTCATAAGTGCCATCGGTGGCCGCAACCGTCAAATCAATCACTGGCTCCGTCTCGTAGTCAAGCGCCACGCCTTCGATTAATTTCAGGGTGTTTCCGCGAATGGTGAAACGCGAGTCGAAAAGGTAAAAAGCATATTCCGATGTACTGTCGGGATCGATGATACTGAGACTACCGGCAACAGCTCCAGGTTCGTTTTCAGGAATTTGGCCACCGCTCAGTCGCAATGAAAACGGTTTCTCATTGACATCGATGATCGAAACCGTGGCGATGGTCGAGACTGAAAAATCGGAGTAAAAATCCAGTGCAGTAATCGTAATGCTGATCGTGGGTTCGACTTCGTAGTTCAATGACCCGTAGACAAAATATAAGTTGCCTCCGTAGACTTGGAATCGATCATCAGATGTCGTAATATCGTAGCTGTCTTCGACATCGGGATCGACCACGGTCACGGGACCAACCAAAGTACCGTGTTGTGCGTTTTCCAGCAGTGAATACGCCCCGACGGAAATGGAACTGGGGGCGTCATGAACGGCAGCCACGCTCCAGCGCATAACCAATTCACTGGCTTGCTTGCCATCGTATACCAATAACGTGGCTGAGTCCTCACCAAAGAAATTGGGATCGGGCACGTACTTCCAGCGTCCATCTTCAGTCGCTTGCAACCTGCCATGTTGAGCCGGAATGTCCAGCTTAAACCACAAAGCATGGTTGCCATCTTCGGTAGTCACCAACTCGCTGAGTTGAAAACTATCGTCCGTGTCTTCGTCAATCGCACGTTCGATCGTTTGAAGTTCTCGGGGAGTACTCGTTCCCTCAACGCGGACCCCCAAGCGAATTTGGGCGGTCGCTTGCCGCGTGTTTAGTTGGACACGGCGCGATAGAGGGAGAGACATGTCGATCGCATGCAGGTTTCCGCCGGCGAGAGCCAACATGCGATCCCCGCGCGCTTCCATAGCCACTTGCGCTCGACCGAATGGACTGTTGCCGGTTGGCAATTGCGTTCGCGCCAAGGGTTGCCATTGCCGAGTATCCCAGGTGATTAGTTCACGCGGACTGCGATTGCTACCAGTCACGATCCGTCCATCGCTCGAACTGGCAACCACCGGTCCCACCGCTTCATGTAAAATTGCAGCTAGCGACAAAGATTCCGGATGGATGGCTATGGCCAGTACACCTCCCGCTGACAGCGAAACGTACGCAAATTTGCCATCGTTTGATATCGCGACCGATGAGGCATACTCCTCCAAGGTCAGTTTGGCTACTTGGGCGAAACCATCCCGCGGATTCAACAATGACAGGACACTCGCCCCGCTGGCGGAAGAAGATAATGCCGCGATAGGTACCAGACTTGGCGAACCGGCGATTGCATAAGCCGCTGTCACGCTTGGCGTGGAAAACTGCTGTTGATTGGACAGTTGGGCAACACTCGACAACATTTTGCCATTTGGTCCGTCGAGCAGCACTACCGTTTGTGACTGCGTCTCAACGATACTTCGCGGAGTGAGCGTTAAAGCTGCTGTTGGGCTGAGTCCCACGAGAGACTGTCGCGAAACCTCCCCTGATCGCAATTCAAACTCGATCCATTCCCAGCCCAAGTCGGCTTCGACGATGCCGGTCAGCAGATCTTGGTGGGGTTGCCCGAGCGCAATAATGTTTCCGAGCGGAACGCTAGTAGGCAGCTCGTCAGATCCAATCACCAAGCGAGCTGTTCCATCAGTACCAAGAGACCAAACAATTTGAAGGTCGTCGCTGGCGACAAAGTTGGCGATTGGCTGAGCAGCGATCAGTTTGGGTTGGGCCACACCAACCGGTTCTACCTGCGGCTGGAAATTCGAGTTGGTTAGCAGGCCTACAGCGTATTCGCCAGCCTCCAAGTCGGCGAAAAATGCGGATCCAGCTTGGTCTGTTATGGCAATCGGTTCGTGTGAGTCGTGCAGTCCATTATTGTTGAGGTCGACATACACCAAACGGTTAGGGGCTGCCAGGTCGCTGCCAGGCTCAAAGCTGCGGGAGCCATCCTGGTCGACATAGACTGAGACATTGATACCCGCCAGCAAACGACGCGCCTCTAGCGGTTCGAGAACCAAACGAAAGGGCCCGAGATGACAACGTTGATTGCGTTTTAAGCCACGCATTGGTCGACGACTACTCATTCCGCCATTTAGCTCCTATACCGAGCTCCCCAGCCCGACCGTTCATCTTACCGCATTTAGGGGTAGTTGGTAAAGGAACTGGTTCAGGCTTTTCCCCGAGTTTATACTGTTTTAAACATAACAGAAGTCGCTGAACCTGAAGCAGTTGGCCTTGAGCTGTTTTCTATTTGGCTGCATTCTATTTTGCTTTACTATTTGATTATGCAGCGGTCGCGATCACCGCAAAAAATCCTAAAACACGAACTTTTTCATGCCCAAAATGTATAAGCTGGCCGAAGATCGACGTAGTGAACAAGGGGCAAGGCTATTTATCGCCTCATTAAGTGTCTTTTTCGTCAGTTGCACCCTCCTGTATGCCATCTACGTGATGCTGCGGATCGCCCCAGAAGTAGGCCAGGTACAACCTTTCTATTTACCAAGGTTGTTCCTGCTGACTACCGTGAACATGCTGGCGATCAGCGTATTATTGCACATGGCCGTTGAAGCCGTGCGTCGCGAGAGGCTGGGGGATTTCGCACGCTATATCGTACTCGCGTTTGTGCTGTCGATCGCTTTCTTTATTATCCAGGGCTCCGCACTGACTTGGATGGTTGGAGAACTGCTGAAACCTGCCGCCTCCATCCGCAATCTATACGGTTTGACCTTTTTTCTGGTCGTCGTACATGCGTTGCATGTCGTCGGCGGAGTAGCCGGG
Source organism: Pirellulaceae bacterium (assembly GCA_041739785.1). Lineage (GTDB taxonomy): Bacteria > Planctomycetota > Planctomycetia > Pirellulales > Pirellulaceae > Aureliella. The sequence goes on from JBGSNE010000283.1 coordinate 12,020, forward strand.
TTGACATTTCTTCTATTCGGTATGACTCGCGGGGACTACGATCACGAGCGCAATTTCCCCGTTCGTTTTTGCGCCCTCTACTGGCATTTCTTGGATGTCGTATGGATCCTCATGCTAATTAGCTTTGCTTTGGCTGCTTATGTTTCAAAACTTCCGCACGCAGCAGGGTAAATTAGGCAGCGGGACACTGTGCCAACTAAGCTTCGCTCTTCGGTCGAGTCATGAGTGCGAAGACAACAACCATTAATATGGCTGCTACGCAGGAAGCTATGGTTACCAAGGCAGGGCTCAGATCCAGCGCGAGTGGAACCGTTACGCCACCGGCTGCTCGGGGACCATAACTATCGGTAAGCCAACCGATGAGAGCGGCTAGACCAGCAATTCCCACCGCCGTCAGTGCTTCTCCAGCGATCACTCCCGAGGAAAATAGGACACCACGATGCAAGACGGCATGCTGCTGGGGCTCAGGCACCTTTCTTGCATACCAGTAGGCCAGGAAACCACCGATCAAAATGGGCATCGCCAAACCGAACGGCAAATACATCCCAACCGCGATGGGCATCAGGTACGCGCGAAAACCAACTTCATAAACTTTTAACAGCGTATCGATGACTAAGATCACACATCCTAAACCAGCTCCAATGCCGATCATGCCCCACGGCAAAACCCCTTTGCCCGAAAACCCTTCGGCTAAGCTGGCAAACAAACTGGCTTGCGGTGCAGACAATTCGGGGCCTCCAATCCCGCCGGGCGTATTGTGATGCAAAAGCGTCAAAATGGGAGCCATGATGAACGCGGCCACAGTAACCCCAGCGATTTGCATGATCTGTTGTCGAAATGGCGCGGCCCCAACGATGGAACCGGTCTTTAAATCGTTGCACACATCACCACTTGTACAGGCTACGCAACAGACAATCGCCGCAATTCCCAAGGTGGCTACCATGCCAGTCATTCCGGTATAGCCAAACAACCACAACATGCCTCCCGCGACCAACACAGCGGTAATTGTCATGCCCGATACAGGACTATTGGAATTGCCGACCAACCCCACGATGTAGCTGGCCACCGCAGTGAAGAAGAATCCCATAGCCAGCATGATGACGGTTGACAGCAAAGTGACTCCAATGTCCTTGGTAAATCGATAATTAACGATTGCCAATAGCAGCGTACAAATGATTCCCAAACTCAAAATGACTATCGCTGGGATATCGCGTTCGTTGTCTACCGCGCCGGCACGCTTTCCGGATACACCGTGCCACATCTCGCTGATAGCCGATTTCAGTCCATGGCGGACCGAGATCAGCGAGCTAAAGCCGCCCACCACCATCGCCCCGACACCCACAAAGCGGATCTTATCCTTCCACAACGTGTATGCCCCTTCGATGGGATTTTCAAACAATTCACCTCCTCCTAACAAGGGGATGCCGATCAGCCAAGCCATCGCGCCACCGATGAAAATCAAAATGGCCACGTTGAGTCGTACGATAAATCCAACAGCGACTAACATCGGGGACAGGTCACCGCCGAAAAAAAAGATTCGCGAACCAAACGTGGTAGCGACTTCCAAACTGCCGGAGATAAGCGCCAACAGTCCACCCGCCAGTTTGAACACTCCGCCCAACAATCCACCCATCACTAAACTAGCACCTGCGCCTGCATTTTCGGCACCACTCTCACCCGCTTTGAGCACAGCCGCACAGGCGATTCCCTCGGGATAGATCAATTCCTCATTGTCGACCACAAACACTCGACGCATGGGAATCATGAACAAAATGCCCAGCAGACCTCCGGTCAGTGCGATGATGGAGACAGCCCAGAAATCGAACTCCTTCCAATAACCAATCAGGATCATGGCCGGCATCGTGAAGATAATTCCGGCTGCCAGCGACTCGCCTGCCGATGCGCAAGTTTGCACTTGGTTGGCTTCCAAGATACTCGACCGCTTGAAAAACACTTTGAATATCAACATGGCCATCACGGCGGCAGGTATGGAAGCCGAAACGGTCATCCCGGCTTTCAACCCCACGTACACATTGGCGGCTCCCATGACGACTGACAGAATCAATCCCAGTACTATCACGCGTAGAGTCAATTCAGGCTGTGATTTGTTTTCCATACGAGTCAGTTCTCAAAAAAGGGTCATTCATAAAAATTTATTGAATGATAGACCGTGATTATTCGGAAATTACGTTCGATTGATTAACCGGGATAGTTCATGACCTTGTGAGCCGAAGGGCCTAAGCCAATTGGCACTCAATTTGAGCACCTAGTGAACCTCAGGCGCTAGCCGTGGGCCTTACCAAGCTGGAGCCCACGGCTAACGCCTGAGGTTCACTAGGGGGCCGGTTCACAAAGTGAGTGCTTTTGCCTGCCATATCTTAGCAATTGGTGAGAGCCGAGGGGGCTGCCATGGGAACGTCACTGAACTATAATCAAGCTTACGCTCGGTTACGCCGAGTCCCACCATTGAGCTGTCTTTCCTGCCTGCGCTACTACGCACCGCTCCAACCACCGAACACATTAGCGACAGCCGCATTGACTTAGGTGATGCAACCTCGAATTTTAGTCGCTGCGCAGGCTGTGTTGCGCCCAGGCTATGTACTCGTAATCTATCTGATGAAAACTGAAAACCATGCTAAGAGCACTTGAGTGGTCACGGCTCGGAGAGCCGTGCGACAAAGAGAACTTGAGAACACTGAGTCACATTGCGTTTGGATGCCTGATTGCGGTCGTGGTTCTGGTTTCGAAGTCTTCGATAGTGCAAGCTGCTGACTTGGATGCGCTCAAACGCGGTGAAGCAATTTACGTCGAAAGCTGTAGTGACTGCCATGGCGATCGCGGGCAGGGGGTCGAGGGTGCCTACGAAGATCCACTCCTAGGGGACGAGTCCATTGGACAGCTAGCCGCGATCATCACTCGAACGATGCCCGAAGGGGAACCCGAAGAGTGCGTCGACGAAGAGGCCGAAGCAGTGGCCGCGTACATTCACCACAGTTTCTATAGTGAAGCAGCACAAGTTCGCAATCGTCCACCGCGCATCAGCTTGGCACGCTTGACCGCCAACCAGCTCCGCCAAAGTTTGGCCGACCTCTACGAGCAGTTCAATCACCGAACGGATGCTCTACCGACCGGTGGCGTTCGCGGCGTCTATTTCGAAGGTTCGCGTTGGAAGGATGAGAATAAAAAGATTGAGCGCGTTGACCCAGTCATCGATTTCGATTTCGCACACGATGGCCCGGGCGGAGAGATCAATCCCGAAGAATTTTTCATCTACTGGGAAGGTGGCGTGCAGGCTGATGTGTCCGGGCGGTATGAGATTGTGGTCCGCAGTACGTGTTCCTTCGAAATGGACTTTGGTCGCATTGGGCGTCAGTTGATCGACAATCACACGCAATCTGGTGACAAAACCGAATTCCGCGAGACGATCGCGCTGACGGCTGGTCGCGTTTATCCGTTTAAGATCGAATTCGTGCAGCGCAAACGAAAAACCGAACAACCTCCCGCTAATATTACGATGTCTTGGGTCCCGCCAGGAGGCGTAGAACAAGTAATCCCACCTGAGAACCTCGTTCAACGTGTGCCCCCGCCTACATTTGCTTTACAGACGGCGTTGCCACCCGACGATCGCAGTTACGGTTTCGAGCGTGGCGTAGCCATCAATCGCCAGTGGGACGAATCGACCACAGCCGCTGCATTTGAATTTGGGCAAATTGCTATCGACGAGTTGTGGTCTGGCTATCAACGCGACCATCGCGGAGATAGTGGTAACGACCGCAACAAAATGCGAGAATTTCTCAAACAGATCATCGAGATAGCGTTCCGGCAGCCCCTGAGTGAAGAATTGGTTTCAACCTATATCGTTAAACAGCTCGCAGCGGAAGCCGATGATGCCGAAGCGCTTAAACGTTCGCTGCTGATCGCACTCAAGTCGCCGCGATTCTTATATCCCTACGCAGATGGCCAACAATCACCATCGCAGCAGGTAGCCAATCGACTGTGCTTAGTCCTGTACGACTCGCTCCCCACCGACCCCATACTGCTCAAGGCGGTGGAGCGTGACGAGTTTCGATCTGAGGAGCAGGTGCGTACATATGTCCGCGAGCATTTGCATGACTTGCGATTGCGAGCCAAAACACGGGACATGTTGCAAGAGTGGTTGAACCTGGGTCGATTCACCGAGATCTCCAAAGACTCCGAACACTTCGCTGGATTCGATGCACTGCTGGTTGATGACCTTAGACACAGTCTTGACCGAATGCTGGAGGATATCGTATGGGGCGAAAGTGGTGATTTCCGGCAACTATTTACCAGTGACGCAGCCTATACCACCCAGCGTATTGCTCAGTTTTACGGCGACGACTGGCGTCCCGCCGAGCCCACCCCAAAGGAACCGACTTCGGGCACCCATCAAGAATCAGCCAGCGACCGATTGGTCCCCGCAATCGATGAGCTTCAGCGACCTCGGTTCGGCTTACTTACGCATCCCTACTTGATGAGCGGCTTGGCCTATCACGATGCCTCATCGCCAATTCATCGTGGGATTTTTCTGATTCGCTATTTGCTTGGCAGAACGCTCCGCCCACCAGCGGACGCCTTTTCTCCGCTAAGCCCTGATCTGCATCCGGAGCTGACGACGCGTGAGCGCGTTGATTTACAGACGAGCCCAGAGAGCTGCCAAGTTTGCCACCACAAAATCAATGGACTGGGCTTCACTTTAGAGAATTATGATGCTGTAGGACGATACCGCGAAACGGAAAAAGGCAAGCCGATTGACGCTAGCGGGAATTACACGTCGCGCGATGATTCCATGGTAAAGTTCGCTGAGATTAAGGATGTGGCTGACTACTTGGTTGTCAGCGACGATGCTCAGAGAGCTCTGGTAAACCGAGCCTTTCAACACTTTGTCAAGCAGCCGCCTGCCGCCTTTGGCGAGCGTACCATCGAGGATTTAACAGCGAAATTTAAAGCCGCCGGCTGCAATGTTCGCGAATTAATCGTAGAAATTGCTGTTCTTGCAGCCCTGCATCCGATAGAATAAAAACGAGGGTACCCTCACCCCCAGTAGTTGTGAATTTATGGAAACTTAAACCTAAACTTAAACCTAAACTTAAACCTGGACCACTGCAGCGGTAGTTGAAGTGCGAGGCTTGGCAATCGCTCATAATCTCGCAGCGTAGCAATTTGACGAATACTAGACGCACACTCATTGAACGATCTTGCCCACCACCACCACCACCCACCCCACCGGAGTCCTACCCCATGCAATGTCAAGCCACACGGCGCGAATTTCTCCTGAAGTCTGGCATTAGCGCGGCTGCTGCCAATTTCATGCTCAATTTGCCGAGCTTGGCCCGTGGCGGTCATAGTTCGGCCACCGGGCGACGTCAGCGATTGGTATTTATCTTCAGCCCCAACGGCGTGATCCCAGATCACTTTTGGCCTGAAAAACTGGGCAGCGATTTCGAACTCAAACGCATCCTGCAACCACTGGCCGATGTTAAATCACAAGTGCTCACTTTGCATGGTTTGTGCAATCGCATTAAGGGGGATGGGGATGGACACATGCGCGGTATCGGCTGTCTGTTGACTGGTATCGAGCTTTTCCCAGGGGACATTCAAGGTGGTTCTGACACGCCGGCCGGATGGTCCATGGGGATCTCGGTCGACCAATTCTTGAAGAACAAACTGCAATCCGATCCGGCCACGCGCACTCGATTCGGATCGATTGAAATGGGAGTCATGGTTCCCGATCGAGCCGACACTTGGACTCGTATGTCGTATGCCGGTCCGAATCAACCCGTGGCACCGATCGACAACCCCTATCAGATGTTTGACAAGCTCTACGGCCAGACGAAGAATCGAGAATTGCTAGTCAGCGTGCTCGATGATTTGACCGCCGATTTTCGCAAAGTTGAAACGGTACTTAGCCAAGACGATCGGCGCATGCTCCGCGAACATTTGGATATGGTTCGCGAGTTGGAAGTCGAATTGCAGACGGAGTTTTCCCAAGCACAGGCCCAGGCGGACATGGGGCATGCCATTCCAAATTTACCACCCAACGTCGACGAAGAGAATGACAATATACCCCTCATCACCCGCTTGCAAATGGATATGTTAGTCAACAGTTTTACCGCTGACATGGCCCGCATCGCCTCCTTCCAAATCACCAACAGCGTGGGGCAGCCCAAGATGCGTTGGTTGGGGATCGACGATGGCCATCATGAACTGTCGCACGAACCAGATAGCAATGAAGTCTCCTACGAAAAATTGATTCGCATCAACACTTGGTATTGTGAACAAGTCGCCTATCTGGCCAAACGCTTAGCGGCCACACCTGAGCCAGGCGGCGAAGGTTCGATGCTCGACAACACCACGCTGGTATGGACCAATGAGCTCGGTAAGGGGAACTCACACACCCGGGACAACATTCCTTTTGTGTTGGTCGGAGGTGGCTTGGGCTTCAAGACTGGACAAGCGATCGACTACGACAAGACGCCCCACAATCGCTTGTTGATGACCTTCTGTTCAGCGATGGGGCAGCCCGTTGACAGCTTCGGCAATCCCGACTTCTGCAACGACGGCATATTAACCGGCTTGAGTTAGAATCGTCGCTCGACTCTCCGAGTCGAGTTCGTTCGAGTCAAGCTATATTTGACAGTTTAGTCGCAATGACGTGCAAAGAATGAAGGGCAGTCGTTTAACGCCAAGCCGTAGCAGCCGATTGGCAGCGAGTACGGTTCGCCGAAATTGTTGAGCTGGGTTAACGAGGAATGGGTTGCAGCGATTGATTGAGGCTGCGCAGGCGCCGGCAGACGCTGCAGAGGTGTGTCGGGGGGCTTGTGATCGTGCGACACAGGAGGTTGTTGAGGCCTATTTGCTCGATTTATCGACTTGATTCTTCCGGGATGCCACGCTGCCGTCGCCTCCGCAGGCTGTGACTAGACCCTCGGGAAACTCTTTTCTTCGCTGTGATTTTGCGATTAGCCGATCGAGCTCGGATCAACCGCCTGCTCCGGCTCGGCGTTAGACAAAGTCTGCCCCTGGAAACTTGAAAGGTATCGAGTCTATTCTTGAGCCCGCTCACGGCTGCACGAAATCGAGTGGCGTGCCGGGAATCAATTCGTTCTCCGCGGCATCGGGCGGCCCAAGCAAACATAGGTAGGCCAACAAATCCAATAGCTCCTGCGGTTGCATCTGCGACTCGACCCCTTCGGGCATTAAACTGTTGGTGCTCGATTTGAACTGTTCCACCTCAAGCTTATCAAACTCGATCGTTTTTCCACCTTGGACCTTGAGCTTCAAGTAGCGATCGTTCTCAGCGGCAACCAAGCCGCTGACTACCTCACCATCGACGGTCAGCACCGTCTTGGCTTGAAAGGCTTCCCCGATCACCAAACTAGGATCGAGGATATTGGACACTAACTGTTGGAGATTCCCCCGCCCGTTGCCCACAATATTGGGGCCCACTTCGTATCCCCGTCCATGCAGCACGTGACACTGGGAACAGACGCGATCGAAGACCGCAGCACCGCTAGACGCACTGCCACGAGCCCCCTGTTGAAGAGTCGCCATAGTCTGGGCAACCAACTCCGCTCGGGCTGCGTTGTCCGTTTGCCGAACGCGTCCCCAGATCGTTTCGATCGCGGTAATGAGTTCCTGATTGTCACTGGCCAGCCACTTACGTAGCTGATTCGTATTGAGTAAGTCCTTTGAAATTTTACCTGCGGTCACACCGCTTAGTAGCAACTGCATCGCATCGGCGCTGGCCGTCAGCGGCTCAATAGCCGCCAACTGCGTGGCGGGGCTCAATTGCCCCCAATGCTCGATGAGCGTTTTCGCCGCACTTGCGCGATCGACCTGCAACGCTTGATTGATCATTCCGCTGAGCCAAGCACTGGACTTCGAGTCCGCTGATTCACGTACAACTGCTTTAGAAAAATATTCCAGTGCTTCCGCTCGGTCAACTTGCAACCAAACTTGCCATAACAATAGCCGCTGTTCGACTGACTCAATCTCATTCAATGCTTTGGCCAGCGTAGCGTCTAATGGCGGATGATCCGCGATGAGTAGATGGGCAGCCAACGCCGATGCGTAACGCGGATCGTGTCGGTCGCCGTTTGCAACCACCGTTTCGCACTCTGTTTGCAAACTCTTTAAAGCATTCCGTAGCGTTGGAAGGTCGTTGCGTTCTACTGCCGTTGCAATACTAGTGGCCAATGTTTGGGCAGCACTTTTGGGATTGGCCTTCCATAGCAATTTGACAATTCTCAGTGGCCCAATCAAATTCGTGGTGGCCGGTGTCTCAACGACTGGTTCGCTAGAATTTTGCGCGATCGATATCGAGCTGTCCGAGCACATAGACCATGCTATGCAGCACAACGGCAGCCAACAGAAAGTGCGGATCGCTCGCGAACAGTATCGGATTGGAGAGTACAAAGTCAGCGTCTGCTATTCCTTGAGTGGTGATGTGGCCACGGTTGTGTTTTTCGTCGGCAGTTGCCAACGAAATCCTTGTGAGGCAAAAATATCTTGGCTTTCGGTCGAACAAATAGCCGCGAACAGTCGACTGGCTGTCTCCGGAAATTTGGAATCGGTGGCCACGCCCCAAGGTTGAGTGGCTGTGGAGCAGGCGATGCCCTGAATTTGAACTGCATCCAGTACATCCGCCGCGCCTGCCGCGTTGCTGAGATAAGCCACGGCGGCATCCAGTGATCCGGTGCGAAGTTGATTTACCAACATATCACCCGTCGGGGTCTGGACCGTAACATTTGCCATCACTTCTTGCTGAATGCCTCCCTCCTTAAAAGTGTTCTGCGTGATCCAGCCCATCGCGCACTGTTTTTCGTGGCCAATGCCCACCCGCAAGCCTTCGCGGGTCAGATCCTTCAATGAGCCGATTTTGTGTGGATTCCCTTTTTGAACGAGTATCACCAATTCGTTTTGCGATACGGGCACAGGTTGTGGAAAGAGATCAACCACTTGATTCATGAATTCACTGTCGCAGGCGAAGTATGCGTCGGGATGTTGGCCCGCCTGCATTTGCGCGACCAGAATACCGCAGCCGTTATAATTGCGCGACACAACGACCCCTTCACGTTCTTCGAAATTCTTGATTGTGTCTTCGATAGCTGGCCGTAGCATCGAACCGGCAAATATCGTTAACTCCGGTACGTCGGCCCAACGATCACCTTTGGCAACTTGAAATCCAAATTTTCGGTACTGAGACAATCCACGATCACTGGCCGTCAGATAGCGTGCAAAGTGCAAGGCAGCCGCAGACTGTGTGCTGCATTTGAGCACGCCGATCGAGACTTGTGAGCTGGCGGTGGTAAGCTCTGGAATCGAAAAATACTCGAGCTCGGGGTAGGTGGCCAACACCGCGTCATACACGATCCCGGCATCAGCCGCACCAACAATCAGATCGTTGGCAACGTCGGTGACTGTGGTACGATAGCCTACCGTCGCTTGGTCGAGCTGCTTCCAAAGGTCGCTTTGGTTGAGCACTTCGCGAGTGAGTTTGCCGATGGCCGCCGCATCGCTGCTGGCTTGTACCAGTCGCACGTCATTGCGAAGCAGGTCGTCGAAAGTTTTTAAGCCTTTCGGATTCCCCTTGAGGACTGCGATAACCGCGTGCATCTGGGCAATGGGCAGCACCTCGGCCACTAATCCTTTGTCACGTGCCGTGTTGAGAAAGCTATCGTCCGCTGGCAGGTACAGATCACCGGTACGACTGACTTCAAGCGATGACAGCAGCGTTTGCGATGGTCCAAACTGCATTTGCACTTGCCGCCCGGTCTCCGTTTCGTAGGCCTGCCGAATCTCCTCCACCACAGCTCGATTGCTGGCCGCACAGTAGACTACCAACGGCACGGGCTTGTCCGTACCAGCCGTCCCTCGACTGGAAGAAGGTGCCTGTTGATCGCTCATAACATAGAACAGCATCACCAGCAGTGCCAGGGAACCGAGCAGCAAGCCGATTATTTTGGACATTGGTAACCTTACTTTCGCGAACAAGTACGACCAGGCCTGACATCAGAAACGGACGCTTCAATTTATCATATTAGTTTGTATTTTACTTGATTGAGTCTGCGATGAACGAAAGTCTATTGCTAAACGAACACTCCTGTGCGTTGAGACGTCCGTATTACTAGCCACGATAACAGGCAAGAATTTGGACACTTCTCGCAGAACGCCAACAACATTAGCAGCAAAACCGTACTCGTACTCAATGAAATGGTACTCGTACTCCTACTCGGACGCCCTCGACATTTCGAGTTCGAGTTCGAGTAACGCCGGAAGCTGAGTACGAGTACGAAAATGAAGTCATATCGAGCGTTTGGCAGCTAACGGTGGTGGCGTTCACTGAGAAGTGTCATAATATCCTTTCCTGATCTCTTGGCTGTTACGTCGGGAAAAGGTGTCCGACACCAAAAGCCGGAACGGCCCCTCGGGTGCTTCGCACTTTTGGTGTCGGACACCTTTTCCCGGACAATCCGTAAATTAAGCTGTAACGGAGTCCCAGTCACAGTTGGAAGTTTGTTACATGCCAGACAATTATACCCAAATCGGACGCCGAGCATTCCTGCGCAACGGAACTTTGGTCTTGGGCGCCATTGCCGCAGGCCCCGCTAGGCTGTTGGGCGAAGAAACGCCGGAGCAACTGCGATTTGCATTGGTTACGGATTTGCATTATGCCGACAAACCTTCGGCCGGCTCGCGTCACTATCGTCAGACGCTCGGAAAGCTGCAAGAAGCCGCGGAACAATTTGAGCAAGACAAACCCAGTTTCTTAGTGGAACTGGGCGATTTAATCGACGCCGCCGATTTGGTGGAAACGGAGCTAGCCTATCTAGCAACGATCAATCGCGAGTTTTCAGCGATTTGCGACGATCGGATCTATGTGTTGGGAAATCACTGTGTTGACACACTCACCAAACGAGAGTTCTTAGACGCGGTCGGCCAGGAGAAAGCAAACTTCTCCTTTGACCGACAGGGATTGCACTGCGTAGTGCTGGACGGTTGCTTTCGCAGCGATGGCGAGCCCTACCAGCGGAAGAATTTCAAATGGGATGATGCCAACATCCCCGCAGCGGAGTTGGAGTGGCTGCAAGCCGATCTGGCAGCAACGACCAAGCCAACGATTGTGTTCGCCCATCAGCGACTGGACGTAACCAAGAACCACTCTGTCAAGAACCACGCCGAAGTTCGCCAAGTACTAGAGGCTTCCGGCAAGGTCTTGGCAGTATTTCAGGGACACAGTCACAGCAATGACTTGCAGGAACTCAATGGCATTCACTACTGTACTTTGGTTGCCATGGTGGAAGGGGAGGAGGCGGCAAGCAACGGATATTCGCTGGTCAGCCTGCAAGCCGATGGCACCATTCATGTCACCGGCTATCGCCGTCAGCAAAGTTATCGCTGGTCACCGCACGCCTCCATAACTTCAACCCCCTAGATTTCCCTCGTCGGCAAGTCTCGCCCCACTCCCCACTTTCACACTTGTAACCCGGATTATTCATGAGCCGAGGGGCGTGAGCCCCCGGGCCTCCTGAAATGCCTAGGAAACCGAGGGCTTACGCCCTTCGGCTCACAAGGTCATGAATAATCCAGGTTTAACATGCAGCCGTAGGTTTTGAAGCCCGAGTTTTTTAGTGCCGAAGGCACGGAATTCGATAGTCTGGGATGAAAATCCCAGGTCTTCGAAACATCCCCGCGTTTTACCGGTTCGCCAGCGATCGAACGCATTGGCGTTCGATAGCTGGCGAACCAGATGTCTTTGGATTGCGATTGATGCAATGTCTCGCTCGCAGCAAAAGTAGTTCAGCAATATATCCATGCATGTTGGAAGGGCCGCTCCCCACGCCGCTTACTATGAAACTAAGCAAATGCTTGGCAAAAACCGGCGTGCAACACTTGTCCTGAACACCCATTTGCTCGACAATACAAGGGATAGTAGCATTTTGCGATTGAGAGCATTCTTGATCGCTACATGCATCCTGGGGGCGAATTGGATTCGACCGGGTAGACAGAAGTGAAGGTGGCGTGTCGTGGTTGGTCAGTTGGCCACGTAAAAAGCTGACTAAAAATTTAGTTGCAGATGCAAATCTAGCAATGGCAGCCTAAATAAGGTTGTCCTGACTGAGGGGGTCCGCCGGAGACGCCCGACTGTCAGTTGCAATTCCGGATC
>JBGSNE010000285.1:0-1855 GCA_041739785.1 Pirellulaceae bacterium
AGGATGATGATATCGGGAATTTCGGCTGCAAAGCGAAGCGCTTCAGAGCCGTTGGATGCGTCTCGGATTTTGAAGCCCGCTTTTCGGAGTGGTTGTGCGAGTGCATACCGCCTCCCTTCGTCGGCAATGACAATCAGCGACGTAAGTGGTGAAGCATCAGGCATGTAGTTTTCTCGTTTCGATTAATGTGCCGCTGCACACAGTTTCGCTTAGCGATCGGTATACAGACATTGAGCGATTAACCAATGCAACATGGCGGATTCCACCATGCTTCATGCTTGGTGAGGATGAGCGCTCTAACCATTACTGAGATGCGACCTCGAAGATTCATGGTCGTCGGGGGTGGGAGCCAGTAGGTTACAGACTTGGTTTCCTTGATCGCAGAACGCTGAAGCCAACTAGCTTCTGCTTTTGCTCATCCCAGAGCCGGAAGTTGAACGTTTTGAGGCTGGCGAAAAACGTTATGGGCAGCACGGTTTGAAACAGTGGCTCCGCCTTGTGACATCGCTCCAGATTGTAATTGGGAATCCGGGGGCTTAAATGATGAATGTGATGATATCCGACGTTGCCCGAAAACCATTGGAGGATTCTGGGCAGCTTGTAGAACGAACTTCCTTGCAGCGCGGCCGCGAGATAATCCCATGTACGGTGGCGTTGCCAGCAAACTCCTTCGAACTGATGCTGCACGTAAAACAACCATACCCCCGCTGAACCCGCCACCAACATCGCCGTCAACTGGATGACAAGATACGCCTTGAGACCGAACGCGAAGCTCAATCCGACAGCCATTCCTAAAATCGCTAGATTGGTCCAATACACGGACTTACGCTCCCGCAAGCGGGCTTTTGGCTCGGGGAACCGGTGCTTGATCAGAAACAGTTTTGGCGCGTGTTGCCAATGCGCTGCCAGCTTTCTTCCAACTGGTAGCAGGTCCGACTATTAGTCTCTTCGAGCGGGCGAACTATCAGGTGCCGTCAGATCTTGCTCCGATAATGATGGCGAAGGCATTGCCATAACTCGACCTAACGAGTACCGCTCTCAGTTTGGACTCAATGCCGTCGAGGCGATAGGGTTCGAGCATCACTTTTCTGAGAGAAGAACAAATACTCTTGGTCTCACGGAATTAGGACTCACCGGTCAATGCGAAGTCCAATATCTCTGGTGCGGTGACTGGCCTCATGGCGCAAGTTGCGGGTAATGATTTCCACCAGGTAAGTTTGGTTGAATGCTCGATTTCACAAAAAGTTGCCGCGGATAGGATGCTTGTATTAAACCTACTGAGGTCACATGTACGACGAGGCGATATACGCCTCGGAAATCCCAGGAAATATCGACCTATGAAGTGTTATTCAGTCGTCGCAAGTGTTTCAACCAAATTGAAGGGGATATTATGAGTACCATGGCGTGGATCATCTTAATAATTGTGTTATTCGTGCTGTTCGGCGGGGGTGGTGGTTATTATTTGACCCGCCGAGCACGGTAAGGAGGCGCCTGGCTAGGATGAGGGAAGGATCAATTTGCCGGTGACGGCCATGCTGGGCGACGGTCTGGGGTGTGGATGTATCCCTACGCCATCCCACGAGATGATGGAATTCAATGGCGGAAGCGCCGTACTCCACGAGTATTGCCCCGATTGCCGTCGCTCAGTAGGCCGTCCTCCAATCGTGTGCCGCCGGTGTAATAGTTCGCGCGAGCGCCCAGTGACGCAGTCCAGGCACAACCGGCTTCGACGGTGGATGGCAACGCGGGAGCGGACGTGCAATCGACGAGTATAATTGCAGCCGTTCAGCGAGCGATCGTCGATCAAACCAACGAGTTTCGCAGGTCGAATCAGTTGGACGCCGTGCAGCGTGAC
>JBGSNE010000045.1:0-6809 GCA_041739785.1 Pirellulaceae bacterium
CAACCCTCAGCACACCTGGACCATTGACGCTGTCCGGCGCCAGGAGCGCAAGCAGAAACGCCAAGTTCCCAAACGTCGCAGGCCAAGCAGCTAGCAAACTAACCCGCCTGTTGCAAGATGCACTTCACCGTACGCTCACGAATCAGCTGCGTTGGCGACAGGTAGAAACTTGGTTAGCTGAGGGACTTAAACCTGAAGAAATTGATGGTGGGCGGGACATCAACGCTTGGTATCGCTCAGCCGAGGACTACGACACGATGCCTCGACCTGGTGACGCAACTCGCTGGTGGAGCGGTCATGCGCGGGTCGCACTCGCCATCGGCCCACGCGAAGGTTGGGAGGAAATCGGGCGAATTGATTGGCACGCCTGGGCAACCGGCGGCGAGCATGAGATTTTATTGTTGCGAAAGTTGAAACAGGACGAATAGTTAGACGTCTAAGTTGCGAACTTCCAACGCATGTTTTTCGATAAAGTGTCGCCGAGGTTCGACTTTATCGCCCATCAACACTCGGAACATTTCGTCGGCCGCCGCTGCATCGGTCAAGGTGACTTTCACCAGCGTGCGATTGGATCGATCGAGGGTCGTCTCACGCAATTCCTCAGGGTTCATTTCACCCAGCCCTTTAAAACGAGTGACCTGCATCCCTTTTTCACCGGCAGCGCGAATAGCAGGTAGCAGAGCTCGCAGGTCATCGATACCAGATCGGCTTTCGTCTCGATTCAGATGAAACTTCGACTCAGTTGTGCCCGTCCGCTGCTGGGGAATTAGATCTCCGATGGCGAATCCGTGGTCGACCAATTGCTTCAAGCCTGCATTGATGGTTTTTACCTCGTGCATTTCGACGAAGTGAGCCAGGATTCGCTCCTCCGACTCAACGTCGTTGCTGGACTCAGAGTCGGCGGAGGCATCAGCGGGCGGAGCTTCAGCGTCGACGGGAATCGTTTTCGATTCGAGGGTCAGTTTTTCTTGCTCAATGAAGGCTTCGAGTTGCTCACGAGTAAAGAACCAATGGGTATCGTTGCCTACAGTCAGCAGGAAGAAGGGGAGCCGATTGGTTTCGGTCTCCATGCGTTCAGCGTGCAATTTTAGACTTACGCCGCGCCGTTCCAATGCCAGCAGAGCTTCCTCCATATCGGATAGGGTAGCGCACAACTTGCGCATTGCTTCGCCATCGATGCGTCGGCCATCCTCCATTTCTAGCCAGCAGTCTGCCAGCCCACGTTCCATCAACTGTGTCTTCATCTCTTCTTCGGTCTGAACATAATACCGAGTCGACTTGCCACGGACTACGCGGAACAATGGCGGTTGAGCCAAGTAGACATGCCCGCCGGCGACCAACTGATACATTTGTCGATAGAAGAAGCAGAGCAGCAGGGTGCGAATGTGTGAACCATCGACATCGGCGTCGGTCATAATGATGACCTTGTTGTAACGCCGTTTGGAGATGTCTTGATCGATGCCGATACCACAGCCGATGGCTTGGATCATGCTTTGCACTTCTTCGTTGGCCAGCACCTTATCTTCGCGACTTTTGTAGGCGTTGATAATCTTTCCACGCAGCGGCAAGATGGCCTGGAATTCGCGGAAGCGTCCTCCTTCGGCGCTACCACCGGCTGAGTCACCTTCCACCAGATAGACTTCACATTCCTCCATTTTGTTACTGATACAGTCACGGAGTTTACCGGGTAGTCCACCGCCACTGAGGGCATCCTTGCGTTTACGAAGCAAATCTTTGGCCTTGCGAGCTGCCTCGCGCGCCTCACAGGCGAGCATCCCCTTCTTGACGATCAGCTTGGCGTTCTTGGGGCTTTCCTCCAAGTACTTCTGCAGAGCTTCCCCGACCGCGCCATTGATGATCCCTTCTACTTCGCCATTGCCGAGTTTGGTCTTGGTTTGACCTTCAAATTGCGGATGCGGCACGCGGACGCTGATGACAGCCGTAAGCCCTTCGCGGAAATCGTCACCGGTGGGGGCCAGGTCCTTGAACATGCCCTCTTTTTTTCCGTAGGTATTGAGCGCGCGGGTTAGCGCCGATCGGAATCCAGAAACGTGAGTTCCACCTTCGATGGTGTGAATATTGTTGACGTACGACTGCACATTCTCGGTGTATTCAGTCGAATACTGCAGCGCTATTTCAAATGACACACCTTCGCGCGAATCCTTGATCAACACAACGTCGGGGTGGACGGCATCGCTGGCGCGATTCATGTGTTCTACAAATTCGACAATTCCACGTTCATAGTAAAATTCATCCCCGTCGTTGATGCGTTCGTCGAAGTACTTGATACGAACGCCACTATTAAGAAACGCCAATTCTTGTAGACGCTTGTACAGCGTGTCATAGTTGAATTTGGTGTTGATGAAGATCGAGCCATCAGGTTTGAACGTAGTTTTGGTGCCACGTTTGTTGGTTGTATGGCCTTTGGCAATTTGCGCAGCGGCTACCCCACGTTCGTAGCTTTGTGTCCACACGTGTCCTTCGCGGGCGACTTCTACTTCGCACCATTGCGATAGGAAGTTGACAACGGTCACCCCTACCCCGTGAAGACCACCAGAGGTTTCGTAGGCTTTCTTCTCAAACTTGCCACCGAATTTCAGGACGGTCATCACTCCTTCGAGCGTGCTGACTTCGCGCTCCATCTCTTCGCTGAGCTGAACGTGCTTCGAAACAGGAATGCCGCGGCCATCATCTTCGCAGGTGACGGAGCCATCTGAATTGATAATCACGGAGACGAATTTGGCATGCCCGGCCATTACTTCGTCGATCGAATTGTCCACCACTTCGTAGACGAGGTGGTGGAGTCCCTTGAGCGTCGTATCGCCGATATACATACTCGGTCGCTCGCGGACGTGTTCGATATCGCTGAGATGCTTTAGATCGGCGGAATCGTAGCCCGTCGTTGTGATTGCGATTTCGTCGTCACCGGCCGTGCTCGTTGGCTTGTTTTCGTCGCTCATCCGTACCCTTCCGACACTTGAAGCCGGATCCTGTATTTGCCGAGAAAGCCCGTGTTGTTTGGGGCATGTTTCCAACCCCGGGAATTGTACCAGAATAGCCCTATTTTCCCAGGCCACATCCTTGGCGACCATTTACGTCAAGCGTGGTGGAATTGGCTATGATTTTGGGTTCCGCAGGATCGACCCTCGGGCTCAAATTGCCACAAATTTTGGCAACTGCTGCAATAAATGCAGACCTTACTCGACTTGCAAATAGGGCTGTACGGTAGGGATACCTGCGTCAGGATCTAGGCCGCTTTTGCCAAAGGGTACCAAAACCGAGAAATTGGCGAAGCTAATGTAAATTGCCAGCACGCATCCGATAAGCAGTAAACCAGCTGGCTTCGCCAAACGCCAGGAAGTCATGTCGACGGCTCCGACATCTTGTTGTTCGAACTCGGTCTCGCGGGGTCTGAGTTCGCCAATCACCAGCATCATAATCAACAGCCAAGCGAAGACCAAACCTAGGAAGTGGAATTCGTGAATCGAATCGACGATCTGATTAAACGGAGGCACGAAGTAGCCGATGGCGATCAGACTGAAGCCTACGATCAATCCCAACTTAGCCGCTATGGCAGGTACGCGCCGAGTCAACATACCAATCAGCACAACCGCAAAAATGGGGATGAAGTACATGCCGTTCATTTTTTGCAGGTAACCGAAGATGCTCGCGGTATTGGCCAGCAACGGCGCGAGCGCCATCGCCAGGAAAGCCACGGTCCACCCAAAAATCTTTCCTGACCGAACGACTTGGCGTTCCGTTGCGTCGGGCTTCAAAACGTTTTTGTAGAGTCCCAAGCTGAAGAGGGTGCAGGTGCTGTTAAGTGCGGAGTTGAAGCTCGACAGGATGGCCCCGATCATGGCAGCGGCAAAAAAACCGGTCAGAGCGGGAGGTAACACGCTGTTGACAAGCATGCCATACGCCTTGTCGGCCTGAATGTCTTGACCAGCAAAATACGAATAAGCGATCATGCCGGGGATAACTAAGTAAAGCGGCCCAAGCAATTTCAGAGCTCCGGTCAGTAACACACCTTTCTGCCCCTCGGCCAAACTGCTGGCCCCAAAGGTTCGCTGAATGATCTGTTGATTGGTGGTCCAATAAAACAGGTTGAGCAAGAATATCCCGGAAAAGATTGTGCCGAACGGCACCGACGATTGCGAGCCACCCACTGAATTGAATCGCTCGCTTTGCTGTTCCAGCAATAGGCTCGCGCCGGCGGAAATACCGCCATCGCCACCCAATTTGGACAATGCAAACGCTGTAATCATAAATCCGCCGACCAGCAGTCCAACGCCATTGATGGTGTCCGAAACCGCCACCGTACGCAGTCCACCAAATAGGGCGTAGATAGATCCGATAATGCCTACAGCCCACACGATTAGCCACAAGGCTACCGTGTCGGGATCGCCTCCGAGCATTTCGGGGAGGTTGCCCAACATGGAAGGGACATCCAAAATGCCAATCATGCCGGTTGCTCCGGTATACAGAATGATCGGCAATAGAATTCCAACATAGGCCAACAAGAATATTAGATTCGTGATGATCTGAGTCTGATGGTCAAAGCGAATCTCCAGATATTCGGGGACCGTGGCCACACCACTCTTTAGGAATCGCGGCAGGAAGAACCAGGCCATAAAGACCAGGGCCACAACGCATACGACCTCCCATACCATGACGCACAGCCCGTCGGTGAAGGCGGCACCATTGAGTCCGACCATTTGCTCGGTCGAAAGATTCGTTAGCAGCAGCGATCCGGCGATCAAAGGGAATGTCAATGAGCGACCCGCCAGAAAGTAGCCGCTGCTACTACCGTGGTCGTCCTTACGCGTGATACGCCATGTCAAGAAGCCTACCAGGCCCGTGAAAAACAGGAACGAAACAACAGTCAGAAACATCAAATGGCTTTCACATATGGAAGTGGTAGTTTGTGTTGCCATGCAGTCTACCGCCAACCAACAAGCCATACAAGTTTTAAGTGGTGGCGTACTGACAGGGTTGGGCAAGCTATCACGAATGTGGCTGGCGAAGCTGTGGAAGGAATTACGCGCACTCGGCGAAGCCTAGCAGGCCGGGATTTATTTCGCACTTCCCGTAGTCCCAGTGCCGATACCGCTTGGACCACCCGTTTCATGGAGCCCAACCCCAAAAGGTGTCTGACACACTTTGAGTTGAACTCCTTGTCCTTTCAGCAGGAATAATCAGCGTATGGCATTTTTGTCGGGCAGCCTCGGTTTCGAGAGATTTAGTGTCAACGGCTTTGCAGCTTCGCAATTCGAACAGGAGCACCTTGACGCGCTTGCGCAGCTCGCAGGCGGCAAAAACGAATCGGCGTCGGAGGACAACGCGTTGGTTGGCTTCTTGGCCGGCGAGCACTTGTTCGACCACGAATTTGGACTGGAGAAAAACGTTATCAACAACGCGTTGCACTGTGGAGTGCGCATCGACACCAACCAAATTCCATCGGCGATTCGCAAAGCTTGGTTGCAAATGGAGCTGGCCGCACTGGCCAAGGACAATGAAAGCGGCCGCCCTACCAAAGCTCAGAAGCAAGAAGCCAAGGAAGCGGTCGAGCAACGCTGTGCGGTTGAAGCAGCCACGGGCAAATATCGAAAGATGGCTCAATTCCCCTTGCTATGGGATTTGCAATTGAGCACTCTCTACTTTGGCGGTTCGGGAGCGGCAGCCAGCGGATACGCAGCCGAGTTGCTGGAACGAGCTTTCAGTGTCGAGCTGTCACGGGTTTCCGCCGGGGTGATAGCCCATCAGTGGGCCCAAGACAACGATCAAGTGGCAGCCTACGAGGAGCTGCTCCCGGCCAACTTTTTACCCAATCAACCTCAAGGTGAGATTGCATGGGCCAACGAACACCGTCAAGAACCCGACTTCTTAGGGAACGAGTTTCTGATGTGGCTGTGGTGGACTCTAGAAAACGTGAGCGACACCATTGCTTTGCCAGATGATTCTGAAGTCACGGCGATGCTTACCAAGACTCTGATTCTCGAATGCCCCTACGGTGAGTCAGGAAAAGAGACGATTTCGTCCGAGTCACCGGTCACATTGCCTGAAGCCCATCAAGCCATTCGTTCCGGTAAACTGCCAAGGAAAAGTGGTATGACTCTGGTGCGCGGAGGCACACAGTACGATTTGGTGCTCCAAGCCGAAACGTTTGCGATTGGAGCGGCCAAGATTCATGTCGACCCTGATAATGATGATTATCAATTGGAGGATCGTATCGATTCCATTCGAGCGCTGTGTGAAACAGTCGACCTGTTGTTCCATACCTTCTGCCACAAACGGATGGGGGGCGGTTGGGCCAGTGAGCTCGATAACATTCGCCGCTGGCTTTCCAACAATTCGTTTGCCACAAGGGCCGCATAGCAGGGCGAACTGTGGTGGGCGCTCCTGTGGTGGGTCGCTCCTGCCGGGAGCGACTAACTATGCAATGGGTTGGATGCTAATGGTGGGGTTAATGGGAGGTGCGAGATGAGAGAGCGCTGCGGGCTGCGAGCGTGAAGCACCTAGTCAAGTTCGGCAAGCGTGACCCACTTGGGCACAAGTGGGTCGTTTCTGCCGGAAGCGACTACTATGCGGGGCGAACCTCACTCTGATACTTGGTCACGCTCGGCAAGCGTGACCCACTTGGGCACAAGTGGGTCGTTTCTGCCGGAAGCGACTTCTATGCGGGGCGAACCTCACTCTGATACTTGGTCACGCTCGGCAAGCGTGACCCACTTGGGCACAAGTGGGTCGTTTCTGCCGGAAGCGACTACTATGCGGGGCGAACCTCACTCTGATACTTGGTCACGCTC
>JBGSNE010000038.1:0-81038 GCA_041739785.1 Pirellulaceae bacterium
TTGACATGGCAAAACCACTCGGAATTGATCCAACCTTTTTCAGAATCACAACAGGCTTTGTTATCGGCTATGCCGCACTATCGTTCTTCACGAATTCGCTAATCCTGCTCCTGAACAAGGAGGGACACGAAAAACCTAAGCTCCTCTATACGTTTAATGGCCTATATGCAACTGGCGCGATGAGCGGTGCTCTTCTCTCGGAGTTTATTCTACGAACGAACCCCAAGTGGCCGCTTGTCTACATCGCGACCGCAATCGTGGTCATTGCTGTCGCCAACCTTCTGTCCCGTTACAGCAAATTTCCACAATATCTTCGAAGCTACTGCAGCGATGTGGCTTTGAAGACTCACACCCCGGCTTAAGTCCAGTGCTGCAATGGCATGAAGATCATCGAGAGATCTACCTCTGGATGCGGCCTGAAAATCACGTTGAACTCCACACTCCAAAAAGAACAGAGAGATATGAAGACGAGAGCAAATCCACTCGCCATGACCCTTCTTGCGCTCGGTTTGAGCGTCAACACAGTGTTCGCGCAAAGTGCGAATCCTCAAAGCAAACGTACCGACGGGACACAATCAGGAGAAACACCGATGCTTTCCAAACTGCTTGAAGAAAAAGCTACCGCAAGCAAAGCACGACTTTCGGACGAAGCTCGCCGGACGTACGCTCAAGGCATCGAGACGGTGCGAGCGACCGACATCGAGAAATCCGCGAGGCAGGTCGGTGATGCGGCGATCGACGCCCAACTGTCCGGCTGGGACGGCAAGAGTGTCCAACTCAGTAGCCTTTGGCAGGAAGGGCCGATCGTGCTGATGTGGTACCGAGGAGGCTGGTGCCCATATTGCAACATTCAACTTCGCGCCATGCAGCAGAGCATGGACAATATCGACGATGCCGGAGCAAAGCTGGTAGTGCTAACACCGGAGCTGCCTGAGAAGGCCAAAGAAACGGCTGAGGCGAATGATCTGGATATCGTGGCGTTGCACGACAGAGGCAATGCACTAGCGCGAAAGTACGGGCTCGTATTTCAACTTCCCGAAGCGATTATTCCGGCGTATCGCGACAAACTCAAACTGCCTGAATACAACGGCGACGATGCGATGGAGCTACCACTTGCGGCTACATACGTTATCGACCAGGCCGGCAGGATCACCTACGCGTTCCTCGATGCGGACTACAAGAAACGCGCCGAGCCAGCCGATGTCATCCAAGCAGTCAAAGCGGCCGCTGAAAAGTAGTCAGGACAGCAAGGCTGGGGACTAACTGGGCGCTGGTTCACCAGCGTGATATCAAGCGGTTCGTCGCGAACGATTCGAACGCCATTGCGCAGAAACTAATAGAGAATATCTTCACTATGAATTCGAAAGCACAAGTTAGCTCCAGGAGCCGAACCGCAATTGTCACAGGTGGATCGGGAGGCATCGGAAGCGAGATTTGTAAGCGACTGGCTCTTGACGGATATCGCGTGGTGGTTCACTACGGAAATAATCGCGAGGCCGCTGATACAGTTGTCCAGGAGATTACTGATTCGGGTGGCCTTGCGATTGCGCGGTCGACAGACATTACTGACGAAGCTGCCGTGGGACTCTTGTATGAATCCGTGTGCTCCGAATTTGGCGGCCTGGATGTTGTGGTGGCAAACGCAGGAATTGGCGGAGGCGGTCCGATCGACCAACTGGCACCGAGTCTCATCCAACATCCGAGGCCTTTGGCATCGCCGAAGACCTAGTTATAGTCTGAATGTCCATAACGGGATCGCCAACGACCTCACAGAGCAGCGCAAATGCATCCGAAAATGGCAAACGCAGCACTTCGGGGAGGTTGCAGTAGAAGTCATGGTCGGCCGACGCTCCCGGCGACAGAATTCGTCAAAGGTGCTTTTCTGCCTGCTGCTTCGGCATGAAAGTACAACCAGTGGTCACGAATGGGACGTTAGAAACGGTTCAGCGTTTTAGCTGCACGACGCCCGTTTGCCCTTCCGTTGGCTACATGGGAATCGGCGATTCTCCAGTTCGTTCAAGCACAGCCGGCTGACCGGTGAAACGCTGATAGTGATCGACCATGACCATCGACTGCGGATTGACTTTCTTTACGTGCCACAAGTCGGTTGCATTGTTGGGATCGTAGCTACAGGCGTGGGAGAAGAAGCAGAAGGACTCGCCGCGACAGTTGCCTATCGCGGCGAGTCGTAACAATGCAGATGAACGAAGTGGTTTGTTCAGATACTTTCGGTGTTGGTTAATGTAAACAGTCAGCGAAGTCCGTGTCGAGGCTTGCCCAAGCACTCCGACAATAAAATCCATCGATGAGCGGCACAGTTCCCTGGGGATTCAACCAATGCCTCCATCTCGCTTCAGTACCGTCTCCGCTACCAGTCCTCGACAGACTGTAGGCTATAGGCTATAGGTTTTGAAGGGATCGCTTCGCGATGTTCTTCTTCCTCAAGTCTCAAGCCTAAATTTAGGCACGAAAAAACCCGGTGTTGCTCAGTGGCGACACCGGGTTAACCAACGTTGTCCGAAGACTTCAATCGGCCGAGTGTCAAATACGTTTAGGTTGCCCTAAATCAAAATTGCACGAGGGAATATTCGCGTTTGAGTCACGTACGATAGAAAAGTCTATTTCTGCCCTTCCTCTTTCTGGAGCTCGCGTCATGCCTGCCATCGAAAAACTTACCATTGTCGGTGACGCTGAAGCGATGGGCCGCGCCCATGGCGCCGCATTTCGTAGTGAGATTCAGGCGTTGACCGAAGAGCGGATACGGCTTTGCCATGACCGTTTTTGGATCGGAGACCGCAACGATTCCACGACCCCAAAAGCATTGGCAGAGGCTTGCTGGGAAAATCAAAAACGGTACGACGCCCAAACGACGGCTGAGCTTGAGGGCATCGCCAACGCAGCGGATGTGCCAGCTCGCGATCTGTTGGTGACTGGCGGCTTCACTGATTTTGTTGACGCGCTACGGAGCGGTGCGGCGTTGAGTACCCCGTGCCAAAGTTTCATCAACGATCCAGGTCAATGCACCGCGGTGTTGGTGGCTGCCTGCACGTCCGCCGATGGCCTGCCATTGCTTGCGCAAACTTGGGACATGCACCCAACAGCTACTCCGTACATTCGCGTGCTGGACCATCGATCGACCGATCAACCTGCAACGGTGGTATTCACTGTTACCGGCTGTCCGGCGATGATTGGTATTAACGAGCACGGTCTTGGGATTGGAATCAACAACATGGTGACCATGGACGGGCGACCCGGTGTGATGTGGACGAGCGTGGTGCGTCGAATGCTTCGTGCTCGAAATGCCGATGAAGCTCTCGAACTTCTGAAACATGCACCGGTGGCTGGAGCGCATCACTACCTTCTGCTTGATGCGGAAAGTAACGGATACAGCGTCGAACGCTCGCCGACGCGAATTGCCGTGCGAACATTGGAATCAACACTCGCCCATACCAATCATTGCTTAGACTCGGAGCTGGTCAACATCGAACCCGTTCGCGGAAATGCACCGGCGCATAGTACTCATGGCAGACTGCGATCGGCTGAGCGCTGGCTTATTTCCCATCGCGAAGATTGTTCTCGCCAAGGATTATGGCGTTTATTGAACCAATTTGACGCCAAAGACCCGTTGGGCTCGATCTGCCATGGCCCACTTCCCGATTACGATGTAGAGACTGGAGGCGCGGTAGTGATTTCGCCTCGTGATCGTGCGATGGACGCGATTTGGCGCCACACCAAAGCGGACCAGACCGAGCCGGAAACCTTTACCGTATTGCCAAACCCTCCCATGCCAACTGCTTCTTGATTTGGAACGCACGCTATGTCTAAATTCAATCCTGTAACTTCCATGATTCGAATCAGCGGCCCAATTCCAGGTCCTCGTGCCCAATCGATCCTCGATCGCCGCGACTCAACCACGGTCCGCGGCCTTTACCGATCGTGTCCTATCGTCGCCGCCTCTGCTTCGGGTGCGACGGTGACCGACGTCGACGGCAACGTCTTCATCGATCTAGCCGGCGGCATTGGCGCCCTCAATGCCGGTCATTGTCCACCCGAAGTCACAAAGGCGATTCACGACCAAGTTGATAAGTTGATTCATTTGTGCAACATCGTGGGCACCTACGAATCAATGGTGCAACTGAACGAAAAACTGCATGAGATTGTGCCGATCCGCGGCCCCAAAAAAACATTGCTTTGCAGCTCGGGTGTCGAGGCCGGCGAGAACGCGGTAAAGATTGCGCGCTACGCCACGGGTCGACAGGGCATCATCGTGTTCGAGGGAGCATTTCACGGACGAAGCCTCTTGGGAATGACCATGACGAGCAAATACGACCCATACAAACGTGGATTCGGGCCATTTGCGAGCGAAGTCTATCGTGTGCCATTTCCTTACGAATACCGCGAGAAGCCGAACGGGATGAGCACCGACGATTTCTGCGAACTTCGAATCAACGATCTGAAGAAAGCTTTCGTAGCACAGATTGATCCAACCAGTGTAGCCGCGATTATTATCGAGCCTGTGCAAGGCGAGGGCGGCTTTATCCCGGCACCGCCCGCATACATTCGAGCCTTACGCGAACTCACCGCCCATCACGGAATTCTGTTAGCCAGCGACGAAGTGCAAAGCGGCTTTGGTCGCACCGGAAAAATGTTCGCGATCGAATACACGCCGGGCTGTGGTACCGAGTGGGATGTAGACATGGTGATCATGGCCAAAAGCATTGGGTCGGGATTGCCCATTGCGGCAGTCACCGGCAAGGCTGAGGTGATGGACAAACCAAACGTTGGGGGACTTGGTTCAACTTATGGCGGCAACCCCGTGGCGTGCGCCGCTGCGGTGGCAACAATCGACTACTTGCGCGAAAACAACTTGTTGGACCGGGCGAACGAGATCGGCTCGATATCACTGGATTACTTCCATCGGTGGCAGGCAAAGCACCATGTCATTGGAGACGTGAGGTGCGCCGGTGCGATGTGTGCGCTGGAATTTGTTAAGGATCGAGAAACCAAAGAACCCAATTCGGTGCTGCCACCATTGATCGTCGAAGAGGCTTTCCTGCGTGGTTTGATCATGATTCGCGCCGGGCTTTACGGTTCGTGCCTTCGTTCACTTGTACCACTGGTGATTAGCGACGCGCAACTACATGAAGCGATGCAGGCACTCGAATCGGCGATCGATGCAGCGGTGTTGCGAGCCAAGACCGCGTAGCTGATGCAATGAACGACAGTGAACAAAGGAGTTGACCGCCCTCAAGTTCAAAAACCTAACGTTTCCGCACGGATCAAATAACTCATGAACTTTTTGATCCCAAGTGAACGAGCTTCTTGTTCACAAACTCTAAAATACCGAGATGCGAAAGCTCTCGGCCGTAGCCAGAATTTTTTATGCCACCGAAGGGTAAGTCAGCTTGCGATTTAGTGGGTTGGTTAATGAAGATCATCCCAGATTCGATTCTCTCGGCGATGCGGCGGCCACGATCAATGTCCCGGGTATAAATGCTTCCGCCTAGACCATAGGAGGAATCATTGGCCAATTGAATCGCAGCGTCTTCGTCATCAACGACATAAACGGTGGCAACCGGACCAAAGAGTTCTTGGTCATAGGTCGGCATCCCAGGAGTGACGTCGGTCAAGATCGTAGGGTTGAAATAGGCACCCGGCCTGTCGGGACGATCGCCACCTAGCAAAACCGTAGCTCCTGCGTCGACCGAAGCTTGCACCTGTTCGTTCAACCTAACCGCCGCATGTTCCGTTGAGAGTGGTGAAAGCGTCGTATCGTCGTCCATCGGGTCTCCGAGCTTCAACACAGACATCGATTGTTTGAACTTTGTCAGGAATTCATCGGCAACCGATTTGACGACGATGAAACGCTTCGCAGCTACACACGACTGGCCAGCGTTTGTCATTCTGCCTTTTACGGCAAACTCGACCGTCGACTCAATGTCTGCGTCTTCTAAGACAATGAATGGATCATTTCCTCCAAGTTCCAGCACGGAACGCTTTAGATTCTTGCCAGCCAGTGCCGCAACGGCCGCACCCGCTCGCTCGCTACCCGTTAGCGAAACACCTTGAACTCGCATGTCGGAAACGATCGCCTCGACAAAACTGGTTGGAATAAAGAGGTTGGTGTAGACACCCCTTGGCAGTCGGCACTGCTCAAATAAATCTGCAATGACCTGAGCGCATCTGGGAACATTTTCTGCGTGTTTCACCATCACTGCGTTTCCTGCCATAATGTTTGGTGCAGCAAATCGTGTGACTTGATAGAAGGGATAGTTCCAAGGCATCACCCCCAGCAGAACTCCGATCGGTTCGAACCGAACAAAGACGTTTGCATTAGCGGTCTCCAATTGCTGGTTCGCCAAGAACGATTCCGCACCGTTGGCGTAAAACTCAGCAATTTGGGCGCAAAACTCGACCTCCCTTCGACTTTCAGAGATTCGTTTCCCCATCTCACGAGTGACGATCTTAGCCAATTCATCGACACGCTGCCTGAGCAGACTTGCGAACGCAATGACAACCTGTTTGCGTTCGTCAAAGGTCGTCGTTCGCCAAGTCCGATATGCCTGGTCAGCACGTTCTACCAACGCAAGCGTCTCGTCTTTTGACAGCGTTGGGAAGGTCTCGATGGTTTCGTTTGTAGCCGGATTGATACTGACAATTTTCACGATGGGTTACCTTATTACGATCATTCTATCTGCGAGGAATCACTCAATGGTCAACTTAGTTTAACCGCGTCGCCGATCTTTTTGATCTGCGATTTACTTCACCCCGTGAACAACGGTCTCGGCATGAACTCTCTAGCTGTTTTCAACTACAAAAAAATTGAGTTCTCCGAACTTCATGAAAAATGGAAAGGCCGAATTCGACGTGTCGAATTGTTTTGAGTGCCGTCAGCAAAGGCGCCTAACACTCTATCAATATTCAGAGTGGTACACTCGTCACCTCTGGCACGACGGAAACTCATCATGAAATCACTTCTTCGCAAGACTTCCATTGTTTTGATTGGCATCCTCTTCATCGTCGCCGGAATTAATCACTTTATCAATCCAAAATTTTACACCAACATCACACCGCCCTACCTTCCAGCGCACTTGACCCTGGTATTCGTTTCTGGCGTTTTCGAGGTGCTCGGAGGATTGGGGGTTCTGAGTCGACAACTGCGTCGTGCCGCTGGTTGGGGCCTAATTGCTCTTCTGATCGCGGTATCGCCGGTGCATTTCCACATGCTCGCTAACTCGGACGACTACGCCAACGTACCCTATTGGGTACTCGTCGCACGCCTCCTCTTTCAAGTGCCCCTCATCGCGTGGACCTGGTGGGCTACCCTTGCTAAAGTTTAGTTTCAGGGCATTGTCGATCGCTCAATTGATTGTGCCATCGGTACTAAATGCAATTTTTCGTTCAGCTAATGTTTGCTGCGATGACCGTGGCGTCGCTAAACGCAGCATTAGGCATCTATTTGCTACAAAATCGCATGCTTACGAACGGCCTGCTTGAGTTTTGCAACTCGGGACTCTTGATCTTTGCAATTATGCTGCAGATCGCCACATTCATTTTCGTGGCTTTACGCTCAGACAAAAGAAATGCGATCAAGAGATTTCTGATCGCAGGGAGTGCCGTATTATCCGCAATTTTCGTGCTCACGCGTTTATACGCCGACACTTCTCAGCGTTGGCTTTGGGATAATCGAAAAATGTTTGCGACGGAATGGACGCCGATCGAGTTTATCGCGAGCCTGACAGCTTTGCTTGGTGTTCCGTTGTTTTGTATGCTCAGCACAATGCTGACGGTACTCATCTGGAGTGCAATCCGGACCTATCGGTTGAGGGCTTCCATCGCTGACCGTCCTCCTCACACCTCCTGACGCTTGCTATTTTGCTTTAGATACCTCCAATCGCAGCAATTGTGGAGTCAACCGACAATCAGGTAATAGCCATGAGCACTAAACCCAGCGATGTGCTACCCACTTTCAATCTCATTGTCATGGACACTCACACTTACTTTGTAGGCGCTACAGCACCCGCTGGCGGTTCACCATTCCTGTCGAAAGCCGACAACTTCGACGGGCCCAGTCGATAACATGTAACATGCGTAATGGGCTGGTAATTGAAAACATAGACGCCAACATCCCCGTGAACTACCAACACAACAAGCGGGAAACCATGAGCTATCTGCAACAGCTTGAACCACTTGATGAACTGAACCAATCACTTTAGTCAAGTGTGCATCCGCTAGATTGGACCAATCCCAAATTGCATCGGGTGCGCGTGCCGCCGCGCCTCCCATTTCTGGTCTGGATACTGTCGTTTGTTCACGAGGTTTCGCTATCTTCTCCGACCGGGACGGTTCAGCGTTTCGAGCTGCCCCCAGTATCCTCCGATGATGTGCGGATACTCGCCCGGCGTGACGTGATAGTGCGGACCACGATCGGCGTCTTCGTGAAGATTGAAGTCGTTGAGCGGATTTTTGGTGGCGTCCTTGGCAAGCAGCCCCTTCGATTCGTAGGGCCCATAGACAGGAAAGCCATCAAATGCAAACCCGATCACATTGGAATGAGCTTGACCTTCGTCGCTCCACGGCGTTTTCACGCACACCGGATATTTGTGATAGTGGTATTGCTGCTGAGGACTTGGGTGTCCACAGCAACGATCTAGTCGCCAGACGGCATCTGTTTCAAAAATGTGATCGAACGGGTTGAAGAAGATCACGCCGTTGGTCGCAACGCCAATCGCACCCATCGGCAGAGCTTGGTTGGAGTTTTTTTCGTCCATGGCGGTTGCGTCGGGATCACGTTTGGGTTCGAGCGGAATATGCCACGTATTCGCCTGCTCCTTGATGTAAGACGGATTGCCGTCCAGCATCCGCCAACGATCGGGGAAGGTCGCGGTCGGGTGATTGGGTAGATTGCGACTCCGCATCACCAGATGCTTGTCGGTGAATGTGATGATGACCGCGTACGGTTTGTATTGATCCTTTTCGACAGCATTGCCGTCGAAGTCAAGATAGCCAGCACGCAGCCATGAACTCATGTTGCCAGCAAATGGCGCTTCAAAGCGATCGGTCTTGTAAAGCAACTGATCTGAGTTCGTGTAGTCGAACTGTTTGGGAGACGTCCGCTCTCCACCTTTCGGGTCGAAATACCAGAGTCCGCCGAGTGCAACAAGCGTCGCGGCGTCCGGTTGCGGGAAGTCACGGATGGTGGGTTTGTCAGCCAGATACTTCTTGGGTGCGTCAATCGGCTCCAAATCCATTGAACTCACCCAAAACTCACCACGTTTCTGCTCGCCTTTGCCATTGGCGAAACCGACGCTTAACTTTACGGTATCGACTTCCGCGAACGGCGTGCGAAAATCCATCGCGTAGGTTCGCCAAGTCGAGTGGCCCAGACTTTCGTTCGTATCTTTGTCGAAGAAGTCCTTTCGCTCCTGCAAGACCTGTGAGTAAATTCGCTCTTTGATGAGGTCTAGCGAATCCGTGCCGCGCCTTTGAAAGAACTCAACTTTCAAGTACAGATCGTCTTGATCGACGGTGAAGTTATCCTGTGCGAGGCCGGAGATGTAGAATCGATACCAACGCTGGTCAGGGGAGACGTCGGCGCTAATCAGCGAAGCCTCGCCGGCGAACGTACCGTTGCCATCGGCATCTTCACCGGAAAGTAAACGCACACCGCGTCCATTGGATTCAACTCGCGGATCGCCCAGCACACCATACTTCACGTCGCCTACGAGCGTGGCAGTCGCAAGCGTCTCGCCCTCTTGCAGCCCTTCCGTCGCAGCAGCCGTCAAGACTTTTGGCGTATCGCGCTCGGTAACGAGCGTCTCGAAGACATCCGTTGCGGGTCCATCGGTTTGGACGACGACTTTGTACTGAGTCAGTTTGGACAACAACTGCGAGGCGATCCTGGACTCCGAATCTGCCAGATTTTTTGCCTCAGTGGGATCAGACCGCAGGTTGTAGAGTTCCGTGTTGCCGTCAGCCAACTGGATCAATTTCCAATCGTCGCGCATGATCGCATAATCGTTTTCAGCAATCACGATCGTTCTTGATGTCGGCTGGCCACTGACCAATTGTGACCAAAGGCTTATCCCATCAAGCGGCTTTGCTGGAGAAACCGTGACTCCGGCAGCCTCGGCGAGCGTCGGGAACAGGTCATGGATCGCAAAGAGTTGTTCGTTCTCTGTTCCCGCTTTTAACGATCCCGGTGCGCGGATAACACAAGGAACGTGAATTCCGCCCTCGTAGACTTGACGCTTTTGGCCTCGAAACGGAGCGTTGGTTCCGACTCGTACCGCTCCGTTATCCGAAGTGAACACGACGATGGTATCGTTGCGAAGGTTTTGTTTGTCAATCGCAGCGAGGATCTGTCCGATTCCATGGTCCATCGATTCAACCATCGCGGCATAAGTCGCTTCACGATCATTCATTCGATCGCGGTACTTGGCGACCAGCGTTTCGGGCGCCTGGAACGGCGAGTGCGGAGCACTGAACGAAACGACCATGCAAAACGGCTTGCCTGAGACGCTGTTTTTGATTTGACGCACCGCTTCGTCGGCCAAGAGGTCGGTTGCGTAGCCTTCTTCGTTGATTGTCTGTCCGTCACGCTGCCAATCGACCTGTCCTTGGCTGGCGGTATGCTGGTAGTAGTCAATGGACGCATCAAGAAAACCATAGAAGTGATCGAAGCCTCGTTGACTGGGATTTGCTTCGTCAGCGGCAAGTCCAAGGTGCCACTTGCCGATCAAGCTCGCTTGATAGCCAGCCTTCTGAAACGCCGTGGAAAGCATTGTCTCGCTCGTTGGTAGCCCTTCGTCACGTGGACGAACGGGACCAGTGATGCCGTAGCGCCCGGGAAAGCGACCAGTCAGCATGGCAGCGCGGGCTGGACTGCAGGCAGGGTAGGCGTAGAACCGATTCAGCCGCACGCCCTCGGCTGCCAAGCGGTCGATGTTTGGCGTTTGGGCACTTCCGCCGTGAAAGCCAACGTCGCCCCAGCCGAGATCATCAGCGAGCAAGATGACAAGGTTTTTGTGAGTTTCAGCGTGTGCAATTGAAGAAGCCGTCAAAACGGTGGCCATCAACAGTATCAACGAATAACAAGCGAGTCGGATTGGCTGATAATTCGATACGGGCATGACAGGATTTCCGATGCGGGTGTGTGAGACAAAGCGAGGTGTAGTTTTTGAAACCCCGCGCACGTGAATGATCTACAGGTCTTTTCTCAAGAATACAGAAGACGTCACCGAGAACGACCCGGACGGCTTCTCGCGGGTAGCGTATGTTGCTCGATCGGTGGTCCATTTTCGCGCACGGTTACTTCGCCCCCTCGCACTGGGCGGACCAAGTTGTAAATTCCGACCACATCGCCTTGCGGGCCACGACCATGTGGGAATCTAGATGGGTCTCCAGCCTTCGGATCGCTACGTTGTGCCCCGGCACCGTGAACGTCCAGCAGACTCATTCTGTCTTGTGGATCCCGCATCCATCCTTGAGACCGGCCAAACGAAAGGTAAACCGCAGAATCGCCTCGCCCCAATCGCTTATGGGTTGTTCCAGTCCAGTACGAACCGAAATCATTCTTCCCGGCAGGGTTTTGCTGTGGTGTACAAGTAAAAAGCTCCGCGATTGCAGCCGATCCGCTGGTGTCTGGCGAGCGAGTGTAGTCGACGATGCTTTGCAATTCCTTCGCGTTAGGCAAACGCAAATCGCTATGCCCTGCGCATTCCAACCCCTCGGCCCAAGCAAGGGCTTGTTGCCAATTCAGTTTTCCGTCGCGATGATCGCCTGCCTTGAGCGTTCCGCTGTCGCCTTGCATCCAAGTCAGCCCTGTCGCCTGATCGGTGACCGAGCCGTCGCCATTGTCATTAAAATCGTTGGTTCCGTAGTCAGGATTTCCGCGAACGTAGAACACGACATATGCCTTTTCGCCACGTCGTGGATCGGGTCCAATGGGATAGCCTTTGATGCGTCCATCGGCGAAGTTCACGCCGAACATGGTCGGGCTTCCGTGCATCGTCGTACTAACGTACTTGGTTGACGTCGCGCACTGGGAATCAATGATCCGCTCACCTTTGGATGGATCGCCATAGGCAAAATCAAAATAGTCGGTATCGATGAACGGACGCAGGCCCTCGGCGGATCGGGCTTGTGGGTCGATGTCTTCGCCGCTGAACTCGATCAGCGAATACAGTTCTTTGATGCTCGGTAAACGCCAATCGTCGAAACCGCCAATACGGCAATCTGCAGCACCGGCGACTGCTTGGTTGAACGGTACCTTCTGCCCCGGGGGTTCCTGCCACATCAGGCCGGTGACGAGGTCAGAAATCGTGCCATCACCATTGTCTCGGTATGTCGGCTCATAGCCTTCATAGTTCGCGTCCTGCCCAAACAGCGGCTCGTTTTTTTGTGGGCAAATGATTTCGCGAGTGTTGTCGTAACATCGTCGCTGAGCGGTATCGACAATCGAGTAAGTATGGGAGGGTACGACCACTTGGTTTATTGGACTTGGCGAATCTTCCGCCATCACGACAGCTTTCTGCGTGAGAGAGACTGCCGATAAAACGGCCACTGAACAGATTGTGAGAGTCGTTTTCATCACGATTTGCCTTGGATACAATGGATTGTGCAATTCCCTTGTGATCGGAAACCCCTGCGACCGCAGACATCTACAATCAAACCGAAACTTTTTTGTGAATACCAACGTCGGCGCAATCGAGCAGCAACTCAAACTTGGCGATTTGTCGCTGTTCGCCGATGCATTTTCGCGCCATCGCCCCCGATTGTGGCAGATCATCCATTTCCGGCTCAGCGATCAGATTCGCGCCCGTGTTGATGCCGATGATGTGTTGCAGGATGTCTATTTAGATGCGGAAAAACGGCTAAATCACTTCGTCGACGGCGATTTCCCGTCACTGTTTCTTTGGTTACGGCTAGTCACCGGGCAAACGCTCAGCCGAGTGCATCGCCGACATTTGGCGACCGAATCGCGTTCGACCTTGCGTGAATCCAACCCCGGCGACAGTAATCTTTGGGGTAACACACCGCTCTGCCTTTCGCAGCGTTTCATTGCTCATCTGACTTCGCCCAGCCAAGCGGCACTAAAGGTTGAGTTGATCGCCGAAGTAAAAAAGGCGTTGGGTGAAATGAGCGACATGGACCGCGAAGTCGTCGCACTGCGTCATTTTGAAGAACTCACGAATCAGGAAGTTGCGACGGAGCTTGGAATCACACCGAAAGCCGCCAGCATTCGGTATGTGAGGGCCTTGGAAAGGTTGCGGTCGGTGCTGGAGAAGATTTGAGTCAGGCGTAGTGCATTTACGACTGACGAAGCTGCAGGGTCGGGAATTGAAAAAGTTAAATTGACAAATGAAAAATGCAAATTGGTCAGTGGCAAGATTGTTCGCCATCATTTTTCACTTCTCAGTTGTCAATTTACAATTTTCAATCTGCGTCTGCGTTTTATGAGATTCTTTCATTTTTATCAGTAGAAGTGGAGACGCAGCGGGGTTTAAGAGCCGCCAGCATTCGAATTGTGGGGGCCTTGGAAAGGTTGCGGTCGGTGCTGGAGAAGATTTGAGTCAGGCGTAGTGCAGTTACGACTGACGAAGCTGCAGGGTCGGGAATTGAAAAAGTTAAATTGACAAATGAAAAATTCAAATTGGTCAGTGGCAAGATTGTTCGCCATCATTTTTCACTTCTCAGTTGTCAATTTACAATTTTCAATCTGCGTCCGTGTTTTGCTGAATCTTTCTGAGTTTTCGGTAGATGTTTCCTCGTGGTGGGGTTTAAGGCTGTGAACCGTCCTCACTAAAACCTCAACAGGACCAATTATGAAGCGTTTGTCTATGCTCACCGTATTCTGCGTGTTCGCTTTGTTGTTCAGCGAATCACTTGTCAATGCTCAGCCTCCTGGTGGCCGTCCGGGTCAAGGAGGCGGAAGGCAAGGCGGTCCCGGTGGTGGTGGACCGGGAGGACGTGGACAGGGAATGGGTGGCCCCGAAGCTCAGCAAACGCCACCACTACTGCGAATCTTTGATGCAGACGGCAATGGCGAACTTTCGTCGGAAGAGATCGATGCGGCAGCGAATGCACTGCGAAAACTAGATCGAAACCGCGATGGAAAACTGACCGTCGAAGAATTGCGGCCAGCCGGCGCCGGGGGACAAGGTCCTGGAGGGCAAGGGTCTGGCGGACGTCAAGGTGCAGGCGGCCCCGGCGGTCGTCCGGATGGCGGGCCGCCGGGAGGAGGACAACCGGGTGGTGGTGGTCGCGGCGGCGATCCAGCTCAGGCAGACGCAGCCTTTGCGAAAGACATTATGTCGTTTGACGAAAACAAGGACGGGTCGCTCAGTAAGTCCGAATTGCCCGAGCACATGCACAATGCATTTGAAATCGCCGACGCCAACAAAGATGGCGTGTTGGATGACGAAGAGCGACTTGTACTGGCGTCGCAGTTTCGACGTAACAAACTGAATCCGACCGGCGATGCTCAAGTGAACGCGCCGACTCAAACCGAGCAGTCTGGTGCCGGACCGCGTGGTGCCGGACAGCCTGGCGCTGAGCAAGGTCGTCCAGGTCAGGGGCGTGGACAAGGCGGGGGCCAGCGTGGTGGGCAAGCATCACAGGGCGGTCGCCTCCGTGATCGCGAGCGTCCACGTGACATCGAATTCAACGAGAAATTTCCCATCGGAGCCGAACTGCCTGTGGATCTTGAAGTCTACAACGTCGATCGGGAGTTGGTGCCAGTCAATAGCATCTTCCAGTCGAAGTACACCGTGATCGTCGGTGGCTGTTTGACATGTCCCGAATATCGAAATTCCTACCCGGAGATTGAGGCGGTCGCTCGCGACTTCAAAAATCGAGGCGTTGATTTCTACTTCCTCTACCAATCCCTGACACACCCGGAGAATTGGGGGTTCGTGCAGCCGTCGTCGATCGAGGACCGCTTTGCTCAAGTCGACCATGCCAAGGAGCTCTTGCAAACCCAAATCCCGTGGTTAACTGATCCGATTGACAACCGCTTAAAAACCTATTTTGGCCTGACTCCGAATTCACAGTTCTTGTTCGACCGGTCGGGCAAAGTGGTACATCGCAGCTCATGGGCACGCGGCTCAAGCCTTCGCGAGTCGCTGGAGACCCTGGTCGGCAAGCCGGAAACACTGACCACTGTCCAAGACTTGAAACTTCCTAACTTCGAACGTCACCTCACGCCCAAAAGTGAAATGCTCTTGGAGCGCGTTAGCGTGGAAGGTAAAGCTGTCGCGTTGCGTGTCGAGTCTGTCGGGGAAAGCAATCCCCTCTCTGCCTTGCGCTCAATCGATTTCAATCAGTCCAATCGTTATGTAAAACTTCGGCCCGAGGCAGACCAACCATTGATAGAGACCGGAACTGGTAAGCTGTATCTCGGTTTTCGCCAGGACCCTGTGCTGGGCGCAAGTTGGAATAACCTGGCCAGTCCGCCGGAGTACAAGATCGTTGCCGAAGGTGCGACGGTCTCACCCGCCACGGGGCAATCAAAGCGTTTGGAAGTTGAATCAGACAATGAGCCACGCGAGTTTTTGGTCGACGTGAAGGACTGGGACATGGACAAACCGATTTCGATAAAGATTCAGTACTTTGCGTGCAACAAAGAAAAGGGTTGGTGCAAATCCGTCGGGCAGGAATTCACTGTCTGGCTGGACGAAGATGAATCGGCTGGCATGGTCAACGGGCGAAGTCACTTTCCGGGCGGTCAGGGTGGTGCAAGTCCGGGCGGTGCACGTCAGGGCGGTCAAGGCCAAGGCCGACCGGGATCGGGGCAGCGTCCCGCCGGAAGCCTATGACAAATATTGAAAAAGTTAAATTGACAAATGAAAAATGCAAAGTGAAAAAGTGCGACTTCAAGCCTTTCGTAGATTCGATTTCGCGGTGACGACAGACTTGCCAATGATGTTGCACAGTTGGTTCGCTTCGTCGAGCAAGTCAGCCACTCGTTCACTTGGCAGCAAATCAGATTTGAGAATTAGCTTGATCCACGTGCGGGACTCGCGAAGTTCTTTCAAAGCAATTCCCAGCTTATGAATAAAGTCCTTCTTGCTTTCGGCGGCACATGCTTCGGCATAATTGGGAGCAGGAGAAGTGCCACTACGCACAAGCTGTCCTGCAATGTGTCTTCCGAGCCGAGTATCGGGCAAAGCATCAACGACCTTCCCGACACGACACGCGAAATCCAGCAGACGATCTTCAAGTTCATCTCCCCGTTTATCCACGACATTACCTTTCCTTCAATTTCAAATTGTCAATTGTCAATTTAACCTTTTCAATTGTTGTCGCAAATGAATTCCCTCGACCTCGACGAAACCTGCGCAACGGTCGACATCCTCGCCAGCGATTTCGTGGCCCGCTATCGCAATGGTGAGCGACCCACCGTAGAAGAATACGCGATTCGCCATCCCGATTTGAGCGAGCCAATCCGCCGCGTCTTTCCGTTGGTGCTTTCGGTCGAAAAGGTTAAAGTGGACCAGCAATCCGAAAGCGACGGAAGTGCAACACTTGCAGGGCGAGTATTTGAAAGACTTGGTGATTTTCGGCTCGTGCGGGAAATCGGGCGAGGCGGTATGGGGATCGTTTACGAAGCGGAACAAGAGTCGCTCGGACGCCGTGTCGCGATCAAGGTTCTGCCAAAGCAATCTTTGCTGGACGACGTTGCGTTACAGAGTTTCCGGCGAGAAGCTAGCACTGCGGCGGCGATGCACCATTCCAACATCGTGCCAATCTTCGGGACAGGCGAATGCGATGGAACTCATTATCTGGTGATGCAACTCATTCGAGGCGAGTCGCTTGATAAACTTATCAACACAGAGGGACCGCCATTCGATTGCCGCACCGCCGCTGAAATCGCCGTCCAGATTTCCGACGGTCTTGCTTACGCTCATGGAAACGGCGTACTCCATCGCGACGTGAAACCAGCCAATATCCTTATTGACGAAGATGGCGTCGCGCAACTGACCGACTTCGGACTTGCGCGGAACACGCGAGATGATCCGACCATGACGCAAGCACTCAGCGGGAGTCCTCGCTACATGGCACCGGAACGTTTTCAAGGACAATCGGATGAGCGGTCCGACGTGTACGGTGTTGGCTTGACACTCTACGAAATGCTAGCTGGAACCCCCGCTTTCAAAGATCTAGCTCCACATCAACTGCCAGAGGCCGTGAGGCTTCATCTCATTAAGCCATTGAGGGATGTTCGCGCCGACGCTCCCACAGAATTGCGAACGATTGTGGCCAAAGCGATCAATCCTGAGCCGGCACATCGGTATCAATCCGCATCTGCTTTGCGAGACGATCTGAATCGCTTTTTGAAAGACGAGCCTATTCTTGCTCGACGTACCACGGCGCTTCAGAGAGTCGTTCGTTGGTGTCGTCGCAACCCTAAGCTCTCGGGCGTCACCGGCATCGCAATCGTGTCGATGCTGGCCGCAACCGTCGCGTCATCGGTCGGTTTTGCAATGACATCTGCCGCCAACAGGCGGACCAGTAAGGCACTAGCACAGTCCGAACAAACCCTCGATCTCGCACTGCAATCGCTCGACGGCGTCGTGGAGGTCGTTTCCATTCCGGCATCCGCAATGGGGGATATGGATATGGGAGAAATGGATTCGGCACGATTTCTGCTAAACCCTTCGCCGCATGCTGCAAGCGTGTTAGAAAACATCCAACCACTGTACGAACGCCTTGCTAACCAGGCTCCAACTCGGCCCGACATTGTTCGGCAAATGATTGAAGCGAGCCTTCGGCTCTCCCAGATTCAACAACAACTCGGACAGACCGACGCTGCGATCACAACGCTCAACCAAAGCACTGAACTTTTGGCGACACGCGGCGACTTGGCCGGTTTGCCAACCAATGAGAAAAGAACTCTCATTGCGCGTTTGCACAACGAGCTTGGCAAAGTCTACGCACTGAAATTGGACTACGCAAATTCGGACGAAGCCTACTCAATGGCAATCCAGTCCGGCGAAGCTGTCACCGACCCCGACGATCGGCTGAAACTGCAGCTGGCGTATGCGTATGTTTCACTAGGCGATCCGCCTCCGCAGCGTCGCCGCGACCAAACTGGATCGTCAGTTGAATCGCGAATCGCCCGTGAGCGATTGTCGGCAGCCAAGTCGCTACTTGGCGAATTGAATCCCTCCGTACATGAGGCGAGTGAAGTTGCCGTGCTGCGAGCGCGGATTCATCTTGCCGATTCACGTCGAGCGAAGCGGCCAGCGGTTCGACAGTCAGAGTTTTTATCAGCCGCCGAAATCCTGCGTGAACGACTGACTCAATCACCAGACGATTCCCGCGTTCGTTTTGCCTTGGTCGAATTACTCGCCAGCGTGAATCTGCGACGACAGTTCGGTTCTGAGCGATTGGCCGACGACGCGGACGAACGACTTAACGAAGCGCTTGCCGAATTACAGCCGCTTCGGTCCATCAATCCCAAGACACAACTGTTCGCCGTCTCCGAAGTTCACATTCTGCACAAGCTATCGAGCCTCGCTCGTTCGGATCGCGACTTCGCCCTTGGGCAGGAACGCCTCGACCAGGCAATTACCATCCAGTCGTCTTTGGTCGCTGCATCGCCCGAAAGCATGCCTCACCGATGCTGGCGGGCGTTGCTTTACCGAAGTCTAGCCGAGATCCATCGTCAACAACGAAACACAATCGCGGAACGTGAGGCCATCGCCTCAGCAGTCGCAGATTTGGATGCCATCGACGCGGACTCAAGGTTACATCCCTTCGCGGTTCAGACTCAACAGATCATTCAAAAGCTGGTCACCGAAGGAACAGACAATGCATCTGGAAATGACACTTTGTAGTTCTGGAAAAATCAGTTGTTACCGATAGAGGGTGTCGCTGCCATTGCCACATGGTGGATTGCCCCAGGAGATCGATGCTCTGGTCAGCAGTCCAGCTTAAAAACCATTTCGATGGTTGGCGCGAATTTGGTCTACTGCATAGGGTGGGCGTGGCATTGGGCAGTTAACCCGCCAAGTGAGCTATCTGAAGTTGGAGAATAGAATCTTGCGGAGCCGCCTGCCAAGTCGAATCAGTCTAACCCAAAGAGAGAATGCGCGGTTGGTCCGTTTTGCTCACAAGTTGAGTTCGGCGCTGAACGAACTGGCCACCACCGTGCATCCCGGCACCATCCGCCGTTGGATCCGAGAAGCCGCAGTCAAGAAGCCGGCGCGCCAAAAGAAGAATGGCTGGCCACGCACCGCCGAGCAGATCGAGAAACTGATTCTCAAACTTGCGCACGAGACTGGCTAAGGCTACACTCGAATTCTTGGTGAGTTGCGAAAGTTGGGAATCCATTCGGTCACACCCTATACTGTGAAAAACATTCACAGACGCAACGGCTACGACACTGGCCCCAGCCGTCAGAGTCCGCGATGACCACACGTTGCGCTGCCATGGCTTGGATTCAATATGACACGCCATGCCATTTCTGATCCGAGTTCCGCCGATGCGAATACTCAAAACCGATCGCTTCTAATTCGGAAGTTGTCGGAGCGCAGTTTTTGCACAGGGCGGGCCCTCTATCCCGATGGCTTGGTAGGGAACCAGACTGTCATTTGAACGAGATAGTAAACTTTTGCCTTTTTGATTTTCCCGCTGAATCAACCGCCTCGACGACAACATCGGCATCGCCTCGGATACCGCTTGGAATTGCCCATATGACTGTCCCGTTATCTCTCAGGAGCATTCCCTGTGGCGATTCTTCCAATGAAAATTTAACTGGAGAAGAATTCGAAACTGCCGTGAGTTGGTACTGCCATTCTTTTCCTGATTCTGCATTTGTTGGTGGTGCAGAAGTAACGTATAATGCGCCATTCAGATCCTTTATTGCGTCTTCAAGATTGAACTGCCGAACGATGATCCGGTCATTCGAATAAGGCACGAATAACAGGTATCCCAGCTCCGGAGCAAAGACGATTCGTTTGTCCATCGTGAAAGTCGTCGCCGCCCACTCTTCGGGAAATTGGGGCCTAGCTGGCTCATTCTGTGCATTCTCATTGTCCGGCTTCTTCGGTCTAAACTCTGACGGTAGTTTGCCAAGCTCTACAATACGTTTATTTGAAGACATTTCGAATAAATGGACGGTATCGTCATTGGCGATCCCAAGAAGGAAGATACCACCTATGCCGGGGAACGGCTTAGCCTCCGGAATAGACCCGCGAGATATAAGCGAGTGTCGTTGGCCTTGAAATCCATTCTGCCGTGGATTCTCCGAGAGCACCTTACCATTCTCGGTATAGATATTTCCGTCGTCTCCCATCGCAAGATATCCCGAGGAATCGTGTTCGTAATACTGGTCGAAATCATGGTCTCTTCGCACTTGGATTCCGACTCCCGATGGACCATGTGATGTGCACCATTCACTGATCTTTGTGAGAAAGCGGTCTGCGCGATAATGAACGAAGTCACGGTACGACATGTTGTGCCCAATAGTTCCCGACATTTGGTGCGAGATCGGCCGCAATGTCTTTACGTCGAGCAGCTGCAATACCGTTCTGTCGTGAGCACCCGATCCTGCGGTAGCTCGTATAAAGAACTCATCTCCGTTTGCGCTGCCCATTACGATTCGTAGCACTGGTCCTGGGTCCAAAAACTCAGTGGATTGAATTTGAGCAAGTTTGTGCAGATCCCATGATTCGAGCACCGAATCAGTGGGTCTGTAAAACACCAGGCTTTTTCCACCGGCCCCAAAAACACAATCGGCTGCCCCCGTTTCTACTTCGCCCACGAAGTCCTTTTTGATCGGATCGTAAATCTTAAGGACATCATTTCCAAATAGTTGAACTACAATCAACTTCCCAGAATCGGCCACAGCTAAGTTCACAATCTGCCCGTCGATGTGGCTGACAGAATCCTGTGAAGCGCCTGGTCGCGCCAACAAAGTAACTCCCAGAGCAATCATGGCTACGAAACGGAAAAAGTTCTGCATTGAATTCACTTTATGTAATCGAATGGGATTCTAACGACCGAAATCGCGCGGTTGCGGCCAAGTGACTTACCATTAGGAAACGCGCGACCCGCGACTCGCGTGCATTTTTTGGTTCGTCTGGTTATTGTGTCAGGAAGTCGCGGTCTCAGCAAGTTTTTCGGGGAGGTACGCAAGAAGATGCCAATGGTAGTTGTGATTCTTTTCTCTTGTCTGCATCGCTTCACTGTCCGCCAAGGTGGTTCCATTTATTTGCGACGATGTATTGCCGAACAAACAGCAATCTATCCCGAATTAGGAGCGAAGTGTGAACGGTGGGATAGAATACGTGTTGAAATAGGTCGCTTCGGTGGCCGGCCAGACCCCCGAGGAGTTCGCAGTTTCGAAATGCCGTCTAATGCTTAAATCGGAAAGTAAAACTCGGGAAAGTCTGCCAGCAATTGTTCATTTCTGTCGAGTTCGGTTTTGATAGAATCCAGCATATCGCAAGAATGTCGATCAACCCATCATTGACGACTTCGGTGATATGCGATCTTGATGACGCTCGCGATGATCGTCTTGAAACAATAACTTTCGCCCGCCCCCTAGGGGATCTGTCCATCTACAGCAGGGGTTTCAATGCGAGTGACGTTTCCGCACTTTTGCCCGAAAGAGCAAAGTCCACTTGAGTCGATGATCCCTTAAAATGATTGCATCATTCCTGCTTTACTAGCACAGCTAATTGCGTTTAGTAAAGTTCTATCTGCAAGGATTCTCGAACGATCTCGCCTTGGTGGGATGAGGAGGTGCTTGCGAACGCTCGCTGGAGCGATTGCAAATCCCGACTGGACATCGGAGCTTCCGGCCAAGACGCACGAACCAATCCACCGGCATAGGTTGTTAACGCGACACCGGAATCCATGAACCATTGTCCGTCAAATTGCGGTGACGATGAGTTGGGAGTTGCAACGTCAACCATGGAAACGTCTCTTCGAACGAACTAGCAAAAGCCAGCCCGCGGCGTAGTGAATCAACCAGCGCCAGCGCATATAAGCCACGGAGGTTGTGGGCACCTTGGTCAATCCCTACTATCCTTCGGCTAACCCATGACGGTTCGTCCTTACGCACCAACAGAGAACTTCCTACGTTGTTGAATGCAGTCAAATCGACTTCGATTCCGAAAACGGCGAAGTGCGGTCGGTCGATCACACCGATGCGGCGAAAAGCACTTCGTTCCAGCATTCGGTCGATGCAGACCTCTCGCAGCAAGATCCGCACCGTCCAAGTCTCATTTTCTTTGAAGACTCTACGTGTTATTTGTTCGAGACCGGCGCAGGGAGCTTTCGGGCGAGTACGCGAACATAGCGGTCCGCACATCGGGATCATCGTTGGATTTGGCGCGGTCCCGTTTTTCGTTGGCGGTAGAGCATTACGCCGTCAGGATGGCGTTTGACTCGCCGCCGTTGGACGATGCGCTTTACGGAATTCTCGCGGAGCGCAACCACAGCCCGCTTTAAACGCTTCGTTGAATCGGCTGAGACTTTGGAAACCCGAGTCCAGTGCGACGTTCAAGATCGCGTCGTCGGTAGTGACCAGCAGTCGCTGCGCGTGAGAGATGCGGTGCTGGATGATGAATGCCGTCATCGTGGTACCAAACGTCTTTCGGAAGAGATTCATCGCATAGTTGGCGTGGACGTCCGTGGCCTCAGCGATCGAGCGGCTCGTCAGCGGCTGCTGGTAGTTCCGCGCTATGTAACAAGCTAACTGATCAGCCCGAGTCAATGCGGCCATCGAAGTTGTGACTGCCCCGTCGGTAATCCCGCGCGCAAAGCGCAACAGTCGCGCCTGTACCTCCATGCAGGCGGCACGCTGCAGTACTCGATCGTCGGTCTTGAGGTCTTGCTCCCATCGCCGGAAGGTCATCTGGTCCAAATTGTCCTCTAGATGATCGACCATGAGTTCCCCCTGCAGGATGCGATTCACGAAACTCAAATCGAGTCCTGCTCGCAGGAACTCGCCCAGCGGCAGTGTTGCGACGAAATACGGTGTATCCCCTTCAATCTCCACGATCTGATGTGGAATCGCCGCCCAAAAAATGCCGAGCCTCCCTGCCTCGATCGTTGGCCGCTTGCCGCCTAACAGGTAGGTCAGAGACCCGGCCGTGAGCAGGTTCAATTCAATCTCGTTGTGCCGGTCCGGTCGGGACATGCGGGTCGGCTTCCACATTTCGCACGCGAAACCGTAGGGTGAGAACTCGGGGCGCTTGGTGTCGAATTGCTTCATGCATCTTAGGATACCGTGAGTATTCCCTGCCTAACAGAGAGACTCGCGGTGAATCTACGGATAATCTGATTCAAGACTCGGATCGTACCCGCTGACACCAAGGCACGACTTACTGGAGTCAAGCCAAACAGTCCACAAAGGAAAAGACGTGAAACTCCCAACAACCTTAGGCATCCTGTTGACAGTTGGTGCACCGATGGGCCTGCCTTCGCGCGCGACAGGCGACGATGCCAACACCGCCAGTATCGCAGCATTTCCGGGCGCGGAGGGGTATCATCACCACTCAGTAGGACGTTGCTCGACGCTGATCCGCGGCCCGTGCATGTCCTTTCGTGGGGCGGTTCCAACACAACGGCATCGGCGCTTTGGAAATTGAAGACCGAGTATCCCAAGGAAAAGTTTGACTACGCGGTCTCGCGTATCCGCATCTACTGCTTCTGGTACCAGGACGGTGGTGGTGCTTGGATCCAGGAGAACATCGCCGGCGGCTACATTTACGATGCCTATGGCTGGGACGATGTCTGGGACTATGAAAGTTACGACCATGCGCGGAAGCAAGGCCGGGTGAGTGCCAGTCCGCCAGCGATCCAGGAGTATTGACCCGCGTGGCGATCGGTGCATAGCAAAACTATATTGAGGCGAAAGCAAAATGCAAACAAGTTCCTCAAGTTTGTCGGCACAACACGCTGCCGACGCTTGCC
This sequence comes from Pirellulaceae bacterium, assembly GCA_041739785.1. GTDB lineage: Bacteria > Planctomycetota > Planctomycetia > Pirellulales > Pirellulaceae > Aureliella. The sequence continues at coordinate 23,932 of JBGSNE010000038.1, forward strand.
GTATTTGTAACAATGCGATTCGACCTTCCTGCAAATACTCCTGTCACAATCTTGCCTTCGCCGATTCGCCAGCATTTGCGAACGACGACACCTGTAATACGACTGCAAGTAGACAAAATAGAGATCGGCGAGTCATTCGATGCGGCTCATTTCACGACAAATTCTTCTGGTGAACGTCACTTGATGCTGCAGACAATCCGCTGGTAGCCGACCAGGGTCGGCGTGCCGTTGTCAGTTACTTCCAGAATGATGTGGACCTGCTTCCCAGGTTCGTTCGGCACGACGAAGCTGGCTTGGTCCAGTGAATCGCTGCCGGCAATTGTCAAGGTCGCGTCAGCGGAATCGGCGTCGGTGTAGTGCCACCAACGGCAAGTGAGTTTGTCACCGTCCGGATCAGTCGCGGTGGCGTCGAGCTTGACCGTTTCGCCGGGATGGACGTCCCGCCGGAGACTGCCTGTTGCCTTAACGACGGGATGATGGTTCGCGTCCTTGAATTCCTTTACGCACCAATCCATGCGGGCGGCAAAGTCATTCTGCAAAGCCGTCGACCAGCGCGACAGCGTGTTGTCGCGGTGCGTGCTGCCCTGCCAAGAGTCGACTTGGTTTGCCCAGTAATACTGTCTTCCTGGGAACTCTCCGTTGTGTCCATATCGGCCACCCCAACTGCCCCACGACGGTTCGAGCGGATCGTTCATCCCGGTAGGCACCAGGTACAGAAACATCATCGTGTCGCCTTCCTTCTGACGCAGCCCGGTGTTAACGGGATACAACGCGCCAAGCGGCCCATGACCCGTGCGCACATCCCGCTCGATGTCGAAGCCGCCCGCTGTCGCGGTCAGCGCCGAGAAACGGTGATACCAACGTTTGCCGTCGAGCGGCGGATGCGACGCGTTGAGCCAGAATGGGAATGGCGGATCGATTTTGGTGGTGTGGTCGCCGAATTTGTCCGCGGAGCTGAGCCGCAATCCGCGTTTGAATTTCGCGTACCCGTTCGGTCCGCGCTCGCGCAACACTTCGTCCAAAGCCCGTTTGAGACAACTCTCAGCCGCGCCGTTGTCGGTTCCCCAGTTGCTGAACCAGACGGGCCGTGTGTTGTCCGCATCCCCGGCGTGGATCACGAGGCTCACTCCGTCGTCGATGTTGTCGTAACCGGCCACCGTTCGCGCCAGAAGCTGCTCGGGCCGGGGATAACGCGAGTCATGTTTCACGAGATTCGGATAACACTCGCCGTATGCTTTGATCATCGCGCGCACGATACCGAGTCCGTCTCGGACCGGATTCTTGTTCTCGCCGTCCCGGGCCATCGGTCGGTTGGCGATGATGCCCTCGATGTCGAACTCGTTGGCGTAGACCAGAAACCGGACGAGCGATTGTTCGTCGTCCGGATCGCCTCCCGCATCGGTTTCGATGATGAGCCGCGGGCGCGATTCGGCGGAAACGGCACTGCCGGTCAGCAATGCCAGCGAAGCAAACAACGTGGTTGCGAGACACACACGACTAGAACTCGATTGAATCATGAGCTGATACCTGTCAGTAAGATCGAAGGTGTTTTTGCGAGGCAACTGTCATCCATCACGATATGACGGCGGGATCTCGCCAAGCTTTAAGTAAATACGTTCCTAGGACGAACTCTGGGTCGACTTTCCAACATGGCGGAAGCCTACTCTAGCATGTTTCGTGGACTTCGCGGCTGCTCACTTGATTCGTTGGGAAAATTCGAAGCTGGTTGTTCTAAGCGCAAAGTGCAACGGCAGACACCTTAGAATATTTTTCAAGAATCAAGTTTTGGAATACTCCCCCAACGAATTGAGAGACTCAACGAATGAAATGCTGGCTATGGGGCGTTCGTCGTTGACTTCGACAGCGCTCCACAGTCGTCGTCTGCATGACGCACATCCCATGCCGAGCACTAGTGGCTGTGTCCCTGTTCCGCTTCCCCGCAACAGCGCGGAAGTCGTAGGCGCATTCTAATGCGGCAACTCGTAACTTTAGGCGCCACCGCAGCCCTTTGCTCAATGCTAGTTGGCTGTGGTGGCCCGAATTATCCTGGCGACAAACGTTTTCCGCTGGCAGGTAGCGCATCGTGCTTGTATTTTCAAGGTTTACTGCCAAACTGGCGCTGTCCAAGTAGCTAAAGCACTTACACTAAGAGCATTTGTAGTGTTCATTACTTACCGCGGATCGCTTTGTTTAATCATGTGGGCTGTTCTGAGCCCAGTTCTAGAAGCCGCCGATACCACGACTTTGAAACCTTGGTCGGAGTACCATTGGTATTGGGAATATCAAGGGCAACCGCTGCTGCTGCTGGGCGGCAGCGATGACGACAACCTCTTTCAATGGCCGGCAGAAGGGCTAATCCAGCCACTCGACCGCCTAAAGGCGGCCGGAGGGAACGTCATTCGCTAACCAGAGTCAAACGAACGCACATTTGGAAAAAGTGAGTCCATGAAATCTGCTCGTCGAATCTGCGTAGTTGGCTCGGCCAACATTGATCTGACGTTTCGCACGTCTCGGTTTCCACAACCCGGCGAAACCTTGACCGGTCACGGGCTGCATCAGGGTATGGGCGGCAAGGGCGCCAATCAGGCTGTGGCCGCGGCCAGGATGGGGGCTGATGTGACATTCATCGCCTGTGTTGGAAACGACGCTTTTGGACAAGCAGCCATCGACGCCTATGTGACGGAAGGCATTCAGACAACGTTCATTCGACAGGCGAAAGACCAACCAACCGGAACCGCTGCCATTCTTGTGGACGACGATGCTGAAAATTGCATTATCGTTGTTGCGGCGATTTCGGTAACGCGTCTCGGAACGCAAACTGCATTTCCAACTTTGCAGGAAGTCAGCCAATGGATCGACTGACCGCCAAGCCCGGCGAAGAAATCCAATTGAGTGCCGATGGCTCCACCGACCCAGACGGCGATGCGTTGTCGTACGAGTGGTTCTACTACGGCGAAGCTGGCACGCTGTTGACTTCTGCGGGAACCACCGGCCAAGCGGTACCCATTAAAAACTTCGACCAGGTCAAGGCATCCTTTGTCGTCCCCACGCAGCGCGTGATGCCCGGAGGCGGCTCCATGCACATCATCCTTGCAGTGACCGATCACGGGACACCTCGTTTGACGTGTTATCAGCGGGTGATCGTGGAAGTGAAGAAGTAACACTGAGTGGCGTATGCTTCCAGCTTGCGAATTTGCGAGGCGTTTGCACTGGCCGGTGGCGCACGCTGGAAGCTTACGCCACTTTCTCAACACCTTAGTATTTCGTGAGTCTTCGCCAATTTCGCGGGAAACCGGCAGCACGAATCGTGAGAGAATTCGCATTGACAACTATTACGCACCCAAACATTACCCACTCTAATCCGAGCGAGAGACAATGACCCCGTCAGCAACCTTGAAGAACCCGGAGAAAGCCATGACCCAAGCAACCCCTCGAACGGTCCGGGCAGTCGCGATGACCGCGCCGGGCAAGACCGAAATGCGATCCTATCCGTATCCGACAATGGATCGCGATTCAGCGATCCTGAAAGTCGACATGGCGGGCATCTGTGGAACCGATCGGCACATCTTCAAAGGTGAAGCCACGCAGCTGCGCGGAAAATCGATCTATCCGTATGTCGGCGGTCACGAAGTCATCGGAACTATCGTCGAAATCGGAGACAACGCTGCACGGACCATGGATTACGACGGCCAACTGCTTACTCCCGGTGATCGTGTCGCGATTGCTGTGGAGGTGAATTGCGGTGACTGCTGGTATTGTAGAAATCACTACAACAACTGCACATGCGACAATCAGATTCAAGCCTATGGGCTGCATCCGAACTGCGAAACCAAACCGTACCTGCGTGGCGGGTTTGCGGAGTACATGTACATTCGGCAGCGAACTCATTTGTTCAAAGTTCCCGAGGAGATGCCGACAGACGTCGCCGTCTTTGTCGAGGAAGAGGATGGTCCGCAAGGGAGGGACGGTCATCGAGGTGGGCAACTGGGTCGACCTTGGAAAAACCGTTCAGCTCGATGTTATGCGACACATCAATTCGAAGAACCTGCACATTCACTCGGTCTTCCACTGCGGAACCAACTGGCGTCCCGTGTTGAAGGTGTTGCAACAGCAATCGAACCGCTACGATTTCCCTTCAATGATCACGCACCGCATGAGTCTCGATGAATTAGTGGAGGGATTCGGCACGGTGACCAAGTTCGACGAATGCGTCAAGATTGAGGTCGTGCCGCACAAGGCGTGACATTCTCGTAGTGGACGAGGCTGCGAGTCCTGCGAATATTCTCGCAGTGGACCAGGTTAGGATTCCGTGGACAAAAGCAAAGATTCCCATGCTTGGACCCAAATCCATCCCAACGCGTGGACTCGTGGCCTCTTCCACTACATAAAATCAAACTAGAGTCTTTACGCTTATGAAACGAACCAGACTACTTAACAGCGAACTCAGCTATGAGATCAGCCGCATCGGACATACGGCGTCGATCACGTTGTGCGACGCCGGACTACCGATTCCGTCCGGAGTCAAGCGAATCGACCTGGCGATCGAACAGGCGTAAGATGCGCTGCCAAATACTGATCATGCTCTACTGGACGTCGTTCGTGCCCGCATTGATTTTTGACCGCGACCAATGTTGTGGATGTAATTCCGGAATGTTATTTGCATACCACTGTGGGGTATATTGCTGATTGCCAAATTGACAGCGAAGGGAAAAGCTATGGTCACAACTGATATCACTGCCATTGATCCTGTCTGCGGAATGAACGTAAACCCAGGTGAGGCACTCCATAGCGAGCACAATGAAAAGTCGTATTTCTTCTGCAGTGCAAGCTGCCAAAGCAAGTTTGCTGAAGATCCCGGCGGCGTTTTGACCGCTAGAGCGGAAAAAGATGCAGCCAAGAAACATGCGGTTCACGAAGAATCCTCGAGCTGTTGCAGCGGAAAACATGGTGGCTCGTCGACCAAAGCGAGCGAATTGAAGTCAGACTCCGATGCGATCTACACTTGCCCCATGCACCCGGAGATCGAACAAGTAGGTCCTGGCGACTGCCCGATTTGTGGGATGGACCTGGAGCCGAAGAACGTCGACACGGCGGACCATGGGGATGACAAACAGTACTCCGACATGAAGCGACGATTTTGGGTTGGCGTGGCCTTATCGGTGCCGCTTCTCGTGATCGCCATGGGGCCGATGGTTGGCGTGCAATTAGTCAACATTGAGTCGAGCAGTGTTGCTGGCTGGATTCATCTGGCGATGGCGACGCCGGTTGTGTTTTGGTGTGGATGGCCGTTGTTGGTTCGTGGCGCGAAATCTTTTCGCACGATGAACTTGAACATGTTTTCGTTAATCGCTGTGGGAACACTAGCAGCCTATTTGTTCAGTTTGGTCGTCGTGTTGCTTCCGGGAGTGATCCCGCAAGCCTTCTTCGAGAATGGCCTGCCGCCCCTGTACTTTGAGGCCGCGGCGGTGATCATCACATTGGTGCTGCTGGGGCAAGTGTTGGAACTGCGAGCACGACAGCAAACTGGTGGAGCAATTCGCGAACTCATGAAACTTGCTCCCGATACGGCCCACCGTATCGGTGACAGTGGCGAGGAAGACGTACCTCTCGATTCAGTCCACAAGGGCGATCGGTTGCGAGTTCGTCCGGGTGAGAAAGTTCCTGTCGATGGGAAGGTCCTCAGCGGCTCTAGCAGCGTCGATGAGTCAATGTTGACGGGTGAACCGATGCCGGTGAAGAAGATGGAGGGCGACGAAATCACGGGCGGGACATTGAACCAAACCGGTGCGCTGGTGATGGAAGCCGTCGGCGTTGGTGGCAATACCGTTCTCAACCGTATCGTGCAAATGGTTGCAGAAGCCCAGCGGAGTCGCGCTCCAATTCAGAAGCTGGTCGACTTGGTCGCTCGTTACTTCGTTCCAGCAGTTATCATCTGCTCGATCCTGGCTTTTATCGGTTGGGCAGTGTTTGGGCCGGAACCACGGTTAGCTCATGCGTTCGTGGCGGCCGTTGCGGTTTTGATCATCGCGTGTCCCTGTGCACTTGGGCTGGCAACCCCGATGTCGGTGATGGTTGGCGTGGGGCGTGGCGCCAAGGAAGGTGTGCTTATCAAGAATGCCGAGGTACTTGAGGTGATGGAAAAGGTGGACACAATCGTCGTCGATAAGACAGGCACCCTAACTCAGGGACGGCCAGAAGTTACCGAGATTGAAACGTTTGGCGATTGGAATGAAACCGATGTGTTGAAGTTGACCGCTGCGGTCGAGGCCCAAAGCGAACACCCACTGGCTCAAGCGATCCTTCGCCGAGGGAAGGCAGATGGATTGCAGATTGTTGAGGCAACAGAATTCAATAGCATTACCGGTGGAGGCGTTCGCGCTCATGTCGACGGTCATGATGTGCTGATCGGTAAAGCCGACTTGCTAGACGAACAAGGCATCGCTGACATCGACGCAGCACGGTCGAGTGCCGAAGCACATCAGTCCGAAGGTGCGACGGTGGTGTTCGTGGCAATTGACAACAAGCTCGCGGCGATACTGGCTATCGCTGATCCGATCAAGGTAAGTACCTCCGCAGCTTTGAAGAATCTGCATGATCTAGGCTTGAGGGTCGTAATGTTGACCGGTGATGCGGAACGAACGGCAAAAGCCGTAGCGACGAAGTTGGGCATCGACGAATTTCATGCCGGCGTTTCTCCAGAGGATAAGCTTGACTTCATTCGAAAACTCAAGAACGAAGGCAAAACGGTTGCGATGTGTGGTGACGGAATTAACGACGCTCCTGCCTTGGCGGAATCGAATGTTGGCATCGCTATGGGCGCTGGGACAGGCGTTGCCATTGAGTCTGCAGGCGTCACGTTGGTTGGTGGTGATCTTCGCGGTGTTGCGGCAGCGGCGAATCTGAGCCGCAAGACTATGAGCAACATTCGTCAAAACTTGTTCTTCGCGTTCATCTATAATGCCTTGGGGATCCCAGTTGCGGCCGGACTGCTGTATCCATTCTTTGGCGTTCTGCTGAGCCCCATGATTGCAGCTGCTGCGATGAGCTTCAGTAGCGTATCTGTTATTCTCAACGCATTGAGACTCCGCGCTACCAAACTGACCTAGCGACGAATTCGCGCGGCCCATGTTGTGGCTGGGCATACAATCGGGTATACCCGCATCGGGTATTTCGCAAGCGTTTGACTCAGTGGAACTTCCGGGCGGGTGAGGTGGTAACTTTGAGTGGACAGAGTCAATGTTGGTGGATTCCTATTCGTAGAATCGGACAAGAGTTAGAATACGCCACTCGCGTCACTCGCGTCACTCGCGTCACGCGATGCGGTAGACGGTTGAGTAGCAAAAAGGCCACCCAATGCTGATAGATGACGAAAAGAAGAAAATCCTTAATCGAATCAGGCGAATCAACGGACAAGTTGATGCTGTTGGTCGAATGATTGAAAGCGACGAGTATTGCGTCGACGTACTGATGCAGATTTCGGCCGCCACGGGTGCGCTTGCCAAGGTGGGGCAAATTGTCCTTGAAAACCACCTTAAGACCTGTGTTGCCAGTGCAATGACGAACAATGATGCGAAGGACCGCGAGGAAAAGCTCGAAGAACTGATAAAGCTATTCCGAAAATATGCGGGCGTTTCGGATTGAGTCAGCCCCTGCCTTTTTACTAGGTCAATAGCTTCCTCTAAGCAGTACCAGCAGAATGATGCCGTCTCGTCGCACGACCTCGACTATCTGGCCAAATGCACAGTGACGGGCACGCGTCTTATGTGTAAGTAAGGAATTCACAAAATTGCGTCCGACCTAGCCGAAGGATTGCGGCTTTCGTGCATCTAATCGTAGTGTTGCTTCGTACGAATTGCACATGAGAGTTGGTTTTGGATGAGGATTCTGTTTTGGAATCGGTTGCCGATTCGGCGTCAATTGATGTTGGCGGTGAACGGCATGTTACTGCTAGTGGTTACCGCTTTCCTATTGATTGGGCATGGGATGCGGATTCGCGATGCCGAGCGTGAAAAGCGAATTGCGTTGGCTGAGGAGTCCAAAACAGTCTATGAATCTGTGGATGCGATTGCGAATCGAGGCAACGAGTACATACAAAAACTGATCGACGACATTTGCGCTCGAATGAACACCGACGAATCACCTGGGCATCATATTGCTGTCGATTGGCAGGGTAGCTCGATGCAAGCGAAGTCCCACGGACGAGCTTCTCACGACGTGCTCCATGCAATGCGAAGTGTAGCAACGGATTCTGGTACGACTGGGCTGCCATTCGTCGTTGGCATACCCCAGAGCGCAGTCGCCGGTAACGAGACGAAGCCGCCCAATGTAATTCAAACCCAGCCCGCCCAGCTGACTTCAACTATTCGGACCATTGCCTACAACGAGGGCTTGGTTACCGAGGCAAACGAACCGATTTTTTCACGCTGATCGAAACGTATCGCGATCTACTCATGTTTGAAACTCAAATGGCACGTATTGAAGCCACACTTGCAGGCACCTTGGCACAGATCGAACGTACTGTCGGGTGTCCTGCTCAGTAACGACTCTCACTTCCGCCTGTTAACTCCAACCGCGCTTCGTTAGTTCCTGGCGAAGCTCTTTTCTTGCTCGGTTGAGTCTCGAACCAACAGTACCTTCAGGAATTCCCAGCGATTCGGCGATCTCACGGTACGACAACCCATTTTGCTCCTTGAGCAGAAAGACGGCCCGTAGTTCTGGATCGAGACGATTTAACGCCGCCTCAAGTAATCGCGCCTCATCGCATTTGATTAGCCGATTGTCGTCGGTAGCAACTGGTTCCGAGAGGAGTGGCGCCGTCAACCGCTTTTTCTGTTTTCTCAGGTGCTGCAACGCTTCATTGGTCGCGAGTCGAAAAAGCCATGTTTCAAGTTTCGATTGCCCACTGAACTGATTCAGTTTGCGGAACATTTGAAGAAAGACTTGTTGCGTCAAGTCATCTGCATCCTGTCGACCGACCATCCGCACCATCAGCCCATAGACGCGACTGCTGCAATGCTCGTAGATCGACTTCATGGCGGAAGCATCCCCCGCCACGCACGCCGTTACCAAGCGATCCATTGCATCATCGGATGTCAAGTCGCTGGCTGGCTGAGTTGATCTGTTCGAATCTTCGGATCGACTCAAGGCGGCAATCCTCTCGGGATCACGAAACCCGCACACCCTTTCCCCAATTGAAGTGCAATGCGAGATTGCGCGAGACAAATCGAAGAACTACCTGGCTTTCCCGTAAAGGGTGCAAGTACTTGGTGCATCACAATACAATAGCCGGAGCGAACGACAACGCATTCAATCTCCGCTGAGTGTTCCTTCAAATCAATGCACATAAGGACTCAGATATTCCAGTCAACAAACGGCTGCTGTTGCGGACGAGTAACACATGGCCAAACGCAAAAAAAAGGCCAATCAGGAACGATTGACCTCGGTTTCGCGTGGTGTGATAATTGTACCATACCCTCTCGGGGTATCAACGGGCGTTGCGGACACCGATGGCTTATGTTCGCAAGCAAATCCATCACCGCCAGTCCCGTTCCGCGCTGAATGATAACCGCCTCGAGGCCGTTCTGATACCGAACTGCAATTCAACAAGATCAAAGAAGCATAGTTGTTGGCGACCGCCACTGCGGCAAGGCGTTTGGGAATTGGCGAGCTAGCTTTCATTCCTTTGCCGAATCAGGCGTTCGTTTCTCGAAGTTTTTTTGCAAGCTCACTGAAACACGAATCCCATCGTGATCGAATCGCTTAACCGTAGAGCTTACTACAACGAAGCGTGAGGATTTCTTGCTGGCGGTGGTTAAGGCAGTGAACCAACTCGCTTCTTACAGAAATATGCAGTCGGAATTGTGAAGAAACGGAATTTTGAAGCATCAAACAGCTCACTGGCAATTCTGTATGCCGGACGTAAAGTAGTAGTTTGTCAGAATCTCGCGATTTTTTGAACCTTGGCCAAATGAACACGGATGCAAACATGTCACGTTCGCAGCGGTACTTTTTCGTCGTTTCTTCCCTTGCTACCATTGGGACGGTAATCGTTATCGGTTGCAGTCAACCGACAGCGACTCCGCCAGCGGCTGCCAATCCAGCGACTGTCACACCATCGGACAAAGCGGTGACGACTACCTCAGCCACACCGGCTGCTAAAGGTGCTTCCCCGGAAGAGCATCCACATATTCCTGGCGCTCACGGTGGGATCGTGATCCCGATTGGTTCGGACAGCTACCATGCCGAGGCCGTTGTTGAAAAGGACGGGAAATTGCGATTGCTCACGCTGGGTGCTGACGAGACTCGCATTCAAGAAGTCGACTTTCAGGCCGTGAAAGCTTACGTGAAGGCATCCGGCGATACGGACGCAACACCAGTTGACATGCAGGCCGTTCCACAAGATGGCGACGCACCCAACATGACTTCTCAGTTTGTCGGCCAGTTACCTGAGTCGGCCATCGGCAAGGCGATCGACGTAACGATCCCAAACTTACGAATTGGTAAGGAACGGTTTCGCGTTGGGTTCACGACAGCAGTCGAATCGCATGACAATGGGATGCCAGCAGCGGTCACTGGCGACGAGGAAAAGCAGCTCTACTTCACGTCAGCGGGGAAATACACCGAAGCGGATATTCAAGCCAACGGGCCACTGACAGCCGGTGCGAAGTTCCGCGGCTTTATGTCCAAGCACGATATGAGTCCCAAACCGGGCGATTTGATCTGTCCGGTCACATTCACAAAAGCGAACCCACAGATTGAATGGCAAGTGAACGGGAAGAAGTACCTGTTTTGTTGCCCACCGTGCGTCGACGAATTCGTTCGCATGGCGAAGGAAGAGCCGGAGGATTTGAAGGATCCGGGGGATTATGTCAAGAAAGTTGGGAGTGAAGGAGTCAAGGAGAACGGGAGTAATCCCGGCACATCCTCCACTTCTCCCAGCACCTACAGTCCCAGCTCCCAACTCGATCCAGAGATCGCCGAGGCACTTGCGGGGCTGAGCAGCGACGATCGACCACAAGCCGACGCTCAAAAGTATTGCGCCGTCATGACAGACAATTTGCTTGGTTCCATGGGGACTCCCGTGAAGGTAGAAGTCAACGGTCAGTCCGTGTTCTTGTGCTGCGATGGTTGCAAAGGAAAGGCGACTCGCAATGCGGACGTAACGCTAGCGAACGTCGCAAAACTGAAAGCCAACGAGGCGGCCAAACGCTAAATGACCAGCCATATTCAACTTCCAGTTCTGCAACTCACCCGCTCCTTGTCTCCCGCTCTCCGTGTCTCAATTCCGGTCATGATTTTCGTGCTCGCGTCGATGGCTCATGCGCACGAAGGCCATCGACCGCTGCCGACCCGCGGCATGGAAGTCAACGCGGAAACGGGCAGCATGGTCTTGACCAAAGCGGCGCGAGAGACGCTTGACGTGCAAACCATCGAAGCGGTTTCCCAACGACTGATGCAATCGATCCATGCTTATGGCTCGATCGTTGCGCCCTGGGATCACCATGCCGTGATTGCCTCGCCGCTGACGGGCCGCATTGTCGAACTGAATGTAAGTCCTGGTGATTCGGTGCAGACCGGTCAGGTCGTCGCGGCGATGGAAAGTCCCGAACTGGAGCAGCTTGTTTTGGAATTGCGTGCGGCTCAGGTCGATTGGCAGTTGTCGTTGAAACTGGTCGAAAACATGTCGCAAGCCATTCGCACTGGTGCCATTCCCGGTGTGCGATTGGTCGAAGCCGACACGAAGCTCCAGCAGGATCGAGCAGCGGTTGAGTTGGCGAGCGCAAAGTGGCAAGCCTTGCAGCTTCCTCAGTCCATGCTTGAAAACATTCTACGGTCACCTCAACAGAATCATCGACAACTGCTCGAACTTCGATCGCCCATCAGCGGTATTGTGACTCACGCCGACTTGTCGATTAGTAAAGTCGTCGACCCCAAGGAACACCTGTTCGAGATACTCGATCTGAGTAGCGTTTGGCTCAAGATTCAGGTGCTCGAAAAAGACCTCGCCAAAGTTGAAAAGGGGCAGTGCGTGAAACTACGTCTGACCGCAGATTTGGATGAAGTCTTCGCAGGCACGGTTGATGTCGTTGATTCCTTCTTGGACCCCGAAACCCATTTAGGGACCGTTTGGGCGACGTTGAGGAACAGCATTGACGGTCGCGCCAAGTTGCTTCCGGGCATGTCTGGTATTGTTCAGTTGGACATGGCCCACGATGGCGAGCCGCTCTTGGTTCCAATCCAATCGGTCATACGCGATGGCGCTGAACGATTTGTGCTTGTGGAACAGGAGCAAACGGACGTCGCATCAACTTACCAGAAACAACCCTTGGTGCTTGGACAGCGTTCAGGCGATCTCATCGAAGTGCGCGGCGGAGACCTGTATCCAGGCGACCGCGTGGTGACGCGTGGCAGTCACGAGCTAGGGAGTTTCTTCTCCAAAGGCGTGCTGGTTGTCGGCCCCGAATCAGCAAGCGATATCGGCTTGACGACTGCCGTCGCGACAATCGATTCGGTCGTCCAGACAATCACAATCGATGGCGTAGTGGATGTTCCGCCGACCCATCGAAGTATCGCGTCCGCCCAGCTTGGTGGGGCAATAAACAAGATTTTGGTCGAGCGTGGGCAAAAGGTCGAGCGTGGTGAAATCCTCGCTGAAATCACTAGCCAAATGTTTCAAGATTTGCAGCTCGAACTTCTTCGAGCCAATTTGAATGCGAGTTTGAAGCAGACGATAGTGGGAAATCTGCGTTCGGCTACCGATGCGATTGCCCAGCGGCAATTGTGGGAGAACGAAAGCCAGCTCAACCAGTTCACTAGCCGACGCGATTCTATCAGCCAGCAACTCAAGACTGCGGGGATTACTGAGTCACAGATCGCAAATCTGCTGGCAAGCAAACAGCTCATTCCGACGTTGCCCGTTCGTGCCCCAATCGATGGCGTGATCGTCGGTTTTGACAAATTCCTTGGTCATGTCGTTCGACCAGATGAGCCACTCTTTGAAGTCCATGACCTCAGTCATGCTTGGGTGCAAGGCTTCATTTCGGAGCGAGATTTCCCTCGCGTTCACTTGGGTCAACCGGTGCGGATGCGGTTTGTGTCAGCACCTGATGAAATCGTAATCGGAACCGTTGCCCGAAGTGGCGAAGCGATATCGGACGACGACCGAACGCTATCTATTTGGATCGAGTTGCAAGCCATGCCGAAGTTTCAGTTGCAACACAACATGTTGGCTCGCATTAACATTGAAACCGGCATCAGCGACGATAGCTTGACCGTGCCGCTGCAAGCAGTGGTTCGCGAAGGGTTGCGTTCGTATGTTTTTGTTGAAGGTGGCGACAAGACCTTCGAACGACGATTCGTAGAAACGGGACGTGCCAATGATTTGCGAGTCGGGATTGTTGATGGATTGCAGGCGGGAGAAATCATCGCTGTCGGCGGTGCTGTGGCTCTCCAGTCGGGCTACGCGGCGCTGAAATAAAAACGTGAGGCTGGATGCCTGCTGTGCCAGCCTGTTATGAGGGAAGACGACAGGCAGGAAGCCTATCCCACTTTTGGTAAATTATGCTCAACGCCATCATTCGCTTTTCCCTTCATAACCGCGGCCTCGTGCTGATCGTTGGATTGTTGATCCTGCTGTATGGTGGCTACAACCTGAGCCAGATGCCGGTCGATGTGTTTCCGGATCTGAATCGACCGACAGTCACGATCATGACCGAATCGCCCGGACTGGCTCCTGAGGAAGTCGAGGTCCTGGTAACTCGCCCGATCGAATACCAGCTCAACGGTGCGACGGGTGTGCAGCGTGTTCGATCCGCTTCGGGCATCGGCTTGTCGATCGTTTGGGTCGAGTTCGAGTGGGGTACTGATATCTACCAAGACCGGCAAATCGTTGCCGAAAAAGTGCAAATCGTTCGCGAGCGATTGCCCGCGGGCGTAAATCCCGTCATGGCCCCAATCTCGTCCATTATGGGTGAGATCATGCTGCTTGGTTTGCGTAGCAATTCAGTTCCCGCCAACGACCTAGCGGCGGAAGCGCAACGTATGCAATTGCGGACGCTCGGTGAGTTCACGGTTCGCAATCGCTTGCTAGCGGTCGAAGGCGTATCGCAAGTGACCGTGATGGGAGGGACGCTCAAGCAATATCAGATCATTACGTCGCCGGCGCGGTTGGCCGCCCAAAACATCACTCTGCAACAGTTGACCGAGGCGGCGCAAAAGGCCAATGTTCTGGCTGGCGGTGGCATCATGGTTCGTCCGCCACGGGAATCACTAATCCGCATCAGCGGGCAAAGCCTGTCCCCTGAAGAGATCGAAAACACTCCCATCCTTTGGCGTGGCAAACGTGCCGTCTTGATTAAAGAGGTTGCTGACGTTGTGTTCGGCGGCCCAGTCAAACGTGGTGATGGCAGCGTTCGCGTTAAAACGGACGCGGGAGTCGAAGGTGGGCCTGCCGTGATACTCGCGGTACAGAAGCAACCCGGTGCTGATACGCTCCAATTGGATGCAGAAATTGGTACCGTACTGGATGCACTGCAAGCTGATCTGCCGCCGGACGTTGTCATCGAACGGCGAATCTTCAAGCAAGCTGACTTCATTCGCTCGGCCATCGACAACGTTATTGAAGCTGTCCGCGACGGAGCGATATGGGTCGTGGTCGTGCTGTTTCTCTTCATGTGGAACTTCCGCACGAGTATCAGCTCCCTGACGGCGATGCCGCTCTCGATCTGCCTGACATTCATGATCTTTCATTGGTTTGGCATTTCGATCAACACCATGACGCTGGGTGGAATTGCGGTGGCGATTGGGGACCTCGTTGATGATTCCATCGTTGATATTGAAAACATCTATCGGCGTTTGAAAGAGAATCGCCAATTACCAGCCGAGCAACAACGCCCCGCCTTGGATGTGATCTACGATGCCTCATGCGAAGTTCGCAATTCGATCGTTTATGCCACGCTGATCGTCGTCTTGGTCGTGTTGCCACTATTCTCCTTGGGGGGGCTCGAAGGACGCATGTTCGCGCCGCTGGGTATGTCGTACATGGTGTCGTTGCTCGCGTCGCTGGCTGTGTCGCTGACCATCACTCCAGTGCTGGCATATTACTTGCTGCCTGGTGCAAAATTTCTTGATGAGCGAACCGATCCTGTTTTGCTGCGGATACTTAAGAGTATCGCGGCTAGGCTGCTGCGAGTAACGCTACGCCACGCCAACGCAGTCCTGGCCATGACCTTGCTGTGCGTGACGCTCTCGCTGACAACCCTATACTGGATGGGCGGTGAATTCCTGCCGCCATTCAACGAAGGGACGTTTACGATCAGCTTTCAAACGGAGCCTGGAACGGCACTTACCGAAAGCCAACGCCTGGCCGAACGTGCGGAACAAATGCTACTCGATATTCCCGAAGTCGTTGCGGTGTCGCGGCGCACGGGACGAGCTGAATTGGATGAACACGCCGAAGGTGTCAACTCATCCGAAATCGATGTCCGCGTGCAAGAACACTTTCGACCTAGGCCCGGTGTGGCAGCATCGATTCTGCGTCTGGCCCCGATCGCTCATTTGTGGGGATTTGAAACCACGGGGCGTCCGCACGAAGAAGTGATGGCTGACATTCGCGACAAGGTCACGTTAATACCCGGCATCAAAGCCAATATCGGACAGCCAATCTCGCATCGCTTGGACCACATCATGTCTGGCGTGCGAGCCCAGATAGCGGTGAAAGTTTTTGGCAACGACCTGCGTGAGCTTCGCAACGCCAGCCAAGACGTATACACGGCGATGAGCGAGATTGAGGGTGTCGTCGATTTACAAATTGAACCACAAGTCGAAGTGACTCAGGTTCGTTTGCAAGTTCGTCGCGAGGATGCCGCGCGCTACGGGCTAGCTCCAGGTGACGTCGCTGACCTGCTGGAGACCGCCTACAAGGGTCGCGTCGTATCCCAGGTACTCGACGAAGACCGCTATTTTGGCCTGGTTGTTTGGTATGACGAGGCATCCCGCAGCGATCCCGACGTGATTGCACAAACGATTATCGAAACCCCATCAGGACGCCGAGTCTCATTGGGAGAAGTGGTCGATGTACTGGACACAACTGGCCCGAACACACTCAACCGTGAGCATGTGCAGCGTCGGATTGTCGCCTTCTGCAACGTTCAGGGCCGTGATCTCACCAGCGTTGTCGACGACATTCGTAAGGCGACGCTGCCGATCGAAGAACGCCTTCGCCAACTCCCCGGCGACTATCACATCGAATACGGCGGTCAATTTGAGGCTCAACAAGATGCCAATACGCGATTGCTAATCCTCGGCAGCTTTTCCGTAGTCGGCGTATTCTTGTTGCTCATCAAATGCCTTGAATCCTGGCGAGCCGCTTTGCAAGTGTTGGTCAACATTCCGCTAGCCGCGATGGGATCGATCGTCACACTCTTGATTGTCAATCAACCGTCGTCGGAAGCACTTGCTGCCGTTCCCTTCTGGCAATGGCCCAGCGTGTGGATCGGAGCTACCACTTTGTCGGTCGCTCACTGGGTCGGGTTCATCACTTTGATTGGGATCGTCAGTCGCAACGGGATCATGATGATCTCGCACTACCTGCATCTTATGGAACACGAGGGCGAAGAGTTTGGGGAAGCGATGATCATCCGTGGCAGTCTCGAACGATTGGCTCCCGTGATGATGACCGCCACGACCAGCTTCATCGGGTTGTTACCATTGATCCTAGGAGCTGGTCAGACCGGCAAGGAGATATTGTATCCACTTGCGCTTGTCGTATTTGGTGGCATGTTGACGTCAACCTTGCTTGACCAATTGGTAACGCCAGCATTGTTCTTCCGCTTTGGACATCGAAGATAGCAATCTCGGACGCGCCAGAGCTTGGCATTTCCATAAGGGTGGGTCTTCTCAGAGCTTGCCAATGCAACTGGCGGATTGCCCCCTGATCTGAGATAGCTGAATTGAGTTTGATGTTTTCTACTTTTTCCGTGAAGAAACATCGTTCACCTTGCATCTAACCCTGCGTCTCCACTAAGTTTCGTTGCTGTTCGCGGGCAAATTAGTGTCTGGCGAGATTGTCTCGTTTAGATCAGTACCTGGCAGGAGCGGTGTTTAATTCCCCTGAGTAGAAGGACTTTCCTAATGAAGTTGGTAGGAATTTCGACCATGGCAGTAGTTGCACTCGCGGCTTTTGCTAGCGGTTTTGCAGCCACAGTTGTTGTCGCACAAGAGAAGCCCAAGCAGGCTGCCGCCGGCCACGACCATGAGGCGATGAAGAAGGCGGAGCAGAAAATAGCGGATGCCCTAAAATCACTGCCGCCCGAGGATCAGAAACTGGCTGCGGCACAGCGATTTTGTCCGATGATGACGCATAGCCGATTAGGCGCCATGGGCGCGCCTGTAAAGTTAATGGTCGCTGGCAAGCCCGTTTTTGTGTGCTGCAAGGCCTGCACTGAAGACGCGCTCAAAGACGGAGCTGCCACGCTAAAAACGACTGCGAAGCTGGTAGACTCCACCGCAGAATTGGCGAAACTACCGCCCGCTGAGCGGGCTGCTGCCGAGGCTCAAAAGTATTGTGCCATCGCCAACGGCAGTTTCCTCGGTTCGATGGGTGCGCCTATCAAACTTCAGATCGAGGATAAACCTGTATATCTGTGCTGCTCCGGTTGCACGGCGAAGGCCCAGGCGAATCCAGCCGCAACGCTTGCCAAAGTTGAAGAACTTAAGAAAGCGGGCATGAAAGACGGCCATAATCATGCTGGCCATGAACACGCAGATCACAAGTAAAAGCCAAAGCCGGTCACCGAATCGTCTGGCGTCGCAGGGGACCTCAAGTGAATGAGTTACGCTGAGGACGACCTGTGATTTGAGAAAACCGATGGGCCAAAACAGAATCTGTTTTGGCCTTTCGCGCTTGGCCCACTACCATGGTTCGTGGTTGGGATCGCAACTGTTGCATTCCCAGCGAGCACCTTCTTTTTGCTAGCAGGAAGCGGCCATACGATTCTGTCGTTAACTCAAAAATTGGAGATGTGCGCACACGATCCCACAAAACTGTGCCCTTAGAGGAAACCTTGTTGGTGTGGTATACTGATTCTAACCAATCTAAACGCTGGGCTATTCGGTTAATGCGATCTTTAGTTTCACTTCTACTAATTCCTCTGGCCGTGCTGGGGCAATGCTTGTCTCATGCGCACTTGGGAATCGGTGCGCATTCACTGGACGACCATTCTTCCCGCCCTCACATCCATTTGTCCGGTGGGCACCTGCATAATTCGCTTGATGATGATCATCACGATGGAGATCATCACCATGACGGTCTAGTCGATGAGGAGCAGGGAGATCACCACATAGATATTGGTGATGCTAATTTTGAACTGCCACAGTGGGTACAGCCTAGCGTTGCGCCGTGTTCAGATTTTGCGGTTCCAACTGATCATGATTCCGATGCGATCTACTTTGCGGATCCATCGTGTGCGGTCAAGCTAGCTGATTCTGTTGCGTACGATGATTTAATGGATTTCGGCTGGGGCAGGAGCACCCCGTTTGTATTGGGCAATGCTGGTATTCGCAATAGGATCAGCCATCCGCCTGATCGGTTTGCTTCGCTTCCGATCTTTCTAACTGTAAACTCGCTGCTGCTTTGAGCAGTAGCCTTCTCACCTTTCGTTCGGGCTAGCCCGTTCGACTTCTTTGGTGACCCTTTCGCTTTCGAGCTAAATTCCAATCCATTATTCGGACCTACGCGCATGCGCCGAAGGCCGGTCTCGTCTTTGCAACTCATTAATAAATGACCCTGATATGAAACGCATTTTAGCGCTAATGAAATCACTTGTTGGCCCGGCCATCGTGGTAGGTGTCGTGGTCGCGATTTGGTTCTTTCGCGACCGCTTGTTCCAAACGGATGATCCGTCCAACAAGGCCACAGCCAACGCACAGACTCCGCCGGAGAAGCAGACCGTTCTGGAGATCAGTCCCCAGGCGAGGAAGAACTTAAGCCTCGTCTCCAAACCAGCACAACCTCAGGAATACTGGCGAACCGTATTGATCCCAGGTGAGATCGCCGATCGGCCGGGTCTATCTGATCGGGGAGTCACGTCACCAGCGGTTGGCATAGTGACTGCGATACATGCATTTCCTGGAGACACGATTCGACCAGGTGAAGCCGTATTCTCACTAAGACTATTCAGCGAATATCTCCAAAGTACGCAGACTCAGCTTTTCAAAGCGACGCAAGAAACAGCAATCGTCAATGCCGAGATTGGACGGTTGTCGGGGCTCACCCAGAGTGGGGCGGTCTCACTAAGCCGGATCATCGATTTGGAGAGTGAACTAAAGCGGCAAAGCGCACTTATTCGATCGTCTCGGCAAGATCTGTTGACCAGAGGATTGCTGCCACAACAAATAGAAGAAGTTGCACAGGGCAACTTTGTGATCACGGTCGAAGTCACGGCCCCTCCACTTAAATCGCCACCGCTGGAGGTGAATCGCGATGAGTTCACACCGGCACAACCCATCGGTCTTGTTTCAGGAGAAGACGCCTCAAATGGATTCGCCTACGAGGTGCAGGATTTGTCAGTCGAACTGGGTCAGCAGGTCCAAGCGGGGCAACTGCTCGCGCAACTCTCCAATCATCAGTCGCTGTATGTCGTTGGCCATGCCTTTAAACGTGAAGCTCCGTTTCTTGAGCAAGCAGCTCAGGCGCGGTGGCCCATCAGCATCGAGTTTGCTGAGGATGCCGAGGTGAATTGGCCCCAGCTTAAGCAGACTTTTATGATTCGCCATCTGTCGAACGCTATCGACGTTCAAAGCCGGACATTTGACTTTTTCATACCACTTACAAATCAGTCTCGAACCTACGAGCAGCTCGACCAAACCTTCCTCGTCTGGCGTTTCCGTCCTGGGCAACGAACGCGACTCCATGTACCGGTCGAAAAGTACGAGGACGTGTTTGTCATGCCTGCTGCGGCTGTAGTCCGCGAGGGACCCGAAGCTTACGTATTCCGACAAAACGGAGACCTGTTCAAACAATTGCCCGTGCACATTCTGCACGAAGACCGGCTTTCCGTTGTGATTGCCAATGACGGCAGCATAGCTGCTGGATCGTATTTGGCGCAAAACGCAGCCGCTTCGCTCAATCGTGTTCTGAAGGCACAAACAGCCAGCGGTGAGCAGCCCGGTTTACATGTCCACCCCGATGGTACCACCCACGCCGCTCATTGATTGAAGATTGCAGATTGAAGACTGAAGATTAGGAGAGGAGTCACGATGAATGATTCGGAACTGAAGAAGCGGACAAAACAGTTTGCACTGCGAGTGATGAAGCTGGTTGGAGCATTGCCAGAAAATGCTGTCGGTCGTCCTATCGGGAATCAATTGATTCGTAGTGCGACTTCCGTTGGCGCGAACTATCGAGCCGCATGTCGCGGTCGCTCGAAAGCCGAATTTGTATAAAAGCTCAGTATCGTCATCGAGGAAGCAGATGAGAGTTGCTACTGGCTCGAACTCATCATCGAAGGCGAGCTCTTAGCAAAGGATAAAGTCGAAGCACTACTCGACGAAGCCAATCAAATCACAGCAATCATGGTCGCCTCCCGAAAGACCGCCAAAGGCAACAAATGATCAACACCCAACCAATCGTCATTCTTCAATCGAAAATCGTCAATGCTTGATGCAGTTATACGCGCTTCGCTTCGCTATCGAATGTTGGTCGTTGTGGTCAGCCTGGCCGTGCTGGTATACGGATCGTACCTGGCAACTCAAATGTCTATCGACGTGTTTCCAGATTTAGACAGGCCGCGCGTCGTCATTATCACTGAAGCACCCGGACTCGCGACAGAAGAAGTGGAAACGCTGGTAACACAGCCGATTGAAATTGCGCTCCTCGGTGCCAATGGTGTGCAAGCTGTTCGCAGCCAATCCACAGCCGGATTGAACGTTATTTATGTCGAGTTTGGATGGTCAACCGAGATTCGCGCCGCACGGCAAACCGTGCAAGAACGCTTGGCCACGCTAGAAGGCATTTTGCCCCAGGGCATTCGTCCGCAAATGACGCCACCGTCGTCGATTATGGGCCAAATTGTGGTAGCGGGCATTTATCGTCAAACAGGGCCGGAAGACGGACGACTGGCGCAAGTGGGTAGGACCGACATGATGGCGGAACTGGTCGTCGGAGACAAAGAGAACTTTCAAATTCAGGTCTGGCAGCCCGCCAACCGCCACGATAAATCGACGTGGAAGAAAGTCGAAACTGCTGAATTTCAATGGAGCGAAGATCCCAACATTGACGCCGCAACACGGCAATATCCCGTTGGCACCGCGACCATTCGGCTCGAAGGCAATGAGTATAGGGCTGATTTCTTCACAAACGAAAAACAACAATTAGAACTGCGTACCGTTGCCGACTGGGTGATTCGCCCCCGTCTGCTGAAAACAACGGGAGTCGCAGAAGTGTTCATGCTCGGCGGTGATCGCAAGCAGTACCAGATCCTGATCGATCCACCGGCACTATTGGAATACGACGTCACTGTGCAAGAAGTCGAGCAGGCGCTTCGTGAAAGCAACATCAATACCAGTGGTGGCTTTGCGATCACAGGTGAGACTGAAAGGCCAATTCGTATCCTTGGCCGCTTGGGACCAGATTCACGAGTTGTTATCGAAGAACTTAAGAAGGTTCCTGTCGGTGCTCAGTCCAAACGCGCAGTCCTGCTCGAACAAGTTGCCAGAGTGATCGAAGGCCCGCAGCTCAAACGTGGCGATGGCAGCGTCGACGGCCACCCAGGAATTGTGTTCACGACCGTAAAGCAACCGCACATCGACACTCGCAAGTTGACCGATGCTGTGGCAGAAGCGTTTTCTGAGGTCGAAGCATCGCTTCCGGCTGACATCATCGTCAACTCGGAGCTGTTCCGACTGAAGAATTTTATTGATCGGGGGATTTTCAATGTAGGCGAAGCGCTGGTGATTGGCGCCGTGATGGTAATCATCGTGCTGTTCCTGTTCTTGTTGAATTTTCGCACGACTTTCATCACCTTGACTGCCATTCCGTTATCGCTGGTGATGACCACGCTGGTGTTCCGAATGATCGGATGGATCAGTGGCAGCGAATTGTCGATCAACGTCATGACACTTGGCGGGATCGCTGTGGCCATGGGTGAATTGGTTGATGACGCGATTGTTGACGTAGAAAACATCTTCCGGCGACTCAAGCAAAACAATCAACTATCAATCGAAAATCAAAAGCCACCGATTTTGGTTGTCTTTCAAGCCAGCCGAGAGATTCGTAGCTCCATCGTTTTTGGCACGGCGGTTGTGATCCTCTCCTTCATGCCCTTGTTTGCCTTGTCCGGAGTAGAGGGGCGACTGTTCACCCCACTAGGTGTCGCTTACATCGTTTCGATCTTGGCCTCTTTCGTCGTTTCAATGACAGTGACGCCAGTGTTGTCCTATTATCTGTTGCCTCAATCTGGAGCGACTCATCGAGAAGGCGATGGGTTCGTTCTACATAGCCTTAAGCAGGCAGTGACACACCTCATCCGGCTAAGTATGGCTATGCCAGGTACACTTCTCATACTGACATGGCTCGCGGTTGTGATCGCTGCATGGCAGATGTCGCTGTTGGGTAGAAACTTCTTGCCGCCCTTCGACGAAGGCAGTATCCAGGTTAACGTCACACTGCCGCCAGGTTCGTCGCTCAATGCTTCCAACCAAGTCTCTCAGTCGATCGACCGGGTTTTTCAGTCGATGCAAAAGACCGACGACAATCCGGAAGGCGAGATATTGCACTTCGTTCGGCGGACGGGACGAGCCGAAATGGACGAGCATGCATCGCCAGTCAACTTTGGTGAATACATCCTCAGTATGAACCCCGATTCAGGAACCGAGCGCGACGAGATTCTGTCGGTTTTGCGCGCCAAGATCAGCAATGAAGCTCCCGGCGTTGATATCGAAGTCGAACAGCCGCTGGCGCACTTGATCAGTCACATGGTTTCAGGCGTGTACGCCCAAATAGCGATTAAGATTCACGGCGACGATCTTGATACCTTGCAGCGAGTGGCTGAACAAGTCAAAGCAACCATCCAAGATGTCCCAGGCATCACGCCACCTATTGTCGAGCCGATTCGTGAAACTTCGGAACTGCATATTGCGCTGCGAGCGGACGATTTGGCGTTTTATGGTTTGACACGCGAGTATGTTGCGGGTGTATTGCAGACGGCTCTGCAGGGTGAGGTTGTTTCCCAAGTGCTCGAAGGGCAACGGCGCTTTGACCTGCTGGTGCGTTTGGAAGAAGAGTATCGCACCGACTATGCCAATTTGGGGCGACTTCGCATCGACTTGCCCCATCGCGGGACTAACGCCGAATGTGGCCAAGTGGAACTGCATGAACTCGCCGACATTGGCGAAGGAACGGGACCCAACTCTGTAAATCGCGAGAACGCACGACGGCGAATAGTGATTCGCTGTAACACGGAAGGTCGTGACTTGGCTGGTGCAGTTGGGAATATTAAGCAACGCGTTGGTGCGCAGGTTCAAATGCCGGTTGGGTACTTCATCGAGTACGGTGGTCAGTTTGAGAGTCAGCAACGGGCAACGCAGCTTATCGTCGTGCTAGCCGCAATTTCGGTGGTCGGGATGTTCGTGGTCCTGCTAGTGTTGTTTCCTTCCGTACGGATCGTACTGCAAATACTCAACGCACTTCCAACAGCCTTCATCGGTGGTGTGATGGCATTGATCATCACCCAACAGAGCCTGACGGTTGCCAGCCTGGTCGGGTTCATATCTCTCGGCGGAATTGCGGTTCGCAATGGAATTCTGCTTGTCACCCACTATTTCCACCTCATGAAGGAAGAAGGGGAAAGTTTTACGCAAGCAATGATCTTGCGAGGCAGCCTAGAGCGATTGGCCCCTGTGTTGATGACTGCTCTCACTGCCGGTATTGGGTTAATTCCGTTGGTGCTGGGTGGGCAAGAGCCAGGCCGCGAGATTCTGTACCCAGTGGCAACGGTCATCCTCGGTGGCCTAACGACATCCACGTTTTGTGAGTTCCTGATTCATCCAGGAATGTTTTGGAAGTTCAGCGGCAAAGACGCCGCCAGATTGGCCAATGAAGGAGCGGCTGAAGACGATCCACTGTTGGCAAAATGAGTTTGTTTTTTGGTTCGAATCAGAGTGATTCGAATCCCCATCACCTGTTTTGGAGGATACGACTGATGAGAGTTTCACTTCCGCTTATCGCAATCGCGACAGCATTCTGCATGGTAGTCAACCTTGGATGCAAGCCAGAGACCGCTGCACCTACGGCGGCGACTAGCTCGACTGCACCATCGTCAATTGATGACCACGGTCATCCACACGAGGGCGAGGATGGCCACGCACACTCTGGCGGCCACGGGGCCGGACCCCATGAAGGAACGCTCGCTGATTGGGGCGGCGGCAAGTATCACGTCGAATTCACTGTGGATCACGAGAAACAGGAAGGGACGGTTTACATACTCGGCGCGGATGAAAAGACCCCCACTCCAATCAAAGCTGCAGAAATTCAACTGAGCATCACGGATCCGATGATGCAGGTAATCCTAAAAGCTTCGCCGCAGGAAGGCGACGCCGAAGGGACAGCATCGCGCTTCGTTGGGAATCACGAAAAACTGGGTGTCGTGCAAGAATATGCTGGCACAATTAGTGGCGTTATGGATGACACTCCCTACTCGGGCGACTTCGCAGAAGTGGCCCATGCACACTAGGAATCCGACACTATGTTTTGGATGATTGTGAAAGCTCTAATCTCGGCGGTGGTAATTGTCGCTGTCGCCGAGATTTCGGGACGTGTCCCAAGGCTTGGAGCACTGCTTTTAACACTACCGATCGTCAGTATTCTTGCCTTCATCATGACATGGAACAAAGACCATGAGATGAGCACTATTACCCAGCTTGCGCGGGAGACTTTGGTGCTTGTTCCTTTGAGGTTGCCATTTTTCGTCCCGTTTGCATTCGCCAACCAGACCGGACTGACGTTCTGGCCGAGCTTTGCACTTGGCGTAATTTTGGCATCGCTTACCATCGGAACCTGGTTTTGGATCGGGAAGTTCGCACATATGTGAAGGCTATCGGATTCGTAGTCTTGGTAGCAGTGTGCCACGAGGACCAACCATGGAGAATTGACGACTTAGATTCGTGACCGATCGCTTCCCCGCACCAACCTCGAGACCGTAGGGCAGGTAGCATCTTAACTTGTGTCTATTTCTGTATTGGAACGCAGTCCCTGGCATTACGGTTTGCGGCTCGCACGAGCAATGGACGATGGTCAGTGATGTATCAAGGAGTTTTGAGTTTGAACAATCAGTCTGAAGTCGTTATTCGCTTGGCGTGTTTTTTCTTCGTGCTGCTTGCGATGGTCGTATGGGAATTGCTTGCGCCTCGTCGCGAATTGTCGCTGAAACGGCGTTGGCGGTGGAGTAGCAACATCGGTCTTGTCGTCTTGAACGGAATGCTGATTCGATTCCTAATGCCGATCACGGCCGTGGGCGCCGCACTGCTCGCTCGATCATCAGGCTTTGGATTTCTGAATTTCGTGGATTGGCCTACGTGGCTGGAAATCATGATAGGGGTCGTTGCTTTTGACCTCGCCATTTACGGTCAACACCTGCTGTTTCACAAGGTTCCGTGGTTATGGCGTTTGCACATAGTCCACCATGCAGACATGGATTTTGACGTGACGACAGGGCTGCGGTTTCACACTTTTGAGATATTTCTTTCCGTCTTGATTAAGTTAGCGGTCGTCTTTGTACTGGGGCCAGCCGCCATCGCGGTCGCTATTTTTGAAATACTGCTCAATGCGACCTCCATGTTCAATCACAGTAATATCTCGTTTCCGCTGTGGCTCGACAAGATGTTGCGTTTTGTGGTGGTCACACCGGACATGCACCGCGTGCATCGTTCGGTCATTCGATGCGAAACAAATAGCAATTTTGGATTCAGCCTTCCCTGGTGGGATTACCTCTTTCGGACTTATCTATCACAACCGCAAGATGGCCATGAAAAGATGATGATCGGAGTAAGTGACTATCGCGACGAAATCCAAACCGAACGCCTGCCTGGGATGTTGCAACTGCCGTTTCGATCAAGCGGCAGGCCCGAATGCAATTGAGCCTTGCACGGATGTTCCGTTCTTAATGGTTGCCGCTGGCTGTTTGCGCGAAGTGGCTGTCAGAAACGACAGAAAGAGAATTAGGCCGGGCGAGCTTCCTCACTCACCCGGCTGATAATCGAAGTCGGTATACGATTCGACTGGCAGCATCCATACCGTCTCTTTGCAGGTCGCCATCGCCGGACAGCGATCGTTGGGTATCGGATTGCAGCAATCCTCGCTTGGCAAGGGGCAATTGCAGCACGCACTTTGACAACCCTTGGATTTGTGCGAACCTGCGACTGCTATCGGCGCAACAGAAACCAATGCCAGCGT
The DNA here is from genome assembly GCA_041739785.1 of Pirellulaceae bacterium. Lineage (GTDB taxonomy): Bacteria > Planctomycetota > Planctomycetia > Pirellulales > Pirellulaceae > Aureliella. The sequence continues at coordinate 50,378 of JBGSNE010000038.1, forward strand.
TACGACAATTGCAGGCACGATTCGCGAAGCCGCACCAGTACGCAAAGCGTTCATTTAGTAGGGTCCAGTAGGACGGAGCAATTTTGGCGAACTCAAATCTCGCACTCGACGAGTAATTGGATGCAAGGAGCCATACACTTCTTCACGCTTCGGACAAGAATTACTTGTTTTTTTGCGCCACAGTCGCGTGGACCTCTCCGAGGGCTGGAAAATCTCTGTTTCTACTCTCTTTGTGATGCTTGCCTGCCAAGCCTTTTGCCATGGAGCTACGGGGAGTCCGGCGGAAATTCCGTCGCTGCGGCGATTATGGCACCGTCGGTCGACGTCCTACAAGGTTCCTTCCACGCGAAATCCTATGAAATGTCTAATACTCGTGAGTGGAACGCGAGTTGCATTTCGCCCAAGTTCTTACGACTGGAACTTACATACACTAATGGAATACGAATGAACGAAAAACAGTACGGATTTACACTCGTTGAATTACTCGTCGTAATTGCAAACATTGGCATCCTGGTCGGCCTTCTGCTGCCAGCAGTACAGGCGGCGCGTGAAGCCGCGCGGCGAATGAGTTGTCAGAACAACTTGAAGCAACATTCGCTTGCCTGTCATAACTACGAAAGTGCCCATAAGAGGTTTCCTCCATCTGCCGTTATTGACTTTCGTCTTGGAAACACGGCCAATAATGGATCGTGGGGCGTCCATGGCCGAATCTTGCCGTTTCTCGAACAAGGCAATCTGTACGGCCAGGTCGACTTGACGCTCGGATGGGACTTCCAGCCGGTCATTGATGGACTACGAATACCATCATATTCTTGTCCGAGTGACAGCAAAGCAAACGATCTGCGATCGTTTAGCGATGGTCGCCCGGGGCTCTATCCTACGAGCTACGGTTTCAACCTTGGTCGATGGTTTGTCTACGATCCGACGACACGACGTGGTGGGGACGGGATGTTTTACCCGAACTCATTTTTAACATTCGGAAGTGTCACTGATGGGACCAGCTCGACGTTGCTTGCATCCGAAGTCAAAGCCTGGACACCGTATCTACGCAACGGAGGCCCATCCACTTCTGCCATACCGAACTCGCAAAGCGAAGCGGAAGCGATCGTGGCCAGCGGGGCTGAGTTCAAAGACACAGGACATACAGAGTGGCCCGACGGACGCGTGCATCATACGGGCTTCACTGCCGCTATGCCTCCCAATGGTATAGTCCGGTTTACGAAGGGGGGCACGCTATACCAAGAAACTGATTACAATTCTTGGCAAGAGGGAAAAAGCGGTACGGGTGGGAAACCGAGTTTTGCGATTATTACCTCACGTAGTTTCCATTCCGGCGTAGTCAATGCGACTCGTGTGGATGGTTCGGTAACGACCATTTCCGAGAACATCGACTTACGCACCTGGCGCGCACTGGCGACGCGAGCTGGAGCAGAGGTTATTCAAAATTATCCAGATTGACAAAGCTCGTGCGCTAACGTCCTACGAGTCAACAATCAAAGACCAGCAACGGAATACACCCATGAATAGCGAGATTTGTTTTGGCCGTTTTTTCGCCTTCACGTTTGCGATGGCCGTTTTTTCCGTCCCGCCAATGAGCATTTTGGCACAGGACGCTCCACGGCGAGAGGCTATCGTGGCCAAGGCGATCGACTATCTGCGACATCGCGGCCAGCAAGATGATGGCGCATTTAGTCCCCAAGTTGGCATTGGCGTTACGGCACTGGCTGCAACGGCGCTGATCCAGAACGACGTCCCACTTCACGATCCCATGGTTGAGAAAGCGATCAAACTAGTAGCCGATGCTGCCCAGAAGGACGGCGGAATTCACTCGCCTGACTCGCGTCTGAAGATGTATGAAACGTGCGTGGCAGTGCTTTGCCTCGAAGCCGCTAATGAGAATGGCAAGTACGATAAAGTGCTCTCGAACGCTGCCAAGTTTATCAAAGGCCAACAGTTTGATGAGGCCGATGGCTTAGATCCGTCGAACACCGAATATGGAGGTGCGGGCTATGGGGGAAAGTCGCGGCCAGACCTTTCCAACACAGCTTTTCTTGTCGATGCACTAAGCAGTATGAAGCAAAGTGATCACGACGAAGCGATCGACAAGGCCCTGACTTTTATATCACGCTGTCAGAATCTTGAGTCCGCCTATAACTCTACCAAAGAATCAGCCAAGATAAACGATGGTGGATTCTACTACACCGTCTCTGAAGGAGGTGTGTCGGCAGCGGGAGATGCGCCAGACGGTGGATTACGAAGTTACGGGTCGATGACTTACGCTGGATTAAAGAGCATGATCTACGCAGGCCTGGGGCCTGACGATCCGCGTGTCTCGGCCGCACTAACTTGGGTGAAGAAGCACTACTCGCTTGATGCAAATCCCGGCCTGGGTGATGCAGGGCTATACTATTATTACCACTTGTTCGCTAAGGCGCTCGATGCGGCAGAGTTGAGAGAGTTAACGGATGCCAGCGGCAAGACGCACGATTGGCGTGCTGAATTGGTAGCCCATTTGGGTTCGCTCCAAGCTAACGATGGTTCGTGGACCAATTCGAATTCTCGTTGGATGGAGGGCGATTCCAACTTGGCAACGGTGTTCAGTCTGCTAGCTCTCAGTCATTGCAAGTAGACAACGATTTCTCGTAAGTTAATTCTGCCGCAAAAAGTGCTACCTTGTTACGCCTGGGTTTTTCTTCGCTTCGCTATCGATTGCTGCTACCGTTGTTAATCGCTTCCGCGGTTGCAGCGATATTGGTGGCTGCCATCTCGTTAGCTGCGGGCCGCGCGTGGGCGATGAGGGATCTTCGCGACCGTTACTCGGCAATTCAGCAGACCGTTGGGCGAGCGTCCTTCCCACTAACGGACTCTGTCGTTAGTTCTCTGGCGAAACTCTCCGGCGCCGAGCTCGTCGTGATGGAAGACGCATACAAGGTGGCTTCGAGCTCCCTGCCGCAGCAACTCGATGTCGCCGAGTTGATTGCCCAGATACCCTCTCCCATGTCACCAACGGAATCCGATGAAATTGCGTTCATTCGATTGGCTGGCAAGGATTACATTGCAAAAGCTTTCAAACGTGTTGGCTTGGACGATAGATCGAGTACCAATCGCAATATCGTCGTTCTCTTCGACAAGGATCGTATCGATGGCTTTAGCCGGCAGGCCGCCACGTTGCCACTCGCCACTGGGCTTTCGACCATTGTGTTACTAAGTACACTTACAATTTTTATTGCAGGTCGCCTTACCGGCCGCCTAACAAAACTTCAAACCAGCGTCGAACGCGTAGCGGACGGCGATTTCGAATCGACGGTTGCCGACCAGTCGAATGATGAACTCGGTCGCCTAGGGCAGGCGGTCGACCGCATGTCGGCCCAACTGCGAAAACTTTGGCTCGAAGTGAATCGTCAGCAAGGCGAGAAACTTCTTCATCAGATTTCCGCAGGAATGGCTCATCAATTACGCAATACACTGACCGGCGCGCGGCTGGCACTCGAACTTGACCAGCAGAATCGCCCCACGTTTGCAGGTGACGAAGTAGCTGTCGCGCTCCGCGAGTTGGAAACAGCGGAGGATTATGTTCGTCGATTGCTGCTCGTTGGAGCCGGTGAACGTCAGCAACGCGATCAGCCAGCCTTAATCATCAACTGCCTGAACGATGTTCGTTCAAGCCAAGCTGTGATCGCCAAACATTTACACGTCGAATTGACTTGGGGGTTGGAAAATTCCCTTGAGGGAGCCCTGGTGAATGATGGCTCAACGTTTTCCTCCGCAATCGCCAATCTTGTGCTGAATGCCCTACAAGTTGCTAAACGTGTTGAGATTTCCGCAGTTGTGGACGTTCACGATATTTGCCGAGTCTCGGTGGTGGACGACGGACCTGGAGTCGACCCCGCATTGGCGGATCATGTGTTTGACCCGTTCGTGACCTCGAAGCCAGAAGGTATGGGACTTGGGCTACCGCTCGTACGAAGAGCTGCCGAAAAGCTTTCTGGTCAAGTAGAATGGTGCCGTGAAAATGGTCGCACTCGATTCAATTTTACATGCCAAGTTGATTTCCAAAATTCTCGTTTTGAAAACGTGACCGCTGATGTCCCATAGCGTTGCCAGCATTCCTAAACTCGATGAAGTCCATAAGCCTGAGCTTGTGCTGGTGATCGACGATGAGCCGACAATTTGCTGGGCATTAGAGCGCTCCTTGAAGAGCGAGGGCTACATAGTGCTTTCGGCTTCCTCAGCAGAGGAAGGTCTCCGGATCGCGCGTGAACAGCAACCCGCTCTGGTTCTACTCGACGTGCGGCTCCCGCGCGAAAGCGGACTTACGGCCCTACCCAAAATTGCAGACGCAATTGGTGGTGCTCCGGTGGTTATCATGACGGCTTTCGGTGATTTGGAAACTGCGGTCACGGCGGTTGAACAGGGTGCTGCAGACTACCTCACGAAGCCGTTCAAGCTCGACGATATCAGCCGTATATGCCGTATTCATTTGCAAGGGGATCGCTGTGTAGAGAATACTGCGCGGGTAATAAGCGATGAGCAGCATAGCGAAACGCGAATCGTCGGTACGTCACCTGCTATCCAACAAGTATTTCGGCAGATTGCTCTCGTTGCTTCTACTGAACTGACTGTTCTAATTACGGGCGAAACGGGAACAGGCAAGGAGCTAGTGGCGGCCGCGATTCATCGACATAGCAGTCGGCGTGATCATCCTTACTTAGCCATTGCACCAGTCGCATTGAATCCCGACTTGATTGAAAGCGAATTGTTTGGGCATGTGCATGGAGCTTTCACTGGTGCCGACGAACATCGCGTCGGGCTGTTTGAACTGGCCGAGGGTGGCACGATTCTACTCGACGAGATCGGAGATCTCCCACTGAACTTACAGGCTAAACTCCTAAGGGTTCTCGAACAGGGGGAGTACTGTCGAGTCGGCGAAACGGCACCGCGACGGTGCAACGTACGAGTATTGGCGGCTACCAACTGCGATTTGCGAACCGCAATAGTAGAGGAAAGATTTCGCGAGGACTTGTTTTACCGCCTAAATGGTATGCGCGTTCATCTTCCACCGCTTCGTGAACGACCTGAAGATATTTTGCCACTCTGTAAACATTTTCTACGACGGCAAGGTTACTCTGGTGCAGATAATTTGAGTAGTTCATTGATAGATTCGCTTGCTTCCCGCCCCTGGCATGGAAACGTGCGTGAACTGAAAAACGCCACCGATCACGCTACGGCGTTAGCACGCGGCAGACCATTGCAACTTTGTGATTTCCCCGAAGTAGATCTCTATAAATCTGGACTGCAGCGTCAGTACTCGTTGGATGAAGCTGTTCGCAATTGGGCTCAGCAAAGATTGGGAGTAACGCCCGACTGTATGTCGCTACACTCACAATTTCTTGCCGCCGCCGAGCCAGCGTTGTTACAATTTGCTATCGAAAAATTCGGAGGCAATCGAGCAAAGGCCGCCGAACTATTGGGAATTCACAGGGGGACGTTACGCGAGCGGCTTCGCGCTTATGGCCTTGATGAATAGTCGCTTACAACACGCCTGCTTGCAATGGAGCCACTGCTACTGACGGAAGCAATATATCCTTTCGCGCACGTGGAGTTCGATCTGAGAGGTGTTGCCTTCTGATGGTATGAACCTGAGTTCCCGACTTGCGGCAACATTCAAGAGTTGATTGAGGAACGGCTTGAGGACATCGAACAGCGACTAAAAATACTTGTGTCATGTGCATAGAGTACTCAAATTGGCTCAGGAGCAAGGTCGAACCAAAAAAAGGACCGGCTGTTGCCAAGTGTTACAAGGTTTGAGTGCCGGCAAGTGAAGTTACAGGAAGCTGCACCTCAAAGCTGAGGTGGGGGGCCGTCCATCCGGATGGGTGCTTCGCGGCGCTGCGGTCTGTTTGGCGATGCGTTTTGTAAGTTCGGGCGAATGCCGGAATAGCTGTCGGGCTGCGGCGGCGCTGGCTGGAAACTTGGGGACTGATTCAGCGAAGGTGCTGGGACGTAGCTGCGGTCCTGCGGATCCGACGGAGATGCGTAGGCGTTGCCGAGATTGGAATGAGTGTGACCGGCGTGATTGTGTCCTGAGTGATCATGCCCGTCGTGTGACGGATCGTTCAAGCCTTGCGTTGGCCCGAAGGCAAGACCATCCTGTTGGCTATGCAATGGCACCGGCGCGTATTGCTGACCGAAATCGTTCGGGGCTTGGGGGCAGTAGCCTGAACTGGGACAGCCGTAATCGCTGCCTATCGAATCGACATACCGTGGTTCACCAGAAATAGGAGCAGCGTACACGTAGGTGGGCGGATGAACTGGGTAGGTCAAATGGTCTGGCGCGTAATAGCCACAGTGGTAGCCACCGTGGTAGTCACCGTGATTGCTTTGTCCACCCTGATGAAGCCAGTGGTCGTAGTGTGTATGGTGCTCATGATGTACATGACCGTAGTCGTAGTGCCCGTAAGACTGAGCATAAGCTTCGCCAGTTTTGAGCGGCCTAGTGTCGCGGCCTTTCTCGTTTTGCGCTATCGATTTGAGTGCGGAAAAGGTAGTTTTGACAACAACCAAAGAATGCAAGCAGTGATGATTGCATGGATCTGGTACATGGCACGTCATATGCACATTGAAGAGGAGCCAGTTGATGAGAACACTTCTCATTCAAAATTCGGCATGCTGTTAGTTTGGAAGATTTCAATGAAAAACGTCTTTGGTTTGTCAGTTGTCTGTCTTGGGCTTTTGTTTGGATCTCAGCAGGCAATAGCGCAGCACCCTGGCTATGGGCAGCATGGAATGGTGCACCAGGGTTATGTGCAAAGTGGCTATGGCCATCATCAGAACTTCCACCACGGTCATCAATTCGCGGTGCCAAGTCCAAACCAGTATTACTCGGGTTATGGCTCGCCCGTTCAGTCCTATGCACCCAGCGGTGGGCTTTATGGCGGCGGAAATGGCTATGGTCAAGTTGTAATTCCACGGACCACTACGAACTACTCAAACAACTACTACGGTCAGCCGACGCATTCGCATCATTCATGGCATCCAGGGCATTACTTGCTCGGCCATCATTAGGGCGACAACGCGAGGTGAGAGAATTTGCATGAATGCAAAGGCCCGATAGATTCTCCATTAGCGGTCATCGTCACAAAAAAGCGGTGACCACTTAAGGGGTTGGTTCTTTCCCGCCCATATCTTCAGAAAAAATGTAGAAACAATGCCGTTGACCCGATGATCAAGTATGCGGATAATTCCGCTGACTCCTACCCTTACCGTTGTTCCAGGATAATTCAGTGTTCGCCAACTTCACTCACATACTGACTCTCGTCGCGTTTGCGACGCACGCGGTATTTGGGTGCTGTGGCCATCATAAGCATTCTGGATCTGATGAATGTTGTTCGCACGCAATACACGACCAACTCGCTGGACACGACGAATGCCAAGCCTCTCACGACGACGATCACGATTGTGAGTCCAGTCACGAGCACACAACGAACCAACTTGTTTCGAACGCTGTCAGCTATTTAGGTGCGTCTCACAGTGCCCCGCAAAGCCCGTGCGATCATTCGCATGGCTGCAGTGAAGTTCGCTGTACCTATATGGCAAGCAGCTCAGCTTCAGTCGACTGGGACGCTCATTGCAGTTCGTTGGCCGTGTTTTCGCTTTGCAGCTCAATCGTAGACTTTGACATGGGCCGGGCTCATGTTGGTGGTTTACGCAGCCAATCTATTTCAACCGCCGGGCAGTCGTCCGTTGCGTGCTGCGCTCTTCTGCAATCGTGGCAGATCTGAGCCATCCTTTCGTTCGCTTAGTGGCAATGGCTAAGCTTCTTTGTATTGTCCGCTCGCACTGCATCTGACCTCGATGCTGCGCGTTCCAAAATCCCCGTGCTGCAAGCATTCGAGATTCTCGCTTGCGTTTGCAAATTCGTGGGACGCCGCCGGTTCGTTGTAACATCCGGAATGTACTCCGTTGACCTTGAAGGACGCTTTCAATGAAGTGGAAACTCCCAAAACTGCCCTGGTCGTCGATTCGGATCGTCGTTGGAATAGCGCTGTTGATTGCCGCCGGCTCCACCTATTCGATGTGGTGGCCGCCGCTATCAGCTTGGATCGACCACACATTGATCTCGCAGCGAAAGGCTCCGGCTGGCGAAGCGAGTGTTGACTCGCATGCCGGTGCTGCGCCCAATGTGCAATCGGCTTCGCTCGCGTTGACAGCACAGTCGCGATTGAATTTAGGTCTGACTGACGATTACTTGAAACCGATCGAATTAACGACCTACAGTCGTTCGATCACAGTGCCTGCAGTCATCGTTCCCAAACCGGGCCGTTCACAGATCGTCGTGGCATCGCCGCTTAACGGCGTCGTGACGCATGTTCACGCGGTTACCGGTGAAGCGGTCATGCCAGGTGAGCTTCTGTTCGAGATTCGGTTGACCTATGAAGATCTCGTCGAAACGCAAACTCTCTATTTGAGAACTCTGAGTGAACTCGAAGTTGAAAACCGTGAGATAGTACGTCTCGAGCAAGCGACGCAGTCCGGGGCCATTTCTGGCAAGTCGCTCTTAGATCGGCGTTACGCAAAGGACAAACTGGAAGCCCATCTCAGATCACTTCGCGAAGCGCTCCGGCTGCATGGTTTATCCGATCGTCAGGTTGACGCAATTGGACAGGATGGAAAGCTACTGCGCGATCTCAAAGTGGTAGCTCCTGATATCGACCGTCATGACGAGAACGAGGAGCTGCGCCTAAGCCAGAATCCGTACCGTCCCGTTTCATTTACTAGTTTGGGCATGGCTGTCTCGCCTGAATTGGAGAATCACAAGCCATTGGTGATCGAGGAGCTCCAAATCCACAAAGGCCAAGCGGTCATGGCGGGCGAGAAGTTATGCTCACTTTCAGACTACGCGGAGCTATTCATCGAGGGGAAGGCATTTGAGCAAGATGTTCCGGCTATTGCGCAAGCTGCCCAACAGGGTTGGCCCGTCGACGCGGTGTTCCCTGGCGACTCGGGCGCTACCAGAGTTACTGGCCTTGAGTTAGCTTTCGTCGGTAACTCGATCGACGCCGATTCACGTACGCTGTCATTCTTCGTCGAGCTAAAAAATCAAGTTATGAGAGACAAGAAAAACTCAGAAGGGCAGCGGTACCTCTCCTGGAAATATCGCTTGGGCCAACGGCTTGAGGTTCAAGTGCCGGTTGAACAGTGGGAGAACCAGATCGTTGTTCCCGTGGATGCCGTCGTTAAGGAGGGAGCCGACTGGTACGTATTTCAGCAAAATGGAGCAAACTTCACCCGCGTTCCGGTACACGTTAAGCATAGGGACCAATCGTCCGCGGTCATTGCTAACGACGGGTCAATCTTCCCTGGCGATGTCATTGCGCTTAAGTCGGCGCATCAGATGCAAATGGCGATCAAGAACAAATCGGGTGGTGGTGCAGATCCACACGCTGGGCATAACCACTAGAACGGAATAAAACCATGTTGAACGCAGTTATACGATTTGCCTTGCACCAGCGGATGCTCACGATTGCCGTGGCGGTGTTCTTGATTGGATACGGTACGTGGCAAATTTTCGTGATGCCGATCGACGTGTTTCCCGATTTGAATCGGCCCCGCGTGGTGATCATGACGGAAGCCGCAGGTATGGCTCCCGAGGAAGTGGAATCATTGATCACGTTCCCAATCGAAACGACGATGAATGGAGCGAATGGCGTCGAGGCCGTGCGGAGTTCGTCGGGAGTTGGTATCTCGGTCATCTATGTCGAATTTGCTTACGGCACGGATGTCTACACAGACCGGCAAATCGTGGCGGAACGAATGCAAATGGTACAGGACCGTCTGCCCAAGGGGATTGCTCCCCAGTTGGCTCCGATCTCTTCGATCATGGGGCAGATCATCATGCTCGGCATGTGGAGCGATGATCCTAGCGTGGACACGATGGCACTTAGGACGACGGCCGACTGGGTCGTACGCCAGCGCTTGCTCACTATCCCAGGTGTCTCTCAAGTCTTTACGATGGGGGGGCAACGCAAGCAGTTTCAAGTTCTAGTTGATCCCGATGCTATGCTGAGATTCGGAGTCACCCTGGAACAGGTTGAAGCCTCGGTTGCCGCCAGCAACGAGAACGGTACGGGTGGCTATCTCGACCGCCAAGGTCCCAATGAACTGTTGGTGCGGTCGCTGGGTAGGCTAAAGTCGATCGACGAACTGAAGAAAGTGCCGGTCACTATTCGTGAAGGTCGGCCAGTACTGCTCTCTCAAGTGGCGGAAGTCGTTGAAGGAGCCCAAGTCAAGCGCGGCGACAGTTCAGCGTTTGTGAGGATTTCAGATCGTAGATTGGAGATTGAAGATTTAGATACATCGGATTCCAAATCTACAATCTACAATCGGCAATCTTCAATGGACCGCTGGTCCGGCGGTCCAGCTGTCGTGCTGACCATTAACAAACAGCCTGGTGCTGATACTCGCAGTGTAACGAATGCGATCATGCAAGCGCTTGACGAACTGAAACCCACATTGCCAGGTGGCGTTCAAGTGATGCCTGTCTACTCGCAGAAAACGTTTATTGACCGTGCGATCGAGAACGTCGTGGAAGCCTTGCGTGATGGCGGCATTTTAGTCGTAATCATCCTGTTCCTATTCCTGATGAACTTGCGAACCACTTTCATCACTTTGACGGCCATTCCGCTCTCATTGGTAATGACGGCCATTGTCTTTGCTGTCTTCGGACTATCGATCAACACGATGACACTGGGCGGCATCGCTGTGGCTATGGGCGAATTGGTAGACGACGCGATCGTAGATGTTGAGAATATTTTCAGACGGCTCAAAGAGAATCGCATCGCTGGCAGTCCACTCAACCCGCTGCTGGTGGTGTTTCGCGCCAGCACCGAGGTTCGACGTTCGATTGTCTTTGGCACAATGATCGTCATCCTCGTATTCATCCCGCTATTCGCTCTCGGAGGAATGGAAGGCAAGTTGTTTGTGCCGCTGGGAATTGCCTACATCGTTTCGATTCTTTCATCGTTGGTCGTCTCGCTAACAGTAACCCCCGTGCTTTCGTACTGGTTGCTGGGGCTGAGTAAAGGCAGCGGCCACGAGCAGGACGGAATTGTCTTACGTGGGCTCAAGTGGTTAGGGTCAAAAGTCATCGATTTCAGCTTGGCCGTTCCCAGATTCAACATCGCAGTGACACTTCTTTCCGTAGGCCTGGCAGCCATCTTTCTGTCGCGGTTGGAAAAGGACTTCTTGCCACCCTTCAACGAAGGGACGATTCAACTTAACGTCGTTCTTCCGCCAGGAACGTCGCTAGCAGCCTCCAATACCATCGCTCAAATGGTTGAGAAATCGCTTATGCAGATTGAGGATGTTCAGCGCTTCGCACGCCGTACGGGTCGTGCGGAGTTAGACGAGCACGCTGAGGGAGTGAACATGAGCGAGATCATCATCGAACTCGACCCTGAGTCGCCTCGCTCACGCGAAGAGCAATTGGCGGAAATTCGCGAAGCAATGGAAGACATTCCAGGTATTGTGACAGCCGTTGAGCAGCCCATTGCACACTTGATTTCGCACATGATCTCTGGTGTGAAGGCACAAGTAGGCATTAAGGTCTACGGCGATGACCTCGATTTATTGCGGCAGAAAGCCGAGCAGATCAAGGCCGAGATGGAACTTGTGCCCGGTGTCGCCGACGCCTTGATCGAACCTCAAGTCATAATCCCGCAATTGCGAATTGAACTCGATCGTGACCGACTGCTCCAATATGGATTAACAGCAGCCGCAGTCAACGAGTACATTCAAACTGCGATGAATGGCAAGGTGGTTTCGGAAGTGCTCGACGGTATGCGCACCTTTGATTTGATCGTGCGTATGAAGGAGGACTATCGTGAAGACATCGCGCAACTAAAGCGACTCTCGGTGCAATTGCCCGAAGGCGGAACATTACCACTGTCCGCGCTGGCTCGGATCTATGAAGCTGGCGGCCCAAATACCGTCAATCGCGAAAATGTTCGTAGACGAGTCGTCATTCAGTGCAATGTGGCGGATCGCGGTGTCGTTGATGTAGTGACAGATATCCAAGCAATCATTAAGCCGATCACCGACACGCTTCCGTCTGGCTACTTTGTTGAATTTGGTGGCCAGTTCCAAAGCCAGCAGTCGGCCAGTCGCATCATCGGGGTGCTGTTCTTGATCTCGCTGTTGGGCGTGTTCATGGTGCTCTACACTTTGTTCCGTTCTTCGATATTAGCACTGCAGGTCATGGCTGCCCTGCCAATGGCCTTCATTGGGGCCGTAGCAGCATTGGTCCTGACCGGGCAGACCCTGACGATCGCTGCGATGGTTGGATTCATCTCGCTCGCCGGTATCGCCTCGCGCAATGGCATTTTGCTACTGCAGCACTATTTGCATCTCGTGGAACATGAAGGTGAAAGTTTTACAAAATCGATGATCGTCCGCGCTGGAGTTGAGCGTTTGGCTCCAGTCTTAATGACAGCGCTTACTTCTGGCATCGGCCTCGTACCGTTAGTGTTATCTGCGGGTGAAGCGGGTAAAGAGATACTATATCCCGTTGCGACCGTAATCCTTGGCGGACTGGTAACTTCCACTGCGTTGGATTTTCTGGTGCGACCTGCCTTGTTCTTGCTGTTTGGCATGAAAGCTGCCGAGAAAGTCGTGCATCATTCACAACACGAGATTGAACTTGAAGAAGAATTGAAGGATCGAAGTGGTCCTAAAGAACATGGCGATGTACTCGCTGCAAGATCGACAGTTGCAACAGCAGACACATCGTCGTAAATCGATTGTTTCTGAGTCCCCCTGTTTCTAGTTTTACGGAGAGAATGGTGAAAACGCAGTCCTGGATTTCCACGATGTTTACCTTGGTAATGGTAGCAGGAACGGTTGCAACTATTGGCAAGAATGCTTCAGCTCAAGCTCACGACCATGCTCATGAAGGCCATGCGCATGGTGATCATGTTCATTCGGCCGAGACCCTTGCATTTCAATTGCCGGAATGGAAGACAATGCACTTCGATGACGCACAGAAGGCAGCTCAGCATGCGGAGACAGTCAAGAAGTTGGGTTGCGAGGTGAAGCAAGGCAGTCATGCAGGGCATACCGATTTGAGCTATCGTTGTGCGGACTGGAAAACACTCGAGGTTGCCGATCACAAGTTGGCGGACCAATGGTCGAGCTGGCTTGCTGCGTCTGGCTTTGATGTCTCGCATAGTCATATCGACCCCGCCTTTGGCGCGGGACCAGAGGAAGTCGAATTCAGGCTGGTGGCGTGGAAGCAAATCCACGGTAATGGCTCGCCTGAGCAAGCACAGTTAGTCGACCAGCTCAAGAGAATTGGCTGCGACGTGGTAGTCGAAAAGCACCAGGGCCACTCGGACATTCGATTCCGCGCCCCTACTTGGCGAGACATTTACCTAGCCGATCACGCTGCCGCAGGCCAGTGGACAAACTGGCTGAAACAAAACGGATTCGAAGCAAGGCATGAACACTAGTCAATGGTAACTGTTTGAGTTTCTCACTTTCACTTTGGAGACAATTATGCGTGTTCATTCTCTAGCCCTCGTTCTTTGCGGCGGGTTCTTTCTAACTAGTCCTGGTTGCGGCGGCAATGCACCTTCGACCGCAGGCAATTCATCTGTAGCGGTAGATGGTGCGCCACCGGCCACAGTAGACGTTCATGCTCACCCGTCGGAAGGACCGCATCATGGAACGCTCGTAGAACTCGGTAACGAAGAGTATCATGTCGAAGTCACTCACGACGCTGCATCGGTCACTGTCTATGTGTTAGATAGCACTGCCAAGAAAGCGGTGCCTGTTGATTCCAGTGACATTACTATTAACATTTTGCACGATGGAAAGCCCGAGCAGTTCAAGCTACTTGCAAGTCCTGAGCAAAGCGATCCAAGCGGAAAGTCATCTCGATTCACTCTAGCTGATGCGGAATTGGCTGGACATCTTGATGAAGAATCCGCATCGCCAAAACTTAGCGTGACAATTGGTGGAACTCCTTATCGCGGCGAGATCAAGCATGACCACGATCACAGCGGCCACGCACACTAAGATAGTCAGATGATTAACGTGAAGAAAGTCAAGCTTGACCTGACGTTACTGATTCCCAACGTCCCTAATGCGCAAGATGCGTGTGTGGGACGTTTGACCGAATTGCTTCGCAGTAAGGTGGGGATCGATGACGCTCATGTTTCCAATGAGCCGCAGCAGGGGCCTGATCGTCTGTGCATTCATTATGACGCAAGCAAAGTCTCGTTGTCTGAGGTACGCGAATTTGCGCAGCGCGCTGGAGCAGAACTGGAGCGTCACTACGGGCACGTCATACGGCGAGTCGAGTCGATGCACGAAGGCAGAGCCTCAGCCATTCAATCGCGACTAGTGCGTCTGGAGGGCGTGCTGGAAGCTGTCGTCGCATCCGATGGTACAGTGCGCGTCGAGTTTGATCGCGAGATTACAGACGAAGATAAGATCGCGCGGGTACTAGCGGCTTGGTCCCGCAAGCCTCAGGAGCATGATCATGAGGCTGAGAAACCAAGCGGTGACCATGAGGGACCCTCGCATGCAGGCCACGACCATGCCCATGGCGGGATTTTTGGTCCAAAGTCGGAATTGATTTTCGCCATCCTGAGTGGCGTGTTCTTGCTTGTCGGCTGGCTGCTCGGCCAATTTATCGAATTGTCAACTTGGATTCCGCTGGGCTGCTTCATTGCTGCGTATTTTTTTGGCGGTTTTTACACGGTAACGGAAGCAATTGAGAAACTTCGGTCAGGGAAATTCGAGATCGACTTCCTGATGCTCGTGGCCGCCGCCGGTGCGGCTTCGTTGGGTGCGTGGGCCGAAGGTGCGTTGCTGTTGTTCCTGTTCAGCATCGGTCACGCGCTCGAAGGCTACGCGATGGGCAGAGCTAAGCAGGCCATCGAAGCTCTCTCCGAGCTGGCCCCACGAGTCGCACGTGTTCGGCGCGACGGAAGTGAAACCGAAGTCTCTGTCGACGAGTTGGTCATAGGTGACGTCGTGATCGTCAAACCCGATGAGCGCATTGCCGCAGACGGATTTGTGGTATCGGGCGAGTCGAGCGTCGACCAAGCTCCAATCACGGGCGAGAGTGTGCCGGTTGACAAACAAGCGGTATCGGACGCAACGACGGCGGCAAAGGATCCAGACAACTTGCCTCCGGAGCACAGAGTGTTCGCGGGTACTATCAATCAATCGGGCTCGCTTGAAATTAGAGTCAGCAAGCTCGCCTCACAATCAACGTTGTCTCGAGTCGTTACGATGGTTAGCGAAGCGGAGACGCGAGTTTCACCTACACAACAGTTCACCAAACGGTTTGAGCGATACTTTGTTCCCACCGTCATTATCAGCGTCTTGTTGTTGCTGTTTGCTCCACTGGTCATAGACGAAAGTTTCAGCGCTTCGTTTTATCGAGCGATGGCAGTGTTGGTTGCGGCCAGTCCGTGTGCACTCGCGATCGCCACACCGAGCGCCGTGCTCAGTGGAGTAGCACGTGCAGCTCGCGGAGGCATCTTGGTTAAGGGTGGCGGACCACTCGAAAGTCTTGGCGCCCTTGACTCCATCGCCTTTGACAAAACGGGAACCCTCACTGAGGGCGAACCCAAGGTGACGGACGTGCGCACGGCGGAGAACGTCGATGAATCCGAATTGCTCCGCATAGCAGTCGCTGTCGAGAATCTCAGCAAGCACCCGCTGGCCAAAGCCGTTGTTCGCGACGGGAGGGAAAGATTGCGAGAGCGAGAGATTCCTGAAGCAACCAATCTACAAAGCATCACGGGCCGCGGGATACAGGCGACCGTTGAAGGCGACATCGTCCACGTTGGAAAGGATGACTTGTTTGCCGAGGTGGGTGGCCGCGAAATGCCTGATGAGATTCGTGCCATTGTCGATTCGCTCGAGCAGAACGGCCGCACCACCATGATTGTCCGCCGCGCAGATCGCTATCTGGGAGTCATCGGATTGATGGATACGCCTCGCGAAGCGTCCAAGCGAACCATTGCACGCTTGCGCGAGCTCGGCATCAAGCGAATGATCATGATTTCCGGTGACAACCAACAAGTCGCGGATGCAGTCGCCAAAGCGGTTGGTCTCGACGAAGCTCGCGGCGACTTGATGCCAGAGGACAAAGTCGCTGAGATTAAGAAGTTGCAAAATGAAGGGGGCGTCGCCATGGTCGGCGACGGAGTCAACGATGCCCCAGCCATGGCCTCGGCCACCGTTGGCATAGCCATGGGTGCCGCTGGCAGTGATGTCGCACTAGAGACCGCCGATGTGGCCCTCATGGCTGATAACCTTGACCACTTACCACTGTCCATTGGAATCAGTCGCGCCACTCGCCGCATCATTCGTCAGAACCTTTGGATGAGTCTCGGGATGGTTGCATTCCTTGTCCCCGCCACGATTCTCGGTCTAAACATCGGCTACGCTGTCGCCCTCCACGAAGGCAGCACGCTAGTCGTCGTCTTCAATGCACTGAGATTACTTGCCTACAAATAGCAATCAGCAGAGCTTCATGCTGTCCGAATGCTTGTGTCGCCCCTAACTCTAATCGCATCATTCCAAGGGATCGACACCCGTCCCAGATCTCGACAATGGCAAAGTCCCCAAAACCGTCGTTGGAACCTCGCACCTGGAGGAACTCGCCAACGATAGCAAGCACGCGTGAGTGTCTGACCTCCTCAAAGGTCATTAGTTGGCAACCGAGGCCATGATCATTGTTTCTGGCTTTTTGCCTGACTCCCACGCAACTACAACCGGACCATTACCTGAACGCGATGCAGCGATCATGGGATCGAAAGCTTTCTCGGACAGTTGTGTTGTGTCGATTGTCTTTGGAGTTGAGAGCAGGAGGTCTCCTCCACGGCGATTGATCCAGACCAGATAGTAACCATCGGAGGTCGCTGCTGCAGACGGCTGTTCGCCTGGACCGAGCAAGCGCTCAGGCTCAAGGCCACCCGCTACCGACGTGAATATTTGTTGATTTCGACGCCAAACGGTAATTGGCGAACCATCTGCGGCAATAGCTAGATCGCCTCCGTCCATCGGGCAGGCATTCAGCTTCCAACTTCCAACACCAAGCTTGTCGGCCAATCCAAATGTTTGGCCCAAATCTTCAGACTTCGCCAGATACATGTCGCGATCGCCATCCAACGCATTTCGCCACATCACGTAAATCGTGCCGTCATCGCTGATTGCAACGGATGGATGACAACATTCGCAAACAGTGCCAGAGGGAGACTCATAAACGCGAAGGTTCTTAGACCAAGTCTTGCCTCCGTCTTGCGAACGAGCACCGTATATCTGCGTTCGGTCGTTACGCAGGTCCAGCCATGTACAGAAAATCAAACCATCCGGTCCGATGGCCATTCCATGCAACCCCTCTCGAGCAACCTTGGGTAGGTCACTAACATCAACGGGGCCGCTCCAGTTATCGCCACCATCCTCTGATCGCCAAGCAGCCAGGTTTCCACTTTCGTGGCTAATTGCAGTCACGACGACTGCCTTTTCACTGGCAACGATTCTCGGCCCGCGCCGCATCCCCAGCGCAAGTTTCGTGACATGCCCGACTTTAATGGGACTGGCGTACGTCTTTCCGCGATCGACGGATATACAAACATAGATATCCTCGTTCGCTCCGAACGCGACGAAGATATGACCGGTTGAATCCACAGCAACTTGCGGCTGCTGAGCACCGGGTAGGCTTTCAGATGTCACAACGCATACAGGATCAGCCGCTGTTAAGGTCGTTGCGATTGAGGATAACAGAATACTTAGTAAAACGACCGAATTGAATCTCATTCTTGCACCTAGTGAATTGACTGTGAGCACTTCCGTCTTGGTAATTACGCGTCTTCGGCGAATCGTGGGTCGGCGATGCCGAGCTTGAGCTTCCATTCCATCACGGAGCAGTAGAGAACGGGAACGACAAGCATGGTCAAAATCTCGATCGTCATCCCGCCAAAACTCGGAATTGCCATGGGGACCATGATGTCGCTTCCGCGTCCAGTGGAAGTCAAGACAGGTATCAAAGCCAGAAGCGTGGTGGCTGTTGTCATCAGGCAAGGGCGAACTCGACGCATGCCTGCAGTCACCGTCGCTTCTCGTGCGTGCTTGGCATTGGCGATTCGATCCTTGCGGAAACTCTCATCTAGGTAGGATGCGATCACGACTCCGTCGTCACTGGCGATTCCAAACAAAGCCAGGAAGCCAACCCAAACGGCTACACTGAGATTGATTGTGTGCACTTGAAACAGCGTTCGCATGTTGGTTCCGAATACTTCGAAATCCAGGAACCAATCGGTCCCATAGAGCCATAGCATGATGAAGCCACCAGCCCATGCAATTACGATACCGCTAAATACCAGCGATGTTGTGATGACAGATTTGAATTGGAAGTACAGAATCAGAAAGATGATTCCAAGGGCCAGCGGCAGGACTACCATCAAGGTCTTCTGCGATCTCAGTTGGTTTTCATAGTTGCCTGCGAACGTATAACTGACGCCGGCGGGTAGAACCAACTCGCCGCTGGCGATCTTCTCCTGCAAGAACGCCTGTGCATCTTCAACGACATCGACCTCGGCATTGCCGGCCTTCATGTCGAACAGAACGTATCCGAGTAGGAAGGTGTCCTCGCTCTTGATGACCTGCGGGCCACGGAGGTAACGAATGTCGGCAAGCTGCCCCAAAGGGATCTGCTGGCCCATCGGTGTCGGCACTAGGATCCGTTCCAAGGACTCGGCGTCGTCTCTGAGTTCGCGAGCATACCGAACGCGTACCGGATACCGCTCGCGGCCTTCAACTGTGGTGGTGATGCGACGACCTCCAATTGCGACTTCAATGACATCTTGCACGCTGCGAATGTGCAGTCCGTAGCGCTTGATGGCATCGCGGTCGATGTCAATCTCCAAGTAGGGCTTGCCGACGATCCGGTCAGCGATGACGGCAGATGCCTTAACACTCGGGACCTGCTTGAGTAGACCTTCAATCTGCAGAGCAACTCGTTCGATGGTAATTAGATCGGGGCCTTTGATCTTCATTCCCATCGGCGCACGCATGCCACTTTGCAGCATCACGATTCGAGCCGCAATGGGTTGCAGTTTGGGAGCAGACGTGGTGCCGGGAATGTCGGCGGCTTTGGTGATCTCTTCCCAGATGTCGTTGGGCGACTTGATTTCCTCGCGCCACTGGCGGAACGGTCGTCCGTTGGAGTCCTCGATCAAATTGCCCTGGTCGTCGCGTGCGTATGTGCCAGATTCTTCGTCGTAGCGAAAGTCCAATCGGTTTCCGTTTTGGTCCGTCTTGTATTCTGATTTGTAGCTGATGAAGGTTTCGATCATGGAGATTGGCGCAGGATCGAGCGGACTATCGGCGCGACCGATTTTGCCAACCACCGATTCCACTTCAGGAATTGAAACTAGTAGCCTGTTTTGCAACTGCAGCACATCCAACGCCTCACCAATCGAAGCGTGTGGCATCGTGGTGGGCATGTACAGAAATGAACCCTCGTCAAGCGGCGGCATGAACTCCTTGCCGATGCCAGGAAACGCTGTGGTGGCAGCCACCCAAGGGCGAGATTCGCGTATAGTCGATTCTGAAATGCCCACACGTGAGATAGTTTTAGGTATGAACGAGAAGATCCGATCAAAGCCAAGCCACGAACAGCCACCCAGCAGTAGAATCATCGCGGGTAGCGACAGGAAGAGCAGCTTATGGGCCAGACACCAACGCAGGAGCGGCTCATAAAGGTAGCGCTGAAATACGGTGAAGAAGCCGAGTAGCCCGCCGATCAAAAGTCCCACGAACAACAAATTGCGAATCAGGCCCTTTTCAGGACCGAGCGGTAGCCAGTGATCGGTAAGTAAAACGCCTACTACCAAGACCGCAACCGCACTGGCAGCGTAGGGAGCAAACTTGTGATAGTTGGCTGGAATGCGTTCTTCCAGAAATTTGTAGACGCCAAGAGCAGCCACGATCGCACCGACCCACCAAGTCACAAAGTACATCGCCAGGACGCCAGCGCCAACAAGAGCGAACATTGAATAGCGGCGAAGTGCGCCAGATTTCATCCGACTGCCCATAAGAATATGAGCTGCCGGAGGAATGATGGTTAGGGCGACAATCACGGAGGCGGCCAACGCAAAAGTCTTCGTAAATGCGAGGGGGCGGAAGAGCTTGCCTTCCGCTGCGACCATCGTGAAGACTGGCAGAAAACTAACAACAGTTGTGGACACTGCGGTCAATACAGCACTTGCAACTTCGTTAGCGGCGCGAAAGATAACATGCCCTCGATCTTCGTTCGGATCGGCTTCATCCAAATGCTTCAAGATATTTTCGCACAGAATGATACCCATATCGACCATCGTGCCGATCGCTATGGCAATACCTGACAAGGCGACGATATTTGCATCTACGCCAAAAGTCTTCATGGCGATGAAGCACATCAACACGGCTAGCGGCAATAAGGCAGAGATCAGGATCGAGCTCCGCAGATGCAACACCATCACCAAGATGACGATGATCGTCACCAGAATCTCTTCGCTAAGTGCCGTATTGAGCGTGCCAAGCGTTTCGTAGATAACTCCGGTTCGGTCGTAGAAGGGAACGACACGAACTTGGCTGGTTGTAATCCAGCTTGGCCACTGCTCTCGTGACATCGAGCGTAGTTGGGAGACAAGTTGGGTGTTGAGGGTTGAGGCATGAGAAAGGGACGTCAGGACGTCCTCGTTCCTATTAACACTCAACCCTAGACTCTCAATCCAATCGCCAACTTGAACCGGCGTCGTTCGGCTCCAATCGATGACCACTTTGGTTGGCAGGCCCGGCGAAACTTCTTCGATCTTCTTTTTGACATTCTTAATCGCTGCGAGTGGATTGAAGCCGTAGCGAACGACCGTAACGCCACCCACTGCTTCTGCTCCCGCTTTGTCCAAGGCGCCGCGGCGTAGCGCGGGGCCAAGCGTGACGTTGGCGACATCCTTGATGGTGATGGGAACATTGTCGGTGACTTTGACAACAGTCTTTTGAATATCTTCCACCTGTTCAATAAAGCCCAAGCCGCGAATAACGTATTCGGCCTTATTGATTTCGATCGTTCTCGCACCGACATCGACGTTCGACATGCGGACCGACTGAAACACATCAGCCAAGGAGACCTTGGCAGCCCGCATGGCATCCGGGTCAACGTCGATTTGGTATTCCTGAACGAATCCGCCGATGGACGCAACTTCGCTAACGCCTTCTGCAGACGCGATTGCGTAGCGGACATACCAATCCTGAATCGTCCGCAACTCTTGCAAATCCCAGCCGCCGGTTGGATTGCCGTCGGGGTCATGCCCTTCCAAGGTGTACCATAGAATTTGACCGAGTGCGGTGGAATCCGGCCCGAGTGTCGGTTGCACGCCTTCGGGCAGCGTTCCAACAGGCAGGCTGTTGAGTTTCTCCAGCACACGCGAACGCGACCAGTAGAATTCGGCGCTCTCGTTGAAGATCACATAGATGGTCGAGAAGCCGAACATCGAGTAGCTGCGAATCGTTTTGACTTCCGGGATACCCAACAACGCAACTGTCATCGGATAGCCGATCTGATCCTCGACATCCTGCGGGCTCCGCCCCATCCACTCGGTGAAGACGATTTGCTGGTTCTCACCGATATCAGGAATGGCATCGACGGGAACGGGATTGCGTGGCAGACTGCCGACTTGCCAATCGAAAGGGGCTACCATCACGCCCCAGCCCATGATGGCCAAGACCAGTAGCAGCATGACTAGCTTACTGTGAAGACAGAACCAGATGATTCCGCCGAGGAGCGTTTTGCGAGACGCAAGGATGTCGTCGGCGATTTTTTCGTTGGCTGACATTTATTAGTTGGGAGTGAAGGAGTGAAGAAGTGAAGGGGGCGAAAATATGTCAGTGCTGATGTTCAACTCCTCCACTCCCAGCTCCTTCACTCCCACCTAGCTTCTCAACTCGGTCGGCACACTTCAGCATCGACGGTCCATAGTATGGATTGCGAACTGCGTCATCGATCTGAATCCAACTAGCGCCACGGCCATCAAAAGCCATCGGACAATGCAGCTCGAATAGTTGATCACTGTTCGGTAAACCGAAAGTGCGTTGTAGAGTCAGAAGTTCATCTGACATGAGAGCAAAAGCAGACCGAAGGGCGTCAATATCGGTTGCCTTCGACAGACGCGCAACAATGGCAGATAGGCTTTTTATTTCGACGTTCCAGCGTTCCATCGTTTTTCCGCTCAGGGACTGTGCGTTGATGGAACTCACGGATTGTTGGAGAAGTGGCACAGCGGCTGAAGCTGAATTGGGGTCGTCCGCTGCAAGCGCGTCCGCGATTGTCAGGTAGGGGCGAACAAGTTGGCCTAGCTGATCACGAAACTCAGCCGGAACATCCAGGCTCTGTTCGGCCGGCTGATGCCTGCCGTGAGACAGACCGAACATCTGTTGAAGTCGTTCGGTGTGGCGCTTCGTAACTAAGGAAATTCTATCCGCGTTTTGCAGAGTGTTAATTCCCTTGCCTTCGACAGCATCATTTCTCAGCAGCATAGCGAACTCTTCGAGCTGTCCCCGCATATCGCCCGATAGCTGTTCGGTCTTCAGTAGTGACACAGCGGTGCCTAGCTGTAAGTATGCATTGCGAATCGCATCCAGTTCCGCCTCTTCAAGGGCGTCGCCGATGGAACTCACAGATCCGAGCACTTGGTGTAACTGCTTCTCCAACTCTGGCGGAATTGACATGCCCGCGTTTTCGGCCATCTTCATGGGCTCACCGTCAGCGGTCGGTTTCGATTCGCCACCATGATTGTGACCACCGCCACCGCCGCCACCTTCGGGAGTCATCATGGAAGGTTTGGCTGAAATTTGTAGCGCGCTATCTAGCTTGAAGTTGCCATTGGTGACAACCAATTCGCCTTCTTTCAATCCTGCTTTAACGAGGTAATAGTCACCGGCACGCGGGCCCAGCACGATTTCGCGTCCTTCGTAGGTTGGTTCTTCTGCATTAGGAATCTGTACATAGACAATGGCCCGCGTTCCTGTCAGCAACGCTGCCGATATCGGGATCACCAGTGGCTTAGCCGTGTCGCTTGGTTCCGCCGTTACATAACCCAGCGTCTCGGCTCGAACCAGCGGCATCCCGCAGATGTCACAATTCCCTGGTTCGTCTTTGACGATCTCCGGGTGCATTGGGCTAATCCACTTTCCAGCCAGCGACGCGTCGAGAACCCGACCGCCCGCAGCGATCTGGGAGCGAACGATAGCACGCACGAACATTTCCGGTTTCAAGCGTCCGTCTGCGTTAGCGACGTTGACGCGTACTTTGACCGTCCGCGTGGCCTCATTCAGTATTGGATCAATGAATGCGATTCGCCCGTGGAAGACTTCGCCGGGATAGGCTTCGGTCGAAAATTCGACGTCTTGTCCGTAGCGCAGCCAAGCCAGGTCAGATTCGTAGGCATCCATCTGAACCCATAACTGTGTTAGGTCAGCCACGGTGTAGATACGATCGCCGGTGCGAACTCGATCACCTTCCTGTCTCAGCTTCTGGATGACAATCCCGCCGACCGGAGCGTAAATCGTGATGTGATCATTGGGTTTGCCGCGTTGCTCAATTTCCTGAATCTGCCTTTCAGTAATGCCCAACAGTCGCAATTTTTCACGAGCGGATCCTGCCAAATCAATGGGCTCAATGAACCGCGACGACGGCCGCTGCGCGGTAGATTGTGTTACAGAAATCAATTCTTCCTGCGCGGTATATAGTTCCTCGCTGTAGATGGAAACCATGTGGTCGCCTTGGTTGACTTCCACACCCGTGAAGTCGACGAACAGACGATCCAACCGCCCCGAGACCCAAGCGGTGATGTGCGCCAAGCGAGTTTCGTCAAAATCGACTTTGCCAACCATTCGCACATTGGCTGTAACATAGCGGTGCGTCACAGGAACGGTTTGCACGTTCATGAGCTTCATCACGTTGGGGCTGATCGAAATAGTTCGAACGCCGCTAGCGGATTTCTTAACCGCTACCAAATCCATACCGCATATCGGACACTTGCCCGGACCATCGCGTCGAATCTGTGGATGCATCGAACAGGTCCAAATTTCAGCCGCCTTCTCGGGTGCGTTGTGCGCAGCGCGACCATCTTCCCCATTTGCGTTGGCTGGTGTCGGTTCGCCACGTAGTGACAAACCGACAAGCAGACCAACAAGCAATAGCCCAACCGCCTGCGCGATCCAGAGCTTGCCGCGATGTTGCTGATAAAAGGCGTTGAGTCGGTTCATGCTCTTGCTTTTCTGGTTGTTTGCACGGCGCTGGCTATTGTCGGTCGATGTGTCGTTTGGCTTTTTCTTAACCCTCTTTCGTTTTGTTATTTAACCAAGTAGCGAGCTTGCTTACTTCCGCCTCGTCACGAACGCCAACAGCGGTCATGGAACGAGAGCCTCGCTTCCAAGTTGCAGCGATGCTCGAATCAAGGTCCACCAAGCAACATTCGGTGTCTCCGCACATTGTCATATTTGTCGGACGCTGGCCAAACCACTTCGTTTTCTCGTCGTCATGTTCAAACAAAACGAGAGTTGAACCATCTTGCCGTGTGCAGACTGCTTTGACACAGGTGCAGCAAGGCATTTTCAAGACGCTCGTCGATGCAAGCGAATAACCCTCTGGCAGCCCCTGGGCAACCGCAGGACGGTAGCCGACAAGTCGTACAGCTCCCTCGGGATCGACAGTTTCACCGTTGTATTTGTCCAATAGAAACTGTTCCGCCCTTTCGGGATCGTCATCCAGCGTCCGCAAGTACTGATCCATCGTCGCCACAAATTCGGCGCTGTGCTCGTGGTCTACGTGCGAGTGCCCCGAGAAACGTGTCAACCAGAGACCAGAGCCAAGCAGTAGCAGAACCGACGCAGCCAGTGCCAATTGGCGAATGGACACTCCTGACCATGTTGGGATAGCCGGCTTGGCCTGACTCACCGTGGACTCAATCGATGCGTTGTCGGAGAACCTCGCCTCGATGCCAGTCCAAATCTCTGGCGGCACCGTCGGCCAAGGTGACTCTTTCACGATACGGGACAGCGATTCAAATCCGGTATATTCGGCCGCACACTGCTCACACGCTGACAGATGCTGCGCGACGGAATCTCGCGCCGTGCCTGACAGTTCGCCATCGTAATAGGCTGAGAGCCGGTCTTGAACATCAGAGCATTTCATGACAACACATCCATCTAGGAGTCAATATTCGCACGAGAAACGTACATTATGTCGTTTGCTCGCAACCCCACAAAGGCAACTTTTAGTAAGCATAGTTTTTGATGCACCAGGAAGCTGCTTCTTCACAAATTCGCTACGAATTCGCAGGAACGTAGATAAATCAGACCATTTTTTCAGAGAAATTCACAAATCTCGTGAAGAATCGACGCGTTGGATCATCAAAAAGCTCCGTAGCCAAGTCACCAGTTCGTTTACCTTGAATCTGCGAGCGATCAATGAAAATGAAGACACCCCTTTTCCTATCCCTGGTCCTGGGATCGGGCATGTTTTTCGTTTTTACGGGATGCAATCCCACGAAATCCGACTCTTTTACTTCGGCCCCGCCAAATTCCGAATTCGAGTCGTCGAACCACGATCAAATGGACCACGACCACGGCGATCACGACCATGGCAGCGACAGTGCAGGCAAGTCGGATATGGAAAAAATGACCGAGACGCTAGTGCACTTCTCAGAAGAAGATCGCCAGTCAGCCATAAAACAGCACTTCTGTCCGGTCAGCGGCGAAATGCTCGGCACGATGGGGGCACCGGAAAAGGTCGAAGTGGATGGTCAAAGCGTCTGGATCTGCTGCGATGGATGCAAAGATAAATTGCTTGCCGATCCTCAAAAGTACCTCGACAAGCTGAACAAATAGGCGGAATCTGCGTCATGATCCGCGACCCGATTTTCTGTTGCGATTGTCGTTTGCCCGGCATGGCACAGGAAACTCATGCCCAGCAGAATGGTTGACTTTGCAGCAGGGCAGCGAGTAATTCTGCGAACATTTGGCTCAATACACAGAGAGTGACATGAATCGAGTTTCTGACGCGTTAGGTTATATGGCCCCAAGAACTTCTTGGGAAAGGAACGTAACAGCCACGCGCTGGGGCAAATATATCTCCGACGTTGAGCAGCGGATAGTCGAAGGCGAATCGCCCTCGATGTAGTCCATTACCAAATACGGCGAGCCATTTTCGACATCGGCATGGTGAGCGGCGATGATATTGGGATGCGACAGCGAGCCGATAGCTCGGAATTCGCGTTTGAAGCGTGCCAGCAATTCGGAATTGAACGTGGCGTCGGTATGGATGACCTTGACAGCTTGGATCTTGCCCAGTTGACGGTGCCGCGCTTTGTACACAGCACCCATACCGCCGCGTCCGATCTCTTCGAGGAATTCGAAGGGGCCGATGCTCTCCAGTTTCTGGCTTTCGCCCGCCAGCGCCCGAATGACCTTGAGATCGGCCAGTCGTGCCAGCAGGCTATTGGCCGAGTCGGAGGATATCTGCAGCTGAGAACTCACAGCCAAAGCTTCACGAACCAGGTCGTCAACCTCCTCTTCCGTAACGCTATCTGACATCCGAACCGTGTCTGACGCGGGAGGCAGGGAGGTGCTGGCGAGTTTTGCGGGGTCTTGGGGCTGGTTCATGATTCTAGGTCGGTCTAGGGGTTGGGCGGGCAAGGCGGAAAATGCCTTGTCCTAATACAAACTCAGCCGCGTTACGCCAGTTAGTGCGGCGAAAAGGGGGTCAGGTACCAATAGCCGGAACGGCCCTTCGGGTGCTTCGCACTATTGGTAACTGACCCCGTTTTCGATTCCAGCTAGTGATCGACGGTATCGTCCTTGTTGGCGACCAAGACCCCTTCCAGTTCGTTGCGAATACGTGTGCGATCGCGGTGGGCCGCTTGCCGCACGGCATTGGGTGTCATTCCCAATTGCTGAGCAACCGTTGCTCTATCGATTTTTTGGACGCCAAACAGTTCGAACGCCTGCCATACGCGTGGATCGAAATCCGCCTGAATGTTGGCCAGAATGTTGCTCACCAGTTGGTGCTGGAAATTTGCGACCGAGTCATCGACGCTGGCTTCATCTTGAATTTCCGACAGGATTTGCTGATAAACCTCGCCGCCGGGAGAGCCTGGTTTTGCCAGGAATCGTTCACAGCAAGTTGCGATCTCACGCCGCACGATGGTAAATACCCAGTAGCGGACCGTTGCCTGCCAGACTCGGGACGCAGCGAAGCTCGCCGACATCGCAGACCGCGTCGAAGTATCGGCGTTTGATCCAAGGGACCAATCTGAACTGGGAAAGTTCATCAAGAACTGTGACGTAGTGGTATTTGCGTTGGGAGTTGATTCCCTTGGCGCCACCACACTCTTTTCTGACGTGACGGGAAAACTGCTCGACGCCATGGTCAAAGAGGGTGTCAAGCGCCTCATAGCCATCACTGGCGTTGGCGCAGGAGAAACGCGTGGTCACGGCGGCTTCATTTACGATTGGATTATCTTTCCGCTATTCACTCGCAAACGTTATGCAGATAAAGATCGGCAGGAGAAGTTGATTTGTGCCTCAGAATTGGATTGGACAATCGTTCGGCCAGCACCATTCAGCGAGCGTCGCGTGCCCGCTCCGCTTGAAGTTTATAAGACCGTGCTGCCAGGTATGGTGCTTAGGCGCGTAACGCGAGACGAAGTGGCCGCATTTGTGGTGGACCAGTTCGATTGCAACGACTTCCTGCATGAGCGGCCATTCATTGGCCATCCTTGAGTGGACGAGCATCCACTGAGAGTATTGACCTGTTGTAACGAAAGCATTCATGGCAACCACGGACTTCGAATCCGAAACTATTGAAATCTCACCGTCGACAAAGGCCGTCGGGTTTTTGTCTGCGGTGCTCAGCACGGTGTTTAGCCTTACCTATGTCGTCGGGCAACTCGCCGAATGGCAAGGGCTAGGCGCACAAGAAACCGTGCTTGGCGACGCTGTAGTCGAGGCAAGCGACATTGGCAGCCAGCCGCTGAGGTTGATTGGCCTTGAGCCAATAGTGGCCGACAAATACAGGAGGCTGCTGTGGCGCGTAGGTGGTGATGCCGTCGAGGGCTCCAGTGGGAATCGCAATAGGGCAGTCGATCGGATCGGATTGCAGTGCGTAGGACTGGTAAGTCCTATCAGCCTCCGGACGCTCGAACCACCGGGCACGGATGGCAGTCCGCTCGTGGCCTTCCTTGTCTTTGAAAGAGTGCCCGGCAGGAAGATTGATCTCCTTGCCTTTAAGCACTATTTCGACTGCTTTGAACAGGTCGGAATGTTTGCTACTTGCCCGGCCGAGAAATTGATCCGTCACTCCATCGCAGGATTGTTGCTCCATCTGAATCTTCTGAATTTGCTCATCATCCCAACATGCGTGAACGGCGCGACAGGTGGATCCTTGCGTATTCGAAATCTCAAGCCACATGGGCAGCGTGCGAAACCAGGCAAGGGCGTCAGCCAGTTGAAAGTCTTTTAACTGCGCTAGTGTGGCCGCATGTTGGCGGATATTTTTCACTGAGCGAGGCCGTAACGTAACATTGGCTTGTGGAGTCCCTTTAGATGTGGCGTCACACGGTGTGTGGAATGCCAGCGCATTGAATTCATGATTGCCCATGACGGCTGAAGCAGTACCTGCACACAACATGGCTCGCACGGTTTCCAGGACTTCGAGAATTTTCGGCCCACGATCGATGAAATCGCCCAAGAAGATGACTTGTCGCTCACTCTGGGAGAACCCGTCGCTGCTGCTACCGTGATAGCCGAGCTTGCGCAACAGGGCGTGCAGCTCGTCTGCGTGGCCGTGAATATCTCCAATGAGGTCGTATCCCGCAAATTGTTTCAAGTCCATCTACCTTTCAAAGTGATCCGATTGATTCGTATTTCCCACAACTGCGTTAGCAGGGCAGCAGTAAGCAGTAAGCGGTAAGCATCTCGATTGAGCCGGAGAACAGTGGCTCCTGGCACATACTATATGGCACCGTTTGAGCTCACAGCAGGCGCCATAAACCATGTAAAACCAATGGAAATATCGACTGCTTGAGTGACCAAAGGTGTCACGTGCGTTGGCTAGAATGAACGAGTCTTTGTCTTAAAAGGTGTCTGACACTCCCCGGACAAGATTTGTTGGAGAAATTTTGCTTGCCCTCCAAAGTGTCAGACACCTTTTAAGACAACGCCGAGTGTCGCAAGGTGACGTCGCAGCATCGAGCATTATTGAGGAGTGGTAGGCAAATGCACAATACGGTCGAGATCAAGAATCGACGGATCGAGCAGTTTCGGGAACTGCTTGCGAAGATGCATGACCGGGCGCACAACGAGGCTGAGGGCGCTTGCTACATCCGCTTTGATGAATCCGATAAGGATAATAATTCGCAGCCAGCCGCACTTGAAGCGACTAGGTCACCTGCTGTGGAGTTGGTCACTTCCGTATCGAGTTCGCTCGATTCACCACATCATTCGCTAGGTCCGGCTTGTGGCGACTCAGCCGATCAATTTGGAGGTTCAATGGACGGCTCCTCGTCTGACGCGTGGAAGCCTTCAAATCGCGACTGCCCACGATTTGTGCAGTTTGCAGCGTTAGAGTTCACACTGCAGATCGATATTCCCAAGTGGGTGCTGTTTCAAGCTGTGAGCCAGCGATTGTTTCGCGACCGATCGGGATTCTTCTACTTGCACGAGCGACCGCAGCACGTCACGTCCCGGAACGAAATTGAGCGATTCGATCCGGTCGTAAAGTTCTACATTTATGGCGACGAACGTTCAGCCGCCGAGGACATAGCTTACATTTTCTTTGATATTTGGCGTTTCCCAGTTGACTCACGACTCTATGTTTTCGCCTTTGGACAAGGGTTGACCTGGGAGAACGGATTGGCGATTCAATAACTTGCTAAAGACTTGAAGCTTGCGTTACGATCCCCCAGTAGATTCTGTACAGCCAGCCATGCTGACATTGTTCCATTGGAATCCGATCGGGATGGTCACGCATAGTTCGGTGGCTCGTCGAAATCCACCTCAAAAGGGGAGGGCAAACATGTTGTTCCGGCTCAAAGGAGATTTAGGTGGCCGGTCACCAAAACTATTCTACTATAGTCGTCGAAACCAACAGTCTTGGTCACACCGGTTCTATTAGCGAATCTACGGAAACTTGTCCATGAGAGCGAACGCATTGGTGTCAAAAAAAACACCCGCGAATCGGAGGGCCGAGACGCGGGTGTTGGGTTTGTTTCGACAGGCGGGTTGCCTGTCCCACTATCTACAGTTCGATCGCTTCCACTTCGGCGACAAAGCGCTGTTTGTTGTCAGCGAGGAACGCGCTGATGACGTTGAACACGGAGTCACTGAAGCCACCGATGTTCATGATGTCAGCTCGCTCACAAGCCTGGACCGTTTGGTAGGGCTGTAGGTCGATGCAAACTAGCTTCGGAGCCGCCGCGCTACCAGCCAGCTTGCGCTGATGGGCGACGAAGGTTTCCCAAGCTGTCATCACACCGGTCGATCCGTGACGGCCCGTTCCAACCCAGCTCTCGTTGTCGCTGACTAGCACAACACCGGCAAACTT